>NZ_CANLSL010000073.1 GCF_947493735.1 uncultured Acinetobacter sp. | reverse complement strand
GTGCCAGCAGCCGCGGTAATACAGAGGGTGCGAGCGTTAATCGGATTTACTGGGCGTAAAGCGTGCGTAGGCGGCTTTATAAGTTGGATGTGAAATCCCCGAGCTTAACTTGGGAATTGCATTCAAAACTGTAAGGCTAGAGTATGGGAGAGGATGGTAGAATTCCAGGTGTAGCGGTGAAATGCGTAGAGATCTGGAGGAATACCGATG
>NZ_CANLSL010000072.1 GCF_947493735.1 uncultured Acinetobacter sp. | reverse complement strand
TCGATCACTCTAATCAAGTCTGGTGTACAGATATCACGTACATTCCTATGGCTAAAGGCTTTGTCTATCTGTGTGCAATTATAGATTGGCATAGTCGTAAAGTACTGGCTCATCGTGTATCGATCAGTATGGAAACAGACTTTTGAATAGATGCGTTGCAAGAAGCAATTGTGAAATATGGTTGTCCAGAGGTATTTAATACAGACCAAGGCAGTCAATTCAC
>NZ_CANLSL010000071.1 GCF_947493735.1 uncultured Acinetobacter sp. | reverse complement strand
AGCTACCAAAAAAGTAGCAATGGGCTGCATCTACTCATGGACTCTACAGGCATGAAGTTTCTAGGTGAGGGCGAATGCAAACGCAAGAAACATGGACCTTAATATCGTCGCCAATGGCGTAAATTACATATTGGTATAGATGCTAAAACCCTGCAAATACGAGCAGTTCAGCTTACAACCAATAATGTCAGTGATTCACAGGTGCTTGGTGATTTACTTAATCAGATTCC
>NZ_CANLSL010000070.1 GCF_947493735.1 uncultured Acinetobacter sp. | reverse complement strand
CTAGAAAAAATGCGAAACCATGGAAAGATACAAAGAGTAGCTCGCTAGAGCGAAATGAATTACTTCGAACAATTAAACGTTTAGGCAGGACACTATGGAAAAAATGGTCAGGCTATCATCGGCGAAGTTTGGTTGAAACTAAGATGCATTACATCAAATTATTAGGCGATAAACTGAGTGCAAGGAGCTTTCAAAGCCAAGTCAATGAGATTCATACACGTGTGGCAGTCCTCAATAAATTCACT
>NZ_CANLSL010000069.1 GCF_947493735.1 uncultured Acinetobacter sp. | reverse complement strand
CATGGTAAACACCTGTGTTACTCTCAACAGCGTTGAGGGAGAGTTTAAGCGTTTACACAGTTTTATTTACAGTCTCAAATCAAAAGGCAAAATTGTACTAGAAAACTTCTAAAATAAGGGAGCCCAAGCTCCCCTCAATTAGTGACTAGCCAACTTGTTCAGAATCCATTAATTGACTTACCAAGCTGACTAGATAATTCAACTGTACTCAATTCACAGTTCTGATATTCTGCTGCAATCTCTGCTGAATATCCTGCAAAACCCCTTCATGCGAAGTAATGTGGTTCCGTTAATTAGACCACTCAATTCAGTTTTATAAGTGATAAATCCGCTCTAAATATTTAAATTATGCTGC
>NZ_CANLSL010000068.1 GCF_947493735.1 uncultured Acinetobacter sp. | reverse complement strand
TATCTTGCAACATTAAAACCAGTTGCTCAACCGGAACCGATCATTCGTTTTGAAACCCAACCTGGCCAACAAATGCAAGTGGATTTCACCACGATTCGACGTAACAACACGACTTTAAAAGCTTTTGTCGCAACATTAGGGTATTCCAGAGCGACTTTCGTGAAATTTTATGATCATGAACGTACCGATGCATGGATCGATGGTCTGGAAAATGCATTTCAGTTCTTTGCAGGAGTACCTCAGGAAATACTGTTTGATAACGCTAAAACGATCATGATTGAACGGGATGCCTATCAGGAGGGGCAGCATAAATGGAATCCCAAACTGCTCGACTGCGCCAAGAAATACAGCTTTCGTCCCCGCGTATGTAAGCCCTACCGTGCACAGACCAAAGGCAAAGTTGAACGCTT
>NZ_CANLSL010000067.1 GCF_947493735.1 uncultured Acinetobacter sp. | reverse complement strand
CCATTTACAGCATCGGTACTGGTGTCACTGATCGTGCCAGCCGCTACATTGGTGATCTTGTCTCCTCCAACACTTAAACCATTCGCTGTGCTGGTTAAAACGGTACTATTAGTACTATCACCCACAGTCACACTTTCTACACTGATATCATCCGCCAAACCAACTGATACACCCGTCGAGGTAGTCGTGGTTTCGATGTTACTGTCCGCTTCGGTCACATTAATGGTGTCACCTAAGGCGTAATTATTGCTAGTTGCGCCATCACCAAAGTTAAGCCCTTTGGCAATCTCTGCAGTATTGTCTGCAATATCCGCAGTATTATTTGCGATGTTGGTGGTGTTGCTTGAAACTTGTTGGTTAGTGTCATACAACTGACTACCATTCACTGCATCGGTACTGGTGTCACTGATCGTGCCAGCCGCTAC
>NZ_CANLSL010000066.1 GCF_947493735.1 uncultured Acinetobacter sp. | reverse complement strand
GATTTCAGCAGCTGGGGTATACCATGTTTTAAAACGGCATGGTATGAATCGATTACCCCAAAATCAGCGTAAACGTTCTATTCCTATTCCTCAACGTTATGAAAAACAAGTACCAGGGCATCACGTTGCATATTCTTATTTAAATGAACAGGCATTCTTACTTTAAGTTGGACACCTGTTCTTATTTTACTTGGACAACAAGAATCTAAACCTGCTGCCAATCATCAGCTACCTCTTTCCAATTTACTTCACGAGCAACTGGATTCCCATGCTGATCTTGTCCAGTCCAAACATTCCAGTAATCAGGATCATCTGATCTTGGTCTATGTTCAGCCGAAAGATGATTCATTTGGACCAATACAGGCAATTGGCTTTGTTGCACAAAGATTTGAAATGCAAAGCGCCCCTAATTGAGCCAAATTTAAGGCGTAACTTGGGTAAATGG
>NZ_CANLSL010000065.1 GCF_947493735.1 uncultured Acinetobacter sp. | reverse complement strand
AGTGTAAAATTGGGTTTGGCGATTTAATTTTACTATCTCGCTATTTTTTTATACAACAAATGTCAACAGACCCTAATAGAAAGCCCAATACCGATTATTATCAGCATCGGGACTAGGCTTTTGAACAATGTTTTATCCATTTTATTCTCGTACTTAATATTGCTCATCCACGTTGATTAAAAGCCAAGGTGACTAAAAGCCACGTTCTTCTTGTCGGTTTCTTGCCTCAGCTTCGGCTAAGCCTTGGGCATTTGGTAGTGGCTGATTCGCCTGTATTTCATCTAATGTTTTAGGTTCAAACTTTGAATCTTTGATGGCACGGAGCTCGTCAATATTGTCGCATTGATCCATTTTTTGCGAGACCTGTAGGATGGTCTGTCCAAGATTGCTTGGACTAAAACTTGAAGTGCGACACGACCTCACCCATTAAAGGGAAAAGGAGAAATAACGTGTCGTATACTCAT
>NZ_CANLSL010000064.1 GCF_947493735.1 uncultured Acinetobacter sp. | reverse complement strand
TGCGCCAAGAAATACAGCTTTCGTCCCCGCGTATGTAAGCCCTACCGTGCACAGACCAAAGGCAAAGTTGAACGCTTTAATGGATACCTCAAATCAAGCTTTATTGTGCCATTGAAAGCAAGCCTGAAGACTTCGGGTTTACTGTTAGATGTTGATGTCGCCAATGCCCATATTGGCCGGTGGCTGCATGAAACCGCCAATCAGCGGATTCATGCCACCACGCAAGAAAAACCGGCTGTTCGACTGCAACAGGAGCAGCAAAAATTTACGCCATTACCGCAATCAGATACAGGTTCTGGCACTGTACCTGTTGCAGCAGCACAGCATGTCATGCCCTACGAGAGTTTGCAGCATCCCTTATCGGTATATGACCAGTTGCTGGGAGTTTCCTGATGAATCTGCAATACGACCGTATAGAGCAGCTTTGCCAAAAGCTCAATCTGCCTGCCATCGCATCACAATGGTCACATCATGCACAACAAACATTAGGTCAGGATGGAAGTTATGCCGACTTTGTTGAAGC
>NZ_CANLSL010000063.1 GCF_947493735.1 uncultured Acinetobacter sp. | reverse complement strand
CTCTGCGTTTCATGCCTCGTTTATGTGATTTTAGCCTATAACGCAATGCATGGTTGAAATGTCAACAGACCCTAATCTTACAACGAAAATTGTAGGGCACATTGATGATGTCTATGACCGTGCAGCATTGGTCGCACTTCCTCAATCAATGCGCACAGTGTATGCAAAGCAAGTCATGACGCTTAGCCAACATGCACCACAATTACTCATTCAATATGAGTACGATCAAGATCTCATGGCTGGACCACCATTTTCAGTCAGTGAAAGTGAAATGATGCAACTCTATGCAAACTTCTCAAGCAAACAGTTACTAAAAAGTGAACTACTACAAAATGACAAACTGAATGAGCATATGGGTGATCAAGCCGATATTTTGGAAAAAGTATGGGTATTGAAAAACAATTAGATGATTTCCCCATTACATCAGTATGAATTGATTCTGTTTAAATTTGGGGCTGTAGTAGATTAGCAGAAGTGCTACTCTATAAAAATGAAGATAAATCGTTGTAAATTAGATAAAAATA
>NZ_CANLSL010000062.1 GCF_947493735.1 uncultured Acinetobacter sp. | reverse complement strand
GGTTTTTCTCTCCACTCCAGCAATTGATTCAACGTACGAATAACCCTGATTGTGGGCAATGAGAACCCTGCTTCAATCGCTAAACCTTCTCTACGGTAATCATCAATTACATTCAATAGCCGATACTTGCGACCATCGATCAGCTGGTCATGCATAAAATCCAGTGACCAGACCTGATTTGCCCGGATCGGCTCTTTCAGTGGTTCTGGTGCATGTCGTTTCAATCTTCTTCTTGGCTTAATACGCAGATTCAGTGCTAATTCACAGTAAATACGATAAACACGCTTGTGATTCCAAACATAATTTTCAACATGACGTAGATAAGAGAAACATAGACCAAAGCCCCAATCTGTATTTTCTTCAGTGAGTTCAATGAGCTGTTCTGCAATGAGTGCATTGTCATCACTGAGTTTAGCCTGATAACGGTAGCAGGTTTCACTAATGCCAAATGCTTTACTGATGTGGTTCCGTTAATTAGACCACTCAATTCAGTTTTATAAGTGATAAATCCGCTCTAAATATTTAAATTATGC
>NZ_CANLSL010000061.1 GCF_947493735.1 uncultured Acinetobacter sp. | reverse complement strand
TGTCAACGGCATTTTAAAATTGACCCCTTTTACCTTAAAAATGGCGAAGTAAAATTGACCCCTTTGATCTCGTATTAAGTTTCAACCTGCGGCTGAATCCCAATTCTTTTTTTATCCTTCAAACGATAACTCTCACCCGATATCTGTACCACATGACAGTGATGTAATAGCCGATCTAACATCGCAGCGGTCAACGTAACATCATCCGCAAATGACTTAGACCATTGGCTAAAGGGTAAGTTACTCGTCAATATCGTACTGCCTTTTTCATAACGCTTGGCAATCACGTTAAAGAACAGATTCGCTTCTTCACGTCCAAACGGTAAATAACCAATTTCATCGATAATCAGTAACTTTGGTCCCAGTACCGCACGTTGCATATAGGTTTTCAGTTTACCTTGCTGGTAGGCTGTACTTAGTTGCAGCATGAGATCGGCGGCGGTAATGAACTTGATCTTAATGTTGTTCATGATGGCCTTATAGCCTAATGCCATAGATAAGTGCGTTTTTCCTACTCCGCTAGCCCCGAGAAACACCACATTTTCTGCTCT
>NZ_CANLSL010000060.1 GCF_947493735.1 uncultured Acinetobacter sp. | reverse complement strand
AGGTTTTCATGTCGATGATTAAATCTAAACTCACATTCTTTGAGGTGGAGATAGAATTTTTCATTAGCGATGCCATTAAATTTTCTCAGTCTTCTTTTGGCATAAGACCAGAATGATTCAATACCGTTGATGTGTGAGCTACCTCTAGCAAATTCATTCTTGCCATGATGGACTCGGTAATGTTTTTCATAACCAACATCAACGAGCCCGTTATAACCCCTCCACCCATCTGAATGAATGATGCTACTAACATCCACTTTACCACGTATCACTTGCTGTAATTGCCTTTTAGAGGCATCAGGTACAATTTCAGTATAGACATTTCCCTCACGCTTTAGAATGCCAAAGACGATGGTTTTGCCACTTGCACCACGACCACGTTTACCACGTACACGCTGTGCGCCAAAATAACTTTCATCGACTTCAACTTCACCTGATAAAGGCGATGCTTGCTCACATAAATACGCTAAACGAATGCGTAACTTGAGATATATTCTGTTGATGGTAACCCGACTGACATCTGTCATTTGCGCTACTTTAGACGCAGGTAAATCATGACAAAATAGTTTGATTATTTGTCTAAACTTAGCCTCAGAAATATGTGAA
>NZ_CANLSL010000059.1 GCF_947493735.1 uncultured Acinetobacter sp. | reverse complement strand
GGGGCTGTAGTAGATAAGGTCAAATACCCGTCCAATCCAACAGTATTTCGAGCTGTTGTTTTGGACTCCCATAGTTAAATCTAAACTCACATTCTTTAATAAACAATGGAAAGGCATTTCGGTCAATCCCATTGTACTTCCTTAGGATGCGTTTAGCTTGATTCCAGAAATTTTCTACACCATTAATATGATTTCGACCTTTTGCAAAATCTTTAGAATGGTTAATTCGCTCATGATAAAAACAATTAACATCAAGCACATTGTAGCTTCGATAGCTATCAGTGTAAACCACACTATCAGGCGCTACTTTACGTGTAATAACAGGCATTAATGTATCAGACTTGGTATCAGGGACAACCTTGACATAAACCATACCACCGCGCTTCAGTATACCAAATACAGCCACTTTTCCACCAGCACCACGCCCACGCTTTCCCTTACGAGTGCCACCAAAGTAGCTTTCATCTAACTCAACCTCTCCCTCAAAAATATCATCGGCAGTTTGGTCAAGGTGGTACATGATTATTTCACGTATTTTTCTATAAAATAGTGCCGCAGTATTAGGCTGAATATCCAGCAAATTGGCCGCAGTTCTAGCTGTTACCTCAGCAACAAAGAACTCGACAAGCTTTCTTTGGGTATTTTTATCTAATTTACAACGATTTATCTTCATTTTTATAGAGTAGCACTTCTGCTAATCTACTACAGCCCC
>NZ_CANLSL010000058.1 GCF_947493735.1 uncultured Acinetobacter sp. | reverse complement strand
GGTGGTGTTTCAAAAAGTATGCTGGCATTAAACGAATCCATTATTGATATAAAAGAACACTAAATCAAAGGCTTTGAAATGATTTTCAAGCTTTTTGGAGAAGTTGCAGCTTCTCCTAAAGCCTCGCCTGATTCGATGCCGTAATCGACAATTATTGCCTTCTATACCCACAGTGAAAAATTTACCAATCAACTGTTTGCATTCTTTAAAGGTCGTAACAAAGCTATCCCAATGGTCACTTGATATACATGTATAGCTTACACCTAACTGCTTCAATTTTAATTTAAGTCGTTTTGCAGTGGCTAAATCTCGGTTACCCCATACATAAGCAACAATTTCACCTGTTTCTCGATGATAGGCATAAATTAGCCATTGTTTATTTTGCTTATGACCAACAAAAGTCCAAAACTCATCTACTTCAAGGGTTTCATAATGACTTTGCTGTGCTCGAAGTTGATATTTTGATTGGCTAAGTGTCCGTAGAACTTTACCGATACTTACTCTTTCAATTTCTGCTATATCCCTGACACCACTGCCTCGCACCATGAGGTGTAATATTTTGGTTTTGATACCTGAGTGACAGCCTTGATAACTGAGAGCATGATCACCAATAAATTGACGTCTGCATATTTTACATTGGTAATTTTGCTTACCATCTACTTTTGTGCCATTTTTCTTTATACTGTCACTTAGGCAGGCTGGACACTTGATTTCTAGAGTTATTCGCATTTCTCTATTTTATCAAAATCCAACCTGCTTTTTTTCAGCATACTTTTTGAAACACCACC
>NZ_CANLSL010000057.1 GCF_947493735.1 uncultured Acinetobacter sp. | reverse complement strand
AAGAAGAACCAAACTCGTATTACACAAATGGATAGCCAAATTCTATCCCTGTATGCCAAAGGTATGACAACACGAGATATCGTTGCCACATTCAAGGAAATGTACGATGCGGATGTATCTCCAGCCTTAATTTCCAAAGTGACCGACGCTGTGATAGACCAAGTCATTCAATGGCAAAACCGCCCCTTAGATGCACTCTATCCAATCGTTTATCTGGATTGTATTGTCGTGAAGGTACGACATGGCAACACAGTCATCAACAAGGCTGTATTTCTTGCTTTGGGCGTAAATACTGAGGGGCAGAAAGACTTGCTTGGGCTATGGATGGCTGAAAATGAGGGTGCAAAATTCTGGTTATCGGTTCTCACTGAACTAAAGAATCGTGGTTTACAGGATATCCTGATTGCCTGTGTGGATGGATTAAAAGGCTTTCCTGATGCGATTAATACGGTCTATCCTGATACCCATATTCAGTTATGTATTATCCACATGGTACGCAATAGCTTGAAGTATGTGAGTTGGAAAGATTATAAGGCTGTTACGGCTGACTTGAAGAAAATCTACCAGTCGGTAACCGAAGATGAAGCCTTACACGCCCTTGATGAATTTGGACAGACATGGGATGACAAATATCCTCAGATCAGCAAATCGTGGCTATCCAATTGGGCGAATCTCAACACTTTCTTTGCTTACCCAATGGATATTCGTAAAGCGATTTACACCACCAATGCAATTGAATCATTGAACAGTGTTATTCGTCATGCGACCAAGAAAAGAAAAATCTTCCCAACTGATGATTCAGTGAAAAAGGTGGTATATTTAGCG
>NZ_CANLSL010000056.1 GCF_947493735.1 uncultured Acinetobacter sp. | reverse complement strand
CTCATCTTAGCTTCGAAGATCGTACAGCACTCATGCTAGAATCTCGTAAAGCTGATTTTTCACCAAGAACATTTGCCAAACAAATCAATCGACATCATAGTACGATATATCGTGAATTGAAACGAAACACCGTCAATGAATCATACCAAGCACAAATTGCATCAGGTCAATCACTATCTCGGCGACGACGTGGGCATAGAAAATTAAAACTCGATTCTCTACTATGGAAATTTATCGTTGAAGCCATACGTTGTTTATGGTCTCCTGAACAAATCTCCCAACGATTAAGACAATCCAATGGATTAGACCACACCATGAACATTAGTCACACCAGCATTTATTCAACAATTCGAGCTTTGCCTAAAGGTGTGTTGAAAAAAGATTTACTGTCATGCCTAAGGCATGAAAACAAGAGACGCAAGGCAAAAGGGGAAGCTAAAAAAGACTCGATATTACAAGACATTAAGACCATACATGATCGCCCTAAAGAGGTTGAAGAACGCAAAATACCTGGTCACTGGGAAGCAGACCTCATCAAAGGCAAAGACAACAAAAGTGCCGTTGCAACACTTGTTGAACGCAATACACGGTTGTGTATTCTTGCAGTACTTCCAGATGCTAAAGCCGAGTCAGTCCGATTAGCTTTAACAGAAGCAATGGCGTATTTACCCGAAGAATTAAGAAAAACATTGACCTATGATCGTGGTCGAGAAATGGCAGAGTATAAAATTTTAGAGCAGGATTTGGGGATAGAGGTTTATTTCTGTGATCCACACTCACCATGGCAACGTGGGACAAATGAAAACATGAATGGGTTGATTCGGCAATATTTACCTAAAGGAGTTGACTTGAGCCCAGCGACTCAAGAATACTTAAACAAAATTGCTATGGCTTTAAATTGCAGACCGAGAAAAGCTTTAAATTGGCAAACACCATTGGAGGCTTTTTCTCAACTGGTTGATTATCATAGTGCTTTTAAATCTGTCGCACCTCATGTTTGAATTCGCC
>NZ_CANLSL010000055.1 GCF_947493735.1 uncultured Acinetobacter sp. | reverse complement strand
CGGATTGGAGTCTGCAACTCGACTCCATGAAGTCGGAATCGCTAGTAATCGCGGATCAGAATGCCGCGGTGAATACGTTCCCGGGCCTTGTACACACCGCCCGTCACACCATGGGAGTTTGTTGCACCAGAAGTAGGTAGTCTAACCGTAAGGAGGACGCTTACCACGGTGTGGCCGATGACTGGGGTGAAGTCGTAACAAGGTAGCCGTAGGGGAACCTGCGGCTGGATCACCTCCTTAACGAAAGATGGATTGATTGGTAAGAATCCACAACAAGTTGTTCTTCATGACGATGTGTCTTAAAAGATAATTCGAGGTTTTCGAATTGGATTGAGTAGCAGATACTACGCACTGCGTTTGTCTTGCGAAAAATACAAAGCGATGCTTTGATTTTTCTCAGGGTCTGTAGCTCAGTTGGTTAGAGCACACGCTTGATAAGCGTGGGGTCACAAGTTCAAGTCTTGTCAGACCCACCAAATCCATGCGATACACAACATACCAAGAGTGGAAACTCTGACGAGTTTTAGCTCGAACCTAAAATTGCGATGCAATTTTAAGACGGTTCTCGGGGACTTAGCTTAGTTGGTAGAGCGCCTGCTTTGCACGCAGGAGGTCAGGAGTTCGACTCTCCTAGTCTCCACCAGAGCTTTTAAAAATTGATTGAGAATCAATTTTTCAAAGCGCAAGACAAGCGAAGCGCGTAGTATCTGCTTCCTCGGTCAAATTATAGAATTTAGTTAACTTGATTAAGTTAGTTAAGTTCTGTGATTTAAGTATCACGGTATTAGCTTATATTGATGAGATATAAGTTATTCATTAACAGTAGAAATTGAGTCTGAAATAAATTGTTTTACTCAAATCTATTCCTAGAATAGATATTGAGAACTAGCAAATTAAACTGAATCAAGCGTTTTGGTATATGAATTGATTACTGTTATACGACCTTTTGGGGTTGTATAGTCAAGTAATTAAGTGCATGTGGTGGATGCCTTGGCAGTCAGAGGCGACGAAAGA
>NZ_CANLSL010000054.1 GCF_947493735.1 uncultured Acinetobacter sp. | reverse complement strand
CGAGTGTAAAATTGGGTTTGGCGATTTAATTTTACTATCTCGCTATTTTTTTATACAACAAATGTCAACAGACCCTAGTTGATTGCTTTATTATTAGCGAAATTCTAATCCAAAAAGACCCTTTACCTGACACCAGAAAAAATAATAGAAATACAAAAGTTTATGGTCATAAGAGTTTCATGGAAGAAAAATCACCTGTCTATTTCAATCAAATTAGTGGCGATATTCTAGAGCCATTACTTCAATATGTTAAAACTGCTCCAGGCTTTTCAGGCGCAGGAAAGAGAATTAATGGCTTACAAAAACTTTTAAGTTTGGCGTAATAGGTATCAATGTTTTGAAGAGAAAATTTGTATCTTCTGTTGAGATTTATATTTTTTCATCACGTTTAAACACCAACTCTTGCGCATTTGAATTTTCACGATCGAAGTAATAGCCATCGACATTAAAGTCTTTAAGTTGTTCAACTTTTTGGATTTTATTTTCAATGATAAAGCGTGACATTAAGCCTCGTGCTTTTTTGGCATAGAAGCTGATCACTTTGTATTTGCCATTCTTTTGATCGAGAAATACCGGTTTGATAACTTCACAGTCCAACGCTTTTTCATTGACTGATTTATAGTATTCGTCAGAAGCAAGATTGACCAAGATTTTAGACTTTTCCGCTTTCATATCTTCACGAAGCAACTCACTGATCTGATCTCCCCAAAATTGGTACAGGTTAGTGCCACGCTCATTCTTGAGTTTTGTGCCCATTTCTAAACGATACGGCATCATCAGATCAAGCGGACGAAGCAAACCATACAAACCTGACAGCATCCGCAAATGCTTTTGTGCATAGTCGATTTGAGTTTGATTTAAAGTTGTGGCGTCCAGTCCAGTGTAGACATCACCTGTAAAGGCATAGATCGCTTGGCGTGCATTATGTAGATCAAAGTCCTTTTGCCAATCTTTAAAACGATCGACATTGAGCTGAGAGAGCTTTTCGCTAATACTCATCAATTGACCGAGTTGCGAAGCGGATAATTTTCGAGCTTCTTGAATCAATTCAAAAGAATTATCTAAAAGACGAGGTTGAGTAAATTTTTCAGTCGGTAATTCTGATTCGTAGTCTAAGGATTTTGCAGGGGAAATGACGATAAACATAGCAATATTAAATAATAATAGAGTTTGATAATTGGCGTTTAGCTTAACAAACACATTGAAAAGTGCCAATGGAAATCTACGATGAGTTTGATTGGAGATTTAATTTGAAAGCCTAATTGATCATTTATGTAAAGTTTTAGAATTTATCGCAAAATCATTTTTCCATTTTTTAGAGTGTGTAAATAATTCTGTGTAAATGCAGATTTAAAAATACTTGGTTACACGCTCTTCAAAAATGATACTAAA
>NZ_CANLSL010000053.1 GCF_947493735.1 uncultured Acinetobacter sp. | reverse complement strand
ACTATGGGAGTCCAAAACAACAGCTCGAAATACTGTTGGATTGGACGGGTATTTGACCTTATCTACTACAGCCCCTTGTTTAAAGAAATCGATATCGATCATAATCATAGATATAGCCGTGTGATTACGAATCGCTGTGTCCCATTCACGTGCTATAAACGCATCGTATAATCGACGATTCGCTACACCTGTTAAACTGTCTTGATAAGACAGCTCTTCGAGTTCTTGTTTTAATTTTAATAATTCTTCTTCGCTTTTCTTACGTGCATTAATGTCGAACATAAAACCAACCAGTGAAACCGTTTCGCCATGTTCATCACGAATCACATGTACCACATCCCGAATCCAAACATAATCCCCATTATTGGTCAACGCCCGATAATCCGCTTCGTGATCAACACCATCTTTAGACTGGGAAATACAAAAATCCACTACCCAATCTCGATCGTCTGGGTGCATTCGCTCAGCCCAATCATTTGCACTTAACCAACTATCCGTTTCCCATCCAAGCAATTCTTTGATCTGCGGACCAATATAACTGAACGTCATTGTTTGCCAGTCAATCTGCCAAGGAATTGCTTTCGTAGATTCCAACAAAGTCCGGTAAAATGCATCATTCATATGATGAACATCTTGTTTTAAGTCCATGATCCTTCTCCCCAGATTGACCATAAATCATTCTACAAATAACGCTTATGTAGACGCAATCAAATTTCGATGAATCGTTGGCAGGACGATTCCAATACCAATAAAAATATCCACCATCAACACGTAATAAAGTCTGCGTTTTCACACTAGAATTGTTCGGCTTGCCCCAACACGCTTGTGCCGAATTTCGATTATGGTGCAGATCTATATACTCCGCATCTTTACTATCAGGTTTTGGTGGAATATATAATGCACTACCCTGTGGTATCCAAATATCAGCCAATCTAATTTTTGCCAATTTAGGCCAATACCTCGCTACTGAAATCACTTAGGGTGAAATTTCATCAGTTGAAGCAAAGATATGCGGAAAATCATGGTGTTCTAAATCCATCGAAATATACGTCAATAGCTCATTGCCTATATTGAGATACGGTGACCAATGTCCTGCAAATGCACCATATTGGTATTGCACTTGAGAAAGCTGATTAATTGAACTTGATACCTTAATTGCTTGGTTTTTATCTACTAAATACATGCCAAAAGCATTTGCAATTCTTGAGTTACCCATAATGATTGATATTGGAGATTCTGATCATCAAAGGAAAATTCAGTTTCTATGCCGTATGGTGGATTATCTTTCACATTAGCAATCTTAGAAATAAAATATTCATTCCCAAACAGTACAGTTTCAGATGAAGAATCTGCTAAAGCATCTTCTGATATGATGATTGCAGAATCAGGTAAGGTCTTTACATATGTTGGCGTGCCATTATCATTATAAAAATATGGCGTATCCGCCAAATCCACCTGTTGTTCAGCCAAACTCAACTCAAATAAAGGCGGATCAAAATACCCTTGCATAGACTCCCCACCTCTTAATACTCTTAATAATAAAATTTATGTATTCCTTAATCATAATATAAATATATATTATTTTTAGTAATAAGTGTTAACTATGTGGTTAGAATAACTTTTCGGCAATAAAAAAACCCCCCACCATAAGGTGGGGGGTTTTGAAATTAAAAGCTGGCGATGACTTACTCTCACATGGGTAACCCCACACTACCATCAGCGC
>NZ_CANLSL010000052.1 GCF_947493735.1 uncultured Acinetobacter sp. | reverse complement strand
GGGAGTCCAAAACAACAGCTCGAAATACTGTTGGATTGGACGGGTATTTGACCTTATCTACTACAGCCCCTTAAATTAAATATAACCAGCGGAGTAACATTTTTTTGTTAGAGCCGACAACTCTTTGAAAACTAAATTTAACGGTTCGCTCAGGAGCATCCAAATTAACTAGGTAGTTTTGTTTTTCTAAATACAGATGATCTCCTAACATTGGCTCTATACCAGTAGTGAAGTTCTTTCTCTTGGATTCTTTTCTTTAGCTTATTGAAATCGTGTTGGGTTAGACTTGATAGCCGATCTACACTTTCATCAAGTAATACATCTGCTTGGGTTGCTTCCTGCAGCAACTTATTCAACTCTGGCATGGTCGATCTTATATCTTGTGGAAAGTACTCATGCTGACCTAGCCAAATTGTAAAACTCATGTATTGATAGCATTTAAATGAATCGTTCAATCGGTATATTTAAGGTAAAAACTAGTAATCAAAAGTTACTCTTATCTCCATACAAAACAAGCATCAAGCTAAAACAATAACTTAGAAATTTATTCTTCCACTTTTTTTATATTTAGTGTTATTAGTCTTTAATGCGTTTCTTCGCTTCGTCATAAACTATGCTGTCGGCTCGTTTCCCAACAGTGATGAGCAAGATGACTACTTGATCATCTTTGACTTGATAAACTAATCTGACCCCAGCCTTTAATAATTTAATTTTATAGCAGCCTGAAAGATCACCTCTGAGCATATTCTTGGGAATATGTGGCTGCTCTATGACCTTAGCGAGTTTCTTCTTAAATTGATCTCTGATATCACTGGGAAGTTTTTCCCATTCAGCTGTGAAGTCCTTATGACGTAAAAGCTTATAAGTCATCTAAAGTAATTTCCTCGAACATTTCTTTAGGGTCATTAACTCGCTTGCGTACAGTCGCTAATAATTCAGCATCTTCTTCTGAGAGCAATGCCTTTTGAACAGGTAGTTTTCCTGTAGTTGCAATATACTCAAGTATGTTGATGAAGAATTCAGTTGGTGCAATACCTTGTTCTTTTAGGACAGAAAATGATTTTTCTTTTAGGGCTTCATCGACCCTGAAGTTAACAGTAGCCATTACTTTTCCCATTTGTTGAATACATGGATATATTGTAATGCAATTTGCATTACATGGATAGTTCGTATAAGAAATTTTATGTTAAATAAATCAATTAAATGCTATATTTGATTTGAGGGACTGTACTTACTTTTCGTATTTAACCACGAGAGGAAAAAGTACCATGAAACTTAAACCAGTAATTGTAAGAGCTTACCAACGTTATAGAAATGGACAATGGGAATCTGTGTAGACATCGACGTTCATTACCAAATCGATAATGTTAGTTCTTAGTCCCTCACCTTTATTTAAAAGAACAAGTTCTTGTAACTTATACAATCTCTTAATAAGTTAAACGTAATACTGTTTGTATCTTCAAAATGCGATTGAATACATCCAGAAAGCATATCTGCAAATTGTAAATTTAAACTTTGATCACTAGAAATTGGTAAATAATTCAGTTTAGTAGAGGTCTGTTTTTCAAACCATAATTGTGTTTGTAAGTAATCAGGTAGGCTATTACCACTTTTCACTTTTATACTTCTTGGGTCAGGTATAAAAGTTACCTCTTCATATTTCGCCATTTCATTTAGTAATAATTTAGAAATCATGTAATTATAAAGTTTGTTCGGATCTAAACGAATGTGTTCCTGCACGTTTTGCTTACGCACAGTGATACTCATATATCTGATTTGGGGATGATTTGTACGGAGATTTTTCGCTTTTTCAGCAAATTCTAATTTTTCTTCTTGAGACATATGAGCCCATTTCTTTTCTTGATTCGTTGGCCAATCAAATTTTTCATAAAGTTTTTTTATAATTTTCTTAGGACGTTTATTGTCATCTGAAGGTGTTATTACACAAGCAATTGTGAGATAACGACTAGATCCACCTTGCCTGTAGGGATGATTAAAATTCCAACCTAAATCACCACTTTCATCTAAATAAATACATGCTTTCATAAAATTTTAGGCAAAAAAAGTGCGACCCCTAGGACCGACGCCACTTAAATGACGCTTACGATACTCAAAAGAGCGTCGCGGTTACCTAGGATTTACTCGCACAACTGAATTATAGGGACTATTTAAAATAATACAATTACTGCTTGGTAAATATTTTAATGGATACGTAAACCTAAATCATCATAATTTTCATAAAAATCAATGTGTTTATAAGATTGTAAGTAAAAAATCAAATAACTCAGATCAGTTTTACGCTATTTGAGTTTTTTCACCGGTAATCCCCCCTAAAAATAATAGGATCTAAAAGTAGAATTTTCTCTTAAGATACGAGCAGGAGATTCTGCATGAA
>NZ_CANLSL010000051.1 GCF_947493735.1 uncultured Acinetobacter sp. | reverse complement strand
ATTTTGTGTGTAGGCTTCTTCATTTGAAAATTATATCGCTAAAAAAGCCTTTACAGATAGGTTTGTGCAACAAAGCCTATTTCTGATACCAAAATTCATACCAAAACTTTAGTGCCAGCATATCTGATTGTTGTGTGGCAAAACTTTGAAATCTCAGGACAGTTGTAGAATAGAGTAAAGGATATAGACAAGGTACTGTAATTGAAGCATCAAACAATAGAACTATGTGATTTTGATTTGAATACTTTTTTGAAAGTTTAATTGTTTTTACGACAAACATTCTAAGCACCAAGAACTTTATGAAGTAAATAGAATATAAACATAAGTGAACTGAATGTGAAATGTTATTTTATATAAGTAATTGATTCTAGGTTAAACAAAGAGGTCTATGAACTTAAAGTATCATGTACTCAATTTAACATAATGGCTGTTATGAGAAGTCGACTTGTAATGCAATTTGCATTACAATGTTCCTAGTACATTAAATACTTGGGAAATATGATGGCTACTGTTAACTTCAGGATCGATGAAGCCCTTAAAGAAAAATCTTATTCAATCCTTAAAGAGCAAGGTATTGCACCTACGGATTTCTTCACTAGTATTCTTGAGTATGTTGCTACGACTGGGAATCTGCCTGTCAAAAAAGCTTTGCTTTCGGAAGAAGATGAAGAATTATTAGCTCTTGTCCGTAAGCGCATTAATGATCCTAAAGAGATGTTTGAGGAAGTCACATTAGATGACTTATAAGCTTTTACGTCACAAGGACTTTACAGCAGAATGGGAAAAACTCCCTGTTGCTATACGAGATCAATTTAAAAAGAAACTAGCCAAAGTCATAGAGCAGCCACATATTCCAAAGAATATGCTTAGAGGCGATCTTGCAGGTTGCTATAAAATCAAATTATTAAAAGCTGGTGTCCGACTTGTCTATCAAGTTAAAGATGATCAGGTAGTTATCCTGCTCATTACCGTCGGAAAACGAGCTGATAGCATAGTTTATGACGAAGCGAAAAAGCGAATTAAAGACTAAAAATGGGAGCTTATAGCTCCCATTTTTGCCTTCGTATAACGTGTATTATGTTAATTTTAGGAAAGGCTCTAGACTAGCAGAATGATTATGCTAGTCTAGAGCCATATAATTAACATTATTGAAGTATTTTACATGGCAATTTTGAGTGTGTAAATAATTCTGTGTAAATGCAGATTTAAAAATACTTGGTTACACGCTCTTCAAAAATGATACTAAAGCGATTCATGGCAGCTTTCCAATTCTGAATAGGCATCGTCCATTTTTTGCTTGCTGCCATAATCGCTAAATATACCACCTTTTTCACTGAATCATCAGTTGGGAAGATTTTTCTTTTCTTGGTCGCATGACGAATAACACGGCACTGTTGCAAATAGAGATTTGAGTCGATGATGTTCCCTTTAAAAAGTACTTAGAGACCGAAAACCCTGTTGATTAGACACACTTCACCCTGAGGCTGACCATAATAAAATGACGATGCTTGTCCTTTACGTAGTGCACGCATGACTTCAATACCTTTAATTGTGGCATAAGCCGTCTTCATAGATTTGAATCCTAATGTGGCCCTGATGATCCGCTTTAGCTTGCCATGATCACATTCAATCACGTTATTTTTATACTTAATCTGCCTGTGCTCAAGGTCTGGTGGACATTTACCTTCCCGTTTTAACCGTGATAAAGCACGTCCATATGTGGGTGCTTTATCCGTGTTGATCACTTGTGGAATTTGCCACTTCTTCACATTATTTAAAATTTTTCCAAGAAAACAATATGCTGATTTGGTATTACGTCTAGAAGAAAGATAAAAATCAATGGTATCGCCACGTTGATCGACTGCACGATACAGATAAGACCATCGTCCATTCACTTTTACATAGGTTTCATCAATATGCCACGAGCTCAGATCTGTAGGATTACGCCAATACCAGCGTAAACGTTTTTCTATTTCAGGAGCATAACGTTGAACCCAACGGTAAATAGTCGTGTGATCAACATTCACACCCCGTTCGGCCAGCATTTCCTGCAGTTCACAATAGCTAATGCCATATTTACAATACCAGCGCACAGCCCAAAGAATGATTTCACCTTGAAAGTGCCGACCATGGAAGGGATTCATCTGCTGTATCTCGAATTAAATAAGATATTTAGCTTATCATGTCAGCCTATTTGCAACAGTGCCGATGCTGCCATTGATGAGTTAGCAGGGGATCTGCACGGCTGATCGCATCCCGCTATTAGATAAGGGCGTGTCTAAACATAACACCTTCACCCTGACTACCTGTATGATTTCTTGATCTGATACCTCGTATTCTTTCCACCGCCCTCAAGTTTCTCAATACAGCCTTTTTCCAATAAATCAGTTAAATGACGCGTTGCAGTCGCTCGGCTGACTTTAGCCACTTTCTGATACTGTGAAGCACTGATCCCATGCTCAAAGCCATTTTCTCCACCATCAAGCAGCCGATTTAAAACCTTGCGTTGCCCCTCATGCACATCCACTTCTGAAAAAGTCTGCCAAAATGTACTTTTTAGAAGTGTCCGTTCAATCCGCTGTAATGTCTGCTCAAGGCTTTCATCGAGTGCTTGTAAAAACCACAGTAACCATGCAGTAATATCCGCATCACCTTTTTGAGTCGATTCAAGTATTTCATAGGGTCTAGATAACTTTATCACAAATCAAAAGGTGCTAAAGCTACGCTATGACTGGGTTAAACAAGTATTGTAAGCGTTCACATATTTCTGAGGCTAAGTTTAGACAAATAATCAAACTATTTTGTCATGATTTACCTGCGTCTAAAGTAGCGC
>NZ_CANLSL010000050.1 GCF_947493735.1 uncultured Acinetobacter sp. | reverse complement strand
TCAAAGCCTTTGATTTAGTGTTCTTTTATATCAATAATGGATTCGTTTAATGCCAGCATACTTTTTGAAACACCACCTTATTTCGAAGTTCTTGGCGACGTTGCTTATATTCAGGTCTATTAAATATTTGGTCTGACATTATCTTCCGCCCTCTAAAACCCCACCCAACCTCCCCTTTGAAGGGGAGGAGTATTTCCCATTTGAAACCAACATCTACTAAGAAACGGAATCCATCCCTTTTCTAAATGGATGGGCTGCTACAGCAACGCAAGGGAGGGTTTTATATGATTAAGAAAAATAACTAACTCAAATCCACATCCACTTTAACAACTTCTCCCAAATTTTCACCATATTGCGTTTTTTCCCACCAATGGAATTGGTTTTGATTCTGCTCTGCTTGCATCAGTAAAAAATTAGAACAACGTGTCCCATAAACTGGACTTTGGATAAAACTCGAAGAAAGCAATTCTTCCATTTCTAAGCTAATCCCCGTATTTGGCAATTTATCAGTATCAATTTTGCGTTGATCTTCTAACACATCCCAAGCCGCAGGTAGAGTTTGCTGTTCAATATCAAAATCATTTTTCAAATTAGGTTGTTGCAGTAGTGGCAAAAATTCTTGGGTAAATCGTTTACGCAGATGTGCAGTTTTTTCCCAATGCTCACTCATCAAACCATTGGACACCACATAGACGCCACGCGCTAAGACTTGCGGTGCTTCACCTCGATTGCTCATATACACCGCTTGCTGTTGATCACCCACGATCAAATTAAAGCCTGCATAATCATTTTGGTTTTTTTCCAATTGCTGAGCAAAACGTAGTGGTGCTAAATTGGATGTTAAAAAATCACGAATTAAATCACCTCGTGAGGTAGCAAATTTTTGATCATTCTTTTCTCGAAAATTGGTCACCACCGCCCAACGACCTGATGGCGTCACGCCCATCCATGTTCCGCCCTGCACTAAATCTCGGCCTGCATAGAGCTGATCGTCTTGCCAATAGTGAAGCTGCTTGGTCGGACGATGATAAAACTCATCTCGATTGGAAAGGAGTAATAACGGAAACTCGTCGATGCTCTGCCACGCCAATGCCACAATACACATAATTGATCAAACTTCTTTATTCATTCGATTAGACACATTGAATGTACAACATTTTTCATATTTTTCCTTTACAATTCCTGTCAAAATGATGATAGCAATCATTCATTTAAAACGACTTAATTACGCCAATATAGTTTAATTCTGCGACAAGGCAACCGAGAAAAGGTGTACTCGTCGTACTTCAAACGAGCTTAACGCTGTAGCAGATTAAAATGTGTAGGTGATTACTTTTTAAGGGAAAGGAAAATCCATGCTGACTTATCCAAACATTGATCCTGTTGCATTATCCTTAGGACCTGTCACAGTCCATTGGTACGGTTTGATGTACCTTTTGGCATTTTTATTTGCATGGGGATTGGCAACTTATCGTGCCAAGCGACGTGAGGGTTGGAACTCGGAAATGGTGTCCGATCTGATATTTTTCGGGGCACTCGGTGTAGTGATTGGTGGTCGTGTTGGCTACGTGTTGTTCTACGGATTTCAGCAATTTTTAGAAAACCCAATTTGGCTGTTCCAAGTCTGGACGGGTGGCATGAGCTTCCACGGTGGTTTCATCGGTGTGATGTTGGCAATGATCTTTTGGTGCCGAAAATACCAAAAAGCATGGTTTGAAACTTTAGACTTCATTGCGCCATGTGTACCGACTGGTTTGATGTTTGGACGATTAGGCAACTTCATCGGAGCTGAGCTATACGGTCGTGAAGTGACTAATCCAAACTATCCTTTTGGCATGATTTTCCCAACGGATCCATCGGCTTTAGTTCGTCACCCCTCACAGATTTATCAAGCTTTATGTGAAGGCTTAATTCTGTTTATCGTATTATGGTGGTTTAGTTCAAAACCTCGTCCTCGCATGGCGGTATCAGCAGTCTTCCTCATGGGTTATGGTTTGGCTCGCTTCGTGATTGAATTCTTCCGTGAGCCTGACAATGGCGTACTTTTCATCGGATGGATGAGTAAAGGACAATTCTTGAGCTTACCAATGATTTTGATTGGCGTATGGATGTATTGGTATGCCTATCAACGTAAGATTTATGATTGGGGCATGAAGTCCTAAGTGTAAGTTTAAGAAATCTAGGGGCAACAGCCCCTGATTTTTTGCCACAAGAAAATGATTAAGCATGGATTTTTTCTAATAAAAAATATACATTTCACTTTACACAGTAAGGGAAATTTTACCTAATGAGCGACCACATTTCAGACTACCTTCACACCCTGAATCAACGCTACCAATTGGGCAATGCCACAGAGCATACCTTCCGTGGTGATCTCGCACAGCTCATTGAAAAAATTGCCCCAAACATCACCGCCACCAATGAACCAAAACGACAAAAATGCGGTGCGCCAGACTATATTTTGACTCACAAAAATATTCCAATCGGCTTTATCGAAGCCAAAGACATTGGCGACAAAGACCTTGATGGGCAAAAGAAAACAGGCAATAAAGAACAATTCGACCGCTACAAAGCACAGCTCAACAACATTATTTTCACCGACTATCTCGACTTTCACATTTATCAAGATGGTGTATTGATTAGCCAAGTGGCGATCGGTGAAGTGGTTGCCAATCGCATCCAACCCAAGCCTGAAAATTTTGAATCATTTGAAAATCTACTGAAAGACTTTTGTCGCTACGTTGGTCAGACCATCAAAAGCCCAAAAAAACTTGCCGAGATGATGGCAGCCAAAGCTCGACTACTGTCTGATGTGATCGAAAAATCCATTGATAATGACGAAGATCGCCTTGAAGACAGCACGCTCAAAGATCATATGGATTCATTCCAACAGATTTTGATTCATGACATCACTGCCAAAGGCTTTGCCGATATCTACGCACAGACCATTGCCTATGGGATGTTCGCCGCACGTTTGCATGATCCGACATTACCGACCTTCAGCCGTCAGGAAGCCGCCGAGCTGATCCCCAAGACCAATCCATTTTTGCGTAAGCTATTTGGTTACATCGCAGGACCTGACATTGACGATCGTATCAAATGGATTGTCGATAGCTTGGCGGAGATTTTCTTGCATTGTAATGTCGAGCAAATCCTCAAAGACTATGGTCGTGCCACCAAGATGGAAGACCCAATCATTCATTTCTACGAAACGTTTTTGAGTGAATACGATCCAAAACTGCGTAAAGCCCGTGGCGTATGGTACACCCCTGCGCCAGTGGTCAACTTCATCGTACGTGCGGTGGATGACATTCTCAAGACCGAGTTTCAGCTACCACAAGGTTTAGCCGACACCAGCAAGACCACGATCGATATTGAAGCCAGCGGTACAGCGATCACCAAGGGTAAAGCCAAGGGCAAAAAGATCACCGAGAAAAAAGAAGTCCACAAAGTGCAAATCCTCGATCCTGCTACGGGTACACCTTACATGCACTGTAATTAATATGTATATTACATAATAAACTGGTGACATAATATTGCCTATCATTTATA
>NZ_CANLSL010000049.1 GCF_947493735.1 uncultured Acinetobacter sp. | reverse complement strand
TTATTCGCATTTCTCTATTTTATCAAAATCCAACCTGCTTTTTTTCAGCATACTTTTTGAAACACCACCAAATAACGAACTATATCCTGCAAACCCTAAAATAAAAGAAATCGCGTTATAGGCTAAAAACCGTTTATTTTTAAATAAATGATTGGGGATCAATGGATGAGTGGCATGTTTTTGCTGCCATACAAACGCCATACTTGCCAAGATAAATAAGAAAATACTCAGCATAAACCAATGCGCTAAATGCACATGTTGTAATGCAATAATGCTATACGTTAATGTGACGATCGCTACAGCACTGTAGAGCAAACCTAGATAATCAAAAGGTACAGCCACCGATTTCTGATCCGCCTCGATACCATAATAGCCCAAGTAAATCGTTAGAACCCCAACAGGAAGATTGAGCCAGAAAATACTTTGCCAACCAAAATGATGTACCAGCAACCCACCCATCAATGGACCGACAATTAATGAAAATGCACTAAACGAACTCCAGCGACCAATTTCACGTGCTTTGTCTTGCGGTTGATGAAAATGATGCACCATGATCGCCAATGCCAAAGGGATTAAAACTGCACCAGCCACACCCTGAATCATTCGTCCAATAATCAATAAACTAAAATTGCTTGCCATTGCACAAATCAATGAACCCACAATAAAAATGATCACACCCAGCAACCATAATTTTTTACGCCCTATGCGCTGACTTAATGCCCCCACCGCTAACATTAAACTCGATAGACTTAAAGCATAGCTATCAATCACCCATTGTAGATCTGCCATGTCACTATTAAATTGGTTTTGAATACTTCCAAGTGCAAGATTGACACTGCTTAAATCCACCAAACACAGAAAGGTACTGATATAGAGCGCTAGAATAAGATAAATCGGCTGGCGAGATGCATTCATACATCACCTAGATCATTTAAATGAGAATCATTATACTATACATTGACCGACCGTCGGTCAATGTATAAAAACCCACTTAAAACCCAAAGCTTTCATTTTTTATAGACTGTCTTGAAAGCACTTTTAAAGATCACCAGTGACTGCAACTTAAGGAGAATGGTTGACTTTAAAATGCATCGTTTAGGGTTTTAATTAAAATTGATAATAAAAGAATATCAGACGAGAAGCGATTTATACGATTCAAAATAATGGTAAAAGTTAGCCATCATGATGGAGCATTTTTAAATATTGCAGCGCAATTTGCTGAGAAAAATCTGTGCTATCGTGCAGTTGATTGGCAATTGCTTCATCTGCAACCCCATGTACACCAGAATAAATCAATAACGCAGTCAATCTTGGCTGTTCTAAATGCCAAATACCCGCCTGCTGCCCTCCATTTAAGATTTGCAGCAATTGTTCCAATATCATATTTTTTTCATTATTTTTACGTTCATGGTGATGTGCACCAAAAACAATATCATGCACTGCATAACTTTCGAGGTAGGTTTGTATATTGGCCGAGACCCAAACCTTAAATTGACTGACCCAATCTTCAGCATCACATGTTGCAACTGCCGTGTCTAAGGCCGCGATAAAAAAATCGATATAACGTTTTTTTAAGGCTTCAACAATATGCTGTTTCGATTCAAAGTAATGATAAAAGGTCCCTTTAGCAACGCCCACACTGGCAATAATTTCGCTAATGGTGGTAGCTTCCACACCTTTTGCTAAAAAAAGCGTTTGTGCAGCATTCATCAGCTCATCAATTCGGACTTCTGCTGGCTTGGTTTGGCGTTTTGTCACCTGAGTAGAAGCGACTTGAGATTGTGATGACATACTTCTCTATTTTCTACACGCAAGAATTTAATTATAGAGGAGCCCTAGCTAATTCACAATTCAAGCCAATACGAGTCACTAATTACATCAATGTAGCTATAAGCATAGCGCAATATAAAATCCCCCTCATACTAAAATCGTCCACCCATACTAGCTTTATCTCAAAACGAGAAGGAATTTTTAATACCAACATGATTCGTTGCACATCATCATTTTTGCTTGATGAAACAAGAGCTTTTATTGAAATACTGATATAAAAAATGAGAGAACTAATCTATAAGTTCTCCCTTTTTATTCGACTCTATTGAATTAAGCCTAAACATTTAAGCTTCGTTATTTCCCCCTAACCATTTGGTCGAGTCACAATTGGGAAAATCGAATCTGGACGTTTAAACATGGCAAAGAATTTTCCAATTTTCAATGGATTGCCTTTGACTTTACTGTCTTTCGAAAGTAGGACTTTTACCCCTTCTATTTGACCTGTAATCATTTTTAGATATAAGGGCTTGGTTACGGTTAATGTTGGGCAATCCGATGCCAAACCATTACTGTCATCATGACGTTTAAACTGCATGACTGAGTTTTCAACCCATAATGAAAAATTCTCTTGGGTATCCGACAAAACCAGATTGATACACTGATTTTCATTTTTTAAATTTTCCACATCTAAATTTGTTGCCATGGCTTCCAGAAATCTTTCAGTTGGCGTGTGAATCAATAAATCACTCGGATCAGATGTATTTTCCATAGGTACATTATTTTGTAGCTCTTGAGCGCCCACCAAAAAGAAATTACGCCAAGTTGAAGCCTCAGCAGCATAGCCCAATTGACGATACGTATTTGCCAATAAGTCTTTTGCTTGTTGGTTTTGAGGATTATTCAACACAATATGTTTTAAAATCTCGGCAGCCCATCTATAGTCAGCTTGAGCATAAGCATCCTGCGCATTTTTCAACGCATTGCTCTCCCCACCTGCTAACTCAATATATTTTTTTGCAACAGCTTTAGGTGGCAATGGATCTAAATTGGAAGGATGAGCATCAAACCATCCCATATAGTATTGGTATACCGCTTTTACATTATGCTTAAGGGTTCCATAATAGCCATGCGCATATAATTTTTGGTCAAGTGCGGCTGGAAGCTGAATTTTCTCGGCAATTTCAGCACCATTAAAACCAGAGTTCATATATCTCACCGTCTGATCATGCGTGAACTTATAAACATCTCGCTGGGTTTTAATAAAATCTTGAATATTGTCATTGCCCCATACCGGCCAATGATGCTGTGCAATCAATACATCGGATGCTTTGGCATGTTGCATTGCTTGGTCTAAATAGCCCACCCATTTTAAGGCATCACGGACTTTAGCACCGCGGAGAGTATAAAGATTATGCATGGTATGCGAAAGAATTTCCGCGCCATTATAAAGTTTCAGTGATGGAATAGAGAATGTTAACTCTGCTGGTGCTTCTGAACCTGGCACGTTATAAAACACAAAATCCAAGCCATCAATGCTCATTTTCTGTTCTGCTTGAGTGATCAATTGTGTAGGCTCAAGGATGCCCATTTTTCCCACAGCAACAGCCTTACCTAAACCTGTATCCACCAGCCCTTCTGCATTTTTAGGTAGAAAAGTTCCATACATATAAGTCGCACGACGTATCATGGCTGAACCTGCCATCACATTTTCACTGGTCGCTTCTTCCATAAAGCCTTGTGGCGCAATAATTGGGATTTTTCTAGCGTTAATTTCTTCGCTAGAAAGAACGCCTAATGCACCACCAAAATGATCGATATGGCTATGGGTAAAAATAATGGCTGAAATTTTTTGCTCACCTAAATGCTGCCTAGCAAATTTAAGTGCTGCTTCAGCCGTTTCTTTAGAGGTTAATGTATCCACAATAATCCAACCAGTATCACCCTGAATAATGGTCATATTTGCCAAATCAAAACCACGAATTTGCCAAACTCGATCTGTCACTTTAAATAGACCAACATTGTTGTTTAGCTTTGCTTGTCGCCATAGCGCAGGATTAACAGTATTTGGTGCTGGATCATTTAAAAAATTAAACGCATCAAAATCCCAGATCACATTGCCTTTTTCACTTTTAATTTGACCTGTTGGCTTGGCAATAAAGCCTTTTTGCGCATAATTAAACTCAGTCATATCATCTAAATTATATTTGGTTTTATACGCATTATTTGATTCAATGACCGCTTTTTCGACTTGTCCATTTGCTGCAAAAACAGAAAATGGCAAAATAAACATCAATGAGACCGTTAAAAATTTAATTTTCATTGTCGTTCCTTCTTTGGTGGTGTTTCAAAAAGTATGCTGAAAAAAAGCAGGTTGGATTTTGATAAAATAGAGAAATGCGAATAA
>NZ_CANLSL010000048.1 GCF_947493735.1 uncultured Acinetobacter sp. | reverse complement strand
AGGTGGCTTTGGTGGTCAAGGTGGCTTTGGTGGTCAAGGTGGCTTTGGTGGTCAAGGTGGCTTCGGTGGCGGTCAAGGCGGTTTTGACAACGACCAACAAGATGGTGGTGAAGACGATTCAAACAACAATCGTTAATTCATAACACTGTGAAAAGCTAGGCATTGTCCTAGCTTTTTTTATGAAAAAATTTTATGAATTCGATTTTTTGCCTAGTTTCATTTCACAATTTGAATTGATTTAGACCTTGCTAAGCCATCAAAAAAATCATTAAGATAAATGATCTCTTAAGCTCCAAATTCAGGAGTAAAAATGCCCAAAATTTCGCAAGATCACAAACTTTATATTTTTGATATTGATGGTACGCTTCACACTGATGGTGAGTTGGTAGATGGTGCCGTAGCGCTTTTACAACAATTGCGCCAGTCGCAATTCTTAATCCGCTTTATGACCAATACCACAACGAAGAGCCAACAAATGCTATTGGAGCAATTGCATGATTTTGGTATTGAAGCATCGAGTGAAGAGATACTGAGCGCACCTGAAGCGAGCCGTATTTTGCTGCGTCAAGAACAACAGGCGATAGGGCGAAGTATAAAAATATGGGCTGTGGTCAATGATCATATCAAAGCTGATTTTAATGAGTTTGAGCATAGCAGTGAACGACCTGATTTTATTGTTATTGGCGACATTGGTGAAGCGTGGTCAATTGACCTCTTGAATCAAATCTTTCGTTGCCTAAATCGTGGGGCAAAGCTCATAGCGCTACATAAAAATAAATTTTGGCAAACACGACAAGGTTTAAAGGTTGATATTGGATTATTTATTGCTGGCTTGGAGTATGTGTCTGATCAAACGGCGTTGATTGTAGGCAAGCCAAACATCACGTTCTTTAAACAAGTGCTTGCAAGTGCAAAATGTGATGCGCACCAAGCTGTTTTAATTGGTGATGATATTGATAGCGATATTGGTGGAGCACAGCGTTTGGATATATTCTCGATCTTGGTCAAAACTGGCAAATATCGTGAGGCATATCACGCTGAGTCTACAATTAAACCTGATTTAGTGATTGATAGTGTGGCTGATCTTTATCAATATTTAGAAAAGTAATTTTTTTTCTACTGATATCAGGTGAAGTCATATCAAGTTAGAACTGCACATAAAAAATGCAGTCCAAAAGGGGGATGGACTGCAAAATAAGGTCATCTGCCTGGAGAACAGATCACCTAAAACAAAGACTTAAACTTTTAAAAGTTATGCTAGAGAGAAGCGTTGCATAAGAGTTAAGTAATTCGTCTTATCTTATTTATGGGGTTTATTTGGGTGAATTTCAAGCATTAAATTGCATAATTCATCACAAATTGTTTAAGTCTTGTTTAAGATAAAACATGACATTTTATGAAGTGATGACTGAACATGACGAATGAGTTGCAAATTATTGATTTAATTGAAGGGACTGGTAAAGCTGCTGTCAAAGGTGCATTAATTAAAGCGCACTATACAGGGTGGCTTGATGATGGTACAAAATTTGACTCATCTCATGATCGTGGACAACCTTTTCAATGTGTAATCGGCACAGGACGAGTGATCAAGGGTTGGGATCAAGGCATTCTAGGTATCGATACTGGTTCAGGAATACTTGTTTCTGCGATGAAAGTTGGCGGAAAGCGTAAGTTGATTGTCCCTGCACATTTGGCTTATGGTGAACGGCAAATGGGTAAATTGATTCCGGCAAACTCGGATTTAACTTTTGAAATCGAATTGTTTGAAGTATTAACACGTGACGATTAATCCGTTCATACTGAATATCTCTTTGTATAAATATCTCAATGTATAAATAGCTAAAGGAATACATGATGAAATCTCGTGCTGCTGTGGCATTCGCTGCTGGTGAATCATAACAAATTGTTGAAATTGATGTTGCTCCGCCCAAAGCATGTGAGGTACTGATCAAAATCACGCATAGTGGCGTCTGCCATACTGATGCCTTTACCTTATCAGGTGATGATCCTAAAGATGTGTTTCTTGCGGTACTTGGACATGAGGGATCAGGTATCTTGGTTGAAGATGCGATGAAAGGTGATATTCAGTTTACGCCGTTTGTTACGCATACCATGCCACTTGAGCAAATCAATGAGGTATTTGAGCTGATGCATGAGGGGAAATCGGTTCGTAGTGTGGTGCATTTTTCGGAATAAGTACGAAAGTGCTTGTCAAAGCGTCAAACTACGAGTATGTTAAAGACAGTTTAGTTAGATGTGAAGTCTGAACACGAGATGTTAAAGCAACCGATGATTCATAGCGCATATTTTTATTTTTGGCAGTTTCAATAATTGCCCGAATGCGTTTGGGCGTCGGTTGCCCAACAATTTAATACCTGATCGGCAACCCCGATCAGGTTTTTTTATGCGTGTTGCTCGGATTTAACAAGATTTTTTTTTAATGTTTTGGAGAGTGAAAATGTATTTAGTTAATCATTTTTATGCGAATAATTATTTAAAATTTGCAGGATTTAAATTTGAGCGATTTATGGGTTATTGGCTCTACAACGGCATTCAACATCAAATACATCAACATTCATTACATTTAAAGAGTACAACGTCATGTCAAACCTTAATGCGCAAATAAACATTCAACAATTAGATACCGACTCTAAAGTTACATCGCAAAGTAAAGCTTTACCTTCTCCTAAAGTATTAAAGCAAAAATATGCTTTATCGCAAATTCCACAACAACACATAGCACAACACCGCCAAGAGATTAAAAATATTTTAAATGGTGATGATTCACGCCTTTTGGTCATTGTTGGACCGTGTTCGATTCATGAACCGCAAGCTATTCTTGAATATGCACAACGTCTTAAAAGGCTTGCTGAGCAGCATCAAAATTTCTTAAAAATCGTTATGCGCACTTATCTTGAAAAACCTCGCAGTATTGTAGGTTGGAAAGGTTATGTCTATGATCCAAGTCTAAAAGGGCAAAGCAATCTGACTGAGGGTTTGCATCTCAGCCGTGAATTATTGGTAAAAATTGCAGAACTTGGTTTGCCGATGGCGACTGAAGTACTGAATCCGATATTGAGTCATTATTTTGATGATTTGTACAGTTGGGGAGCGATTGGTGCTCGAACCAGTGAATCACAGATTCATCGTGAGATCGCCAGTGATTTGCCGTATGCGTTAGGCTTTAAAAATGGCACAGATGGTAATATTGATATTGCACTCGATGCGATGCAATCTGCAAGTAGTCCGCATCAATTCCTCGGTTTAAATGATCAAGGGCAATCGGCTCTCGTGGAAAGTATTGGTAATGATAGCTTGCAAGTGATTTTACGAGGGAGTCAGCACGGTACAAATTATGACTTAGCATCCGTTCAAGCGGTGCAACAGCGTATGCAAAAACGCAATATGCACGGTGCAATCATCATTGATTGTAGTCATGGCAATAGTCAAAAAAATCCAGATTTGCAACCGCAAGTTTTAAAAACTATTGCTGAACAGCTTGCTGAATCACAGGTCAAAGGTGTGATGATTGAAAGCCATCTGCAACATGGCAAACAATCCATTGATGCTGAGGTTCTGCAATATGGTTGTTCGGTGACAGATGGTTGTATAGGTTGGGCTGAAACTGAATCTGCTTTGGCGGATTTGGCACTGCATGTAGCGAAATGCCAAAATTCAAAAAATCAGATGAAAGATCAGACATTACAAGAGCTGATTCAAACGCAGAAATTGGAATGTGTTTAAACTACTTTTGCCCAGTTTAAACCTTTAACAGGCGCTCAATGAGCGCTTGATAATGCACCTGAATGTCCACTGCGAGAATGTCAAAAGTATTGTCAAACTGCACCATAGGATAGCCTTCCTTCCAAAATGGGAAGGCATCATTTAGGTCAGGTGTCACCACTGCATCTTCATGTATGATGCTCTGTGAGATCAAAGATAAAACTTGTGCGGTATTTGCACCGTCAATGCTGACGTAATCAATGCCATGTTGTTTGAGTAGACGAATACGATCTTTTTTGAAGCGGAGTTTGCGAGCCTGTCCTGCATGTAGATCAAAACGAATGCAAATTGCTTCGGCAAGATATTCTTCAAAACTGCTATTCAATTCCACTAATGCTTTTTTATAGCTATCTTGACGCTGAGATTTGTTACTGCGTTGCAAAAGTTGATTCGAGGATTTGGTGAGATCCACCTGTTGTAATTTTTCGAGTTTTTCTTGTAATTCAGCAGATAGTGGTACAGATGGGTTCGACATGAAAATATACTCAGAAAATTTCAGGCATTATAACTTGCATGCCGCA
>NZ_CANLSL010000047.1 GCF_947493735.1 uncultured Acinetobacter sp. | reverse complement strand
TTGATTTCGCCTCACTGCCTTCGGCAGTGAGGCGAGGAGGGGGGGGTGGGGACTTCGTCCCCAAAACCCGTACGCAATTTTGGTTGGCGTAGCCAACCAAAATTGCCAAAATATAAGTTTATGAAGCACTTAATGTGATAGTCATATTTTTAATAAAGGTTAAGCAAGACGTATTTACACGAATTTATAATCAGTGCAGTTCACTGTAGAAAATGCTAAAATACAGCGCTTAATTTCTCGCCTTGTATAAGTTGTAGCTGATGACGACCAATACTCAAATTACCGAAGACCGTATCCTTATCCTTGATTTTGGCTCGCAATACAGCCAGTTGATCGCTCGCCGTGTCCGTGAAGCAGGGGTGTACTCTGAAATGTACGCCTATGACATGACCGAAGCGGAGATTCGTGCCTTTAATCCAAACGGCATCATCCTCTCAGGTGGTCCAGAAAGCGTGCATGTCGAGGGCAGTCCTCGTGCGCCACAAGTGGTATTTGAACTCGGTGTGCCTGTACTGGGTATTTGCTACGGCTTCCAAACCATGTCTGAACAGTTGGGCGGAAAAGTCGAAGCAGGTAAAGTGCATGAGTTCGGCTATGCAGAAGTTGATATTCAAACTCGTGATCAGTTGATTGGTAACTTGCAAGATCGTGAAGATCAATTGCATGTGTGGATGAGCCACGGTGATAAAGTTGGTCAATTACCACAAGGTTTTACCACCACGGCAAGCACGCCAAGCTGTCCGTATGCTGCGGCATCGGATGAAACCCGTCGCTTCTACGGTGTACAGTTTCACCCTGAAGTGACGCATACCGCAAAAGGCGCAGAATTACTTTCAAACTTCGTGCATAAAATCTGTGGTTGTGGCGGTCTTTGGACACCTGAACATATTATCGAACTCCGTATCGAACAGCTTCGTGAACAAATCGGCAATGAAAAAGTCTTACTTGGTTTGTCAGGCGGTGTCGATTCATCTGTAGTTGCAGCATTACTCCATAAAGCGATTGGCGATCAATTGACCTGTGTATTCGTCGATAATGGTTTGCTTCGCTTAAACGAAGGCGATCAAGTCATGCAAATGTTTGCACAAAACATGGGTATTCGAGTGATTCGTGCCGATGCAGAGGAGCGTTTCCTCACTGCGCTTGCAGGAGAAGTTGACCCTGAGAAAAAACGTAAAATCATCGGTCGTGAATTTATCGAAGTGTTTGCAGAAGAAGCCCGTAAACTCGATGGCGTGAAATTCTTGGCGCAAGGCACGATTTATCCTGATGTGATCGAATCGGCAGCGAGCAAACAAGGCAAGGCGCATGTGATCAAATCACATCACAATGTCGGTGGATTACCTGAAGATTTGGCGTTTGATTTGGTTGAGCCGTTACGTGATTTGTTTAAAGATGAAGTGCGTAAACTCGGTACGACACTTGGCTTGCCGCATAGTATGATCTACCGTCATCCGTTCCCAGGACCGGGTCTTGGTGTACGTATCTTGGGCGAAGTGAAAAAGGAATATGCAGACATTCTGCGTCTAGCTGACGACATCTTTATGCAGGAGCTTCGTGCGAGTGGTTGGTATGACAAGACGGCGCAAGCCTTTGCGGTATTTCAACCAGTAAAATCTGTGGGTGTGGTTGGTGATGGCCGTCGTTATGCGTGGGTGATAGCGCTCCGTGCTGTGGAAACAGTGGACTTTATGACGGCTCGTTTTGCACATCTGCCGTATGATTTGGTTGATCGTATCTCGACACGTATTATGAATGAAATCAAAGATGTATCTCGTGTGGTCTATGATGTATCGAGTAAGCCACCTGCAACGATTGAGTGGGAGTGAGCTAGGGCTTTCAAGACGCATTGCGTCTTGCCTAGCGAACGCCAAGAGCTACGCTCGCGACAGTTAGGAAATTACTTTAAAGAGCACTTCGGTGCTCTTTTTTTTATTCTTTTTTAAAAAATTATTTACTAAAATTGAGTTTAAGGGTTAAGCGCATAAAAGATAAAGTCCGATAATTGTTCTTCATCTTCGTCAAACTTCAGCGCAATCTTGGAAATCAAATGATCAATCACGCTATGAATTTCTTCTTTTGAATCGAGTCTATTTAGAAATTGGAAATAACAGCTTTGTTCATCTTCAAATTCATTAAAGTAAAAGACAATATCTGTTTTAAAACGATCCGCATGAGTGTCGCCAATCTCATCAAGATAGTCTTTCAAGATTTTAACTTTATCTGTGAGTTCTAACATATATCAGATACCAAATGATATTCTTTAACTTCTTTTGATTTGATGATTCTTTCTTCAAATTTCAGATTTTTGAGTGGATCATCAATGGTTAAAAATGTCGGCGTATCATCTAAATTCAACACCAAAGTAATGATGTAATCTAATTGATATTCTTGCGCTTTTTTATATTCATTCTCCGTTAAACGAAAACGACCTTTCTTGGCACGAATCCCTTTGATTTCAGCTAAATACGACGTGTTTAGTACGTTGATTTGAAAATCGTAGCCATCACCATATAGGCGAGCATCTTCGATGCTTCCATCTTTAAAAATATCAATGGATTGATAGTTATTCAGAAAATATAGCTCTGCTTCCAATCCAGTTTCTTGTAGCTTCTTAAATCTTGATTTTACGATGGGTTTGACCTGAACAATAAAGTCATTAATTTTAAAATTTTCATGCAGAAAAAGTTTGACGATATTGGCGTAACCGACGCAGTTTTCACTGCCGAATAGATTATCAATCAGATGTTTACGGTGAATGTATGCGTCGCCTTTTTGCCACCAACCTTTGCGATCATTGTCAAAAAATGGATCAAATAAATCCATTCTGTTTTTAACGACACTTCCTGTTTCGACGATGCCTAACTCAACGAAATAGTCATAGAAGGCAGATTTGGTCGTAAAGCCAAATTGTTGAATAAAATCATTGTCAAACTTCGCCAAGCCATAACCGAGCAAATTTAAAAGTTCGTAATTTTCGTGTTTGTTACTGTTCATTTGATAAGTATTGAGTATTTCTTCGACAGTATTTTTACATAAGATTGTGTACATCTCCTAAAAATATTTGTCATAAATCAAAATAATATACACACAGCGTTGCAAATTAGAACTGTGATCTGTCGCACGATTTCGATATTCTATAAAAAATTCAGTCGAAAACCAGTAACAGATAAGTCAGAAATAAGGGAAATCATATGACCAATACCACGACAGATAGCGTGTCGCAATCTTCAGATTGTCCATTAGCCAAACCAAAAAGCATCAAAGAAGTCCATCTACGTTCTGCCATCGTCGGCACAAGTACCACGATCAAACGTGCCTTGCCGAGCAAAGACAAACGTATGATTGGCGCATGGTGTTTCCTTGACCATGCAGGACCAGTGCAGTTTGCACCGCATGACGGTCTAGATGTTGGGCCACATCCGCATATTGGGTTGCAGACCTTTACATGGATGATCGACGGAACAGTCATGCATCACGACAGCGTTGGCAGTGCGCAGTTGATCCGTCCAAAACAGGTCAATTTGATGACGGCAGGGCATGGTATTTCTCACACCGAAGTGACGCCATTAGCAGAAACAGAATTGCACTCCGCACAGCTTTGGATTGCATTGCCTGAGGCGCATCGCCATATGGCGCCGAAGTTTGAGCATTATCCTGAGCTGCCAAGCATTGAACAAGACGGCGCAGAATTTTCAGTGCTGGTTGGTGAGTTTCTCGGGGCGACTTCGCCAGTGCAAGTCTATAGTAAATTGCTCGGTGTAGACATTGAAGCGGTGGATGATGTTGAGGTGGTTCTAGACTTAAATCCTGAGTTTGAATATGGGGTGTTGGCGATGGAAGCGGACGCTGAAATCAACGGTCATGCGCTGACACAGGACAATATGGTGGTGCTCGAAGTCGGCAATGAAAAAATGCACCTAAAAATGAAAAAAGGTACACGCGTTTTACTCATCGGTGGTGAGCCGTTTGAAAGTGAAATTCTGCTGTGGTGGAATTTTGTGGCACGTACTACGGAAGAAATGAAACAGGCACGTCAGCAATGGATTGACTATGATGCACGTTTTGGAGAAATTCCATCGTATCAGGGCAAACGTCTGATTGCGCCTGAGATTCCAGATCAGATGCGGGCTTCAAAATAAGCTTGCGTGAGCTAAAACTGAAAAGTATAAAAGCAAAACACAAAGCGTAGAATTCAAAACGAGGATGACAACATGGCGAGCATCGCAAATACAAAAATCGCCAGCCTAGTCGCACCGTGGGCGGGTGAACTGACCAGTGGGAAACATCATTATATTACCGATAAACCTGAGAGCTTTGGTGGTGGTGATACAGGTCCTGCACCCTATGACTATCTACTTGCAGGACTAGCGGCGTGTACCATGATTACACTGCGCATGTATGCAAAGCATAAAGAGATAGATTATGGGCATTTCTCCATTGATCTACATTTCAATATGAATAAGGAAGGTGAAGAATGGATTACTCGGGAGCTGAGTTTTGACAAGGATTTAGATGAGACAACCAAAACTAAAATTCTTGATATTTGTCAACAGAAACCTGTGATCAAAACCTTACTGCGTGGCACACGGATTGATACGTCGATTAAGTCATAAAATGGTTTAGGTGGCTTAGAAAGAAAGTATTTGGGGCTGTAGTAGATAAGGTCAAATACCCGTCCAATCCAACAGTATTTCGAGCTGTTGTTTTGGACTCCCATAGT
>NZ_CANLSL010000046.1 GCF_947493735.1 uncultured Acinetobacter sp. | reverse complement strand
ACCATTGGAGGCTTTTTCTCAACTGGTTGATTATCATAGTGCTTTTAAATCTGTCGCACCTCATGTTTGAATTCGCCTTGTTTTTGATAAAGTATTGAAATTCAACAGCATCTTTTTCATTGACATTGAGCGCAGCATTGCGGTACAGCGCTGTGTTTGTTTTAAGTCCATTTAATGTACCACAGCTAAATTTCTTTAAAAAAGTAGATGATCCTTCAGGTGCGTCAGTTTGTTCGTAATCAACCAAACGAATGTCGATTGAGAAAATCGGATATTGATTGTAAAACTCTGCTTTGGACTGATGATCAAGAAAGGGCATTAAGCGTTGTACGGCAGAACCACTTGGAATCGCGATATTACTTTTATGAACTTGCTTTTCTTGTTGGATTAATTTGTATTTTGGATAACCATAAACCCCAAGCGCAACTATGCAAAGCAAGATAAAAATAATTTTATAGTTCATTAGAAAGAATATGAAGTCATTTTAGTTTGTTCTAAGTTAACAAGAAACTACAATATACACAAGATTTGTACATAAAAAAGGCTGAATGATCAGCCTAAAGTGGTCATCAAATTATTTGATGAAAATGGTTATAAATTGAAATGATTTTTAAGAACAATTACTTCAAAAATAACTGATAACCCAAATTGTCAGTGATCTCATCGAATGGATAATTAATCTGTTCCAAAGTCGTGAGCAAGCTATCTTGAGCTTCATTTTCTTGAGCTTCGTTTTGCTGTGAGTTTTTACCTGCTTGAAGCCCCATGAGTACTCGACCTTCTGCTGCCCCATGATTACGATAGTGGAACAGGCTGATATTGTGCTCAGGTCCAAGACTTTCTAAAAAGCGGAGCAAAGCACCAGGGCGTTCAGGGAAAGATACACGGAATAAGCGTTCATCTGGCAAATGCCCATGACCACCGATCAAATAACGAATATGCAATTTAGCAATTTCGTCATCAGATAAATCGACCACTTTATAATCAGCTTGGAGTTGCTCGAAGATTTCTTGACGTTCGATATCGCCGTTTTTCAGGCTAATACCAACGAATACTTGCGCTTTTTCACTGCCATTGTAGCGATAGTTAAATTCGGTAATATTACGACCTTGCAAAGCACGGCAGAAAGCGAGGAATGCGCCTTTTTGTTCAGGTAATGTCACGGCATAGACCGCTTCACGATGTTCACCAAGCTCGGTGCGCTCAGCGATAAAACGTAAGCGATCAAAATTCATATTGGCACCGCAGACGATCGACACCATATTTTGATTTTCGATATTGTGCTGTGCGACGTATTTTTTAATCCCTGCCAGCGCCATTGCGCCAGATGGCTCAACGATACTGCGATTTTCATCATAAGTATCTTTGATCGCTGCACAGATTTCATCGGTATTTACGGTCACAACGTCAGACTCAATGATTTTTCCTGAACCGTCAGATTTATCCAATTGCAACACTTCAAATGGTAATTCGCCAATTTGCGCAACCGCAGTACCATCTGCGAATAAACCGACATGAGGTAAGATTGCTCGCTCACCAGTTTCAAGTGCGAGTTTTAAGCAGGCGGATTCTTCATATTCCACTGCAACGACTTTAACATGCGGCGCAACATCACCAAGATAAGCTGCCACACCTGCGATCAAACCACCACCGCCGACAGCGACAAAGACATATTCCACATCACGCCATTGGCGGATCAGTTCGTTGGCAATGGTGCCTTGTCCTGCGATGACCAGTTCATCATCATAAGGCGGAATAAAAGTCAGACCATCATCTTCCGCACGTTGCTTGGCATATTTATTAGAAATATCAAAGCTATCACCATGCAAAACCACGGTGCCACCTAAGCGTTTGACTGCTTCAACTTTGATGTCTGGTGTAGTCGTTGGCATGACGATAATCGCAGGAATACCAAGCTTCTGACCAGAAAGTGCAACACCTTGCGCATGGTTGCCTGCGGATGCGCAGATCACGCCTTTTTCAAGTTGTGCTTTTGGTAATTGGCTGATGCGATTGTAAGCGCCACGCAACTTAAATGAGAAAACTGGTTGCAAGTCTTCACGTTTAAAGCGAATGTTATTATTGAGTCTTTGGCTAATTTTCGGTGCAATCTCAAGTGGGGATTCGATGGCAACATCATAGACAGTTGCTTGTAAAATTTGTCTAACCCAACGAGACAGCATGACATTCTTCCAAATTTAACAGTAAAATATGCGCCATTGTAGCAAATCAAAATTCATTACGCTGAAGATTTGCTAGAATTCCGAGCTGAACCGCCAAATCATTCAATAGAGATGAACAATGACTTTATATGCTTCCCAGTACCAAAATCAGGATGATAAAAAACGTGCAGCGGCAGAAGCTGCTATTCAACATCTACCAAAAGGTGGAATCTTAGGGGTGGGTACAGGAAGTACGGTCAATTTCTTGATTGATTTGCTTCCAGAGTTACAACTTGAAGCCGCAGTATCGAGCTCGAAAGCGACTGAAGAGCGCCTTAAAAAATTGGGTATCGAAGTGGTCGATTTGAATCATGTGGGTGGTTTGGATGCCTATGTCGATGGTGCTGATGAGATTGATCGCCACTTGCACATGATCAAAGGTGGCGGTGCCGCGCTAACTCGTGAAAAAATTGTGGCATCAACGGCAAAGCAGTTTGTCTGTATCGTTGATGATTCAAAATGGGTGACACAGCTTGGGCGTGAGTTTCCACTACCTGTCGAAGTGATTCCGATGGCACGTTCGGCAGTGGCTCGCAAGTTAGTTGCACTCGGTGGTGATCCTGCATATCGTGAAGGTGTGGTGACGGATAATGGCAATGTGATCTTGGATGTATTTAATTTGAATATCATCAATCCGCTTGAACTTGAGCGTACTATCAATAATATTCCAGGTGTGGTGACCAATGGTATCTTTGCGCAAAATGCAGCGAACATTGCTATTGTTGCAACAGATAATGGTATTGACGTTAGAAAACCTGAATAATCCGAAAGCTAGTATAATGACTGTGGTCGAATGATCTTAAAACAAACTGAACAATTCAGTCCTCTTTTGCCTGAAATTCATATGGTCAGACATGCTCGTGCCAAGCGTCTAAAACTTACAGTTTCTGCGCAATCTATTCGGCTGACTGTGCCCCCGCATGCAACCAAACGCCAAGTCCAAGATTTTTTATTGCAGAGTCAAGTATGGCTTGAGCAGACATGGCTAAAGCAACAGTTATTGACATCTCAAAAAGCAGAACAATCCACACAGATCGAGTTACCAACGACTTTGAATTTAAATTTTTTCCCGAAAACCATTCGTGTTGAATATCAAAGCATGTCACGTGCGTTTAAATGGTCTGAGAGCGAATTACTTTTAATAATAAATACTGAGCGAGCAGAGCAGGCTCTAACACAGTTTGTTTTTCAATTTGCCAAGCAGGTTTTACCCGAGCCTTTAAATTATTTTGCAACATTGCACCAGCGAAAGGTGAATACGGTGCGTATCAGCAAAGCCAAAACACGCTGGGGAAGTTGTAGTAGTGATCAACGTATTATGCTCCATGCAGGATTATTACTGATGCCTTTAGAGAGTGCAGAATATGTAATTTTGCATGAGCTTGCGCATACAGTACATATGCATCATCAAACTAGTTTTTGGCAACAACTTGAACAATGGTGTCCACAAGCAAAGTTGAAGCAAAAGCGATTAAAACAATATCGTTTACCGGATTGGTGGCAGGCTTAAGATTTAAAATATAATGCCTAGAATGTGAAACATAAAAAAACAACCATCGAGAGATCAGATGGTTGCGGGTTTGTAAACTTAATCACAGACCTTCTTGAAAGCAAAGTGGCGATTATGCTTAGCTACAAGATCTGATGTCGTCCGTATCAAAACTTAAATCATCAAGCGATGGATAAAGGTTTTGGCTACTACCAGTACGTGCGGATACGATTGCAGCGTTTCTAACTTCAAACTGTAAAAATTGTGGTGGACGAATTTCTCCAGAGCCGACATTCAGAATGTAGTGTTGAGTCGTGTCATCTACCCGCAGTAGATTATCACTGAGGTCACGGTTAATTTGCCCAGTAATGGTTTGAGTGCCTTTGTTTAGGCGAACGTCACCGCTTGCTAATATTTTCACAGTACAACTGCCGACTTGGTGTGTACCCAGTAAGTATTCAATGTTATTGGTGTAAGTACCATTGAGGTCATCTGCATTCAGCCCTTGCTTACACGGGTAAATACTGGTTTCGCAGGTTGCATTGGTGGTAAAACCAAATGCAGGTCGATAATCTCCAGCACCAGTCCATCGAAATATTGAAGAGCCTGTATTTTGTCGGTAATCCTGATAGTAACTATATTTTTCTAACTCTTCGACGCCATCTGGGTTAAAAATAGTCTGATTGTTATCTAAAGCAATTTTTAAAGTGGCTAGTTTGAACTGCTCGCCGAAAGTTGTGCGGGCATCTTCTTGTCGTAATCCGATATCGATCAAATTATTTTTTGTTGGATCGACATTTTTCGGCGCATTAACAAGGGCTAAGAACGCTGTGTCATCACCTTCAACACTGCGACCATCCAGATAGCCATCTCGTAAATCAACACCGATATTTTGCGCAAGCTCGACGTAATTATTCTCGCTATTTGGGAAGCTGGTTTGCCAAAGATTCATCATACCTAGGCTTAAAAAACTATTGATGTAGGGTCTTTTATCCCTAGCGTTATAAGCGATATTTTTAATGCTTTGAGTATTACTAAAGCGTGGGAATTTAGACAGACTGAACGCTTGATTAAATACCTTATTCAGTTCAGAGCTGGATATAACCATGTGATTAACATTAATCATTGATAAGTCAGGTTGATCAAAATCTAAGTTGCCTGATCGAAATAATGTGCGTTGATAAACTGCTTCGGTTAAAGGCGTTACATTAATATCCAAGTTTTTAGCAATAGTATCGATCGCATGAATTTCACCACTAAAGCTCGTGTTGCGAGCTTTGATTGGATCGAACATCTGACTATTCTTGTTTGCACGCAAGGTGACTACAACAATATCTGCAGTATCTTTGTCAACGGCATTTTAAAATTGACCCCTTTTACCTTAAAAATGGCGAAGTAAAATTGACCCCTTTGATCTCGTATT
>NZ_CANLSL010000045.1 GCF_947493735.1 uncultured Acinetobacter sp. | reverse complement strand
ACAGATTTGCTCATAGCTTGGATTGGCACGTTGTCCGCCTGCATAGCCACTTTCGACTTTTTGCACGCCTTTGACATGTAAAAAAACCGACTCTGTACACCAGAAGCAGCCACCGCCAAAGATTGCTTGTTGCATGTGAATTTTCCCAATTGTTTATTTATTTTAGTTGTAAATGATCTAGGGTGAGAGTGCAAAGTGATTTTGTAAGTACATGCAGAAAAGTTGCAACAGACCTTAATCGTCTTTCGGCAAACCTGAACGAATCATTCGGGAAAAGTTTGCGCTAGATTGATCTTTGCCTTGCTCGAAGTGTTCTACTTTTGGATTGATATGCGCCATTTTCATCCATTCTACAAGGCTGTAACGATGATCAAGTGCATTCTGATCGTAGAGATACGACGGTAATCGTCCTGATAAAATGACCCGATAGTCCACTGGCACAGGGTCGATGTGATTGACCATATCAAAGATGATAGTGGTGCAGTTACTAAACAAGGTATTGTACCAACGTGGCTCAGTGGCGAGGGATTTACCTTGCTCAAGATAAGAGAGGAAAAGTTGTTGTAATTCGGCTTTAGGTAGATTGTTTATCGGGTAAATATAGACGCGTTCATGGCGGATATTGCTGCGAGTATAGATAATGTCTTTTTCATCCGCAGGGACAATGGCGAGCTCATACTTACGGAAAAATCCGCCGATACTGGAAAAACTTTCATGTTGCTCTTTGCGAATTTCAATGGAAAAAGTCAGATGCTTTGGATTGCCTGTATCATCTTCAAAATCAAAACTCATCAAAGTATGTGCAATATCATTGCCTGCCCAGTAGGACAAAATCAGATTGGCACTTTTGAGTTGTGAAAGGTCGTACTGACGAGTTTGCCAACGCACATCGTAATCCTCTTCACCACGCCAAACAAAATCACGGACATTGTGAATAGTGATCTGATCGCCATCACGTTGATAGTCGAGAATTTTTGCCACTTCAGGATTCCAAACCCGATCATTGCGTGGTTGCATGCCGAAGTACCACGCCAATGCCATCGAAAAGCACACCAAATAAATCAGAATGTCGGTGCGACGTTGGAATACGGCTTGGCTAAAATAAATCCCTGCGATACTGCCTGAGAGCAACAACCAAAAACCGATAATAAAATAAGTCGCTAAACGTCCAAACGGCTGATGAATCCACAATGCCAAACACAGCCAAGCACTCGACAGGATAACGAAGAGATAAAAAAAGCTATGGAGCAAAGCGAAGAAAATGCTTTTGCGAAATTTATCGAAGTCGATGTCGTTCATCTTAGTTCAACGTGGTTTCGATTTTTGTGAGTAAACAAATACATAATTTAATACGGTGACATCATTCAGTTGAGAATCAGCGATCTAATTTAACCTTCGGTTCGACCTACTTTTCTTTCGGGAAAAGTAGGCAAAACCATTTTTTCAGTTGCAAACTCGGTCAGAGTCCAAGATTTTGCAGATACTTTGACAAACTTAATTTTGCATATATCGTGCTGTCCTCGAACATACAACTGACAGTTCACGAAACAGATAGATTTGAAACATCAAAAAATTGTAAAAATATACAAAAACTTAGCTAACTTTGATGAAGCAAAAATTAGTAAATCCAGTCTTAGCACAGATTGTCTTGACGTAAATACTGTGCAAACTGAAAGGCAATATTATCTTTTGCACTAAGGTGATCACTGGAATGGCTTAACACAAACTGTTCAGGAATCGCAGGGTAGAAGGCATCACCTTGTACATCAAGCGCAACGTGTGTGAGCTCCAAGCGATCGGCAATATATAAAGTCTGGGTGAAAATCTCACCACCACCAATGATAAATAAAGATTTCTTTTCCACTTGGGCAAGATCAAAACTGGCTTGTTCCAGTGCACTGTCGATCGAATTGGCAATGCGGACGCCATCGTGCGACCAATTCGAATCACGCGTAATTACCCAGTTAATCCGATTGGGTAAAGGGCGACCCATCGACTCAAAAGTTTTGCGTCCCATGATCACGATACCGCCTTGCGTCACGTGTTTAAAGTGTTGCAAATCTTCAGAAATATGCCACGGCAATTGGTTTTCTTTACCGATACATTGCTTTTCATCGCAAGCAACGACATGGACGACTTCGATATTTTGATATGCCATAGGTTTTATCTCATCTTCCCTAATTTTTATTTCATTTTAACTTTCAGCAAATGAGGCAGAAATTTTATACCGCCACCGCTGCCTTGATCGCAGGGTGTGATTGATAGTCTACAATCTCAATATCTTCAAAGTTAAAATCAAAAATATGATCAATTTCAGGATTTAATTTTAACTGGCAAAGCGGTAGCGGTTCACGGGTTAATTGTAATTTTGCTTGTTCAAAATGGTTGCTGTAAAGATGCGTATCGCCACCTGTCCAAACAAAATCACCGACACCGAGCCCACAGACTTGCGCAATCATATGGGTCAGTAGCGCATAACTTGCGATATTAAACGGTACGCCTAAGAACACATCAGCACTGCGCTGATAGAGCTGACAGGACAATTTATTGTCTTGTACGAAGAATTGAAACAGCGTGTGACATGGTGGCAGTGCTACTTGACTTGCTTCATTCGGATTCCAACCTGACACGATCAGACGGCGAGAGTTTGGATTGGTTTTGATCTCATTCACCAGCCAAGAGATTTGGTCAAAACCGTCAGAATTGTATGAGCCATCTGCCTTTTTCGTTGCGCCAAAATTACGCCATTGATGACCATAGACAGGACCTAACTCGCCCGCCGGTCGTCCAAATCGAGCAGTCTGTTCTGCGGTAGACCATTCATCCCAAATCGACACTTTATTATCTTGCAGATATTGCACATTGGTATCGCCTTTTAAAAACCAAAGCAGTTCGATGACGATTGAACGGAAATGTACTTTTTTAGTTGTTAATAAAGGAAAACCATCTGACAAATCAAAACGCATCTGATGACCAAACACCGAGCGAGTCCCTGTGCCTGTACGGTCGCCTTTATCTCCGCCTGTTTGCAGAATATGGTCAAGAAGGTTGAGGTATTGGCGCATGATGATTTCCAGTGCTGTGATGAACGAATATTACATATTTTCTTGCGTTATATTAGCAAAAAAAGTCGATATAAAAAGTAGTCAATTGATTCACTCGTTTTTTTTAACTCGATTCGATGTTCAAGATGTCATCGACGCTTTGCATCAGGCGGTGAGTTTCGCTTAAAGCTTTAATGATTTTTTGATAATGCAGGATATCTTCAAAGTTTAATGCTCGATTTTTGCGGTCTTTTAGCCATTTTTGTGCAGGTTGGTAGCCACCGATGTAGAAGTTCCACGCAATGTCAGGCACATTGGCGAAGTATTGGCTGTCGTTGATGTAGACATTGCCGTCTTTGTAGATGGGTTTTTCTACGATATTGTCACCGTCTTCGGGGTATTCGGTGATGAATTGTTCGATGCTTGGGCTTTCCAGTAAATGAATTTGGCGAAGTTGTGCGCCGAGTTTGGCGAGTTCGATAAAGCTTTTGGTGTCGGCTGGATATGGCACACGTGGAAAGTCGATTTTGAGAAATTCTTTATAGGTTTCTCGGTAGTTGGGTGAATGCAGTACGGCGTAGATGTAGTCGAGAATATCGATCGGTGCGAATGTGCCTTGGATATCTTCTTTTTCATCGGTAAAGCTTAAGCCGATCTTGGATGCGATCTGTTCGACAATCTCTTGGTTTAAATTAGGCGTGCGGATCGCTTGCTTGTCTAAAGTATTTTGGGTGGTGTCATTATAAAGATAGAGAGGAAAAATATAATTGTTATCCAGCGATGAGCTAATGCTTTTGTCGGTAATATTTTGTGTAATGAAATAACAGCTTGCATCATTTCTCCTACTTCGTGTAGAGCTGATTGCTAAATTTTCATGAATCATATGTCTCATGGTGTCATTTCTAGGACGTCCCATAAATCCACTAGAAAATCCAGTATATGCTGAAAATCTAATATCAAAAGGACGATATGAAATTTTTATGATTTCAGGTTTATTGTTTTGTATATCTATTTTCGCATTCTCATATGACCAGCCTTTTGAGTTTGGTCTTTGATATTTTTTTAATAGTTCTTGAGAGCTTAATTCTTGAAAATCTGAAAGAATATTTTTAACAGATGTTTTATTAAAAGATATAGCGATGTCGTCACATTTTGATTCAATACCTGTGCTAAAAATCTTGAAAAACTCCGCAACACTAAACCATTTTGAGTAATGATTGATAAGTTCTAGATCTTTTTTTACGAAAAAGTAATTTGGTGCATCTAGGTGTATGTTTTGCCAAGATATTTGGTTTATAGAAAATTGATTTAAGCTTTCATATTTGAATTGTCTTCTACCAAACAAATCGTGATGGAGAACTTTAGCAAGTTCATCTTTTTTCTTTTTACCTGTTTTAATAAAGATGTTGATCGATACGCCTTGCATGATGTCAAAGACATTTTGGTCAATACAGCCATCAGGTGCGGTTTCTTTTTTCTTGCTATTACCATGTAAATCTAAAATATAAATTTTATCAAAACTTTTAAGCAATTCATGACGCATTTGACGATGTGTGATGCCATCGATAAAGCTGTTATTGGAAATATAGGCTAGAATGCCTTCGCCATTTTTATCAATGAAGTGCTGTCCGTAACGAATAAACTTAATGTAATCATCATCTAAGTTGATTTTTCGCTCATTTAAATTTTTCTTATAATCTGAAATAAGATTTTGAATCCATTCACCTTTATTGGTGCTACTGACACTATACGGCGGATTGCCGATCACGCACATCACAGGCGTATCTCGTTTGATGTGGTTGGCTTCATTGGCTTCTGCACTTAACCAATTGGCAAACAGCGTGCCTGTATCAGGGTGGCTTTCTTCCAAGCTGTTGGTCAGATAGACCCGTAGTCGTTGCTGTTGTTTTGGCTTGTATCCTGTCTCGGTGAGCAGTAAATCCAGTTGTAGATGCGCCATGGCATAGCTCGCCATCAGCAGTTCAAAGCCATTGAGCCGTGGCAAGAGATGCGACTCGACGTAGTTGCTCCAGATGCCTTGTTGCCCTGCGAATTTTTGGTGGATATGCTTGACCACTTCGGCAAGGAATGTGCCTGTCCCTGCTTACAGATTACATAATCATATGGTGACATTACACAAAACCTTAAAATCATTAGCATGTAACGAATAGAAAAATGTCAT
>NZ_CANLSL010000044.1 GCF_947493735.1 uncultured Acinetobacter sp. | reverse complement strand
CTTTAGTATCATTTTTGAAGAGCGTGTAACCAAGTATTTTTAAATCTGCATTTACACAGAATTATTTACACACTCTAGGAATCTCATGCACCAAAGCAGCAACAGGATAGACCGCCAGACTTGTACCAATCACAATAAAAATATCTGCCTCATTCGCCATATGAATGGCTTGTTCATATGCAGGGACGGCTTCACCAAACCACACCACATGCGGACGAAGCGGATAGCCTAGTGGGCAAAGATCACGTTCAAGATCAAGTTCCCAGCCTTCGATGGGATAATAGGTTTCTTTTGCATCCAAAGAGAGTTTTGAAGATTTTGCTAAACGTATATTCCCATGCAAATGCCATACATTTTGACTGCCTGCACGCTCATGTAAATCATCAATATTCTGTGTGATTACTTGCACTGAAAAATCTTTTTCTAATTCAGCAATGGCGAGATGTGCGCTGTTTGGCTGTGCTTCAATGATTTGTTTACGACGTTGATTATAAAACTGTTGAACGAGCTTTGGGTTTTCCGCCCAAACCTCAGGTGTGGCTACGTCTTCGATACGATAGTTTTCCCAGAGTCCGTCACTATCTCGAAAGGTATTGATACCACTTTCGGCACTGATGCCTGCGCCTGAAAACACCACCAATTTTTTCATCAGCTTTTGCTCAAATTTTAAAAAATTATTCTTCGAGTTTAATGCGTTTGGCTTTAGACATACAGTTTTGGTAACGACCATTTACACGTTCGGCAAACCAGTTGGTATTGTAGTCACGGCTGAGCTTTGGTCCTGAGATCACGACTTTTGGCATGATGGCATAGGGTGCATCGCTACCAGTTTTTTCTTCAAACTTTGCTTTAATCAGCAGATAGGTTTCAGTTTGTTCAAAGTCTTGTTGTTTCTCTTTTTTCAAATCAGCACGAATCTTACGTGGTGATGGCGCAGTGGGATTGGTTGAGAAATACTCGATCAGCGCTTTTTCTGAGCTACTTTTTTGCATGCGGACATCGTTGTCCTTGTTGTATAGCAACAAATCTCCATCTAGGTCGAGGTCGGCATCAGTGAGTCGATTCAACATTTTTTGGAAAGCGGCATTACGACTAGAGTACATGCCAGAGTTGTAATCTGCGAAGCGGTACAATGGTTTTTCATAATCCGCAGGGTACATCATTAGGCGGTGAATACCGTAGTACAAACCACCTTGTTGCGTATATAGATCATCACGGAGCTGATTGATGGTCATAAAACTGCGTTTATTTGCTTTCGCGTAGCGGATATGCACTTGCATTGAGCCGAGTGTGGTAATTGGGTTGAAGCTTTCGGCAATATCCTGTCCAACAAGTTTGGCAGCACCTGCAACAACACTGACATGATAATGCACAGCAAAATATTCAAACATTTCACGATAGAGTTGATCAAGCTCACGTTCAGTTTGAACTTTTTCTAATTTTGTTAAGTAGTTATCTTCAGGCGTTGGCTTGGTTTTGAGCATATTCTCAAAATACTTTGCCATCGTCTTGCCAAGCTTGTCTTCTAATCTTTCACTAATTTCTTGTACAGCTTTCCGACCAAGATTCGGTACATGCGGATCGGCGATAAAGTTAGATTCTTGGTCAATGACTGCGATCATCGTACAGACATTTTCTTTATCACGAATAATGTTTAATTCTTCACTAATGGCAAAAATATCATCCGCCCAACTTTGGCTATCTTTCACTCGATTGGGAATCAGTTTGTTGATTTGTTCTGCATCGAGCTGTGGTTCTTGATCACGGTTAAACCAACTACCATCACATGCCGCCAAGAGCATACTCGTAGATAGACACAAGATACTGAGCTTAAAAGTCTTGAATGTTTTCAACGTAGAAGAGAAAAATGTAGAACGAGAATTTGACATAGCTTTAAGAACATTCAACTGAGCGATTCCAAAATGCGAATAAATGATTCAAATGGAAAGATGATTCGAATGGGAAGTTGATTAATGGGAAGACAATCTAGGTAAGATCACGCGGATAGGAAAGGATTATAGAATAAATTTGTGCATAGAGTATACTGTGCGCCAATTGAAATTATATTGACTATAAAGTTCAGCTATTGAGTTTTATCAGCAATAGTTTTGTTTTTTGAGGTTTGTTTCAAACACTATATGCGTATCGGTCCTTATCAACTTGACAATGCTCTGATCGTGGCACCAATGGCGGGCGTCACAGATCGTCCATTTCGTTCGCTGTGTAAGCACTTTGGTGCAGGGCATGCGGTCAGTGAAATGATGACTTCAGATAAGACATTACGTATGTCTAAAAAAAGCCTATACCGTGCAAACTTTGACGGTGAGCTTGCGCCAATCTCTGCACAAATCGCAGGCTCAGACCCTGAGCAACTTGCCGAAGCGGCACGTTATCAAGTCGCCAATGGTGCGCAAATCGTCGATATCAATATGGGCTGTCCTGCCAAAAAAGTCTGCAATAAACTTGCAGGATCTGCACTTCTGCAAGATGAAGGATTAGTACAACGAATCTTAAATGCAGTCGTTGAGGCGGTTGACGTCCCTGTCACTTTAAAGACTAGACTTGGCTTTAAAAATGGTGAAGAAAATATCTTAAAAGTTGCTCAATATGCAGAGCAGGCGGGGATTGCAGCTTTAGCTTTACACGGTCGGACTCGGGAAGATATGTATCTCAATACCGCTCGTTATGAACTGATCAAAGCCGTCAAGCAGTCGATCAATATTCCTGTGATCGCCAATGGTGACATCGACAGCCCTGAAAAAGCCAAATATGTACTGGACTATACAGGTGCCGATGCGATCATGATTGGTCGAGCTGCGCAGGGTCGTCCGTGGATATTTCGAGAGATTCAACATTATTTGCAGACAGGTACGCATTTGGCTGCACCAGAAATTACTGAAATTCGAGAAGTGCTATTAGGGCATTTATCAGAGTTATATCAGTTCTACGGTGAGTATTCAGGTTGTCGTATCGCTCGAAAGCATATTGCGTGGTACACCAAAGGCTTGCGAGATAGCAATGCTTTTCGTCAAGCCATGTACAAAGTCGAATCAACTGCTGAGCAAGCGCAAGTCGTGGCAGATTATTTCGAGCAACTGTTAGATCATGGGCAAAATCTTGCAGATGTACAGGTTGAGCAAGTGAATCTGTTGGCAACCCATTAACATAATTTAGGATGATAATTAGCGCAATATCAGTTTAAGTTATTTCATTTTAATAACATAAGATGTGATCGACTGTATCAATGTCGATTTGGTATTTTTAAAAAGATAAAAATCTGCAAAGGCATATTGCTCGCCATTCTTCAAAGTGATTAAGCCGTTCACCGCACCTTCTTTGCCATGCGAAATGACTTGATCAATCGTGATTTCAGTGACTTTTGTGTTAGATGCCATGTCTTGAATATTTTTTTGAAAATCTTCAATGCCATCAATGATTTTGTCACCCAAAATCTGCCAATGAATATCATCAGTCACATTGGCAATAATAAATTCTGCGTCGCCTGTGCCAAATGCCACATTAAAATCTTTTAGAAATTCGCGCTTCGGCGAATTGGCACAACTCGTTTGAATCGTCACTTTGGTCATGTTGATCTTGTCCTGATTTGATCATCGCTTCACTGAAAAGTTCAATCAATAATCTTTAGCTCGATTGATGCTTAATCACCAATACTGGAATTGGCGATTGGGTCAAAACCGACTGCGCCACACTTCCTAAAACTAATTTTTTCACACCTGTGCGACCGTGTGAACCCATGATGATCAAGTCTGCACTGACCTCATCAGCCACATGAATAATGCCCTCAGCAGGGCTACCGTGAAAAACTTTAGATTGCACAGTGATACCTTCACGGTCAAAGGTTTGGGCAACTTCTTGCAGGCGAGATTTCGCAGACGCTTCTGCTTCCATAAAGTGTTCTGTGATCATTGGTGCAACTTGATAAAAATCCACGCCGACATAGGGATCAACCGAAACCACACTGACCAAAGTCACTTCAGAATTACATAGCTTAGCAAGCGTGATCGCATGATCAACAGCGGCATAAGAGATTGGCGAGTCGTCAACTGGAACGAGAATGTGTTGGTAGCTCATGGTGCAACTCCTTTTTTATCATCTTCGATTAGCATTGAAAACTTTGTATTTTGCTTTGGAATAAATGTACTGCGCTTATTTCATTGAAACATAGGATAGCGTTGCTTTCAATTTGCAAATTTTTTTAAATTGTATTGCTGTGTTACGGTGCGAAATCTGTTGATTTTCTGATAGAATGGCGCACTTTCAAATTATTCACTCTCTTAGATATCGAGGCAAAGATGACGCAAAATAACGCTCAATCGACTTCCGAACCACAAATTTCTGAAAACGATTTAATCGCACAGCGTCATGCCAAATTAAAACAAATCCAAGCAAAGGCCGAACAGTCTAACCTCAGCGCCTATCCAAACGCCTTTAAACGTGAACATTATGCAGGCGATCTGCAAGCCCAGTTCCTAGAACAAACTAAAGAACAAATCGAAGCGGCAGAGCATGTCTATGTCAAAGTTGCAGGACGTGTCATGCTCAATCGTGGCTCGTTCATGGTGATTCAAGACATGACAGGGCGTATTCAACTCTATGTCGCACGTAAAGAGTTGGATGAAGATACGCTTGCAACCATCAAAGGCTTGGATTTGGGCGACATTATTGCGGTGTCGGGCTATATCGGTCGTTCGGGTAAAGGCGATTTGTATGTGCATATCGAACAGTTCGAGTTACTGACCAAATCACTTCGTCCATTGCCAGACAAATTCCACGGCTTATCAGATACAGAGGCGAAATATCGTAAGCGTTATCTTGACCTGATCGTCAATGAAGAAACCCGTAAAACCTTTGAAATCCGTGCCAAAGTCGTTGCAGGTATTCGTCAGTTCTTGACTGAACAGCGCTTCATGGAAGTTGAAACACCGATGATGCACGTCATCCCAGGTGGTGCAGCGGCGAAACCATTTGAAACGCATCATAACGCTTTGGATATGCCATTATTCTTGCGTATTGCACCTGAACTGTATTTGAAGCGTCTTGTGGTTGGTGGTTTTGAGCGTGTGTTTGAGATCAATCGTAACTTCCGTAACGAAGGCGTATCGACTCGCCATAATCCTGAATTCACCATGATTGAATTCTATCAAGCCTATGCAGATTATAAAGATTTGATGGAATTAACTGAGAATATGCTTGAGAAATTGGCACTCGACATCTTAGGTTCGACAGATGTGCCTTATGGTGAAGAAGTGTTTAGCTTCAAAGGGCCATTTAAGAAAATCTCAATGTTTGATGCGATCTTAGAACATAATCCAGAATTTACCGCTGAAAATGTCGGTGATCGTGAATTCTTGGCCGACTATGTGAAAAACACACTCAAAGAACAAGTTAAACCGTTCTTTGGTTTGGGTAAACTGCAAACTATCGTCTTTGAAGAAACCGTAGAAACGAAACTTCGTCAGCCGACGTTCATCACGGAATATCCTGCGGAAACCTCACCGCTTGCACGTCGTAATGACCATAATCCACACATTACCGATCGTTTTGAATTCTTTATCGGTGGGCGTGAGCTTGCCAATGGCTTCTCGGAGTTGAATGATCCAATCGACCAAGCAGAGCGTTTCCAAGCGCAAGTGGTAGAAAAAGATGCAGGTGATGATGAAGCAATGCACTACGATGCAGACTTTATTGAAGCGCTTGAATATGGTTTGCCACCGACAGCAGGTGAAGGGATTGGGATTGACCGTTTGGTAATGATCTTTGCCAATGCGCCTAGTATCCGTGATGTGATCTTGTTCCCACATATGCGTCGTAAAGATGTTTGATGTAGGTAAATAGCACTTATTTTTTGATTACTATTGGTTGAATTTATGAAAGACTGGATTTGTTATCACAATGCACATGATCGCCAATGCGAATACAAATCAATTGGTGAGTCAGCTTTTTATTTCGGTGGAAATTCAAAGCCGAATATTGGAGATAAGGTTTGGGTAATAGAAGCAATTGGAAAACCTAATCATAAAGAATTTAGATTAGGGTCTGTTGACATTTCATAAAGGTAACCAAATATAGATACAAGCTAAGGCGACAGCACTTTCAAAGTTACGCT
>NZ_CANLSL010000043.1 GCF_947493735.1 uncultured Acinetobacter sp. | reverse complement strand
TTGACTCCAAAAACAAGCATTTCCCATGCTTATTGGGGAGTAGATTATCACTTATAGGCGTGGTCTAAAATCCTAGACCCACATCAGAAGTTCTGACGCAGGATTAAAAAATAGCTAATATTTGCAATATATTTGTGATAAATTTAAATAAATGCAAAATATGTGCATAAATTTCACAACTTAAGACAATAATGCAAGGTAATCTATGAGTGATCAACTAGATGATTTTGACCATAAGATTTTGTCGCAACTTCAGATGAATGGTCGTTTAAGCAATCAAGAGCTTGCTGAGATTGTGGGTTTATCCATGTCACAATGTTCACGTCGTCGTGTGGCACTTGAGCAAAAGGGCATGATTGTGGGTTATTTTGCGCAATTACACCCTGAAGCAGAACGCCATCCAATTGTCGGGATGCTCGAGATTAAGTTGACGCAATATAGCCAAGCTGTGCTTGATCAGTTTTTAGCATTTATCCAACATGAACCGATGATTCGTGATGTCTATAAGCTCACAGGAAGCTATGACTATCTGCTCAAAGTAAGTGTTGAAGATTTGGCGCAAATGAGTGTGTTGATCAATAAAATCACTGCACTTGACTTGGGGATTGGGAATTTCCATACCTCGATTGTGCTTGAACGTATTAAAGAAAATCACCAAATGATGACCAAAATCTTAAGAGGGGCTGAGCTTGAGTAATATCGCTATCGACACGGCTGATCAATCTTTAACGATGCAAGATGAAGCTCAGAGCAAGCCTAAACATTCGCATTTGGAAGATGCTATGGCGATGGTCATTGGTACTTTTCTTATTTCGTTTGCCATGCTTTTGATGCAACAAGCGCATACTTTGACAGGTGGTACAGCGGGTTTTGCATTGTTGGTGCATTATGCGACTGGGATTAAGTTCGGTGTGATTTTCTTTTTGATCAATATTCCTTTTTATTATCTTGCGTATAAACGTCTAGGTATGCAGATGGTGATTAAGACGATGATTGCTGTTGGTTTATTATCTGTCTTGACTGAGCTCCATCCGCACTTTATTCATCTTGATGGCATTACGCCAGTTTATGGTACGGTACTCGCCAATCTCTTGATTGGAATCGGATTTTTGATATTATTTCGCCATCGCTCAAGCCTCGGCGGCTTTAATCTGTTGGCGCTATATCTACAAGAGCGTTATGGTATCTCGGCGGGTAAGGTGCAAATGGGTTTAGATATCAGTGTATTGTTGGCATCGACCATGTTTATTAGTGTGCCATTACTTGTGATTTCGATCTTGGGTGCGGTGGTATTGAATTTGATTTTGACGATCAATCATCGTCCAGATCGCTACGTGGTTTAGTGCTTAGAATAGTCAATTTGAAAATAAGCATTGTAATAATGAGTTGTTTAAGGAATAGATATGTTTGAACAAGTTCCTGCCTATGCAGGCGATCCGATTCTGTCATTGATGGAAGATTTCAAAGTCGATCCACGTACGCATAAAGTCAATCTGAGCATTGGTTTGTATTACGATGAGCAAAGCGTTGTGCCACAGCTACAAGCGGTTCGTGAAGCGCAAAAGCAATATGCAACGCATAATGATGAAGCAAAGTTGTACCTCCCAATGGAAGGTATGGCAGGCTATCGCCAAGCGATTCAAGCTTTATTGTTTGGTGCAGATAGTGAAGCCATTCAAGCAAAGCGTATTGCAACCATTCAAACTTTAGGCGGCTCTGGTGCATTGAAAGTCGGTGCGGATTTCCTTAAAAATTATTTTCCACAGTCTGAAGTTTGGGTGAGTAATCCAACTTGGGATAACCACGTTGCGATTTTCTCAGGTGCAGGTTTTAAGACACATACCTATCGTTATTTTGATCATGACACTCGCCAAGTCAATTTCGAGGCCATGTGTGAAGATTTAAATACTCTGTCACCACAAAGCATTGTTTTGCTTCATCCATGTTGTCACAATCCAACTGGTGCGGATTTAAGCACTGAACAATGGGATCAAGTGATCGAGATTCTTAAAGCGAAACAACTGATTCCTTTTTTGGATATTGCTTATCAAGGCTTTGGTCAGGGTGTAGAGCAAGATGCTTATCTCATTCGTGCGTTGGCAAATACCGATGTGAAATATGTAGTGAGTAATTCATTCTCAAAAATCTTCTCATTGTATGGTGAGCGTGTCGGTGGATTATCATTTGTCTGTAAAGATGCAGAAGAAGCATCACGTGTTTTAGGTCAGCTCAAAGCGACTGTACGCCGTAACTATTCTAGCCCGCCAACTACAGGTGCAGGCTTAGTCAACATCATCTTGAATGACGAAAACTTAAAGCAAATGTGGTTAGATGAGTTAGAACAAATGCGTACTCGTATTTTTGCGGTACGTGATCAGTTGCGTAGTCGTTTGCTCGAACTTGTGCCAAATGGCAACTTTGATTATCTCACAGCACAGCAGGGTATGTTTAGTTATACAGGACTATCTGCTGAGCAAGTGGATCGTTTAAAAGAAGAATTTGGCGTGTATTTGGTGCGTTCAGGTCGTATCTGCGTGTCAGGTCTGAATCAGTGTAATATTAACTATGTGGCTGAGTCGATTGCGAAAGTTTTATAAGCTTTCTAATGGATAGAGTAGATAAAATAGCACCTAAAAGTGGTGCTATTTTTTTGTAAATGCTAATTTAAATGAAGTTAGTAGTGCTTCAATACTTAAAAGTACCAATTTAAGCAATTTGCTTACCTTCAACTTCAAAAGATTATTAAACCAATAGTGTAATAATCTTCGCTTGGGAAACTGAGTTATTCGGTGGCTTATGATATTCTAAGGAAATTTTTTAAATTCATTGGAATATTGCACATGACTGCGCCTGCACTGTTTTCACTTGGGAATGCTTTGGTCGATCAAGAGTTTTTGGTCGATGACGAATTTTTAGGTCATGCCGAGCTGAATAAAGGTACCATGCAACTTTGTGATGCAGCACAACAAGCCAAGTTGGTAGAATATTTGGCAGAGGCGGAGCACAAAGGTCAAGCCAGTGGTGGTTCGGCGGCGAATACTACCGTGGCATTTAGTGCGCTTGGTGGGACAAGTTTCTATGCCTGTCGTGTGGGTAATGATGATTTGGCAAGTTTTTATCTCAATGATTTGGCCTCCGTTGGCGTGCAGACTGACGAAAAATCTAAGAGCGAAGGGCAGACAGGTACGTGCATCGTGCTGATCACGCCCGATGGCGAGCGTACTATGTATACGCATCTTGGTATTACCGCTGAACTGAGTGCAGATCAGATTCATTTTGATGCGTTAAAATCAGCTGAATGGCTTTATATCGAAGGTTATCTTGCGACCAGCCCAAGTGCGATCGAAGCGGTTAAACTCTCTCGTGATATCGCCAAAAAACATCAAGTGAAAATGGCAATTTCTTTGTCTGATCCTGCGATGGTGCAATATGCCAAAGCGGGACTAGATGCCTTGTTGGATGATGGCGTGGATGTGCTATTTTGTAATGAGCAAGAAGCCTTGATGTTTACGGCTAAAAGCAGGCTAGATGAAGCGGTAAAGGCGCTACTTGAGCGTGCGGATACGGTTGCGATTACTTTGGGTGCAAAAGGTGCATTGATCGCCAATCGTGAGCAAGAAACATTCACCGTACAAGGTCAAGCTGTACAGGCTGTGGATACTAATGGTGCAGGCGATGCCTTTGCAGGTGGTTTTTTATCGGCGTTGGTCAGAGGACAATCTTTACAGGATGCAGCGACTTTGGGCAATTTGGTCGCATCAAAAGTGGTGAGCCAATTTGGTCCTCGTTTAAGTCTTGAACAATACCAAGCCTTGCTATAAATTTTTAAGTAGTATTTTTGAGTCAGTTCAATTGTTAAAGATTTATAAAATTCTAAGTGTGGAGTGAATATGCATTTGATTTGCCAAACAGAAGATGTGCCAGAGCGTGAAGCACGTGGTTTTGAAACGCCTGTCGGTGAATTGATCGTGACTCAACGTGATGGTTCATTTTATGCGTACAAAAATATCTGTCCGCATCTCCAAGTCAATCTTGAATATATGGAAGATCAATTTTTAGATATGGATAAGGAATATATTATCTGTTCGACGCATGGTGCACTGTTTAATGTCGAAGATGGTGAATGCATTTGGGGACCATGTCAGGGCGAATCATTGACGAAGGTTGATCTTGAAATTCATTCTGATGGTGGGATTTATCTCAAAGGCTAAATCACTTAGAAAGGCTAAATCACTTAGAAAGGCTAAATCGGGCAAAGACTAAATCAGCCACAAATTGGACTGGTCTGAATCTAAATTAGGGGGAGTAAAGCGTATGACGATAACAACGGCGTTATTTTTTCATAGTGCTTTATTGCCTTTTCATATGTGTGTGCTGACGATTTTTATTCTGATCATTGGTGAAACCATTGGGATGTATATCAAGCATCGTCCATCACAGTTGATCAGGCAGATGGTGCCGATGTGGCTTCGGGATGCACCACTACTGCAAGTACAAATCTCTCGATTTATTATTTTATTATTCTTTTTGATTAACTTTAGTTTTACAGGCTATTTGATTCAGCTCACTGCTTTTGCGTTTTCAGGGGATTTTGTGCATACAGGTTTTGTGCTGATTCCTGCGTTACTCTTGGCATGGTTTTTTACCTTATTTATGATGCATTGCTTGGATCAAGTGATTAAACCGACGCAATTTAATCAACAGGTCATTTTGCTTGGGCGATTTGCCACGATTGTCAGCGGGACAGCCCGTCCAGGCTCAAGTGCGCAGGCGAAGGTGCGTGATCAGTTCGGACGACTACATTATGTACAGGTTGAGCCTGAATTCGGCGAATTGATACTACAATCCAAAGTGATATTGGTCGATTATCGAGAGTCACATTACATCGCCAAAGCCATTGTAAATAGTGAAGAATACCAGTTTGGTGTAGATCAGAAATAATTCAATCTACGTCATTTATTTTACATTTGTGCCGTGTAGAAATTTAAATCGAGGCACATTTTGTCCATCAGCCAACTCGACGGTTTCGATGAACATCTCGAAAGGACGCACCCATATCGAATAATCACCGTAAAGGCATTGATACACGACTAAGGTTTCTTCGGTTTCACTATGTCTTGCGGTATGCAGAACTTGGTAAAGCTGACCTTTGTAATGTTGATAAATTCCAGCTTGTAGTGTGAGTGCAGACATCGTGGGTTCCGTTTGGGCTTATGGGTTTACTGGTTGAGATTATAAATTGCGGTTGAGTATTCTGGGCAAGAAGAGAGTAATTGTTTTTCAGTGTATAAATCTTGTCCGAATGCATTGCGGATTTTAATTTCTGCAGTGATTTTTTCGGATTGTAGCAAGTCGAGCACCATTTTGGTTTCACGGTTGCTGGTGACATTAAACTGTTGGTTTAACTTTGCAAACATGGTCTGGCAAATCATTTTTCCTTGATTGGTGATGAATTCTTTTGCTTCTGGGGGCAATGTGGTACCTTTGAAAAAATTCATGTCTAAATAAAAAATCATCGTAGGGTAGATGACCATGAACTCAGCATCCATGAATTTATCATTCATTTTATTGAGCTCAGGATTCAATAACGCAGGCATCGACTCAAAATTTCTTTTAAAGTCAGATTTAAATTGTTTCTCTTGGTAGTTTTGATAAAAGAAAAATGTGATAGCAGTGACGACAATTAGCAGGATAAGGATAACTATTTTTTTCATATATTACACTATTGAATGATAAGCCTGATGAATTGGGGATGGGTGAGATTATTTATTGGGATACCAACCTGAACATTCTGATAAGTTCTGCTCGGTACGAGCCTGCAGTTGTCCAAACTTGTTGCGATAAATATTTTCGACTTGAATGTTTTCCGTTTTAAGAAATTCTAAAATTTGCTTTTTTTTAGCATCATTGGCATTCAAGGCTTTAAATAATAAAAAAATAAAGTCGCACCGACTTTCATTAGCCATTTGTTGCATCTCTTTCGAAGGTGTCTTTTCACTGAACAGCTGATTGTGATAGATCGTCACAAGGGGATAGGCAACCAATATATCTTGATATTTCCCGTGTTTGAAATCGTTGATAATTTTTTCGCCCTGAAAATATGCTTTCAGATTTTTTTGGTAATTGTTGTTACTCAGATTAAAAAAATAACTAGGGTCTGTTGACATTTCATAAAGGTAACCAAATATAGATACAAGCTAAGGCGACAGCACTTTCAAAGTTACGCTT
>NZ_CANLSL010000042.1 GCF_947493735.1 uncultured Acinetobacter sp. | reverse complement strand
GGTAAACACCTGTGTTACTCTCAACAGCGTTGAGGGAGAGTTTAAGCGTTTACACAGTTTTATTTACAGTCTCATTTGATGTTTGCATTTTACTCATCCTTGATTGCTCTAAATTAATTAGCCTAATTCTAAGAATTACTTACTGCGAACTACTTGAATATGTCTAGCAATCACCTTTGATCCATATTCTACTTTCCCCCATGCTAAACGTACATACCATGCATCAGTATCATCTCGTATTGAAGAAGACCAAGTATCTCCACTATGATTAAGATAATTAGTAGAATGGGAAATTTGCTTAATACTCACCTCTAATAATTCATTCTTATTTGGCATGCGCCAATCACTATACCCACAAAGTTTCTGGATATTTATAGCTTTGATAAAGTCTTTAGTATTACATTTACTTAAAGTATAATTGCAGTAAAAACCATAAGGTTTTGCTTCATTTGGTATGGATTCATAACCATACTCCTTAATATATCTATCTCGTGGATCAGCAATTCCTGTACTATCTTCAAACCAGCTATAGTAATTAGTACTATCTCTTAATCCCCCATCAGTTGTTTTATACTCCCACATTAAACCTGTTTCATTATCCAAAACACAATCCCACTCGGTAGCACTATCAGGCAGTTTTTTTCCTTTAGCACTAATCTTTGTAAAACCAGTTGTAGTGACAGGCTGTTTTATACATTGACCATTTTCTAATACTTCATCTTCAGCACAGACAGGGTCTACCTTTTTACAAATACCATCAACTAATATCTCATCTGCTAAACACACTGGCTCTTTTTTCTTACAAATACCATCAACAAGTATCTCATCAGCTAAACAAACTGGTTCTTTCTTCTTACAAACACCATTTACAAGTATCTCATCTGCCAAGCACTGCGGTTCTTCTTCTTTTTTACAAACACCATTTATTAGTTTCATACCACTCGCTAGACATTTTTTCTTTTCCTCTTCTAATAACTTTCTCCAATATTCAATTTCTTCTTCTGAAGCATTTGCATTGGGAATGAGAATATTAACCATATCGTTCAATAAATTAACAGGGGCTTTTTTAAGGTAATCAAAATTATTATCTAAAAAATTTCTGAATTTTTGATTATTTTCATACAGTATAATTGTACCAAGTATGGCAATTGATATAGGTAATGCAACTTGTGCTGCAACAAGTGCTGTCCCTCCCACTACTTCTCCTAAACCAAACGCAACGAAAATAATTCCAATAGCACTACCCGTCTTATCATTTCTATAAGATCTTTCTGCAACACCATATTCAGCGGCATTAGCTGTTGGGAAAAATGAAAAGTTTATTCCTTTTGCTAAAGTTGAGGATGCTGTTATAGGCAAAGGGTCAACTATATCAATAATTTTGTTTATTTCATTAATTACGCCACTATGTAAAGTTAAAGGCTTAGATTCATCAATATTGACTACATCTATATCCGTCGTTTCTTGTACATATAATTGACCGTTTTGAGTAACCGCAAAAATTCTTTTGACGAAACCACTTTTTCTATCAAAAAAATCCGCTTTGACAACATTATTTTCAAGATATTCAAATTTTATTATGTTATTTTCATTATAATATGTTTTAAGTCCTTCTAGATCACCATAAGTACCTTCTTTTCTAATATCATCATATGTATAAAAATTTCCAGAAGTTTGAATAATAGCTTTTGCATTACTATTTATTTCCGAAAAGTCCAAATAATAATTACCATCTTCATCTGTTGCATACGTCAAATTTCTTTTTTCTGCTGTCTGATCTGCAGTATCTTGAGCAGAATTTGATTCACCACCTCCACATCCTGTAACCATCATCATGGCACTAAATACTGCTGTATATATTAATGAACGTTTCATAACTTTTCCCCTAATAGTGATCTTTCCCTCAACTCTCTTTAAAGATTATTACTAATATAGTTATTCAACTACTCCCCAAATGAGGACATTTATACTTTTTTATAAAATATTTGAACTACAATGACATCCCAATCAATAGCTTCATCAACTCTGTTTGCGATGTGCAATTCGTTTTAAAGAAAATCCTTTTAAAATACGTTCTTACTGTGCTCAATGTGGTATTCGTTGACTGCGCAATGTCCTGAAACCTCAAACCATTTACAAATAGCTGGCAGATTTCAACTTCCCGCTTACTCAGCTGATAAAATAAACTTAATTCTTGCTCAGACAGTTGGATATCAAGTTTTGCATTAGAGGGATAAAACTTCAGCATTACTAGAGGACGTATCCCAAAGAATGATTTTTCTTTATCACTTGCCAATACCGAGATCTTTATGGAGATTTTTTGGTGGGTATTAAATTCAAAATACACATGCTGTTCTTGTAATTCATCAACTCTTGATTGGTCATAACGAAATGCGTTTTCGATATCATACAAATACTGTAAAAATTGCTGTTGCTGAGGTGAATTAAAAACTAATTTTTGGTTCTCCATTTTTAGATATTCATACGTTTGTAAAAATTGCCGAGCTGCATGATTGCAATGTACAACTTGACCTGCAAGATTCAACAGAATGATCGGCTGTACCAATTTATCAATCAGACCGTAACCAACGATTAGATCTGCTGAAAATTCAAAATACTGACCTTGCTTTGCAATCACATTTTGTAAATGAGGCGTCAATTGATCTAAAAATTTCAGTTCATGGTCTTGTAAAGGAAGCCGTTGCTCAGATGTTGAAACACTCCAAAATACGCAGACATCTTCGGTGCGAATCAGCGTATGCGTTGCAACATAACGACATTGAATCGGTAGTAGAATTTTTTGATAGAGCTCAGATTGTTGAACAAATTCTTCACTGACATGCGAATGGCATTGATACCAACCTTGTCGATCGGTTTCTAAAAACTGCCCCCAACGTGGGTCGGATTCGATCGGTAAACGCAAATATGCGAGTTCGGCATTTGCGTAGTTTTCAAGCGGTAGTGGTCCTACTCCATTACTAAATGAAACCACCTGATACCGAAAATCAATCGCTTGAATGTGCACATACGATACGTTCAGCAGTTGTAATAACTGCTTCGCAAAGTTCTCCCATCCTTGCTTTGAGCTCGGGATTTGATAGATCAGATCATGCAATTGATCAAAGTAATGATCGAGTGTCATCATTGCGCATCTTATTAAAATTATATCTTTGTATATTAATTTTGAAATTATATTCTGACAATCGAATTCTTATAGATATTTTAAATACTTAAAGGGTGTTTTTATGCTATTAATGTGAAGACAAACAAAGTGATTCTGTCTATTTAAGCAATTTCTATTTAGACAACTTCTATTTAGACAACTTCTATTTAGGCAACCTCCACCTGCTCCACCACTTTGCCAACATGATGATAGCTACGTTTAAAGTAAACCAAACTTTTATCACTCTTACTTTCATCATCGGCATTCTGCTGTATCGCCACAATTCGACAGATAAAAATATCATGCGTCCCGACCGCTTGCACTTGCTCGATTTCACAATCAAAACTGACCAACGCATCGTTTAACACAGGTGCACCAGTTTCTAAGGTCGTCCATTCGCCATGCTCGAAGCGTTCGTCAGAACTCATCGTTGAAGCAAAGACATTGGAAATGTGTTGATGCTGTGCACCAAGCACATTTACCGTGAGGATTTTATTTTCAGCAAAATGTGTATGCGAACGAGAAAATTGATTCATACAGACCAACAAGGTCGGTGGCGTATCTGTGACACTACATACTGCCGATGCAGTAAAGCCATGACGATCCGCCACGCCTGCCGTCGTCACCACACTGACGGCACTGCTCAATAACGACATTGCATCTCGAAAGTCTGTTGCTTCAACCATCACTTTTTCCTCACGTACACAATTTACGACCGTCCCCTCTTTTTAAAGAAGGATGGTCAAATAAAACCCCATCCCGACCTTCCCCTTAAAAAGGGAAGGAGACACGAATCTAATACAGATGAGAATTCGAGTAAGTCTCCCCTTTTTAAGGGGAGATTTAGAGGGGTTAAATCACACTCTAGATGACTATTTGCCCAAAAGCTCTGTACGAATAATTTGTGCACCTGCGCTGAGTGCATTCAGCTTGCCTCTTGCTACGGCACGTGGAAGTGGCGCCATACCACAGTTAGTCGATGGATAGAGCTTATCAGCATCAACGAACTGCAATGCTTTACGAAGTGTATCAGCCACTTGTTCAGGTGTTTCAATGCTGTTGGTCGCCACGTCGATCGCACCGACCATGACTTTTTTCCCACGGATCAGTTCGATCAAATCCATTGGCACACGTGAGTTTTGACATTCCAAAGATACGATGTCGATTTTCGATTGTTGTAATTTTGGAAAAGCCTCTTCGTATTGGCGCCATTCATTGCCGAGCGTTTTTTTCCAATCTGTATTTGCTTTGATGCCGTAGCCGTAGCAAATATGAACTGCGGTTTCACACTTCAAGCCTTCGATGGCTCGCTCAAGTGCAGCCACACCCCAATCATTCACTTCATCAAAAAACACATTAAATGCAGGCTCATCGAACTGGATAATATCCACCCCTACTGCTTCAAGCTCTTTGGCTTCTTCATTCAAAATTTTGGCAAATTCCCATGCCAATTTTTCACGGCTTTTATAGTGCGCATCGTATAGCGTATCAATCATCGTCATTGGACCAGGGAGCGCCCATTTGATCGGTTGCGTGGTTTGCTGACGTAAGAATTTTGCATCTTCGACAAAAACAGATTTTGGACGTGATACCGCACTGACTACGGTCGGTACGCTAGCATCATAACGATTACGGATACGTACCGTTTCACGCTTTTCAAAATCCACACCATCAAGATGCTCAATAAAAGTGGTGACAAAATGCTGACGAGTTTGCTCACCATCACTGACAATATCAATGCCTGCCTGGACTTGCTCATGTAATGACAAACTTAAGGCATCTTGCTTCGCTTCGACTAGCTCATCGCCTTGTGGTTTCCACGGCGACCAAAGTTTCTCAGGTTCCGCCAACCAAGATGGTTTCGGCAAACTGCCTGCGGTTGATGTCGGTAGTAAAATTTTCATATTCAATCATCTATAAAAAATAAGTTTTTAAATGTTTAGGGCTGTCTTAGACACTCAAGTCTGTTTATAAATGCTTAAGGCTTTAAACAGCGCAATTGCTCGCCCATCGTTCAAGGATGGTTTTATACGGTTTAATAAAGCTTTCTTCGGTAAATTTACCTTGCTCAATCGCCAAGCGACCACGCTCTTCACGATCGTAGACAATACGTGTCAATGAATAATCTTGATGCTTTAAACTTGGCTTAAAACATTGTCCTGCCACAGCGTTGGCATTATAAATCTCAGGGCGGTAAATCTTTTGGAAGGTTTCCATGGTACTAATCGTGCCGATCAATTCCAAATCAGTATAATCACTCAGCAGATCACCACTGTGATAAAAGGCAAGCGGTGACACACTATCTTTCGGCATAAAGTAGCGCACCTTTAAACCCATTTTTGCAAAATATTCATCGGTCAAAGAATATTCATCTTGCTGATATTCCACACCCAGCACAGGATGCACATTCGCAGTACGATGATAAGTCTTGGTATTGGAAACACTTAAACAAATCACTGGTGATTTACTAAAATTCTCTGCGTATACGTCTGAATGCACAAAAGATTTAAAAATTTTGCCATGAAGTTCACCATAGTTCTCAGGCAGACTAAACTGCGCTTGATCTTGATTATGCGCAGGCAACAACACGCTAAAATCATAATCACGAACATACGATGAAAAATTATTCCCCACGATACCTTCGATACGTTGATTTTTCTGACGATCAATAATCGTGGTTTGCAAGATTTCAATGGTTGGGAAAGTCTCACCTTTGCCTTCTACATCAATATCCACAGAGATAATATCAAGCTCGATAGCGTAGCGATCTGCATTTGGATTGTCGCAATGCGCCAAAGCATTGAAACGGTTATTCATCATCTTAATGGTGTTACGCAAGTTTTCTTGGCGACTTTCACCACGTGCGAGATTGGCAAAGTTCGTGGTGATCCGCGTATTGTCCGAAGGACGATAGTCTTCATCAAAGCGGATACGCTTGATCGAAAATGTAAATTCTTGGCTAGGTTTAATCTGAGTCATGATGATGTAGCCCCTTGAGAGATAAAAAGCGTATTAATCTATGACGCTATTTATACCGAAAAGCCAACATGAATAAAAACGACTTAATTTCACAAAAAGATGAAGAAAATTCATGTTGTGGAGGTTATATGTAAAGCAGACTGATTTATTAAAAAAATTTAAATTAATGTTGAAAGTTGAGTAACTACCATTCAATTAGTAGTAGCCACTTTTCCACCTATTTTATCTTATGATGAATGGGAAGCTATTGCTGTACCACATCAACAACAATTAGTTGACGATACTAGGAATTAAAAGTTTATCTTTCTTTTGTTTTTAAAAAATACATGCATCATCATACTGATCCACCCAATTTTTTAGTAATAAGATTGCTTTTGTTTCCTGAGGATAATTAACCTCTGCCAATATATTACCATCTCTAGGAAGTAAGATTTCAAAACCAGACTCCATTTCTAAAAGAGGTAAATCTAAATGTTTAATAAATTTCAAGAAAAAATTAAATCCTGAATCAATATTTTCTGCCCTGCTAATCCTGTCTAAGTTAGAACCAATTGTTTGAGATATTTTTGCGAAATAATTTATATCTGAGTGAATAATTAGATTTGCTTTATCTTTAACTAATTTTCTTGCGTCTATGATAATACTTTTACAACTTAAACCACATGAACTCAATATCCTATCAATTTCTTGAATTACTTCTTGTTTATTTTCAAATTTTTTCTTTTCCATTAGCTGTAACAAAACATAGAATAAAATTGGTCTTTCTAAAAACTTAAGACCATTTTTTAATGAAGCATTGAAATAAATATAATCATTTAACTGTTCTGTCGTAAACCCTGGCGAATTCAAACATGAGGTGCGACAGATTTAAAAGCACTATGATAATCAACCAGTTGAGAAAAAGCCTCCAAT
>NZ_CANLSL010000041.1 GCF_947493735.1 uncultured Acinetobacter sp. | reverse complement strand
AATGGTATCGCTAATGAAAAATTCTATCTCCACCTCAAAGAATGTGAGTTTAGATTTAATCATCGACATGAAAACCTCTATGCTAAACTGCTTAAAGAATTAAGAAACAATCCGCTCTAAAGTTATCTAGACCCAAAGAAATTATACCTAATCATGAGGACTCTTGACTTTCTTCAAGCACTCTCGGCATACACAAATTTCTTTTTGGTCATTGGTGTAATCAATCTCTCTAGCACCATGAAGGCCAAATATACACATTAATAATCTGATCATATTATTCCTCCTTTAAGTACTTAAAAGCTATATATCTTAGGCATCTATATTTATATGAATCCCTGTAAGACAGCATTTCGAACAACTTTATCGAAGTTTGAATGAAATAAACTTTCAGTAGTTTGACGCTTTGATAATAAACAGAAACTTGCTACCGTACCTATGCTCACCAATGTTAATAATTTCATTTTTAATTCCATCCATGTAGAACTTTTGATTCAAACATATCACTGTGATTTGTATTTATCTAACCGCCTTCTGATGAGTTACTGTTCATAATGTAATCACATTATTATTTATGTAATTGAATTTGTTAAATAATGAAACAATTGCTATCAAACTACACTGAGTTATTACAACTTATAAATTTAAAGCTTTATGTGCCCATTTCAGAAATTTATCTTTATCGTTGAAATTAGGGACATTCAATAAATTGATATAGGAAACTTCGCCAAAGTTTCCTGAAATTTTATTTGATTCAAGAATTGTAAAATCTTCTTCTTGCCCTACATGTACTTCCCGAAAAAACTCCGTAACTTTCCGATCTAGGTTTAGTGAGGTAAACGCCTCTCTTTCAACTAAAAAGTCATAGATCTGGTTAATCACATGTAGTTCAAATTTTCTATTCATTTTTCCGTTCTCATAATTATTTTAACAATTGGTTCAATTTAAACTAATTTATTTTACGGATAAAGACAATAAAAAAACTTACTATCAGGGACAGTTAAATAGATTTTCGCTTAGTCTTTACCAGTAAGATCTCTATTCGTTGAGTAACCTCCCACAATTTAAGCTCAGCATCACGCCAAAAATAATAGACGTCACCATCTATGACATACATTTGCTTAATGTATTTTGTTGCTTTTGTCTTGTTTACTTCTTTAGCAGGTAATCCCCCAAAAAATAATCGAGTTTAAAAGTAGAAAATCCAATAAACTTGATTTAAGGAGATTTTCTATAAAAACATCTAAGTATTCAGACAGCCTAATCATGAATATTTTGAAGCAAGCTGAAGCAGGAACCCCCATACCGAACTTTTGCCGCGAACATGGTATGAGCTCTGCTACATTCTACAAGTGGAAGTCCAAACATGGCAGCATGGATCTTTCAGTGATGACGCGACCTAAAGAACTTGAGGCTGAAAATACCCGTTTAAAACGCAGGTATGCTGATGAGCGGCTAAAGTCAGACATCTTGCAAGATGCGCTTTTAAAAAAGTTTTAAGGCCTGTTCAGCGAAATTCACTTGCTCAGCAAACCACTGAGCAATTTAAGATTTCAATTAGCATGACCTGCTTAATTTTTAAAGTCAGTCAAACGTGTTATCGCTATAAAGCTCGTTTGGATCAGGAGAATCTTCAAATCGCAGATTGGCTGATGAAACTGACCAATGAACATAAGACTTGGGGCTTCCAACTCTGCTTGTTGTATCTGCGTAATATCAAAAATTATCAGTGGAATGAGGAGCACTGCTCAGCAAGGGGTGTCTATCGCATTTATAAGGAGCTTGAGCTTAATTTAAGAATCAAGCCTAATAAGCGGATTAAACGAGAAGAACTTGAAACCCTTGCAGTACCGACAGTTAAGAATGAATCATGGTCAATGGACTTTATGCATGATCAACTCAGTGATGGACGTAGTTATCGAGTTCACGACGTGATTGATGACTATAATCGCGAGTCATTGGATATGTTGATTGACTTTTCATTGCCAGCAGAACGTGTGCTGAGAGGACTTGATCAGTTCATTGAATGGCGAGGCAAACCTAAACGCATTAGAACCGACAACGGTCCAGAGTATATAAGTGAGCTGATGGAAAAGTGGTGTGATCAGCATAGTATTGAGCATGTATTTACCCAACCAGGCAATCCACAGCAAAATGCATATGTTGAGCGGTTTAATAGTACAGTACGTTATGAGTGTCTAAATCAATATTTATTTCGAGATCTGAGCGAGGTGCAGAACTATACAACTAACTGGCAGTACTTTTATAATCATGAACGACCTCATATGTCGGTAAATGGTTGTCCACCTATTTTTAAACAATAACAAGGGCTTTAGATTTTCTACCCATTATTTCAATTAAAAATGAGGGTATTACCATTGAACGTTCGATCTCAAACATTATAACTTCAAGATCAAGTACTTAAAATTATCAAAATGATAAAAAGAATAAATTTGAATCGTTAAATAGAAAATCATGTAAAAATACTCAAAATCTTGCAATAAGTACAATCGCAACGTAAGATGAGAATTGCAGTGAAGTCATTTTAAATTCCGTGTACGGCAATTTGCATTATATGGAACAACCCACAAAAGTTACCGCTATTGTGGGTCATTAGCCCCTCTTCTGAACTAATTTATAAGAAAAATTCCTCTACCATTCGATTTATTCCATTATAATAATGTAATAAATAACAGTTTTTATTTATATTTTATAAGCTCAGCATGAGACCAGTCGAGTAAACTTATCAAACGAAGTATTCACTAATTCTGCTCTTCAAGAGCATCTACATACTCAAACAAATCACTCATCGTACAGTTAAAGTATTTACATAACTTATCAGCGACTGGTAATTCAATACGTACAGCACGGTCATAATACATACTTGTGAGCGTGTTGCGATTGATACCTGTTGCATGCACCACTTCACTTAATTTTAAAATTTTTCTATCGCCCATGAGGCTAGATAACTTACAAGTAATCATATTTAAATTAATTTACAAAAAATAACTTACTGTGGGTTATTTGAAGTTGTTGACTGAGTAATACTTTGCTAAAATTAACCTACAGCAGGTTAATACAACTTATAGAAAGTATATTTTATCCATTTCAACTAAATTATAACTTTTTAAATATAAGGATTGAACCTGCATTAGATTATTTTGTGGAGATGACCGCCGTGTTACCAAATGAGTTATTGATCAGCCAGCAAGCTCGTGACTTAGGAAATCAATTAATTAAAGAAATGAACATCAATAGAAGTTATGGAATGGCTAATTTTCTTGGAGTAAATACTTGCTATGATAATCATCAGGCTGTACTTATTTGGACATTTCAACTGCTTGAAAGGGAACCTGCCTTAAATGAATTAGCAGAAATTAAAAAATATTTTCTTTTAATCTTTCCAGATAGTGTTTATCAATTAGCCTAAGTTGTTTTTAAAATTAATTTATTAAATAAAAAGCACTAAATCAAAGAAAGCTTTATTTAAAAATACCTATTAATTCAAAAACATACCATTTACTGAATATATGAAGCATAGGTTCCTGCTCTATCACTCACTCGTACTAAAATTACATCGCTCTTTTTACTGATACTAAACAATTTATGTCCACGCCACGTTCTGCGGCTTCGAGGGCTAGTTTTTGTTGAACCACTGAGAACAAGGACAACAAACTGCCTACTATATTTTCCCGGAGAGTGGTGTAGGAACTTTTTCATTATTGCTAATCATATCAGCGACAACATCAGCAACGAGCTCCTCTATTCCTGAGAATGCTTTAGACTGATCCGCATCAAGCCAAGACAATGATGGAAACTCAGCACACAACCCAACATACTCATTATATTCTGCTGACCATGTAACACGGCAAGTATATTGTTTACTATCCATTTGAAACCCCATAATGTTTTAAGTCTATGTATAAAAGTACGATTTTCACTTAGCAGTACTTAAATAATCACCCCACCACTGCATCATTTCAGTCCGCTGGGCTAAATAGTCAGCGTGATTATAGCTGGCACGGGTACGGTTCTTATCAATATGTGAAAGTTGTGCCTCAATCCAGTTATCCTGGAACAAACCTGAGTCATTCAAAATGGTACTAAAAGTGGAACGTAGTCCATGAGAGGATAATTGATGTTTTCCATAGCCCATCTTACGTATAGCCATATTTAATGTATTAAAATGAATCGGTTGATTATGTTTCCGTGGGCTAGCAAAAATGTACTTTTCACCGTATGACCATTGCATGACGTCTTTTAAAATATCTAAAGCCTGATCTGAAAGTGGAACTAAGAAGTCGGGAATCTCATGGCCTAATATGACTTTTCGTCGAAACTGTTTAATATGCAAGGCAGGTATTTTCCAGATTTTTTCATTTAAATCAAAATGATGAGGCTCAGCCAATAACAATTCAGCCCCTCGCACGCCAGTATGTAATTTGAACAGCAGTGCTTTTTTAATAATCGGATGGGCATCCAATTTTAATAAATTTTTCTTAAAATCTGATATATCCTCCGCTTTCAAATACGGATAATTCTTCTTGATTTTACTGTTAATGGCGATTTTATTTAAACCATGCGCGATGTTGAATTCACAATAACCCATCGCTACAGCGTAGTCATAAATTTGGTTCAAATAACTACAAGCTTTCTTGACAGGTTCTTTTACTTGGCGTCCCTCTATTTTTTTGATTACTGAAACCAGGTCATAACGCTTGATGTTTTGAAAAGGTAAATCCTGAAGGTCTGGATAAATATCTTGCTGTAAACATCTTTCTGCTAACTGTAGTACACCGCAGCGGGGTGAATCATTAAATGCATTTTTCAGTTTGAACTGCAGCCACTCCTCCCCTACCTTACGAAAAGTAATTACATTAGAAATAGTATCTTTTTCAAAACAAAAATTATTGTCCTTAAAGTCATCTCTGACTTGTCGAGCCTTTTTCAGTGATAAATCAGGATAAAGTCCTAACTGAATGCGGCGACGTTTTTTTGTTTTTGGGTCTGTATAGCGATAGCACCAAGATTTTCTTCCATTCGGCTCAATCTTCAGGCTAAGTCCATCTTCATCGGATAAAAAACAAGTTTTTTCCTTGCAATGAGCTTGGCGAACTTTGATTTCAGTAAGACTCATGAATTTTAAATGAAACCTATCAAAGGATTGATCAGAGTAATTATATCAAAATAGAAGGACTTTTATATGATGCGTAACATACGCATCATATAAAATTGTAATATATTGTTTTATAAGTTTATTATTATTGGTGTTTTTATTTTAGTAACCATCTTAAGTGCCATCTCTACTTTATATGATGACGCTGTGATAAATGGGAATAAAGTAAACTCATTTTCAATGTTAACCATTAATTCAGACCATCACCCTTTCATGAATCAATTACGTGCACCTAAGGATGAAAAACGATCAATTATCGTCATTCCAGATCAATATAGAAAAGATTGACTAACTGCAGATCATGAGCATGCGCATGAATATTTTTTTGAAATGCCCGATGAATTCATCTTTTTTCCACGCGATAAGCAGAAACAAAACGACTTATTCTGACTTCTCCTTGTTTATCCACAACTTTTTAAATTTGAATTTTAATCTCTGTTAGTAATATCATATTTAGACAAATTCTACTTCCAAACACGCCAATGTAGCGTAGGAGTATCACATGTCTAAGAAGTTGCCTATCTACTTCTCTGATGACGCATGGTCATCTTTGCAAGAGCTCATGGGTCCAGAGGGTAAGCCAAGCCCTACCATCAATACAGTTCTAGAACAAATCGCTGTTCAAAATGAACTTGTTGAGAAATTAGGGTTAACCGCAGTACTACCCAAATCCAAAGTCTCAATTCCAGTCTCTTTAGAGCGCATTCCTGCTGGTCCTGCATTTAGTACCAAGGATGAACAAGATAAAGCACTTGATCTGAATGAATTCCTTATTCATAACCCTATTTCTACATTTATCGCTTAAGTAGACAGTGAATCGATGCTTGATGCAGGTTTTGAGATTAATGATCCGATCATTGTTGATCGCAGTATAAAAGCAAAGCACTACGATATCGTAATTGCATTAATTGATAATAGTGCTTCGACGATTAAGCGGTTAATGATAACAAGCAAGATGTCTAAGTCTGAAATCAAAGAGATTTTCGGAGAAGAAGACTACCCTCTTCCAGACCTTTGGTTAAAAGCTGAGAATCCTAGATACAATCACATCATTCCCAACGACAGTCAGACAATATCTATTTGGGGTGTAGTGACTTTTAATTTAAAACGTATTCATCACCGTTCATAAAAAGAAGAATAAAAATGAAAAGTGAAAATGAAATATTCGCGTTAGTTGACGTGAATAATTGCTACGTCTCGTGTGAACGTGTGTTTAACCCTGCCCTAAATGATCGCCCAACCATTGTGCTCAGCAACAACGATGGCTGTGCCGTAGCAAGAAGCCAAGAAGCAAAAGACTTAGGTATAAAGATGGGGGTTCCTGTATTTCAGATTCAGGATTTGATCAAACAACATAACATTCAGGTTCTCTCGAGTAATTTCTCTCTGTATGGTGAAATGTCCAGACGCTTTATGGAGCTTCTCGGGAGTTATGTTGCACCTGGAGAGCAAGAAGTCTATTCAATTGACGAATGCTTCCTAAAGCTCACAGCGTATGAGCACTTATTTGACCTGACAGAATATGCGCAAGATATGAGAACTAAAGCATTCCAATGGTTAGGCCTACCCTGCTGTATTGGAATCGGTCGCTCTAAAACTGCAGCCAAGATTGCCAATCATTTAGCCAAGAAGAACCAGTATTTTGGTGGCGTGTGTAATTTAGTTCATATGGACCAGTGCTCTGCTGAGACTTTACTGGCGCAAGTCGATGTATCTGATGTTTGGGGGGTCGGCAGGCAGAACTGCAAGAAACTCAATGCTATGGGCATCCAGTCTGTTCTAGAGCTGATTAACGCCAATCCTAAAGAAATTAAAAAGCAATTCAGCATCGTCATGGAAAAGACAGTACTTGAGTTACAGGGTTTGTCTTGTATCGACCTGACTGATGATGCAGTAACCAAAAAGCAGATTGTCAGCAGCCGTTCATATGGCAGCCCTGTGTATGAAGTGGATGATCTAAAGGCTTCGGTGCGACTATATGTAACCAGAGCAGTAAAGCGAATGCGTGATGATGGCTCAATCTGCAAGATGATTGGGGTTTATATTCAAACCAGTCGATTTGATAAGACTGAGCGTTACACCCCATACACCGTAGTTCAAATGCATGAGCATACAGACGACTGGTTACTTATCACCAAGGCTGCAATGAAAGGTATCGATCAGATATTTAAGAAGGGTTTTAAGTATAAAAAGGCAGGAATCGTACTTTTAGAAATTAAGGATAAATCCAAATTTGTGCCTGATCTATTCACGGACTATTCGCATAAGCAAGAGCGTGAAAAACTTTCAGATGTTATTGAAGCCATCAGTGAACGGTTCGGGAAGGATCTCGTTACGCTAGGCATTGCCAACAATCAAGAAGCCTCATGGCACATGAATCAAAACCTTAGATCACCATCGTATTTAACAAAATGGTCTGACTTACCTAGAGTAGGATAAAAACATGCATTTATTTAAATTAACTGACGAACAAATTACTCAACTCCTAATCCCGAAACGATTTGTACCACCTACTCCGCCTGAACATGAAGGCAAGAACATGGTTTATGTTTTTGATAGTGATGATAAGTTTGAACTGACTTATTATGAGCTGGTGGATATCATTAGCAAAGCGAGAATGGCTGGACCGAAGTTGATACCTGTTTTAGGCACTGTGAATTAGATTGAGCAGCGCGGCACGCCATTTGAATCATTATTTGATTAGAAGCAGATTTGGGCTGAGAATAATTTAGCTCAAATTTAACCTGACAGGCACACTATAAAATGGATAACTGTCATATCGAGTTTGGACTACAACACTTTAGCTCAGCGATTTACCAATTTACACTATTGTCTAAAATCCAGTGACGAAACTGTGATGCTAACGCTTTTAAATTTCCCCTTTTAAAGATGTTTAGGCTATTTGATCGAGATTTCATGTTTTTGCATCATTTTTAACATTAAATTAGGGGCTGTAGTAGATTAGCAGAAGTGCTACTCTATAAAAATGAAGATAAATCGTTGTAAATTAGATAAAAATA
>NZ_CANLSL010000040.1 GCF_947493735.1 uncultured Acinetobacter sp. | reverse complement strand
AATATTTATCAACTTTTATTGTTTGATATCAATCTGCCTGATGGCTCAGGCTTTGACCTTTGTCAGTGGCTTCGTAATGATCAATGTAACGATACTCCTGTAATTATGCTCACGGCGAGAGATACTTTGGAAGATAAAATCTGCGGATTTGATCATGGAACCGATGATTATTTGGTCAAACCGTTTGATTTTAAAGAGCTGGTTGCACGTGCCAATGCATTGATCAAGCGGGCATCTGGTGATGTTTCAAAGCACATTTTGCAGATCGAAGATTTGACTTTGGACAGTAGTACACAAACTGTATTCAGAGCAGGACACAGCTTAGAGTTACCACCGATTCAATTTAAATTGCTTAAAATTTTAATGCGTCAAAGCCCCAAGATTGTCACCAAACAAGAGATGATTATGGCAGTTTGGGGCGATGAAGAACCAGAAAGTGATGCGCTGAGATCACATATTTATAATCTCCGCAAACTGGTAGACAAACCTTTTGAGAAAAAGCTGATTCACACCATCTCTGGCGTTGGGTTAAAAATGATTCCCGAACAATCACTTCAATCCTAGAAAATTATTGCATAGAGAATCTAAGCATTAAGTAAAGTAAATCACCACGACCAAGCCACGACTGTTTTGCAAATTCAAACCTTGATGTTGCGCAAGAAAACGATGTCGATCAAATAACTCAACTCGCCAACCCAATTGTTTACATAATTTATCTACCAATAATAGTCCGATCCCATGCCCTTTGGCAGATTGGGCGAGTAAGCGAGTGATCTGTGGACTGGTGGAATCATACTGTTCCACGATACCTATGCCATTATCCGCAATGATGATCATTTTATCTCTTTGAATCACATCAACTTGTGTTCCTTGCGAATAATTCAACGCATTACGCAGAATATTGCTGAACACCATTTTTGTCATTGCCGAATGTAGCTTACGTCGTTGTTCTTGACCGTCAAGCTGGTATTTGATTGCAATGCCCTTGAAGGTGCTGACATGATCTAAATCCGCAATCAAGCTTTGTACGATGTGAGACAAATATAAAAATTGATAGCTAAGCTGACTGCTTTTATTGCGTGAAATCGCAAGCAATGTATCCACCAAAACTTGCATATCATCAATGGTATTTTCGATAGCAGTCATGGCACGGTCACTGCCAAATTTGGCTTGACTGAGTTGCACATTGCCTTTTAATACGGTTAATGGTGTTCGTAGCTCATGGCTGACATCACTGATAAATTCTCGCTCTCGTAAGATCATTCGGCTCAGCATCAGATGATATTTTTCTAAAGCTTGTTTGAGATCGGCAGCTTCAATATTGTTATTGGTTTGAATCTCTTGAAATGGCGAAGTGTGGGTAGACTGCTTTGACCAATTGATATTTTCCAAATCTATATCTTCTAAGGTATGCGCCAACCGGGTAATCGGTGAAAAATACCGTTTCGCACGACGATTTGACCACCACAAAAAACTGTATAGCACAAATAAGCTTAGCATTAGCGGTGCTAAACCAAATATCCACACCAGTTGATTGACATTACTTTCACCAAAGACCAACAACACATGCTGATCGCCACGCTCACCATAGACCGTCATGCGCTCTTTACCATCGACATAGATTCGATGTACGCCCGATGTCAGCGACACATTGCGAAACTGATCAGGTGGCACTGTGGTCGTCCAGCGATAACCGTATAGATTTTTGGTATCAGGTAAATTGGCATTGGCATCTCGATCAAGCCGAGTCCAATAATGTGCCATTTCTTGTTCTAATGCAGTTTTGAGCAGTGAACCTTTGATCACCCATGCGCTACAAGCAAGTCCAATAAATATCGACAAGGCAATCAACGCAATCTGTAGCCAATAGTAACGACTAAAAATAACCCCTAAACGATCATTCTTTTGTGGTGTTATCGCAGTACGTTTACTGATCATGCATTATCTCGTTGCTTCAAACTTTAAATTTTAAACTTAGTCAGATGATTTGAATCATTAGTTAATCGAATATACACGCAGCCTGTGATGATGTTTTTTTGAAACTAATTTTTTTCAAATAAGTAATGCCCAATCACCCACTCTTGACCATCATCTAAACCAAACAATTCGGCACATGCCATAAAGAAAATTCGCCATCTTTGCCACCAAATATTCGCATCCTTGCCGTAGACAGTTTTAAATAATGGTTTTAGCTGTGCCGCTTGATCGTCCATATTTTTTAACCACGCATTGGCAGTATGCTCATAATGCGTACCATCCCATTGCCAATGATTGATCAGTTGTAAATCATCTTGGAAATGTAAAAATGTCGACACCGCAGGCATCAACCCACCTGAAAAGAAATATTTTGACATCCAATCATACTCATTATTGATTTCAAATGGATAATGCAAAAATCGATGGCAAAAAATATGACACCACAGCTTGCCGTCTGGTTTTAGCCAAGATTGAATTTTTTGAAATAGCCGTTGATAGTTGCGCACATGTTCAAACATTTCCACCGATACCACACGATCAAAATGATTATGCTCCAACTCTAGATCATTGACATCACAAGTGATGATTTCAAGGTTTTTAAATCCTTTCAGCTCGGCCTGATGCAGTATATGCGCACGCTGTGTTTTGGAGTTGGACACAGCGGTGATTTTGGCATTTGGATAATGCTCAGCCATCCACAATGTCAGTGATCCCCAGCCACAGCCTAGCTCTAAAATCTGCTGACCATCCGTCATCTCGGCTCGCTCGCTATAAATCCGCAATGCTTCAACTTCTGCCTGATCTAAGCTGACCTGATCATTAGCAAAAAAGCAGGCACTGTATTTCAGGCGCTCTCCAAGTACCGCTTGGAAAAACGCCGTCGGCAATTCGTAATGTTGCTCATTGGCTTTGTCTGTTTCGATTGCGATTTCGCTGGCTTTCAGCATATTTAGCACATCCATATAACGTGCTGCGGCGAGTGTCGGATTATCCCGTCCTTCTTGTTTTAGTCGCTTTCTACTCAGATGACGAATTGCCGATCGAATCGTAACGTCAGGTAGTACGCCACTTTCGACGACTTTTAAAGCACTTTTAATCATTGTGTCCATTTTATTGATTGCCTTTTTGAGTTCAATGTTGTTGATTTAGGATTTGCTTTTCGGTTTCCATGGAATGAACATTGAGGTGCGTCGTTGATAGTCACGATAATTTTCACCACGATGTTTTAAAGCTTGTTGCTCGCTGAAAGGAATGCCCGTGATGTAATACAGAAATAAAAACATCAAGATTGGGTAAATCCACAGCACATAAAGCCCACCGGCAAGTCCGATGATCGGATAGGCAAACCAATGCAACCATTCAAAAAAATAATTGGGATGACGAGAATATGCCCATAAGCCTTGATCCATAGTTCTTCCACGATTTTCCAGACGTTGTTTAAATCGATACAATTGCTGATCGGCAAGCACTTCTCCAACAAATGCAATCAGCATAATCACTGCAGCCACAATCATGGTAATTGCCAACCAAGCTTGCCACATCGATGCATCGGTATTGAGTAATGCATACATCGGATAAGAAAACAGTATGGCAAGTCCTGCTTGAAAAATAAAAAATAAAAGATAGCCGATATGCTGAAAGCGTCCCATTGCTCGGCGCATATTAGCGTAGCGCGTGTCTTCTTCAGACTCTGAAAGATAACGACGTGCCAAATGCCAACTCAAGCGCACAAACCAAGCGCTACTCAACACAGCAAGAAATAAGCGCAAGCTTTCAGGTGCGCTGTCAAAAAACCATGCACAAAGTAAAATATTGACACTGATGCAAGCACTCCACGCCACATCGACAATCCCTGCACGACCATTAAATGTTGCGAACAACCACGCCAAAAACATGATGGCAAGATCAATATAAAATAATGTCCATAACACCTGCTTGATCTCCAGTTGAGTAAAACATTTATGATCGTGAATTTATTCGCTTGTATATTAATGTTGAGAATGATGATTTTTAATATGCACTCGCTTCAAATAGCAAATGCACATCACTAATTACACCTTCCTCAAAACCACCCTCGCAATAGCACAAATAAAAATCCCACATGCGAATGAAACGCTCGTCAAAGCCCATCGCCAAGACCTGCGCTTTAGCTTCAAGAAAACGCTCCCGCCAAATATGAATGGTTTTTGCATAGCTTTGCCCGATATCATCGAGCTGTTTGAGTCGCAGTTGATGATTCGATGCGGTTTGTGTCATCACACTGATACATGGAATAAAACTTCCAGGGAAAATATAACGCTTAATATAATCAACCGTTTTTAAGGCTTTGGCATAGCGTGCATCTTCAATTGTAATCGCTTGAATCAGTGCCAAACCGTTTGGTTTGAGTAGTGAGCGACATTTTTCAAAATAGGTCGAAAGGTAATCTGCTCCGACCGCCTCGATCATCTCGATAGAGACTAATTTGTCAAATTGACCGTTTAAGTGACGATAATCTTTCAGTTGTATATCCACACGATGACTGAGCCCCGCTGCCTTCACTCGAGCCACGGCTTCATTATATTGCGCTTGAGAAATGGTAATACTGGTCACTTGGCAACCGTAATGTTGCGCTGCATAGATGGCAAACCCGCCCCACCCCGTACCAATTTCAACCAAATGATCCATTGGTTTCAGTTTAAGTTTTTCACAGATGATTTTCTTTTTTAAATCTGACGCTTGATCCAAAGTCATCTGATCATCTTCAAAGACTGCACTGGAGTACATCATCGATTGATCGAGAAATAGCTTAAAGAAATCATTACTCAGGTCATAATGTTCAGCGATATTCTTTTGACTACCACTAATGGAGTTACGACGACTGCGATACCACAGCTTTAAAAGTGACTGACTGGCTTGGCTAAACACATTGTCATTGATGCGATCAAGCACATTACGATTACGCGCCAATATCCTTACAATCTTCACCAAATCATCGCTCGACCAATAGCCTCGCAAGTAAGCTTCTGCCGCACCAAGCACTCCTTGTTTTAGGATCAACTCAATCACTGCACTATCATGGATTTCCACCACAGCATGCAAGTTTTCAATCGTGCCATTTGAGGCACCTTCATCATATTGAGTATCTGTACTTTGTTGCCCAACTGTGCCTTGCCACAATCCAGTAAAGGTAATTTGACCATGACGCAGTCGATTCAAACCACGCAAGATAAATGGCAATTGTTTATTTTCACCATACATCAAGGCTTTGATATTATTCATGATCTTTTAATTTCCTGTGTTGTTTGGCGAGGATTTTTTGGGATGTTGATAAAACGGAATTTTCTTGTTCCAAAGTCGAAACGCCTGAAGATAAATCCCAAAAACCATTTTTAACGGTTCAAAAACATGATAGATAGCGTAGCGAGTCTGCTGTGAAGAAAGTGTGATTGGCTCAAGCTCAAAGCGCATAGTGGCGTCAAACAGCATGTCACCTGCCTCAAACAGCTTCATATGGATGATATTTTGTTTATTCGATACCCGAAAATGCCACTGATACTGCAAATTCATTGGCATAAATGGCGAGACATGAAATGCCTTGTCAAAATCAAATCGAGCATCCTGATCTGCTAACTGATTTGGAGATTGTTGTTGTGGCTGATTTGAAAATTGCTTTTCTGATTGAGTAGATATGTTTTGCCTAGCATTTTGCATTTTATTGGTAGCGATATCGCAGTCATGCACGTAAATTTTTCGCTCATTCCACGGTGTGTTGGTGATTTCACTGAGAATAAATTTGAGTTGTGTAGTAGCATCAAACACATAATAAAACACCACAGAATTAAATCGAAAACCCAAAGTACGAGGCAAAGCAAGTACTCGAATTTGATCATCTGATGCTAATTTTTTTTTGATCTGAGTATTCGAATCTTTTTGATAATGAGTAGAAATCGCTTGATCGACTTTCTCTCGAATCGTCCCCTGATAAGCGGTTAGAAAATCATTTTCGTAAAGATTTAATACATTAAAACGACGATGTGACCACAACGCCGAGCCTTGACTGATCTCTGCCAACTGATCGGGATCAAAATATAAATAATGCAAAGTCGATTGAAAATGATGTTTTTTCGGCGCATAACGACGGTGACGTATCCATGCTTTGGCAATGGCGACGCGGGATAGCAGATTCAATCGATTAATAGGCACGCTCCTGATCACACATCGCCTCAATGGCGTTGACCACATTCAATGCACTCTTGGCACCATCTTCATGAAAGCCCCAACCCCAATAAGCACCACAAAATGAACTGCGATGTTTACCGTTGATCTCGTACCATCTTGATTGTGTGGCGATCGCCGCAGGATCAAATACGGGATGGCGATAATGTCGTTCGACAAAGATTTTTTTTGGATCAATGGCTTGATTAGGATTTAAGGTGGAGAAAATATGCGTTTTGCATTTGAGGTTTTGCAGATTATTCATCCAATAGCTATAAGCATAATGAATCGATGACGTATTTTGTCCCTTTGAGTTTGTCTCTTGATCGTTTAAAGCTGAACTAATTTCCCCATTGTCATGCTCATTATTTGCAGTGACATGTACATGCCAGCTTGCCCATTGTGAACGCTGTTTGGGCATGATCTTCGTGTCAGCATGCACCACCATATGATTATCTTGATATTGAAATTTTCCTAAAATCTCTCGCTCTATCTCGCTAGCATCAGCCAGCATATTTAAAGTGTCATCGGCATGACTGGCAAAAATCACCCAATCAAACACAAAATCTCCTGCTGATGTGCTAAGCAATGCTTGATCTGCTGATCGTTTGACGGAGTTCACCGCCACATTTTTCCAAGTTATCGACGGACATTGCGCTCGGATGGCTTGGATATAACTTGCCGAACCACCTCGCACGGTTTGCCACTGCGGACGATCTTTGAGGGAAAGCATGCGATGATGCTGAAAAAACTGAATCACGAATTGATAAGGAATCTGTGCCACAGACTGCCCAGTACACGACCAAAGCGCACCACACATTGGATACAGATGTTCATCACGAAAGGCTTGGGAATAGCCATGATCATTCAGATAATCATCAATGGTGTAATCGGCATCGATTTGCGAAACATCACAGTTGACATTGTCTTGATAAAATCGAATCAAATCCTTCAACATCTCTCGGAAAGACGCATTAAAAAAATTCTGCGGACGTGCCAACAAATAACGCTTTCTCGATGGGTTGTATTGCAGTCCAGACACCAAATTATTCACAGAAAAGCTCATATTGCTTTGCTGTGATTCCACTCCAAGCTGATTGAGCATTTCTGAAAAAACAGGATAGTTCAAGGCATTAAACACGATAAAACCGCTATCAACAGCGATATTTTGACCGTCAATATTCAGCTGATGTGTGTCGGTATGACCGCCAAAATAGTTATTTTTCTCAAATACTGTCACATCATGTGTTTTGGAAAGTCGCCATGCAGCATACATTCCTGATATGCCAGAGCCAATGATGGCAATCTTCATGGCGATTCCTGCTCTTGTATTGGCTGATGCGGATTTGTTAAATCGTGATCATGGCGATATTGATAAACCTTTTCAGGCACAGGATTCATTGACCACACCAAGCCAAAATAAGACATGAGCTTTAAAATATAATAGCTAACATCTAGCTGCCACCAATAAAATCCCTGACGCACACTACCTGCATAAAAATGATGATTATTGTGCCAACCCTCACCCAAAGTAATAATCGCTAAAAACAGATTATTACGACTCTGATCATCCGTCTCAAAATCACGATGACCATAACGATGCGCCAAAGAATTGATACATAAGGTTGCGTGAATCAACAACACCGTCGAAATGACAAAGCCCCAAACCAAGAGCTGTGCACCTGAAGTATTTAGGCTCGGATAAGCCACACTTAACCAATCACCCAGCGCATAAATTGCGATCGCCGTCAAAATAACAATCGGCAAACTAAAGCGATCTAACCAAGTCAACTCAGGATACTTGAGCCAATCCTTAATCAAATCTTTTCGTGTAGAAAAATTCTGCTGATTTAAAAACCAGCCAATATGGCTATACCAAAAACCATGCTGTGAGGAATGTGGATCAATTTCCGTGTCGGTATAACGGTGGTGCACACGATGATGGGCCGCCCACCATAGCGGACCACGTTGGGCACTCATGGTTCCAATTAGCAGAAAGAAAAACTGTACAGGTCGAGAGGTTTTAAATGTTTTATGCGCCAAATAACGATGAAAAAATGCAGTAATTGCAAACATTCGAATCAGATAAAACATCAACATAAAACCAACGGCAAACCATGACACACCCACCCATAACACTGCAAGACAACTGATATGCAACAAAATAAATGGGATTAATCTGAGCCATTGAATATCTGATGACTTTGAAGATACAATTTTCGAGGATGAATTCATTTGGTAATCATGCATCTGCATATCCGCATCATGTGACCAACTGTCCACCCACCTTAGAAAAAAACGTATCATTAACAACTGATCCTTGATCCTTTTAACCGATCTGTAAGCCTACATCCATCAAATCACAAGATTATCCATTGTTAATATAGTCTTTTTATCATGAAATTTGTGTGAAGCCATCCAAAAAACCTAACAAGATTTTGAGAAAATGAGTTTCACTCAATTTGATTTGTATTATCTATCTCTGAGTTGATGATAACTTATGGATAAAAAATAGGATACAGAAATATAAGAAACGACTATTCATAGACAAACAAAAAAGCCTTTAAACATTGAGTTTAAAGGCTTTTTTAGATTCCGATGGATTACTTCGGAAAGAATTTTGGTGGAGGTGGCGGGAGTTGAACCCGCGTCCGCAAGCACTACACTCGAGAATACTACATGCTTAGATATCGTCTATTATTTTAACTCTTTGTGACCCGACGAACAGGGTACAAAGCGCGATCTTCTAAGTTTGGTATAAAGCCCCGAAGCGTGACTTTATACGGACTTGTGTGCGTTCGCTTCAGTCGGGTTCACTGACCACAAGTATTCAGTGAAGCGGACAAGCTGCCCTTAGGCAGCTAGAGCGTAAGTTTCGTCGTTTGCGACTAAAAAATGCAAATTTGATTTACGAGAGGAAATGCGCTCTCGGCATGCATCTATGAGTTTCATCACCAGCGTCGAAGCCAATAACACCCCCAAATGGTCGTGCAGTATAACACTGATTCGATAATGGGTATAAATCAATTGTTTTTCAAGTGTTAGTTGCCGAATTTTCCACCATGCAACAAAACGACTTCAAATA
>NZ_CANLSL010000039.1 GCF_947493735.1 uncultured Acinetobacter sp. | reverse complement strand
ATTTTGTGTGTAGGCTTCTTCATTTGAAAATTATATCGCTAAAAAAGCCTTTACAGATAGGTTTGTGCAACAAAGCCGTCACAGAATAATAATAGCCATCACTTTTAAGATATTTTTCTGCATTTATAAATTCACTGAGCCAAATTTTTACGCTTTCTTTACGCGGCATCCAAAGTTATGGATAGAGACTTTACGGTTTTATTTTTCATACTAGATAGTGGAATATCCCAATGCTTAGGAGGAAAAACATGAGTGCGGTCATTCACGCGCATCAGCAGGTACAGCATCAAAAAAATTGCGTTGTACAAAACAATCAAAATATATCTTATTTCAACTTCTTTAAGCAGATTTCAGCTCTGAAACATAGGAGTGAAATGCCATGTTAGAGTTTGCTTTGCTTTTAGCCATCGTCTTTGTTCTGGCTTATCCCTTGGGTAAATACCTCGCAGCAATTATGCACAACCGCGATATGAAAATTGATCCTCTATTCAATTGGATTGAAAAGCCCATTTACGCGGTTTTAGGAATCAATCCCAAACGGGGGATGAATGTCAAAACCTATTCATTCAATTTTGTCATGAGCTGTGCAGTGATCGGTTTGGTGACTTGGACTCTATTTATGGTTCAAGCCAGCCTGCCGTTGAACCCAAACCATGCACCGAATATGTCATGGGATTTGGCGCTGCATACCATGATTTCGTTTCTGACCAATACCAACCAGCAGCACTATTCAGGACAGGCGCAACTGTCATATTTATCGCAAATGGTCGGCATTGTCGGCTTGCAGATCATCACGCCGATGATGGGCCTGGCGATGGTGGTGGCTACAGTTCGAGCACTGTTCTACAAACAATCCAATGCACTTTCTGAAACCGATCAACAGACCAGCTTTAAGCATAAAGTGCAACAAATTAATGTCGGCAACTATTGGGCCGATGTGATTCGTCCGACGTTCCGCTTTCTGATTCCTTTATGCATGGTTTGGTCATTATTGCTCACTAGCCAAGGCGTACCATCGACTTTTCAAGGCGGCCCAGAAGTTCAAGTCATCGACCAAAGCAGCGAATTAACAACGCAAAAAATACCTTTAGGCCCTGTTGCGCCCATGGTAGCAATTAAGCAATTGGGCAGTAATGGTGGTGGCTGGTATGGTCCGAACAGCAGTGTACCTTTGGAAAATCCGACACCATTGTCAAACTTTCTGGAAATGCTTGCGATTTTACTGATCCCTGTTTCGGTGATTTTTATGCTGGGCTTTTTCACCAAACGCGCCAAATTCGCAGGCTTGGTCTTTGCTTCAATGCTGCTGATGTCGATCATTTCTGCGACTAGCGCTATCTGGTCAGAAAGCCTTTCATCGACTTCGACATTGCTTTCCGCCATGGAAGGTAAAGAAGTGCGTTTTGGCGAGGCATCATCTGCTTTGTGGTCAGCGGTCACCACCCAAGTCAATAACGGCTCAGTGGATATGATGCATGATTCATCTGCACCGCTCACAGGTATGGTGCAATTGTCCAATATGCTGATCAATGCCATTTGGGGCGGGATTGGCTGTGGTTTACAGCAATTCATTATTTATCTGTTTTTAGCAGTCTTTATTGCAGGCTTAATGACCGGCCGCACCCCAGAATTGTTTGGCCGCAAAATTGAAGCCGGTGAAATCAAGCTGCTCGCTGTTGTGATTTTGATCCAACCCATCGTCATTCTTGGTTTAACCGCAATAACTGTATTTTTTCCTGAATTGACGGGCAACAGTAATCCGCAATACCACGGCATTTCTCAAGTGCTGTACGAATATGTGTCTGCATTTGCCAACAATGGCTCAGGCTTTGAAGGGCTATCAGACAATACCGTGTGGTGGAATGTCACATGCGGTATTGCTTTATTGCTCGGCCGTTTCCCGACATTAATTATTCCTTTAATCATCGCTACACGTTTAGCTGCTAAACGCCAAGCACCTGAAAGCAGCGGCAGTTTAAAAGTCGAAACGCCAACATTCGCACTGACTTTAATTGCCATTGTGGTGATGTTGACCTTATTGCAATTTATGCCAGCCCTGGTCTTGGGGCCAATTGCTGATCATCTGTTATTGGTTCAAGGTTAAGGGTGAGTACAATGAATCATTCAAAACACACTGTTCAAACACAGCAAAACACCATAGCTTCAACCTTATTTCAAGCTGAAGCATGGAAAAATGCCTTTATTAAACTGCTGCCGCAGCATGTGATTAAAAATCCGGTGATGGCCATCGTTTGGCTTGGGACGCTGATTACACTGGTTAGTACAATTCTAGGTCAATCTAGTTTGGTTTTTGGCTTATTGGTGACGTTGATTTTATTTGTGACGGTTCTCTTTGCCAATTATGCCGAAGCGGTTGCTGAAGCCAAAGGCCGCGGACAGGCGTCATCCCTGCGTCAAGCGCGTCAGAATTTGACGGCGCGCCGGATCCATTCTAAAGATGATATGGATGGGGTGCAGATTTCAGCGGCTGAATTGAACATGCATGACTTGATTGAAGTGCGTGCAGGGGAATTGATTCCCGCAGATGGTGAAATAATTCAGGGCTTTGCTACGATCAATGAAGCTGCAGTAACAGGTGAATCTGCGCCGGTACTCCGTGAAGCGGGCACAGATAAATCTGGGGTGATTGGCGGAACCAAAGTCTTAACCGACCGGATCATCGTGCAAGTGACCGCAGAGGCGGGAAATAGCTTTCTCGACCGAATGATTGCTTTAGTCGAAGGCTCAAACCGTCAAAAAACACCGAATGAAATTGCCTTAGGTATTTTACTGACCGTGATGACTGTGACTTTTATCATCGTCGTGGTCAGCCTGCCGTTGATTGGACATTTCCTGCATATTGAAATCAGCCCGATTTTATTGGTGGCGCTATTGGTCTGCTTGATTCCAACCACCATCGGCGGCTTATTGCCAGCTATTGGAATTGCAGGGATGAACAGAGCGCTCAAAGCCAATGTGATTGCCAAATCAGGCAAGGCGGTTGAAGTTGCAGGCGATATAGATGTTTTACTACTCGATAAAACCGGAACTATTACTTACGGTGACCGTCAGGCGACTGCTTTTTATCCCTTAACAGGAGTGACGGAGTCTGAACTTCGCCAAGCGGCGGTACTGACTTCTTTGGCCGATCCAACGCCAGAAGGTAAATCGGTGGTTGCTTTGGCCAAAGAGCAAGGTGAAAGAGTGGCCGAGCCTGAACAGGCTGAGTTTATCGCTTTTAATGCGTCCACACGCATTTCAGGCCTTAACTTGGCGGATGGTCATCAAGTGCGTAAAGGCGCTATGGATGCCATTCTTAAATTCGCTTCGCAAAACCTTGAAAATCATGCCGAACTGAAAGCGCGCGTAGAACAAATAGCTTCAAAAGGGGCAACGCCGCTGGTCGTGGCTAAAGATCAGAATTTGTTGGGTGTCATTGAACTATCAGACGTGATTAAGCAAGGCATTAAAGAAAAATTTGCGCGCTTACGTGAAATGGGCATTAAAACTGTGATGGTGACCGGAGATAATCCGCTCACAGCAGCGGCCATCGCAGCAGAGGCTGGTGTGGATGATTATATCGCTGAAGCGAAACCAGAAGATAAACTCACATGCATTCGAACCGAGCAAAACAAAGGACATTTGGTAGCGATGGTCGGTGACGGTACTAATGATGCACCGGCGTTAGCCCAAGCAGATATTGGCTTAGCCATGAACTCGGGAACGCAAGCAGCCAAAGAAGCAGGCAATATGGTGGATTTAGATTCTGATCCAACAAAATTGCTATCTGTGGTTGAAATAGGCAAACAGCAACTGATTACTCGCGGTGCATTAACCACCTTTTCCTTGGCGAATGATGTATCAAAGTATTTTGCAATTTTGCCGGCATTATTCGTCGCGGCAATTCCGCAAATGCATGTGTTAAATGTCATGCAACTAGGCAGTTCTGAAAGTGCCATCCTGTCTGCGCTGATCTTTAATGCGATCATTATTCCTCTGCTGATTCCAATTGCACTGCGCGGTGTGAAATTCAAACCTTCGACATCTACCCAATTATTGCGCCGCAACATGCTGATTTATGGTGTGGGCGGGGTGCTGCTACCGTTTATTGCCATTAAAGCGATTGATCTGCTGATCAGTCCAATCTTGGCCCTATAAATTTTTTGAGGATGACAAAGTGAATATGCAAAATCATCAATTGGCAGACTCATCATGGGGTGAGAAACTGCGCGCTTCGTTTGGAATGACCATCATTGCTCTAGGCTTATGCGGCTTTGTATATAGTGCTGCTGCAACCAGCTTAGGACAAATGCTCTTTCCAAAACAAGCCAACGGCAGCTTGATTGTCGAAAATAATCAAGTGATCGGTTCACGCTTAGTGGCACAGCCTTTTGCCCAAGTTCAATATTTCCATCCGCGTCCATCTGCCGCAAATTATGATCCTATGGCGATGGCCGGAAGCAACATGGCGAGAACCAATCCTGAACTGCAGAAAGCCATAGAGGAACGGCTGAATCGAATCGCAGCGAAGGAACAGATTGAAAAATCTAAAATTCCTGCGGATCTGGTCACCGCTTCAGGCAGCGGCATCGACCCTGAAATTAGCGTGCAATCAGCCATGATTCAAGTGAAGCGGATTGCCCATGCACGGCATATGCCTGAACAGAATATCGAAAAACTGATTCAGTCGCATACGGTTCAGCCGATTTTTGGGATTTTAGGGCAGGCACGTGTCAATGTGCTTGAATTGAATTTGGCTTTGGATCGGGGCGGGAAGTGATATGAATGGCTTGATGATTAAAATATAGTGATTGAAAGCTATTGAATAATCTGAATTAAGTTATATACGATTGTTGGGCGAGGGGATGTTCTATACCTCCGCCCAACGGTGGCATCCATATTGCCCAGCAATAGCCAAGCTGACTTTAGACGCATTTAAATGAATTTAAAAACATCTTTTAAAGCAATAAATAAAGATTACTTCTATGACTGATCCACGAACCAATAAAGCCGATGTTTTGCTGCAACATACACAGCGTTATCAGTCTGGGCGGCTGACGATTTTTTTAGGCGCAGCTCCGGGCGTGGGAAAGACCTTTGCCATGCTGGTTCGTGCGCATGAACTGGCGCTGCAGGGTATTAATATCGTCATTGGCTATGTAGAAACGCATGGCCGTAGAGAAACTGAAAATTTAATTTCTGGTTTAGATATAATTCCGCGCAAGGCTATTGAATATCAAGGGCAGCATCTGGAGGAAATGAATCTAGATGCCGTTTTGGATAAAAAGCCCAGTATTGTTTTGGTGGATGAATTTGCCCACACTAATATGCCCGGCAGCCGTCATGAAAAACGCTGGCAAGACATCAATGAATTATTAGATGCTGGTATTGATGTTTTTACCACCATGAACATTCAGCATTTGGAAAGTTTGAATGATGTGGTATATCAAATCACTGGGATTCGTGTCACTGAAACCGTGCCAGACCGGGTGTTCGAACGGATTAGAGATATCCGCTTAATTGATTTGCCTGTGAATGAGCTGTTGGAGCGCTTAAACCAAGGGAAGGTTTATGTGCCTGAGCAGGCGGAACAGGCCTTACAGCGATTTTTCAACAGCTCCAACTTAACGGCACTGCGTGAACTGGCAATGCAAACCGTTGCCAATTATGTTGATAATGATGTACGCGAAAATTTCGCCATTCAAGGGCTTGCTCAAATCCCCTTAAAAAATCATGTCTTAATTATGATTGATGGCAAAGGGCATTCTGAAGCTTTAGTTCGGACTGGATGCCGTATTGCCGAGCATCGTGCGGCAAAATGGACGGTTGTTGCTTTTTCTCATGATACGCAAATCATGAATAAACAGGAAAACTCGCAAAGCCGTGAAATTGAACGGGCTTTAAACTTAACGCGTCAAATGGGTGGAATGACAGAAGTCCTTCACGGCCAGCAACATGCTAAAACTTTATTTGATTATGTGATGGACCGCGGCATTTCAACCTTGGTTTTAGCACAAGCGGCTCCGCAAAAGTTTTCGCTGAATTTAAGGCTCAATTTGATTGATCAATTACTGCAATACCGGCCCAGTTTTGAACTCAGTATTGTGCCGATTATTGCAGAGAATAAGCATCTGTCCTTTTTCACTCAAAGGGCATTCTTGTCGCTGAGAGAAATACAGTACGTACTAGCCACCACGGTCATCAGCATTGTGATTGCAAGCTTAGGGGAAAAGTATTTAGGGATTGAAGATCTTTCGGTGATTTTTATCACCGCTGTGGTTTTTGTGGCATCAAAAACACGGATGCTGGCTGCAGCTTTTTCAGCCATCCTATTCTTTCTAGCTTATAATTTTTTCTTTATTTCCCCGCAATTTACATTTCAGATTTCTGCACATCAGGGGATTGTCACCGTGATTGCATTTTTGGGCGCGGCTTTAATTTCGAGCCGATTAGCGTCACGTTTGAAAGAGCAGGTGACTGCACTCAAAACGGCGAACAGTTATAACAGCATTATGCAGGATTTAGGGCAGAAGCTGTCCACAGCATTAGATTTGGCACAAATCAAGGAGATTGCTGAACATAGCCTGAGTAAAAATCTCAATGCAGATGTCTGGCTGTATTTCCCAGATACTGCAGCAACTCAAGCATCATCCACTATCATGAGTAATAAAGAAAAAATTTCAGCCGATTGGACATTCAAAAACCATCAACCGTCCGGTCGCTTTACCCAAACCTTGACGGAAAATGAGTGGTGGTTTTTGCCCTTATTGGCTTCCAAGCAATGCTTAGGCGTGGTGGGGTTGAAACTTAAAGATGTGCAAGCAGTAATCAATACGGAGCAAAAACAGCTCGCTGAACTCATGGTAGAGTATCTTGCGCAGGCGATTTTCCGCACCCAGCTGACCAAGGCTTTGGAAATAGCCAATGTGAATTCTGAAACGGAAAAATTGCGCTCGGCATTATTATCATCCGTATCGCACGATTTACGCTCGCCTTTGGCGTCGATGATTGGAGCAGCGGATACTTTGAGCACTTACCGCCATTCCATGAATGAAAATGATCAGGACAGCTTGCTGGAAGCGATTCATTTAGAGGGGGAACGTTTAGACCGCTATATTCAAAACCTACTGGATATGACCCGTTTAGGCCATGAAGGCTTAAGCTTGAAGCGGGACTGGATTGGAGTTGATGAACTGATCGGTTCAGCAGTGCGCCGTTTAAACCGTTATATGCCAGATGCATTAGTTGAAGTGCATGCGCCTCAAGAATCTTTGAGTTTATTTGTACATGCCGCCTTGATTGAACAGGCCATTTTTAATGTGCTGGAAAATGCCGCAAAATTTTCACCAGAGAATAAAGCTGTGATGATTGAGGTGCAGCAGGTGAATGAAAATGAGATCGAAATTGCCATAACTGATAAGGGGCAGGGTATCCCGGAAGGTGAGCGGGAATGCATTTTTGACATGTTTTATACCATGCAGCGCGGTGACCGCGGGCAATATGGTACAGGCTTGGGCTTGACGATTGTGAAAGCGATTGTGGGTGCGCATATGGGGAAAATCATGGCATCATCAGGCAAGAACAATCAAGGAACATGTATCCGCATACAGCTTCCTATTCAGCAAATTACTTAAAGCATCTAGCAGCTTTTAGGTGGGAAAATGCCAGAACAGAATGAATCAGCCAGCTCCATGACCAATGTCTTGATTATTGATGATGAAAATCAGATTCGAAAATTCTTGGATATAGCACTCAGAGCGCAAGGCTATAAAACCCTTTTGGCTGAAAATGGCCAAAAGGGTTTGGAACTCCTAGCTTTGCAAGGCGCGGATTTAGTGATCCTCGATTTGGGTTTGCCAGATTTGGATGGTTATGAGGTTTTGTCTGAGCTTCGCACATGGTCGCACGTTCCAGTGATAGTGCTGTCTGTGCGAGCAAATGAAGAAGAAAAAGTGAAGCTTCTGGATGCTGGCGCAAATGATTATGTGACCAAGCCGTTTAGTGTTCAGGAGCTGATGGCGCGCATTCGTGTACTGCTTAGGCAGCATCAGCATAGTACTGTTTATACGACAATTTTTGATGATGGCGTATTAAAAATCGATTTTTCCAAACGGCAGGTTTTTTTAAATCAACAATTGCTCTCCTTAACGCGCAAAGAATATCAGCTGCTGAATTTATTGGCGAAAAATAAAGGCCAATTGATTACCCAGCCGCAAATACTGAAAGAGCTGTGGGGGCCAACGCACCAAGAAGATACGCATTATTTAAGGATTCTGGTTGCTAAATTAAGAGTGAAGTTAAATGATAATGCTGTGCAGCCTAAATATATTATTACTGAACCGGGAGTGGGTTTGCGATTTTTGAAGATTTATTAATATTAGATCTCTTGCGAAAGTCATTATTGCAAGTTTATCCGGTTTACGAGTGCAGCAATTAAGTTAATGCGTAAACCGAATCTTTTCCGTCTATTTCGATAGCGTTCACTTAATATTCTAAATGTTTTCAATTGACTATTAATGTGTTCGATCACAACTCGTATTTTTCCAATCATTTTATTGTACCTTTTCTCAACATCAAATAAGGGTAAATTCTTCTTTTTCTTTATTGGCATCAATAATTTAAAGCCATCTTGCTCTAATCCGTAGTACCCTAAATCGGTCATAACATATTCACAATGTTTGAATTTCTTAACCGTTTTTCTTGCCAATTTAATATCATGCTGACTGCCATTCGATATATCTAGCCCTATGATTTGTTTGCTGTTCGGATGATAGATCACTTGTGCTTTTAGCGTATGTTTCTTCTTTTTACCACTTTAGAACTTACTCTGATTTTTTTTTCGGACGTTCTATTGAACATTCTGTCGCATCAATAATGACCCAGTTAAAGTGTTCGTCTGCTGTGGTAATGCTTCGTTTTGGCAGAGTAAAACGTCTTGATTTCATCAATGCATCTTCAACCTTTTTAATGGTTCGATTCACATTACTTTCAGCGATATGGTAATTTGCCGCTAATTCCAGTTGAGTGCTGTAGTTCCGTAAGTAATTGAGAGTTAATAACAACTGATCCTCTATATCTAAAGTATGAGGACGACCTGATTTCTTTTTGAGTGATTCTGCTTTTTCTAAAACCTCTACCATTTCAGTAAAAACTTGTCGAGGTACGCCAACCAAGCGTTTGAATTCAGAATCTGAAAAACGATTTAATTTCTGATATCTCATGAAATTTATATTGAGGTGGTTTTTACTTTCGCAAGAGATCTATTAAATATGTCATTTATTTTACATGAGTAATTAGACCTCTTTCATAAATCATTTTTTGCTCAGTTCCAAGTGGCTTTGTTGCACAAAGATTTGAAATGCAAAGCGCCCCTAATTGAGCCAAATTTAAGGCGTAACTTGGGTAAGTGG
>NZ_CANLSL010000038.1 GCF_947493735.1 uncultured Acinetobacter sp. | reverse complement strand
CCATTGGAGGCTTTTTCTCAACTGGTTGATTATCATAGTGCTTTTAAATCTGTCGCACCTCATGTTTGAATTCGCCCAGTATTGGCAAAACTACCAATCAGAATAAAAAATCCCAAGGTACTGGAAATTAGGCCTAATCCAGCGCCAATTGTAATATATTTAAGAATCGATTCTTTTAATTCAAGATATTGTCTAAGTAAAAAATAGCAAAAGGCTCCACCAACGACAAAAGCTACACTTAAATATAAAATAACCTTAGTTAACCAAGTGGCCCACATCCAATATTCAGAAATCATTATTTTTGTCCATTCTAGAACAACATGCCAGCACCTCACTGACATGTTGAAAGGTAATCAATTCTTATTTAGTTGATTTGATAGTGAAACTATATTCACCATTCATGTTGTGACCATCTTTCCCCATTGTTGTCCAGACAACGGTATATTTACCTTTTTTCAGTTTCGGAAGAGCGACATCAAAGGATTTCTTTAAGTCATGAGTAACTTTATATGTTAAAGGAACATCTCTTCGCTGAGCATCCAGTAACTTAATATTCATCAACATAACCTCTGCACCAAAGTTAAGGGTCAAGTTCTTTGGTTGACTAAGGATAGATGCATTTCCCGCAGGAATCGCACTCACTAAACTCACATGAGCGAACGTAGTTGTAGTAGCCACAATCATCGTTGCAGCTACTACAACATTACGTAGAGCAGTCATTTTATTTTGAAATAATTTCATTTACGTTTCCTCTTGATTCGTTAGTTCATTAGAGATGACTTTATAAAATCTATATTTAATGAGACCACATCATCTCCTCTTATATTTCAATTATTAGTGAGAGACAGAAACAGAGCGATGACTTCAAAATTACATTTTTGTCATTTTTAAAATTTAAAATCTTTAACTATTAAAATAATCTTATTGAAAAATAATGATCATTTAACAAACAAATTATGTAGGTGGTTGATTTATGAAATGTAGTAATCATTTTGTCTAAGAAAATAGTAGCTATTTAATTTTTTATATTTTAGTTTAAATATAAACATGTTATGTTTAATTTGATCTAATATAAATTTATGGGCTAAGCACATGACTCAAACACGTCCAAGAATGACCAAATTATTTGAACAGCTTGGTTTAGCTTCTACTGAAGAAGCAATTGCAAAATTCATAGAGAGCCATCAGCTAGCTGGAGATGTTTTTTTAACACAAGCAATTTTTTGGACTGATGCTCAACGTCATTTTTTAGAAGAAAAACTACACTCTGATGGTGAATGGACGACAGTGATTGATCAATTAAATGAGTCTTTACATGAAAATTCAGTAAAATAATTTTCCGTTAGTATTAAGGATCTACATTCTTCCCTGCATTGAATACAACTCATTCATACAGTAGTACTGTTTTGGAGATGGAATCTCTATTATATAAGTAGTAGATTCCTTACTCTGAAATTTGGATTATAAACCCTGAACCGTACCAGGTTTGTCGGAGACTTTTTTATTTAAGTTAGGCCACCTGACCTAACGGGTTAATCTTATCATAGTACATTGCTTCAAACTCAAAAGGCGATACATAACCCAGTGCACTGTGTACACGCTTTTTATTGAACCAATCTACCCAGTTTAGTGTCGCAAGTTGTACATCTGCTAAACCTTGCCAATCTGCTTTTAAATATTCAATCACCGGCACTTTTGCAAATAACCACGAATGGTAAGCTGAAGACTGTTTTAGCTAAAGGTGCAGCATATGAATCCTTTCCATGGTCGGCATTTTCAGGGCGAAATCATTCTTTGGGCTGTGCGCTGGTATTGTAAATATGGCATTAGCTATCGTGAACTGCAGGAAATGCTGGCCGAACGGGGTGTGAATGTTGATCACACGACTATTTACCGTTGGGTTCAACGTTATGCTCCTGAAATAGAAAAACGTTTACGCTGGTATTGGCGTAATCCTACAGATCTGAGCTCGTGGCATATTGATGAAACCTATGTAAAAGTGAATGGACGATGGTCTTATCTGTATCGTGCAGTCGATCAACGTGGCGATACCATTGATTTTTATCTTTCTTCTAGACGTAATACCAAATCAGCATATTGTTTTCTTGGAAAAATTTTAAATAATGTGAAGAAGTGGCAAATTCCACAAGTGATCAACACGGATAAAGCACCCACATATGGATGTGCTTTATCACGGTTAAAACGGGAAGGTAAATGTCCACCAGACCTTGAGCACAGGCAGATTAAGTATAAAAATAACGTGATTGAATGTGATCATGGCAAGCTAAAGCGGATCATCAGGGCCACATTAGGATTCAAATCTATGAAGACGGCTTATGCCACAATTAAAGGTATTGAAGTCATGCGTGCACTACGTAAAGGACAAGCATCGTCATTTTATTATGGTCAGCCTCAGGGTGAAGTGTGTCTAATCAACAGGGTTTTCGGTCTCTAAGTACTTTTTAAAGGGAACATCATCGACTCAAATCTCTATTTGCAACAGTGCCTTTTAGAAAAACTATAGAAAAATAAGAATGAAAGTAGATCATATTTTTATATGTATTGAATACATGAGCAGCTAAATCACTCAAAGCCAGCATCTAAAACCATTTAACAAAATCTATAACTATTTTACTTTCCCTTACCTAATCGTCCTAGTGTATATCTTTTTTTTTGATTAGCTTATTCCTAAATCAAGTGACTTTAGGTAAGTATGATGAACGATATCCAATTTTCAGATTGCGCAAAGGCATGTATGAGCTGTTCCCTTACCTGTGCCAGTTGTGCAAATGCCTGTCTAAAAGAAGAAAATCTGGAGATGATGCAAGAATGTATTCAGCGTTGTCTAGATTGTGCAGATATTTGTCAGCTCTGTGCTCGTATGCAGCAAAAAGAATCTCCTTTTATGAAAGAAATTTGTGAGCTTTGTGCCAAGGCTTGTGAATACTGTGCAGATGAATGTAGCCAACATGAGCATCAACACTGCCAGCAATGTGCTGATGCTTGCCGTGAATGTGCCGTCGAATGTCGAAAAATGGTTGTCTGATAAATAAAAGAATTAGTTGAGTTTAGGATTTACTCAATGAATAGCCAATAATGATCATTAGTTTATCGTGTAACATGATAAATTATTAAAAAAGCCCATTCGAGGGTAAATGGGCTTTTTAATAGTATATAAGAAATTGATTTTTAAAGGAATAAAATTGCATTTCGTATAAGGTGTATTATGTTAATTTTAGAGAAACTACTAAATTATATTGAGTTGTAAATATTTGAAATTCCGTTAAGATATTTTGGATTAAATTCTATTCCTAGATAGCATTCGTGTTGACTCATCTCTCCAAAAAACTTTGGTTTTGTTTTCTTATGGTTTTTGCCATAGGATGGAGTAGTGTGTCGGTTGCATCAGTAAAGATAATGCATATCAATATGCAAACTGAAATGAGCCAAGATCATTGTTTAGATCAAGCACAGCAAGTCACTCAACATGGTATTAATCACGAAGTACAGACGAATACCGATTGCCATAATCATTTAGCTCTTAATCAGAATATAGATCACAAAAAGTGTCAGGAATGTTCTAGCTTATCCTGCCAGACACAGATCTCATGTCTTCATTCTTTGCAAAGCTCGCTAGATCCCCTAGATACCTTCTATTCTATAGATCAGCCTAATTTTTATTACCCCAACCAATATCTAAATGGGTATTGGCAAGAAATTTCACGTCCTCCTAAAACTTAACCAATTTTTTTAAAATTTATTTATTTTTCAAAAATTAAGGTTAAGTTATGTCTCATAAAATTAGTTCGTACCTATTAGCAGGTATTTGTTTTGCATCGTCGCCTTTGGTTTTTGCCGAAGTGCGTGAATATCAGCTTGTTATTGATGAAGCAGTGGTCAGCCCAACTGGAAAGCCTGTAAAGCGCATTACCGTAAATGGTCAATTTCCTGCGCCTTTGCTTGAGTTTGAAGAGGGTGATGAAGCCATCATTCGCGTGAAAAATAATTTAAAAAACCAAGATTCTTCTATTCATTGGCACGGACTGTTGTTGCCGGGCATTATGGATGGTGTACCGGGATTTAATGGTTTTAACGGTATTAAGCCTCAAAGCGAGTATGTTTATAAATTCAAGATTCGCCAAAGCGGGACTTATTGGTATCACGCTCATTCTAAAGGACAGGAACAGGACGGCTTATATGGTTCTTTTGTGATTTATCCAAAAGGTAAAACACCATTGGCAGCACATGAAAAAGCTGAACGTGACTATGTGGTGATGTTGTCAGATTTTCATGAAAAAACCAGTGATCAAATTCAGAAAGATCTTAAAATTTCAGCTGAATATTATCAAGATCAGCGTGAAACCTTGGGTGATGTTTGGAAGCAGGTTAAACGTGATGGCATAAAAGCGACATGGTCTGACCGCAAAATGTGGAATCAGATGCGTATGCTAAAAACCGACATGTCGGATGTTACAGGTTATACCTTCCTCATTAATGGCAAAACACCTGAACAAAATTGGACAGGAATGTTTAAACCGAATGAAAAAATTCGCCTACGTTTTGTGAATGCATCTGCGATGTCTTTCTACGATGTCCGTATTCCTAACTTGAAAATGACTGTGGTCAGTGCTGATGGTCAGCCTGTAAAACCTGTTGCTGTGGATGAGTTTCGTATTGGCACAGCTGAAACTTATGATGTGATTGTGGAGCCAAAAGGCGGACATTATCAAATTGAAGCTGAGTCAATTGACCGTGCAGGCTATGCGATTGGTACACTGCACAATGAATTAAATCCTATTACACATGGCATTCATATGCCTGCACCACGTCCACGCTCACTTTTGACCATGGAAGATATGGGACATGGTGGCGGTGATCATGCAGGAATGGATCATTCGAAAATGAACCACGGCAATATGCAAGGCATGGATCACTCGAAAATGGATCATTCAAAAATGAACCATGGCAATATGCAAGGCATGGATCATTCAAAAATGAACCATGGCGATATGCAAGGCATGGATCACTCGAAAATGGATCATTCAAAAATGAACCATGGCGATATGCAAGGCATGGATCACTCGAAAATGGATCATTCACAGCATGGCACAGCAAAACCACAAGAAAATGATCAAGTGGTTTATGGTTGGGCAAATGCATCTACACCTGCGGGCAATAAAGCCTTGCAATATAGTGATTTAAAATCTTTAGAACCGCAAAAAGATACTCGTGAAGCTAGCAGTGAATTAGTAGTGCGTTTGGGCGGTACTATGGAGCGTTATATTTGGACGATTAACGGTAAAAAATTCAGCGATGCTGAGCCATTAAAAGTGAAGTATGGCGAGCGTATCCGTATCAAATTTATTAATGACAGTATGATGGCGCACCCCATGCATTTACATGGCATGTTTATGCAGTTGGAGAATGGTCAAGAGTCGGTAGATATGCCGAATAAACACACATTGATTGTACCACCGGGTAAAACAGTGACTGCTTTATTAACTGCGGATGAGTTGGGCGAATGGGCAATCCATTGTCATTTGTTGTATCACATGAGTGCAGGAATGATGAACAAGTTGATCGTGGCAAATGTTAGCGATGAACAAGTGTCTACAACGCCAATTCAAGGTACAAATTCGACTCAAACTCACCAAGTAACTGAGCAAAAAGGAGCTGGACATGCACATCACTAATTTTGTATTTAAAGCGTTTTTTTCTGTTGCGGTATTGAGTTTAACAAGCTTAAGTTTGGCGCACGAAGGGCATCATTCAACTGCTCAGACTGATGGAAAAAATGTACCATCAATGAATCATCAAGCGATGTCTGAGATGGATCATTCACAGCATTCTCCACAAGAGCATGCACAACACATGCAGATGATGGGGAAAATGAATCATGCTGCACATTCAGCACCGATGAACCATCAACATGCAGGTCAACAGCCAATGCATCACAAATCAACAGAGAAACAGCAAGATCAAAAAGTACAGAAAGGAGATCAACATGCGCACCATTAATCTTTTTTCTAAAACTGTTTTAGCAAGCTCTTTGTTGATGGTCAGTGCAGTGAGTTTGGCACATAATGGTGAAGATCATAGTGCGCCTGAAAAAATGACAGTTGCTACATCTTCTAGTCAAAATCAGCCGATGCAAATGGATCGCTCTCAAATGAACCATAGCCAAATGAATCAGGCACAACATCAGGCAACATCTACGGTTAATCATTTACATCATGTACCAGATGCGAATGCTCAGCAGAGTTCGCATTATGATCATCGCTCAGAACACGGTGCGCAAATTTATGCGATTACGACAGTGGACAATAAGTGGCTTGTCAATGAAGATGGCACAGGTGATTTAAAGTCAGAGTTTGAAACCCGTATTGGCACAGATGAAAATAAGGTTTTTATTAAAATTCATGCCGATAAAGAAGAATCGCATGATGCACATTATGATGCCAAACTTTTATATAGCCGTATGATTTCAGACTTTTGGGATGCACAGATTGGTGCACGTTATCGTAGTGAAAAAGTTGAACTCAATGATCATCGCAAAGATACCGAAGAAAATGTTGATGCGGTGATTGGCTTACATGGTATGGCGCCATATTTCTTTGAAACTGATGCTTATCTCTATGCGGGAGAAGACAATTATGCGGGCTTTAGCCTAGAAACGGAACGTGATTTTCTGATTACGCAAAAGTTGATTATTCAACCTTATTTAGAGTTGGATGCTATCTTTAGTGATGACTCTAAATATGCGAAAAAAACTGGTTTAAGCAGTGCAACCGCAGGGTTTGAAACTCGCTATGAAATCAGTAAAAAGATCATGCCGTATATCGACATTGCCTATGAGTATTCAAAAGGTAATGATGAAACGTCGTGGCAAATAGAATCAAACTCTGAGAAAGGTTGGTTATATGGAGCTGGTGTTAGATTTAGATTTTAATTAATTTAATGATTACTAAATAGCTTTATTTAAATAAAACTCTAGCTTAATGTGGCCGGAAGCAAAATGTTAACTTATTTTGCTTCCTTCCATTTAACATAATGTCGGTTATACGAAATTCTTTTTTAAATAATTTTATTTATCAAATACTTAAACCAAAAAATCCAAAACTCCAAAGATCAAAAAACACACGCTTTCACAACTCGTGTGTTTTTCAAGCAGATTTGTAATATTTGGCCAATAAAATCGATTAAAAAATACTCAAATTCGACATTTCCCTAATGTCCACGGCCTTCCCAGGACCAAAAATATCCCCAATTTCTGGGGATAAAATTTAGGCTATTTTGTAAGCCCTGGCTCATACCAATCTCGGCCCTTTGCTGCTATCCGCAATACTGGAAATTTCCTATCATGAAGACATAGAGAGCAGGATGCTCCAGATAAAAAGAATAAGATGAACAACAAGGAACGTGAGATCAGACAGGAGTCAGATCTAAGCGCCAAATATGGAAAAGCCCGACAGGATGTCGGGCTTTTTTATTGCCTATCCTTTCTCATTTGCAAAACAAACATAATGCCCCTAAAATATAGACTATAATCTATATTTTGGTTGTGGTATGTGGACAGTCATTACGACAGATCTATTTAATCAGTGGCTTGAACAGTAAGATGAACCTACACAAGAGAAGGTCCTAGCTGCCCTGGTTGTTCTACAGCAGCAGGGACCGAGTTTAGGCCGTCCTTTAGTAGATACTGTGTATGAGTCTAAATTTACCAATATGAAAGAACTGCGTGTTCAACATCGCGGTAGACCCTTAAGAGCTTTCTTCGCATTTGATCCCTTACGACAGGCTATTGTTCTATGTATTGCTGATAAAGGCGGTAAAAAGCGTTTTTATAAAGACATGCTGGATATTGCAGATGAACAATACCAACTTCATCTCACTACCCTAGGAGATAAATCTAATGGCTAAGACTCTGCAAGAATTGTTAGCTAGCCGCTCTCCAGAGAGCCAAGCCCGTATTCAAAAAATGGCTGATGAATTACTGCTAGAAAATCAGCTTCATCTTATTCGTGAAGAACTCGAAATTTCTCAAAAAGAGCTTGCTGAAACTTTGGGAATAAAACAGCCATCGCTTTCAGCAATAGAAAATCGTGGCAATGATCTTAAGATTTCAACCATGAAAAAGTATGTTGAGGCAATGGGTGGGAAGCTCCGTATTGATGTAGAGCTTCCAACAGGAAAACATATAGGATTCAACGTTTAACAATAAAAATGGGAGCTATAGGCTCCCATTTTTAGATTCGTATAACGTTGAACCCAACGGTAAATAGTCGTGTGATCAACATTCACACCCCGTTCGGCCAGCATTTCCTGCAGTTCACGATAGCTAATGCCATATTTACAATACCAGCGCACAGCCCAAAGAATGATTTCGCCCTGAAAATGCCGACCATGGAAAGGATTCATATGCTGCACCTTTAGCTAAAACAGTCTTCAGCTTACCATTCGTGGTTATTTGCAACAGTGCCGATTTTTTGAAAAAAGCATAGGTCTAGATAATCAAGCTAGATTTTTTAAAACACCACATTGGTCAATTGTACATAAGCCATCACAAGTACCTCTTAAATCAGATAGTTGTTCAATAAGCTTTTGTTGCTTGATTATATTTTCTCTGATAGCACTGACATGTAAGTCAATTAATTCATTCACATCTGAACAATTTTTCTTGGGATTTTCTTTATAGGTGAGTAATTGACGAATTTCATTCAAACTCATATTTAAAGTTCGGCAATTCAAAATAAACTTAATTCGCTCAACATAGCCTATATCGTAAAGGCGGTAATTTCCTTCCGTTCTTTCGGGTTTCGGAATTAAACCTTCCTTTTCATAAAACCTAATTGTTAATACTGAACATGAGGTTTTTTTAGAGAGTTCACCAATTTTTAAATGCATTGAGTTGGTATTTCCAAAAAATCTTGACTCTATAGTAACTATAGGGATTCTAATATTCAAAGTTTATAAATTTTTTTAATGGGTATAACTATGAGTGGTTGTGGATGTAGTAAAGAAACACCATGCGAAGATAAGAAATCTCAACAAGAAAATCATCCATCAATTGCAGAAGCAAGCAATTCAAAGAATTGTGATAATACGCCTAGCTGTTGTGGTGAAGAGGAAGAAGAAAAATCTTCATCTCCTTGCTGTAACACTTCAAACAGTTGTGAAGATACCGCTCAATCTTGTTGTGGTTCTGATCCCAAAGAAAATTTAAGCACTGAAGACGTTTTAAAAGATTCGCACTACATGAGTGAATACTTAGTTCCCAAAATGGATTGTTCTGCGGAAGAACAGATGGTTCGTATGGCGCTATCTTCAATTGATGGTGTTCAAAAACTCATCTTTGATTTACCTAACCGTTCTTTAAAGGTTCTACATAATCAAAAAGATGAAAATATAACTACCAAACTTGAAGCTTTGGGTTTTGGTGCAAAGCTTGTGAAGACTGAAACTTATATAAGCAATCAACAGGCTAAGCAAACAAGTACCTATACCATTCCTAAAATGGATTGCTCTGCTGAAGAGCAAATGGTCCGTATGGCTCTTGCAGATATTGAAGCAGTTAAAGGTCTTACTTTTGATCTTCCCAATCGAAAACTGAAAGTCTTCCATAATGAAGGGAGTCAGCAAATTACGGCCAAACTTGAAGGACTTGGTTTTGGGGCGAAACTTGATGAAACACAGCTTTCTTCAGGCGATATACCTAATGAACCTGATCCTGTGAGACAAGCTAAAGTACTTAAACTGTTATTAGGCATTAATGCTCTACTTTTCTTTATAGAATTCATCAGCGGAATTATTGCTGCGTCTACAGGATTGATTGCTGATTCACTAGATATGTTTGCCGATGCAGCCGTTTATGGTATTGCGCTATATGCCGTCGGAAAAGCTGCGAAATATCAAGTGAAAGCAGCCCATTTCGCAGGTTGGATTCAGTTATTACTTGCTGTCATCGTGATTATTGATGTCATTAGACGATTCATGTTTGGAAGCGAGCCAGAATCAACGCTCATGATTGTTATTGGCCTGCTCGCACTTATAGCTAACGTGACATGCTTATATCTTATTTCTGGTCATCGAGAAGATGGCGCACATATGAAAGCCAGTTGGATTTTCTCGGCGAATGACGTTGTGGTAAATATGGGCGTTATATTTGCCGGTGTACTCGTGGCGTGGACGGGATCAGCTTATCCAGACTTAATCATTGGTATACTGGTTTCTGTATTCGTACTTAATGGTGCTCGAAAGATTTTGGCTTTGAAGTAAGAGTATCGAAAATGAATCTATTTGGCACTGTTGCAAATAACCACGAATGGTAAGCTGAAGACTGTTTTAGCTAAAGGTGCAGCATATGAATCCTTGCCATGGTCGGCATTTTCAGGGCGAAATCATTCTTTGGGCTGTGCGCTGGTATTGTAAATATGGCATTAGCTATCGTG
>NZ_CANLSL010000037.1 GCF_947493735.1 uncultured Acinetobacter sp. | reverse complement strand
TACAGATTACATAATCATATGGTGACATTACACAAAACCTTAAAATCATTAGCATGTAACGAATAGAAAAATGTCATCACTTTTATTAAAAAAGTGATGACATGTTAAAGTTTATGTCACTAGCTGCGTTATTAATAAAATCATAATTTCCTGTTACGAACAGAAAGAGTAAGAGCTAATCCATAGGTTTAACTTTACTTTCGATAAAGTCTATCTCAGATTCACTCAGGCCAAATTTTTTGTAAAGTTGCTGGTCTATCTCAGAAATAGGTTTAGACCAGTCAATATCAGATTCAAGTGTAAAATCTTGAAGTGGAATATATGCCCATTTTAAAGGTGGATTATCTTGTGTTATTTTTAGTATTCCAAGCAAAGTTCTTGCTAATTTTGTCTTGATATATTTCATAAGGTTAACAGCTTCAATTTCAGTATCAAAATCACCTAAAGAAATAAATGTAGGGGTAGCAGACATATTGGGAGATCCTACAAATGGCGTACTGAGCGTTTCGCCTAGTGCTCCACTACCGTTCGCTTTTGGCACAAAAACTTTATAGCTTTCTAGATTGTTTTTCTTCGGATACCTAGGGTCCATATACTTTTTTTCTATCCATCGATATGTTCTTTTAGTATTGTATAGACCTAATATCTTCCAATAATCACCTGAATTTAATGGTTCCTCTTCGTAAAAAACATAGTCTAAAGAGTCGAATGTCGATGATTTAAGTTCGAACTCTTCATTAGCTCCTAATTTTTTAACTGTAGGTCTCTTACGTTGGATTTGTTCAAGCCGCTTTTGAGGGGAGTCTGGGTATTTTTTGAGGAATTGTTCATTGAACTTTAAGTCAGAACGCCCTCCATACATAATAGAAGGCAGATTCAATGTAGGATCTGAGTTAAACTTAGACGCTATGGTTCTTAAGTTTTCATCTGGAATGAATTGTTTTATAGCCCCGAATTTATGCTTACTATCCCTATAAAGTATAGCCACGCCGCCCTTGATGTCTGTATTTGGAAACAAGTGGTTGGAGTTTCCAATGTAGTACAAAACCTTTAAATGCTGGTCATTTAGCATTTTTTGATTCCAGTCTGTTGAAGTAAGCCCTGCATTGAATAGAAACCTTGCAGGTGTCACTAAGCAATATTTTTCTGAAATAGATTCAGCTAAATCGTAAAAATAATTGTAAATTGCATCTTGTTTATTATTTACTGTTGATAACTCTTGATAAGGAGGATTTCCTACGACGACATCAAATTTCATTATTTTTTAACTCCAAAAAGCTCGTTGCATTTTTCTGATAAATCACCTTCACCTCTAGCATATGAGGTAGTGTCTAAGTGCACAATATGTGATTTATTAATACTTTCAGCTCTTTCATCGAAACCAAAAATAAGGTTACGAGCAATGTTGTATATGATTTCACTAGGAGCAAAACCGTACACTTGATTTTCTAAAATATGTTTTAGCCTTGCATCAGGATCAGGTATTTGGCTTTCTAACCCAATATATAATCTTTTCACAATCTCAGTGATATACAAACCAGACTTCATGTACAAATCAGCAAACGTTTTATTAGGATCAGTGAATATATCAGGATTTTCCTCCTCAAGCTTATCAACCATCATTTTTACGACACGCTTAGGCGTAAATATCTGGTTAGTTTGCTGCGGTGGGATATAGTCAAAAATATCTTCTTCCTGACTGTCGTCAAAGTAATTCGCTAGCTCTCTACGCATTTTAAGAAACTCGAAAACCGATTCGTTGAATACAGTTTCATCAAAGAAGTTGTAAGTATCACGCAAAGTTCTAAACTGATCGAGCGTTATACCCGTAACCTCCTTAAATACATTATCACTAATATGTGTGTCGAAGTTTCTTAAAGAGGTTTCTGGAGCGCCGTAAGCCATGAGGAAGGAAGGGATAGTTCGAGCGAAACCACGTAATCGCGCTCTAACATCATCTTCCACTGTATTCTTCTTTTTCTCCTCAGCTTTTTGTAAAACGGCTTTGGTCGACTCCTTGGTTAAATCCTCAGTTTTTGTTTTAACTTTAGCTGTTAACTCTTCTTGATAGTCAGTTTGAATTTGAGCTTTCGTAGCTTCATATCGGGATTCTACTTCAACTATTATACTAGAATCGTTGTAGGCTTCTTTAATTTGTTTTTCATATTCAACTTCAGCTAGTTTCCTCTTGATTTCTGCCTGTTTTTTTGTCGTTTCAACCTCACGAGCAAGCGCTTCAGCAGATGCTCTCGCTGCTTGCTCAGCCACTTTAGCCGATAGCCCATTTTCCTTAGCTAACTCCTTTAGTGCCTCCTCAGTGCTATCTTTGAAGCTTTTTCCAATCTCTTTTGATAAATCTTTCTCAAAATCTGTTGCCTGGGATTCCACTGTCGATACTAAGTCAGCGTAAAGCTTTTCACCAAAGCGAGCTTTCGTTTCTGAGATTACGATATCTTCTGTAACCGATACATTACCATCTTCACCCACTTCAACCCCTTTGGTTTCTATGGGTTCTGATGTCTGACGAGGAACAGACTTACCTTGATCAACAGGGTTTAACTGATCTAGAATTTCTCTGGCTTCAGTAGATGCAAATATACCTGAGATATTCTGAAAAAGCAGGTTGGACATAAAGCCTCTGCGGACAACTTCCCTTGCTTTAATTGCCTTAGGAATAGTTAAAACTTGAGTGGCATCAAGCTCCACCATTTTCCCTTCTGTGTCTTCTGCTATGACAGGGAAGAAGTTTAGTAATTGCTTAATATTCTCCTTACGATCATCACTAGTGCCACCACCTCCAGCAGTTTTGTGGGACAGGTTATTGGCGAACTCTTCGTAAATTATTAGTGTACGCTCGGGTGCAAAATCAAATACATAAGCATTTTGCTTTTGGTGTACCTGTCCATTTACTTCATATGCCCAAGGGTTCTGAGCACGGAAAGCTGATTGCATATAAAGACTTGGTGACTTAAGGTTGGATAGCATTAGTACAGCAGTCCATTCAGGTATAGTCACTCCAGTTGTTAATTGACCTACCGAAAGCGTGATGGTTTTTTCATGGGTATCTATAGCCTCTTTAACACGATTAATTGCCTTATCGGTTATGATCTGCTCATTTTCCTCGCCGCGTCCATCTCCTGCAGCTAATATGACTTCGTAGTTTTCAAAGACTGGGTGTTTCTTCAATAGTTTCTGTAATGCTTTGGCACTAGCTACACGATTAAGCAACCAAAAGGTATGTTTTAACTCACTGCGCAGTTCAGTAGTGGAAAATGGATATTTTTGGTTATGAGTTAGGGTATCAAGCCATTTCTTAATATCTGCTTCGTGTACAAACTTATCACTGTCATTTGTCTCAAAAAACACATTTAAATCGAAAGCATAGTCAATATTCTCATCTTGAATTTGAGCACCTTTGTTCACCTTATCAGTAATCATTTGGCTCATTTGGTATGAGAATAAGTTCAGTTGGGGTAGTTGCTCATAAGGGTTGTTTTCATTTGGATTATCCCATGTAGCTTTTGCGAGTTGTTCATCAGCATAGGTCCAATTGTAAATTTCATCTTCGTTAAACTTCCCTGAAGCCACTGCCTTGAATGGAGTACCAGATAAGTGTAATGTAAAGTTTCGAGAAATGTTATCAAAGGCAATGTCGGTCTTGAAGGTATCTACACCTTCATGAGCTTCATCAATTACCAACATGTCCCAGTCAATCTCTTTGACCCAATCTAGCTTGTCGTACTTTCCTCCAAAAGAGATAGCGCCTTTTAAGTCTTGCAGTGAGATAAAAGCTATAAGATTCTTCTTACCATGAGCTATTTGATCAAGATACTGTTCCCGTGACATTGCAGGACGATCTTTTAATGAATCACTGGTTGATACAAAGGCAAAGTCCGTCTGCCATGCAATAAACTTTTCAAAATCATCAAACCATGAGTTTGCAATAGCAGGGCGGTTAGTGACAATTAAAACCTTTGTAGCATTCAGCCTGCGAGCTAAGTCGTATGTAGAGAGTGTTTTTCCAAATCTTGGCTTAGCATTCCATAAAAACTCATTTTCAGGACTACTGAAAGTACATTCTAAAGCCCTTTCAACAGCTTCATTCTGTTCATTTCTTAGTTTGTACTCTAAAGTTTCTTTAGACTGCTCAAAACGGCTGTTGGTGAAGTCATCAAAATCGTCTTTTGATTTATAAGGTTTATCACTGTAAAAGAACCATTCATGAGGAAGATCTTGTTTAACCCTTTTGTTTTTACGTAAATAGTTATGAAATTGTTTGTCCTTAAACCACAGATCTTTCGATGCAAATTTTGCAGGCGCAGACCAAAGCTTTAAATAATGAAGCTGTATAGCTGCTGTTTTCGTCTGTTCTTTAATTCTGTCGTCAACATTTTCACGTTCTGTATAGCCTATTTTCACCCAGCCATCCCTCTTTGAATAGCTAGGTAAGGTATAAGCATAGATTTGCGGGTAGATTACTTCTGTTGTTTTTATAATTTTGTTATTAATAGCCATTATTTAATCGCCTTATCAAAAAACGCCATCTTTTTAGTATCCCAGTTCATAATTTTCACTCTCTTGCCTGGTTTGATTATCCATTCATCTTCACTATTATCATCATCAAATAATGCCAGCTGATCTTTGACTAATTTTTCTTTCTTACTTGATAGGGGAATAGTATATTGCAAGCCATCCATTTGAAATAGGTTGTAGCTTATTATTTCTGCAATCTGCTTAAATAAACTATAAATAGGCTCTTCACGCCACTTCGCTAAAAAATAATCTCTATAAGTGTAGAGTAGATTCTCACGAGCTAATAATAACGAGTCTCCACTCCACTCAAAGCCGTAACTTGATTGGTAGGCTTCTTTTACTAGTAATTGCCACTCCGCTTTATCATGAACTTCTGCATTAATTCTCTTTAATTTACGATCTACAAACCCAACTCGATCTTCGAGACTTATCAGCTCTCCTGTGTCCATATCATAACGTGAAGCCATGTAAGGAGCTTCACCACAGGTAATTTCTAGCCACTTACGCTTGATATAAGTCTCTAAGTCGTCATTGAGATAGTTCGAGTCTATAGCATCATTTTGTTTTTTGACTATCCAGGTAGGGGTGAATACTTCAGCTTTGGATTTAGTTCGCTCTTTTTGAGCCTCTTGAGACTTTAAGGCTCTCGGCATAATAATTTGGCCATTATCACCTGTAATCAATTCCGGCTTAATCTGACAGGTTGCTGCATATCTTTTTTCACCATATTGAATATAATTATCAGTAGCCCAAATAATGTTTTTCTTACGTCGAGATGTGGAGGTAGTTCTATCAATAAGCAATAAATCAAGAATATCCGGCATTTGCTCACGGACTGTATTCTCAGAAATGTCCGCAGGACCAAACTCAATAAGAGTGTCCTCATCCTGATGCTCATTATGACTTTGTATACTACAAAGGCTCAAATCAAAAAAACTGCTGCACTCTATCTGTGTCATATGTCTTCTATACTCATTATTGGTGTTTAAGCTCATAAACTTGTTTAATCCATTTTAATACACGACTTTTAAGTAAAAAGTGCTTTAGTTTTTTATGACATCATTGTGGCTTCAATTGCAGGAAGCCTTGACTTCAATCTTTCATTCTCTAAAGTTAGCTCGATTATAAGTCTTTCAGCCTCCATTAGCTTTGATAAGGCTATATCATTTTGCGCCTTTAAATGATCCAGTTGCTGCTTGAGGCTTCTATTCTTAGCAGTCCTAGCAAGATTCTTTTGTCTGGTAGACTGCTGCGATAAATTGTCTTTATTTTCATCAATCCAAGACTGTATTTTATCGCATAAATCAGGGTATCGAGTTCGACGTAGGGCAGAGGGGTTAACCCCAGCTTCTTTAGCGACGTTATTTTGAGTTACAGGGATTCCTTTGGGTAGTAATTCAGGATTACCTACCTTTAGACGTTCAAAGGCTTCTAGAAAGCGAATCTCGGCTCTTCCTGGCTGTTTTTTCTTGATAGTACTAGATTTGGATTGTATTGATGACATTTATTGCCCTCTCCGCGGATTCTATCTGTGCTTTTAATGATTGATGTAATGGCGATTGATCATCTGCATTAGTTAGTTGTATTTGTAAGCTATCTTTAAGCTTATTAATTACAGGAAGCTTGCTTTTATCTAAAATGACTGCATTACAAGCCGACTTGTCATCAAACCCCATACAAGATGTAATATTGCTAATACCACCATAGGGGCACGGTGGACCTTGATTAGCACAACCACCTAAGAAAGTCTCACGATAGCTGACCTTCCCTTTCTTAGCTGCATCAATAAGTTGTTTATGATCTTTTTCAGTTATTTGAGATAGTATTTGTTGTTTTCGTTTATCCCCATGCGGTGAAATGTAATTTTCAGACTGTAATCCCCTAAATTCTCTTGTAATGGTCTCATACATTTCTTTTAAGTATAGGCCACGAGCTTCGCTATTAAGCGGGGCTTTAAGCTTATAGTAGTTTTGACCATAATACCTACTCATAGCTAAGCTAGCATGTTTTAGCTGATACTGTAGAGAAAACTCTGAAACAAGGCCACTGGCAAGCATATTAACGGCACCAGTACGTCTTAATTGATGCCATGAAAGAGGCCATATTTTTCCAACGTTATAGAGTTCTGGGTTTAAGTTAGCAGTTAGACGACGAGCAATATCTAAATCTTCCTTAGTAATAGTCATTGTTTGCTGATTAAATAGTTTAGGATATTTTTTGTATACCTCTTGATATGTTCTAGGAGTAATATACTCAACATTAATATTCAAATGATGTAGTCTCCATGCTTCATAAGCATGGCACTGCAATGTAGGGTTTGCTAGAAACTTTTTATTAAGAGTTAACTGTGAGTTGTGCTTTGCTGCAGTGAGTCTAAGCTCAGTTATATGACGCATTGCGTCAATAGCACCTTTAACAGTGGACGGGACTATCCAACTCGCTTCTTTATCCTGAATCGTTTTAGTTGTTACACCTTTGATAAGCCATATTTCACCACCTGTTTCATCAACCTCGCTCTGTAGACAATCAACTCTTAAGCGACTACATTCACTTATGCGCATCAATGAAAAGTTGGCAATGTAAGCCGTGCAACAAAAATTTATAAGGTTTAAATAGTTAGACAAAGTCTCTAAAGTACACTTGTTATTAGTTATCACCCAATTTTCTAAAATAGAGTAAACACCAAACTTTATCGCAACATCTTTAATACTCATACGAGTAGACTTTATACCTTTTTCAAATTTTTCAACCAAATCGAACTCTTTGCTTAACTTTTTAAAACTGTCTTTTTTTATTATCGAATCGCTAGGCTCATATGCTAATAGGCAGTATATAAAAAACCTTTCTAGCTTTTCTTTATTCTCTAAATAGCTATCTAAGCATTCTTTCAGTCGAGTTAGCTGATAACTCCAAATTCTAGGTGGGATGTAGGCTGTTTGAGTTGGCTCATTGATATTCAGATACTTATTGAATATCTTCATTCCCTCTTCATCAAGAATATTAAATCCTAATTGTTTTGCATTAAAACTGAGGTCATGAAGGTATGTAAGTAAGTGTAGATGACTAAACTTCCCCTTTGTAGCGATCTCTTTAATAACTTCTGGGTATTTTGAAAGCTCCGAAACACATATTTCATGCTTCGAACAAATTACAAAAAATGGCTTAATAGTTTCAAATCTAGTTACTATTGTTCTTGCTTGAACGGGTACACCAGGACCCCAAATCCACCAAGCGGTTACTAGCCTTAGTAAGTTAGCATTTTCTTTACTAACCTTATGACCGTTTCCTGGACCGTCTCCAAAATAAATTTTAAGCACACTTCCATGCCAAGATGAGAAATCCCATCTAATGTCTCCATATCTAGAAACAACCTCACTCTCTGAGTCTATAACAACTGGAAAGTCGTCTTCTGGTGGCCATGTATTAGGTCTAAAATTAGGCATATCTGTATCTATATGTGCACCTAAGATTGATAATCCTGGTAGCTTTGGTATAGTCATTTCATACCCTCTAACAAGTTAATAAACCCACTCCATTGTGGATGATAATGACCTGATCTAATAGAATCACGGGATTCAACAACCCATTGTTCTCTAATAGAACTACTCCTTGCGATAGCATCTAGTTTTAGGTTTATTCTATTAATCACTAAACAGGCTGGATGTGTATAGTTTTTTTCTGAGGGTTTATATTCACCAAGCTCTAACGTCTTTAGTCTTAAGTGTGAGGCTAATTTCCAACAATAATCAGGACTCATGATATCCCTATGGTGGGTGCAGAAAATACAACCCTCAGGACTAATACAATCTGGAATAGGCGCCTCATCAGGAGCAGATGTTATTTTTTTAGGCCGATTTTGACCAATACAAACTCCAGGACCTGGAGACTCTATTGAGGGAGTATAGCTGTTATGAAAGCTTATTATTTCACTCGTAGCACGTTGATGATGAGGTCTTAAGTAGTCACGTACTAGTACTTCCTGAGTATGCCCCATCTGTTCAGCTGTAAGGTTAAGGTCATCGGTATGCCTTATCAGCCAATTAACTCGTGTATTACGTAACTCGGAGGGGTTAATAAATTTCAGATCATTTTTTTTGAATAATATTCTTATAGAACCAAGTGTTCTTTGCGAGCATCTAGCTGGGATAATACCTCTACTTATAAATGGAAAAAGCCTGTCATCGAGCTCTTTTAAACCAGTATCATTAAGCCATTTAAAATAGGTCTGAAGATGCTCTCTGTATGTATTGTAACAACTAAAGATAGCTTCGCCTTGTCTGCGCCCTTTGTAAACTCTAAATACATCATAATCCTCACCATTAGATTGCCATCTAAAGTCTTCTGATTTTAGTGAGTCCGCTTGAGCTAAATTCATTCCTGTCTGTGCCAAAAATATAAGAAGCTCAGCTCCAATACGAATATTTAGAATATTGGACCTTTTATTACTTTCAAATAAACTCTCTCCATCTGACAGAGCTTGTCTTGCTTTAATCGCTCTTGTCCTATGACTGCTTCTTCTAAGAGTAGATACATCTAAATCAGGGTCTACTAGGCTGCCAGCTATGGTAATAATCTTATCATTACCGAATGACAATCTAATGGGAACTGGGCCACGTACAGTTACTAAATCGAGTTTTTGACAGATTGCTGTTAAGGCCTTACCAAACTCGAAAGTATTAGCTAAATTCTGTTTATCAGCCTGTGTACTTAAGGATGACTTGTGTTTGCTAGGTCTGGTTAGTCTTGTATTAAGCATTAAATTATGCCCAGGCTTATTTCCAGGCATGCTTAGGGCTTTAGCAAGAACGTTAGCAACAGTAGATGCTCTTTTATAAGCTACATAGTGCTTTAAGTCTTTTTTATGAAAAACTCTATCGACTAAGTGCTCAGTCCAAGCCTCAAAAGAAGATATAATTGTATTTTCCGAGCAAGGTAAATCATTACTGTCTACCCACCTTAAAAAACCCCATAGCTTTTCCAGATATGAATTTACCGTACGCTGAGCAGTACCAGATACTAGTAAATTCGTAAACATATTATGAAGCAGATATACTAGAGAGACTCTATCAATGACTACATCGCCGAAATCACCTCTATCTATAAGCTCATTAACTTTATTTCGCTTAATCGATGTAGCATTTTTATACAGTAGAACTCTTAAGTCCCATGGTTCTGCATGAGTACCTACCATCATGCCCTTAAGTATCAAATCTTGATTAGTCATAGACTGTATTACTCCTAGTCAGTCCCATAAATGCTTCGGTAAAAGCATCTGAAGCCTCCTTCATTGACTTACTAGTTTCAATAAATTTTACGTATTTCATAGTGGTACTGACATCTTTATGAAGGCAAGCTTCTTTTACAAACTCAACAGCGTCAGTGACCGGCATTGCATTCAATGCTACCTTCATTAATTCCGTTGCGTAGGTAGCTCGTGTTCTATGAAAGTAAAAACCTCTAAATGCTGTAACTCCTGACTTTAAGCCCAGTTTCCTTAAGCGAGACATCTCTACATTGATAGCGCTACTACTATCTGCTTTATAATTATTACCGAATCTACTAAGAAACAGTAGGTCCTGATCGTTTTTAGACGACAATGATTGTCGCTTCAGTCTTCTAATACTTGATGCATAATCTAGTAAAATTTCAAGTAATTCGTTAGGTATCGGTACAGAGCCACTAACATCAAACTTCGTATCAACAGGCGGATGTGCGCTTGGACCAACAGAAATAGTTTTAATTCCTACTTCTGGAATAGTCACAGCGTTTTGGAGGGTTGAGACTTTTAGATCTGTAATTGAGCCTATTCGTAATCCTGTAAAAAAACCTATTCTTAACATTAGAACTAGTTCTTTAGATGCGTTCTCATCAGCAAAGTCTAGGAGTTCTTTCATGGCTTCGACTGATAACGGAAGCAAACCATCCTCTAGTTGGATAGGACCAGCAACAGTTCGATTTGGAATGGCTAAATTGGTACTTGCCACTTTGAGTGTGTGCTCCAAACCGAAATGATTAGTAAGCTTTATCCCTACAAATTTATCTTTCCACATTGGCCACTCAGTTGAAATTAACCCTAAATCTCTAGCCCACTTATAAAATCTTATTATAGCGGCCATTCTTTGAGATGCTGTGCTAGGAGCCAACTCTCCCGAATTTCTAGCTTGTATCAAAGCACCTCTAAATCGATTTAAACATCTCTCACTTTCACGGTCAGGGAAATGCCACCAGTCAATAGACTCAGACTCTAGCCATTTTGCATATGCAAGTAAGTGAGACATGTTTGATCGAACTGTTTTTATACTACTTCTAAACGAGGTGGCCTGTTCTAAAGCCCATAGATTAGCTTCTGACCAAGTAGTGTTATCTTGCCAAATGATTTGAGGTAAGCCTTCAATATTTTGATGATTTGATTTAGTCCAGTGAACTTGATCACTTTGGGTATTAACTCGGAAAGGATGATAGTTAATTAGTTGGAGGGTAGCCACTTTAGTTCCGTAATCAATCAAAGCTTAGATCTAGTTTATGATTTTCTTAAGGACTATTATAAATGATAGGCAATATTATGTCACCAGTTTATTATGTAATATACATATTAATTACAGTGCATGTAAGGTGTACC
>NZ_CANLSL010000036.1 GCF_947493735.1 uncultured Acinetobacter sp. | reverse complement strand
CCACTTACCCAAGTTACGCCTTAAATTTGGCTCAATTAGGGGCGCTTTGCATTTCAAATCTTTGTGCAACAAAGCCATACACAATTATTTGATTTTGCTCCTGGAACCTATAGAGAAGCTGTTCTTTCTGGTGAAATGATAAAGCAAAAGTATTCCTTTTCTGATTTTAGGCATCATGTTGGCTATAGTTTGGCAATGGCAGGTTCTTCAGCTGAGGAAATCGCATATATCTTAGGTCATTCTTCTGTTGTAACAGCTAGACATTATATTTTTTCTACCCCAGAACTAGCTCAAATTAGAGCACAGGCACTTGGTAAAAATTCTCTATACAGACAAATGATCGCCATGCTCCTGACTGGAAGGCTAGTTTATAAGCAAGATTGGTATCAGAAAAAAGTGTTGGGCAATATTGGTTGCAAAATTTATTACGATATTGGTGGGTGTTCTTACAAAGACAAATCTATCATCCAAGAACTAAATTTGAAAAAAGAAGAATTTGAGTGCGAAATCACTGCACTAAAAGAAGAAGTTGAAGCACTGCATGATTTTAAAAGACAATTTCCTGATATCCAGTTTAAAATTGAACAACTTAGACAAACGAAAATTCACGATTATGAATTGTTAAAAATAAAAATTAGAGCAATAAATTCATTGATAGATTATTTATGCACTTAGCTAACTTTAAAATATTAAGTAAATTATGAAGTTAATTATTGGAAAATAGGGAAAAAATATATAAATTATCAAGATAATTAGGCTTTTAAAATTGAGGTTTTTAGTGTCTTTAGAACCAGGTGGCTTGGCTGAGAAAGTTGGAAATCGTTACGAGTCATCTTGGATCACATTCCAATTATTAAGATTATTGGATGAGAAAATTTCTTACGTCCAAGTCGAACCATTGGGTGATGATGAAGATGCTGTAGATGTGATTGTTGGTAATCTCGATGGCTCTAAAGAGCATCACCAATGCAAAATTGGTAATATTTCTGATAATGTTTGGTCTATAGCTACTCTACAATCTAAAGAACTTTTAACCAAAGGTTTTCAACATATATTATCAGGTTCAAAATCCTATAAAGTTGTCTCAAGAATTGGTTTTAGGCTATTGGAGGATATCTGTCAAAGTGCTTTGAATAGCACAGGTTCTAGCACAGACTTCTATGAACATCAAATTAAAGGTATAAGCCAAGACCGAATAAAGTTGTTTAATGAATTATGCAAAAAACTCAGCTTAGATCAATCAAAACCTGATGATTTAGACAAAGCTCTGCAATTTTTAAAATGTTTTGAAATTAGGCAATTCAATGAGGATGATACGGACCATGAAATTTGTAGATTGTTCGCTGAAAAATTAGTATACGCACCTTCTTTTCATCTAATTCACTTCTTGCAAACTTATCCAGTAAAATGCAATAGACTCAGAGAAAAAATTACTGCCCATCTGTTAAAAACTGATTTAGAAACTCATCGATTCTCTTTTAGACCTTCTCCAAGTGACCCTCATACGTCCTCTGTAATAGCAGCACTAAATAATGAGTTTGATCACTCAATCGAGCCTTATTTAATATCACAACAAAATATTCAACGTCCTGAATTCAGTACTACACTTGATACCGTTAATAATAGCCCTATCACAATAATTAAAGCAGATGCAGGGGTTGGTAAAAGTGCATTTTTATTGGATTTGAAAAAGCATTATGTTCGCTCTGGAACTATTGTTCTTCCTATTCGACTAGATAGGCGAGTTCCTGAAAAAAATCTAGATCAATTTGGAAAAGATTTAGGATTTCCATATTCTCCTATTGCTTGCTTAGAAAAATATGGAAAAGGTCAAGAAATTATCATCTTGCTCGATCAATTAGATGCACTTCGTTGGACTGCCCTTCACTCATCAAATGCATTAGATATATGCATCAAAATGGTTAAGGAAATTCTTTTACTACGTCAACATGCTAATACCAATATAAAAATTATTATGGCAACAAGAAACTTTGAGTTCGAGGATGATGTACGTCTAAAAAATTGGATTAGTGGACTCAACAATGATGTCAAACAGATAGAACTAAAGCTCTTTGAATCAGATCAGATTAAGCCATATGTTAGCCAATTCGAAGACTATGATCATTTGAATAATGAGCAAAAAAATATTTTAAGAATCCCTTTATGGTTAGGTATTTACATCAATTTAGCCAATGATTTAGGATGCGCTCCTAAATTTACAAGCAAATTAGATTTAATCAAAGGTTTCCTCGATAACCGCTTTGAACAGCTCAATGAGAGTTATGGAGTTTCCACAGCAGATAGTGAAGATTTATTCAATGAAATTATAGATTTGATGAATCACTCCAACAAATTAAGTATTTCATTAACTCAATTATCAAATGGTTCATCAAAAATTAAGAGAGCTATGATTTCTGTTGGATTGCTTTCCGAGCAAAATAGAGAAATTAGCTTTAGGCATCAAGCGATTTATGATTATGCGATAGGTAGAAAGCTATACCTACTTGGTCGTACTTCTACTGAAAATTTCATAAATGAACTAGGCTCAAGAAATCAGCAAACATTATTGAAACGAGAACATCTCAGATATGCCTTAGCAATGTTATATGAAGAAAATGAAAACACTTTCTGCAATTGCATTGATGCAGTTCTTTACCATCCTGAAATTCGATTTCATTTGAAATCATTAGTATTTAGCGTATTACGCCATATAGAAAACTTTAAAGCTCCTCTCAAAAAGCTGATTAATAAAATTATTGATGATGCTGAACTCGCCCATCATTTTATAAGATTAAGTTGCAGCGGTACTCCTGCTCTCGTTCAATATCTATCGGAAAGTCATTATCTAAGTGATTGGTTAGATGAGGATGGTGATACGCAATCTAAAGCTCTAGAACTTTTAAGCTCAGTTTCTGATAAAACCCCAAACTTGTTAATTAATGAATTATCTAAGTTCGTGAATCAATCATCTGAGTGGAATCAAAAGATATACAACTGTTTATGCTGGAATATGAAGAATGATTCGGATGAACTCTTTGATTTTCGTATACAACTTATAAAAGCTGGCACTAATAGTCATTATATTTTTTGGGATGATTTAACTAAACAGCATCCATTAAGAGCTTTGTATCTATTAGAGCTTATGTGTGATGAAGAATTTCATGCAAGACTAAACTTAAGAGAAAAATGGTCTGATTACGACACAGAATGTGTTGAGAAGCTTGCTGAAAGCCATTCATTAGATGTATTAAAAGTCTTTTTACCTTTTTTAGACCAGTATTTTGCTAAGCCTCTAATTGAGGAGTTTGATGCTTATAAATGGTCTGAAGAATACGCTACAAGAACATCACTTGACACGTTTATATACAAAGCTTTGTTTACCCTTATAAGTAAGGCATCTCAGAATATGGCTTTAAAATCAACTGAGCTATTTCAATTATTAAGCCCATTTAAAAAAAATCAGAATTTAATATTTAATCGTATATTTGCGAATGCTCTTGTATACATTGATATAAACTATGCTGATGAAGTTGTAGAATGGTTATTAGACAATCCAGCTCATAAGTTAAAATTAGCTAACGATAGCGAAGAACCTGTTTGGAAGTTAGCAGGTAAGCTCATTAAAAAATATTCCCCACATTGTAGTCTAAATAACTTTGAACTTCTTCAAGATGTAATCTACAACTTCCCCTCTGACTATGGTGTAGATCAGATCAAATGGCGTTTAGAAGCAACTCGTAAAAACTACTACTCTCCTTATTGGGGGAAAACTCAATATTATTTATTACCCAAATTAGATCCTTCACGTATTTCTAATGAAACTGCTCAATTGATTGGAGTACTTAATCGAAAGTTTGAAAAATATACTGATGATGATTTTTGCAGTAAAATTAATAGTTGGGTAGGTATTGTTACATCACCTATTAGAACTCATATATCAAATAAAGCTTGGAAAAAACTTATTATTTCAGATCCAAATAAATTTAATGCTAATAGTTTTAAAAAAGATTGCACAGAAGCAAGTATTCATCAATTTTCAAACACCTTTAGAAGTGCTGTAAATGCTGAGCCTAAACGGTTTGCAGAATTTTCTTTAACCTTACCCACTCATATTCATCTTGATTATATTGAAGCTTTATTTTCGGGATTAAGTGAAAATAATATTGATCAAGTTCCAGAATATTTAAAAGAACAGTGGGCACCATGTCCTATTGTGTTAATAGAGCAAGTTATCGATCATTTTAGAACACCAGATTATTCACGAGGACTTGAGCGTTTACTCTCTTCACGAGTCCAGCTATTTTCGCAAAAATATATTACATTATTAGAAGATATTGCAAAATCTTCAGATGATCCAAAATTAAATAAATTGAATATTTATAGAACAGGTCACCCAGATGAATTGGATGAAATTTCAAGTAAGGATTTGTTTGGAAATACCATTAATTGTACTAGAGGTCGTGCTTATAGAAGCATAGCTCAAAAATTTTGGAATGATCAAGAGTATGCTCTGTCACATAAATATATTATAGAAAATGCTTTAACCGATGAACATGCGGCTGTACGAATGGCTACAGCTGATTTATTACTTCCTATGTATAATTATGATCGTAACTATGCTTTTCAAAAATTTATAGAATTATGTCAAAAAGACATTAGAAATACTCTAAGTCATGGCTATCACTACTATTTCAATAATGCTTTTAGTAGCGAATTTAAAGAGCCATTTATAACCCTAGTTAAAATGATGCTTAACTCTTCATTTCAAGATGTTAGAATGGAAGGTCACAAACAAGTCATTGCTCGGTGGTTATTCAATGATTTATTTGAAGAAGAGTTACAGCTAAGTCTCGATTCTAAAAATCAAGAAAGCCTTTTGGGTTATGCTTCTGTGATTAATCAACTCTTAGGTGGTGATACTAAAGGATATGATCACTCAAAAATGAAACAATTTTTTGAGATCTTAGTTAATTCAGAAAATGAGGAAATTCTAAAAAAAATAGGGAGATTTTTCGGTAAAAAATTTTGGTCAAAAAGATATGCACGAGAGTTTTTTGAAATGTATGTACAGTCAAAAGCATTAAATCATAATGTATATAATGTCTTACATTCAATAGAAGAAAGCTCTATAGGTATGGCTCAATTTAGTGATCTCATCATTATCATGATTCAAAATATTCTTAAGTTAGAAACTCAAGATTTAATGAGTAATTTAGATACAGATGCTATCACAAGAGTCATTCAGCAATTATATGATCAAGCAGAAAATGATGGCGATGATGAAACACTCGGGTATTGTCTTGACATGTGGGATGAGCTTTTGGTTAGTAATCATTCATTCATAAGAAATATGACTGAAAAATTGGATGGTGGATTGTTAAGTTAGTTAGATTTTAGATTAACTCTTTGTATTCATGATGGAAAATCAATTCTGATTATAAAATTATTAATCAATAGAGAATCACCTAAAATACAATTAGTTTAATATTTTGTGGTTATTCTCAAGACTTAAAGGATTGTAATATGGTTCAATTTTTATCCGATACGGATTTTGCAAAAAATTGGCTTAATCAATTTGAAAATGCAACAGATCGTTATAATGCAAAAAAACTATTAAATTCTTTGAAATATATTTCAAATACAGATTTTGAAACTTTTATTTATGAAAAACTGGATTATTTAAAAAATAAATTAAATAAACGTTTAGCTGTTTATCCTGTAATCACACCACTACCAGAAAATATTGCTGGAAGTAAATTATTTACAGGGAAATTTCAAGAAATTGCAGAAACCAATGCAAAAGTAAGGGAAGATGGTAAACGTAGACAATATGGCAGTGAAGATAGAGTTGGACATATTTTAGAAAAAGTCTCAAGTTTACACAGAGGAAATGGCAGTGTTTCAGATATAGAATGTTGCCCGACAGTAAATACATTAATTAGACAAGGTATTAAAGATATCGTATTTGTCGATGATATTTGTGGTAGTGGTGAAAGATTTGTTAATTTCTTTAAAAAAGTAATTCCTTCTTATTTAAAAAGATTAATTTCAATTAACAAAATAAGGCTATGGTTTGTTTGCTATGGTATCACATCATCTGGTTTGAATTTTATTAAAAGAAAAATAAAATATTTTAAGACCCATCCGGAAAGTATAATTTCAAACTATAGCCCATTAAGATTCGATAATAGAATATCTAGTGATGTGAGGGATCTATGCTTCAAGTACACGCGTAAAATTTATGGTAATGATAGTGCGAGTCTTGGGTATAAAAATACTATTGGTGGTATCGTATTTGAACATGGCTGCCCAAATAATCTTCCAAGAATTTTATGGGATAACAATAAGAGCTGGAATGCTCTTTTTAAAAATAGATCAATACCTATAGAATTAAGACCGAACTTCTCAGAAGAGAATTTAATTGATACTAGTGAGATATTATGGGATATAAATCAAAAAAATTTAGCAATATCAATACTTGATTCAATTCAAAATAATAACATAGAACCTAAATATAATTTAATTATTACTTTTCTAGGGTTGGCTAATAGAGGGATTCATTCAAAATCACAATTCTCTACCAAACTATTTGTTAACTCAGCTAAAGTTAATGCACTTATAGATGAACTTATAGAATCAGACTTAATTATCGAACAGGATGATATGCTTAAAATGACGTTATTAGGAAAATGTGTTCTACAAAAATATAAGAAAACAAAATTAAAAGATATAAATTCAAGAAAAAGTATTGATTCCAATCAGTTTATTTACTATCCTCATCAATGTGATGGACATTTTCGATTTCTGGTAGACTGTTGATAAAATACTTGATTAGTAGTTATCAACTGTACAGCTATAACTTGATTGTAGTAGTTGTTCGGAGCTCAGAGTCTGAAGCTCTATGAAATAGCTTAATTTTAGGCGATGATTAGCCATTTCCGTATTCGCTCGTTCTGCTCTGCTTTCTGGCGGCGCAGCTTCACTCTACGTAAATGGCTAAACCCGCCAAGGCGGGTTAAAGCAGAGGTCAAAATGTCCACACACAACTATATAACTGAACTTAATACACCTGGCGTCAATCCTACATATAAAAGAGTTGTAAGACAATTAGTTACGCCCCTATTACAGAAAAAATTACCTGTTATATTAAGTTTAAAACATTTATCAGTATTATTAGATATTCCGTATATTGTAGTGCACAAAATTGTTTATAGAGATGGAGATTTCTATAAAGTTTTCGCAATTAAAAAGCGTAGTGGTGGTAAGCGTTGGATTACTATTCCAGATTATTTTTTAATGAAAGCTCAAAAATGGATAAATAATAATATTCTAAATACTCAAGAAGCTCAGGCTATGTTATCTATTAATAGTACTGCTTATAAAAAAAAATCTAGTCATATTGTTAATGCTTCAATGCACCTAGGAGAAAAACAATTAATTAAATTAGATATTTTGAGATTTTTTGAGTCTATCTCAGAAAGACAGGTATTTAATGTTTTTAAGAAATTAGGTTATAAAAACTCTGTATCACTTATATTGGCTAGAATATGTACTCGAGTAATTCCTATTCATCTCGATAAAAGATTTATTAAAAATGAACAAAGATGGACAACAAAATATAATTATAAGTATGATCAACAAAAGAATAAAATTAAAAGAATCGGTCACTTGCCACAAGGAGCCCCAACAAGTCCAGCCTTAGCAAATTTTGTTTGCTGTAATTTAGATGCTGACATTGAAGATTTAATAGATCAATTTAATTTGAATTCTTATACTAGATATGCAGATGACATAATAATTTCAGGTAACTTTCAAGACAAAAATACCGCAATTTCATGCATATTTAGGGTTTCAAGAATTTTAAGAAATTATGGTTTTAAAACAAATTATCTAAAAACAAAATATTGTGGTTCTGGGGATAGAAAAATTGTTACGGGCATTTGTATTAATGATGAAAATCAACTTAGAGTTCCAATTGAATACAAAAATAAAATTCGTCAAGAAATATATTATATTGATAAATTTGGATTATCAAATCATTGTGAAAGATTAAATATTTCGAATCCTTTGAACTACTTAATGAGGCTTGAGGGTAAAATAAACTATATTAAAACCGTTGAGCTTGACAAAGGAATTTATTTTATGAATAAATTAGAAAAAGCTATTCCAAACATGAATGAAATTCGACTATTGAATGATTTATCGTGAATAATTATTGAAAATAGTCAACCGTTTAGGAAGAGCCCTTTGGAAAAAGTGGTCTAGTTATCATCGTCGAAGTTTGGTGGAAACTAAAATGCTTTGCATAAAATTATTTGGCAATAAATTAACGGCAAGTTGTTTCCCTAGTCAGGTTAATGAGATTCATGCACGTGTGGCGGTATTAAATAGATTCACAAAATTAGGACAACCTCATACCCAAGTTTTATTTTAAATTTGAGGCGATATGGGGAGCTTTAATTTAAATCTTTATGCAACAAAGCCAATGAAATATAAAAGTTTTATTTTATTAGATACAAATATGACAAACTCTTACAAGCCAGACTTCATGTTAATCAAACTTAGTAATGATTTTAGAAATTTCCACTCTAAAGGTATTAACAATAGATTTTTATTTGGTATTCTATTTCATGAATGGCTTCACTATTTTCACAATGTGTCCACAAATTTTGGTATGTCAACTTTCACATCAACCGCATCTCTTTGGTTGTATTTCCACAATTCAAATATTAATGGAAAAGCCATTGATCATTCAAAATACAAAGAAAGCATCACCAAATTTAATTCAATCTTGTTCCACTCAAGGAAAAATGTAAATAAAGGTCGAGATTTAAGAGATATCAATAAGCGGAATTTTGAATTATTAGAAGTATTTAAGGCTGAGTTAAAATCCACACAATACGGCAATGAAACTCTTCATACATACGTTTGCCAAATTAGAATCAAAGATCAGGGAGAACACGCACAAACAATTGAAGTTGGTGCGCTGGAAATTTTTGAAAATTTAGCATATCTATTAGAAAAAAAATTGGTTAAAAATCTGCAAGAGAGAGATACTAGCGACTCTAAATTTGAATCCTTTAGCGAACCCCCTATAGTACCCTATAGGATGATCGAATTACTATTGAGTCACTTTGAGCTTAATCTTAGTAATGATGATTGTATTCGAGTAATGATTACCCTACTCCTTGCAGTCGATTCCTTAGAGCTTTTAGAGCCACTAATAAATGAAATCAAGATTTATCAATCAGAAGGTAAAAGTGTTGAAACATGCTTAATCGAAATTACAGAAAATATTTTAAAGCAAAATAATATCATCGAAAGATTAAATAACACTGAAGAATGGATAAAACAATATTTCCCAATTGATGACTCTATCGGGCTATCCATCAAGTCTATATTTAAAGTTATAAAAACAAATTTAGAAACCAGAAATAGAAATCCGTTTGTGGAATTTGATATCCTAAATCAGTTAAAGGAAAACCCTCAAAAATTTTCCGAAGTATTAAAGAAGTACAGCTCATGTGCAATTATGGTTCCACTAGCTGCTAACAAAATCATAGATCGAACGATTAATAGTGAATTAATATCCTTGGGCGAAGTTGGGCATTTAGAAAATTGGCAACAATTTCATGCTGCATTACACTTTCTCGGACTCCACATTAAAGAAGATGGTGGGTTTATGGATACCTCTGAATTACCCAATAGTTGTTGCCCTTTTTATAATGTATGCACCGTGAAACCCAAACAAGACAACAATGACATATGCCGATATAAACCATGGGAAAACTATGATGCCATCAACCCAACCTCAGATATGTGCTGGTATGGGTGTGGTGTCAGACAAACTACTTACTGTCCGAATCAATAAAATGATTACATAGTTTTCATTCGCGCCATTGAAAATGGGATACCAAATGAAGTTCTATTTATATAAAAACCAAGACCAAAAACATGCGTATAAAGCAGGTTTTAAAGTTTATATCAAATAAAAGATGATTTTTATGATGCTATCTGGCTATACTTCCCGTTAATTTTTTCATTTAACAATTCATCCTCTTGATATTGAAGTGCATTACTATTTACAACCAACATGCTGAGTTTTTCTGAAACTGGACTGCCATCAATCTCCTAAACAAATTTAGTCTATTCTTAAGATCTTTTTAGTAGGAAAATATGTATTCAAAGCTAGGTTCATGAACCAAATATTTTATAAGTTATTATTTTAATACTCTAAGTAATTAATTTAATTGCTTATTAAAAATAAATTTGATTGTGAATTACATTCTAGGTGAACATAAGTTAAATGGCACAATTATTTAGTTATATTTTTTGAGTATTTCTAAAAATTTATCTAATTCTTGTTGATTATATTCGCCTTGTAACACATGGGTTTTAAGATGTTGTTCTATGAGTTCATTCATAAGACCATTAATTGCACCTTTAATCGCAGCAACTTGCTGTAAGACAGCTATGCATGAAACATCTGGATCATTAACTGCAGTTTCTACAGCATTCATTTGACCTTGTAATCTTCGAATTCTATTCAAAACTTTTTTATCTGTCTGTAAATGGCTCATAGAAGGACTCAATAAAATAGAATATACTACCGGGGAGTATATTAAGCTAAATTTCATATGACCAATAATATTTTATCTTCAAAACATTCCCATGAATTTGATCAAGGAAATCCTTTAGCTCAAAAGAAAATATTATTAGCTACCCTACTTACTGGGGTGATGATGATAGCTGAAATTATGGGAGGATACATATTCAACTCTATGGCTTTATTAGCAGATGGTTGGCATATGAGTTCTCACATGGTTGCTTTAGGTTTAGCCTATATCGCATACAAAGCTGCCAGACACTACGCTAAGGATTCGAGGTTTTGTTTTGGAACTTGGAAAATTGAAATTTTAGCAGGCTATAGCAGTGCAATTTTATTGATGATAGTTGCTATTGTTATGTCTATTAGCTCAATTGATAGATTATTGAATCCTGTTGTTATTCATTATGATGAAGCAATTTTTATTGCAGTTATTGGGTTAACTACCAATTTAATTTGTGCTTGGCTATTACATGAGGACCATAGCCATCACAGTCATGATAATCATGGCCATCACCACCATAGTCATGACCATCATGACCTTAATCAAAAGGCTGCTTTTCTTCACGTAGTTGCTGATGCTGCTACATCAGTTCTTGCCATTATCGCCCTTGTTGCAGGTAAATATTTTGGTTGGGATTTTTTAGATGCTGTTCTCGGTATAGTAGGTGCGATTCTAGTAGCTAAGTGGGCTTGGGGATTAATTAGTCAAACAGCTAAAATTTTATTAGAAGCTGAAATGGATGAACCTGTTATTGAAGAAATTAAAGAAGTGATTCAAGAACTGGATACTAAGACAGATATTGTTGATTTACATGTATGGCAGGTTGGTAGAGGTAAGTTTTCTTGTATTTTATCTTTAGAAACAGATACGCTTTCTTTAACTCCAATCATGGTCAAAAAAGCTTTATCTATTCATGAAGAAATTGTTCATGCAAGTATCGAAGTAAATCATAGAGTATAAAAATATCTAAAATTAAGAGACTGTAAATAAAACTGTGTAAACGCTTAAACTATCCCTCAACGTTGTTGGGGGTAACACAGGTGTTTACCATGAAAGATGAAGTAATGTTGGCATTAGCTAAAGAATTTGCCAAAAACCTAAAAACAGAAGCTGACCTGAATAATTTCAGTAAAGCACTCAAAAAACTCACCGTTGAAACTGCACTCAATGCTGAACTGACTGAACATTTAGGCTATGAAAAAAATAGCACCAGAACAGGTAAGAATGCACGCAATGGCTATACAACCAAACGCCTACTTACCGATGATGGTGAGTTTGAGCTAGATACACCTAGAGATCGTGATGGCACATTTGAACCTGAGCTCATCAAGAAGAATCAAACTCGCATTACGCAAATGGATAGCCAAATTCTATCCCTATACGCAAAAGGCATGACGACACGGGATATCGTTGCCACATTCAAAGAAATGTACGATGCGGATGTATCTCCAACCTTAATCTCTAAAGTGACCGACGCTGTAATCGACCAAGTCACTCAATGGCAAAACCGCCCTTTAGATGCACTCTATCGGTAATCCCCCCTAAAAATAATAGGATCTAAAAGTAGAATTTTCTCTTAAGATACGAGCAGGAGATTCTGCATGA
>NZ_CANLSL010000035.1 GCF_947493735.1 uncultured Acinetobacter sp. | reverse complement strand
CTATGGGAGTCCAAAACAACAGCTCGAAATACTGTTGGATTGGACGGGTATTTGACCTTATCTACTACAGCCCCAAAATAAATGCCAAAATGACCAAAGTCAGTACAAAATAATCTATCCCTGCATAGAACGGCACATTTGGTAAAATCGGTGCTTTGATCAATCCACAGCCCAACACCGCTGCCAATAAAGCAATACACAGCCCGTAGAATCCATAACGATTCTGACGGACGATTGCACTAAATGCACCGAATCCCGCACTGATAAAAATGCCTGCCATCAAGCTAAAATAAAAGACTTGATAATGCTTTGCATATACTGGACGAAGCTCTGGCATGGTCATAACAGTTGGGAACAAAAAGCACAGTGCACCAAATAAACATAGCAATGCTAAAGACATTGACATAAATGCGCTGATTTTACCTAGCCCTGCATTGAGCTCTAGATTTTCAAATTTTTCTCGGAGTTGATCTGTCATAATTATTAGCTATTGCTTATGGCTTGGCGAAGTTTATAAATGGATTTGATATGGATAGATTGTAATCAGTTAGTAAGGATTCTAAACAAAGCACGAATACTCTACAAGCATTTAGGGTCTGTTGACATTTCACAGATGCTTGCGACAATGGATGTTTTTTAGGCGATACTAGGAATGAATGAAGAAATTTAGTCATTCTAAATGATTCATTCATAACAACGTAGCGTCAAAAAACATCCTTGTCCCGAAGGGTTATAGCTAAAATTGCCATAAACTTCGTTATGAAACTTGACAAGGGAGTAACCATTCTCTGCGTTTCATGCCTCGTTTATGTGATTTTAGCCTATAACGCAATGCATGGTTGAAATGTCAACAGACCCTAGATATTTCTAAAGTAGATTTGCATTGAATTCATGCGCTCTGCCCTCATATCGATCTAAACATTGTTTTGTAATGTTCACTTTTGGCGATATGTCATATTGGTTTCATACTTTTGCTATTTGAAATTTAGGGTCTGATGAACTACCAAATCGCTTTAAGTCTTTGTAAAATCCCTTATTATTTGATTTTCCGATCAAAGGTATACAAAAAAACTGTTTCACCAATGGCGAAAAATCACTTACTCTACTTGCCGAGTTAAAACATTTACTCTTTTTCTTTTCATGATCTGAAATAGGGTCATACACATGGAGATATATAATGAGCTTGATTAATACTGAAGTTAAACCTTTTAAATCAACTGCATACCACAATGGTCAATTTGTTGAAGTGACTGAAGCAAATCTGAAAGGCAAATGGTCTGTTGTATTCTTCTACCCAGCTGACTTTACATTCGTATGTCCAACTGAGCTTGAAGACTTGGCTGACAACTATGCAGAATTCCAAAAATTAGGCGTAGAAATCTATGGCGTATCGACAGACACGCATTTCACGCATAAAGCATGGCACGACACTTCAGAAGCAATCAAAAAAATCCAATACCCATTGATCGGCGATCCAACTTGGACATTGTCTAAAAACTTTGATGTTTTAATCGAAGCTGACGGTCTTGCAGATCGTGGTACGTTCGTGATCGACCCAGAAGGTAAAATTCAAATCGTTGAAATCAACGCTGGTGGTATCGGTCGTGATGCGTCTGAACTTCTTCGTAAAGTAAAAGCTGCACAATATGTTGCATCTCACCCAGGCGAAGTTTGCCCTGCAAAATGGAAAGAAGGTGACTCTACACTTGCACCTTCAATCGACCTTGTTGGTAAAATCTAAGCGAAAACTGAGCTGAAAAGCTGAGTGCATTTATCCCATCGCTACTGTTGAAATCATGTGTATAGCGCAAGCCATGATTTCACATCAACGGATGAGATGAATCGCAAGATCGTAAAAAGGACAGCATGTGCTGTCCTTTTTATTTATATCAATCAATAGAATATTCAAATCAGGTAACTGATGATACTTTAAAATATTTCTTTCTTAACCACATCGACACACTCACTAAAGCGATCAACACAGGCACTTCGACCAAAGGACCTATCACCGTGGTAAATGCTACAGGTGATGCCAAACCAAATGTTGCAATCGCTACAGCAAGTGCCAACTCAAAGTTATTGCCTGCTGCGGTAAAGGAGATCGCCACCGTTCTTGGATAATCATTGCCCATCCATTTACTCATAAAGAAGCTGATAAAAAACATCGCCACAAAGTAAATCGTCAATGGAATGGCAATACGAATCACATCCATTGGCAAGCTGACGACATCGGCACCTTTTAAGCTAAACATCGCCACGATGGTAAACAGTAATGCCAATAAACTGAGCGGGCTGATTTTAGGTAGAAATTCATTTTGATACCATACTAAGCCCTTTTTCTTGACTAAAATCAATCGTGTTAAAAAACCGAGTAAAAATGGAATACCTAAATAAACCAACACCGCTTGAGTAATTGTCCAAAAACTCACATCAATCACTTGAGATGCCACACCAAAGTACGGCGGTAAAAAAGTGAGGAACAGCCACGCATAAGTACTAAAAAACACGATTTGGAAAATACTGTTAAATGCCACCAATGCCGCAACATATTGATTATCACCACATGCCAAACCATTCCACACCAAGACCATGGCAATACAACGTGCCAATCCAATCAAGATCAAACCCGTCATATATTCAGGATAATTTTGCAAAAAGATAATCGCTAAAGCGAACATCAGACACGGTGCAATCAACCAATTTTGAATCAAGGACAAAGCGAGTGTTCGCTTATCCACAAAGACTTTGGGCAAGGCAGCGTAATCGACTTTGGCAAGTGGTGGATACATCATCAAAATCAAACCAATCGCAATTGGAATATTCACCGTGCCAATGCTCATCTGATGTAGCGCATCCGATGCCTGCGGAACAAATACCCCAATCGCCACGCCTAAGCCCATGGCAATAAAAATCCATAAGGTCAAATTACGATCTAAAAAAGATAATTTTGCTTGTGCCATTTTTCTATCCGTTAATCCGTTGATTGAGCTTTATTCAATATTGGAAATCTGATTGATTTGCTTGGTCAATTCTGTGCGTGTCAAATTATCCAAATCTAAAGAAAATAGTGCATCCAAGCGACGATTAATATGTTCAACAGTACCCATAAAGGCTTGTAATTTTTGATCTTCGGCTAAGTCTAAATGCGATGGATCAGACAATCCCCAATGTGCCTTGATCGCACCACCGAGATACAATGGACAAGATTCTTGAGCAGCTTGGTCACAGACGGTAATCACCACGTCAGGCTGATATTGCTCACAATCATCAATGGTTTTACTCGATAATCCGTCCGTAGATAAACCTAAGTTTTCTAAGGTCTTTATTGTGAGTGGATGCACTTGTCCAGTCGGTTTACTGCCTGCACTATAGGCAACCCAACCCTGCGGCGCACGTTGATTAAACAGCACTTCAGATAAAATGCTACGACAGCTATTGCCAGTACATAAAAACAAAAATTTCATGATGTGTTCCTACAACGGTGTTTAAAAATGAGTAGTAAAAAAAAGTGAATAGAAATTTAGCATTAATCACAATGCGTAGTGATTGATGTAGGCTGTGTGCCTAAATTCTGATAAAGATCATCTGACACAAAAATTCGATTTAATACGGCAAAAGCCCACTCAGGTAAATCAGGATTCAGACTGTAATATACCCACTGTCCTCGACGCTCATCATGCAAAATGGATAAATTACGCAATAAGGCCAAATGCCGTGAAATCTTCGGTTGGCTTAAATTTAACTGTGCAGTCAATTCACAGACGCACACTTCTTGCTTATCCATCACAAGCTTTAAAATATCTAAGCGTGTTTGATCAGATAAACATTTAAAAAAATCAGTCTGTTGCATGTCATTCAGCCTATTACAATAAAATATTTTAAAATTCGAATATACGCATATCCATATGTTATATATTTGAGCAAAAAATACAATGACAATTTGATGAAACTTTTAACTTTGAAACTCTTTACGTTGAAAATGTTATCGTTAGTGGAAATCAAAAATCACCATGACACAGCTTCGGTATCATGATGATTTATTGAGATTTTATAATCCTCCCGAACCCTATTTTTAGAAAGAAGGGAAACAGAAAGAGTAATTTTAGACTGGTAAATTGGAGTTACGAATTAGAACATCAACGCCAAGCCTACACCATACAGCCAACCTTTTTCTGACTCGGTTTCGGCTTGCCAATCGGTTTGCTTCTGCCCTTTTTCATAAGCATAGCCAACATCGACAAATGGCTTAATGCGCTTGGTGATTTCATAACGAGTCTGCACACCAACGCTAAGCTCAGAAAGTCCTGATTTCGAGGCATATTTTGAGTCATCACTAAGGACAATATCCAACTCCAAATACGGCTGACTAATCAGCTTTTGCGTCCACAAAAATTCACGCTCAAACTCTAGTCCTAGTGCAGCATACTGATCTTCACCAAAATAGACGTAGCTTTGCGTTTCAAAGAAATACGGCGCAAGCCCATATAGTCCAAACATCGCATCTACTGTATCGCTATCATTTAAATCTCGATCTTCACGATAGCGCAGACCTGCTTGCGCATCCCAAAAATCACTGATTTTTCGACTATATAATGCAGCCACATCATAATGGGCATCGCTACTTTCGGCTTTATTGACATGAGCAAGAATGAATAGACGATTTTCATCTGTACCGATCATGCTATTCAACTCAGTGCTTAAAGCGCCCTGCCCATCTTCATCAAGCATCCAGGCCGTTTCTAGATTGCTGACCTGATAAATCTGTCCGCCGTGTTCTTTAAGATGCTGATTCATGTTGCTATGATCCGCATTACGATCATCAGTATTTGCATAGCTTAACGCACTTACAGCACTGGCAAAGCACAGCAAACTTACTTGAAAAAATGTTGAACGATTTAAGTCCATTTGAAACTGTTGCGGAAAAGGTTTAGTGATGTGCATGGTCTTCTCCTTTTGTTTTGTCTTGAGCATTATTATGTGTTTGTGGTGTTGCGCTTTTCGATTGCTTAGTCGGCTGATTTTCATCAACTTGCGCCACGATCAATTTATTCATCATGCCTGCACTCATGTGATAAAGCAGATGACAATGGATCGCCCATTCACCGAGTTCATCAGCAGTGAGTAGCAAGGATACGGTTTTATTTGGCGGAACGATCACTGTGTGTTTATTAGGTAAATCTTTTGGCGACAAACCATTTTCCAGTTGCATAAACATGCCGTGCAAATGCATCGGATGTGCCATCATGCTTTCATTGACGAATTTTAAACGGATACGCTCACCATAGTTCACGGTCAACGGCTCGGCTTCGGTAAACTTCTTACCGTTAATCGTCCAGATATAACGCTCCATGATGCCACCGAGTTTGATTTCGATTTCACGTTCAGGCGGTCGAGTATCGGTCTGTGGCATTAATGATTTTAAATCTTGATATTGCAAGGCCTTATGCCCTACTGGCGTGGAAGCATCTGCCCAACCCTCGGCGTTTTGTTCGGTCTGTTGCGTTGCTTCAGCATGATTCAATCTATCGTGATTTTTCACGCCATGATTCATTTGGGCGTGGTTCATGCTTTCATGGTTCATTGTTGAATGATCCATCGCCTGATTCATCGGCATGCTGTGATCCATTTCTGAATGGTTCATCTGTTGCATATTTTGATGGCTCATCGTTTCATGATTCATTTGCGCATGATCCATCTCTGAATGGTTCATCTTTGAACGACTTGCCGAATCCGCTTGATGCGAGCCATGTCCCATATCTGCCATTGTCAGTAAAGCTCGAGGTCGAGATTCAGGAATGATCACTTTTGGCGCGGTTGTGCCTTGTTGCGTCAGGCTCGCCAAAGCAAATCCTGTACGATCGATTGACTCGGCTTGGATTTGATAATGTGCTTGTTTTGGCTCGACGATCACATCATAAGTTTCTGCCGTACCAATACGAAACTCATCGACTGACACAGGCTGTACAGGCTGACCATCGGCACTGACCACGGTCATTTTCAGGTTGGGAATACGCACATCATAGAACGACATCGCCGAGGCATTGATAAAGCGCAAACGCACTTTTTCATTCGGAAGGAACTCACCTGTCCAATCTTGCTTAGGCGTTTTACCATTCACCAAGAAGGTATAACCCGTCACATCGGACAGATCAGTTTTCAGCATGCGCATTTCATTCCACATTTTGCGGTCTTGCCATGTCGCACTCACGCCATTGTCTTTGATTTGTTGCCATAGATCGGGCAAAGTTTCACGTTGATTTTGATAATATTCTGCGGATTTTTTTAGATTTTTCATGATCTCGCTACTGGTCGATTCATGAAAATCTGACAGCATCACCACATAGTCACGATCGGCTTGTTCATGCTTTGCGACGGGCATTTTACCTTTTGGATAGACGATAAATGAGCCATATAAACCATCTTGCTCTTGCCCACGACTATGGGCGTGATACCAGTAGGTACCGTTCTGACGAATCTTAAAACGATACTCAAAATGCCCTTTCGGCTTGATGCCATGAAACTGATTAAAACCTGGTACGCCGTCCATAATTCCAGGCAAAAGTAATCCATGCCAATGAATCGAGGTATCCTGATCTTTGAGCTGATTATGCACATGAATCACTGCTTCATCGCCCTCTTCAAACTCAAGCAGCGGCGCAGGAAATTGACCATTGACGGTGATACGTTTTAAAGGTTTGCCTGTGACATTGATGGTATTTTCGTCGATATTGAGATGATATTCACGGACGACAGCGATGCTCCACGTCGAAGTGGCGAGCAACACGCTACACAGCAGATATTTGCTGTAAGTTGGTATAAATATAGACATGATTGTTTCTCATCATTTTTAAAAAAAGTTGTGATGTGGAAAGTTGATTCCACGGGATAACTAAAAATGATTAGACAATCGGAGGACGTAGGATTCTCTGCCAATGACCTGACAAGTCTTGCGCTTGGTACAAGCTATCTTGTGTGAGATTATTTGGAATAGAAACAAATTCAGGAAGGAACTGCCCTATTGGTAGTACCGCCGAAGCCATGAGCTGACAATGTAATGGCGGACAATCGTGGCAATCTTGGGATTGCTTCATGTTGGCATGATGATTCGATACAGATTGGTTATCACCGTTTGATTGATGAATGTCGTGATGCATTGAATGGTTTACAACATCCTCAAGATCAGTCGTGATTTGCATTGAGCTACTAGTATCTATTGAATTGCTCATCGAACCATTATAAGCATGCACGAGCGAAGACAGCGCAATGGCAAATACCATCAGCACCGCAATAGCGATATTGTGCATCAAATTGTTCATGGGCTGTGAATCAATCAATCGTTCTATAAGACAATTAGCTTAGCCAATATCTCGGTAAAACACAATCGAAGCAACACAGTGAACTCACGTAGACAACTGTCGCCTTACGTCCCAAAATTCGTTAAGATAGCCACGTTTTTATTTTAATGTTGTGAGAATGCAAGTGACTGATCCTACTAATACTCGTATTGATGCCACCGATGTGACCGAAGAAGAGGCGCAAAACGCTGTATTTTTTGATCGTGCAGATCAGTTTATCAAACTTGCCAATGAATTTTGCAGTCCGCCCAAAGGTCAAAAAACCAATCCGACTGAGGTACGTGGTCAAGTTGGCGCAGCGATGTTGTTCTCTGCTGCTCGCTTTAATACGTGGGTCAGTGCCAATGGCTTTAAAGATGGCGATGAGATGCGTGATGCCAAAGATCAGATTATGGCGTATTTGGTTCAGCAGTTTCAGGCGATGCTCGAAGACAACTATGATGAGTATTGTGAGCAGTTTGAGAACTATCTACGCTATCGCAATATGGAAGAGTTTCATCAGAATAAAAATAAATCTTGATGATCTCTAAGCATTCAATTTTTAAAACTGCTACAACATATCTAAAGGGCTTCTGACTTTTGCTTTTGTTATATCCGTGTTAGCAGTAAGTGTAACGGACGACTTTACGACTATGAAACGAATAGTATTAATATCTTGTGTTTCCAGAAAAGGAACTACCAAAACGAAAGCTAAGGACTTATATAAAGGTCCTTTGTTTACAAACAGTTTGGCATACGGACAAGCTTTAAAACCAGACAAAATTTTTATTTTATCAGCTCATTACCACTTGCTTGACCTTGACAAAGAAATAGAACCTTATGATGTAACATTAAGTTACGTTTCACCCGAGAAAAGAGAGAAGAAACCCAAATTGAAAGTATTGACAAAAGATGAAGCTAAAAAATGGGGACAAGAAGTTTTGAAACAATTAGGAAATGTTGCAGACCTGAAAAATGACACATTCATAATTTTAGCAGGACAATCATATCTTGAACCGATAAAAAATGGCTTGACAAAAATTGAAGAACCATTGCAAGGAATTGTGCAAGGCAAAAGACCAGGTAAATTAAAAGAACTTTTAAGTGAAATAAATGATAAAAGAACTGCATAAGATATTCAATGGACTTAACAGATATTCCTTTCCATTTAAGGACAAGGAAAAAGAAATTCCAGAGAACGGCATTTATATAATTTTCGAGAAAGGAGAATTATTCGACAACTTTGACCGAATTGTTAGAGTGGGAACTCATACGGGCGATAAGCAATTACGTTCTCGACTTAACCAACACTTCGTAAAAGAAAATAAAAACAGAAGCATTTTTAGGAAAAACATTGGTCGTTGCTTATTGAATAAAGACCTAAGCCCATATTTACCATTGTGGGAACTTGATATAACGTCCAAAGCTGAAAAGGAAAAGAATTTAAAACTTCTTGACCTTGACTTTGAAAAAAAGATTGAGAAAAGAATAAGTGACTACATACAAAACAATCTTTCATTCTGTGTTTTCCAAGTTGACACCAAAGAACAAAGACTTTTTTGGGAAAGTAAAATTGTTTCGACACTTGCAAAATCAAACGAATTGAAACCTTCAAAAAATTGGTTAGGAAACTCTTCAACAAAAGACAAAATAAAAGCAAGTGGGCTTTGGCAAGTAAATGAATTATATAATGAAGCATTGACTAAAAAAGAACTTGAAACATTAAAACAAATATTATCGTGACGACTGAAAGAACACCTACTGCTAACATGCGTTTGGCGTCATGCGGGGTGACGTGCTTAAATTCAAGTTCAGTTTTCCAATTGGGCTTTAGTGCTGGTTTGACAGTTTTGTCCTCCGAAATCCCGCACGAACGCCAAGCGCCAAACCGTTATCCCAAACTACTTACTAAACCTCACCGTCTGCCCATTTTTCGGGACAATAAATTCGCCATAATATTAACCGAAACGCACTACCCCAGTGCGTTTCAGCATTTCGCCAAGATTATTTTTTATCTTGCGCCACTGGCTGACCATATTGATCCGCCATCACCTCGACGAACTGATCCAGTTTGATATATTTTTTGATCGCTGTATTCACATCTTTGACCGTTAATCTCACGATCTCTTGATCACGTTTGGCACGATCTATCATACTTTGATCATTCTCAAGCTGACCGTTCAGCATACGATGGATGATACGGTCATCTTCCAAGATCGTCGCTCGTTGCTTCATGATGTCAGCTTTTGCAGATGCAAGCTCTTGCTCAGTAATGCCTTTTTCCAAAAGCGCTTTGAGCACTTTATGCACCGCTTGGCTTACCTGTGCAGAACGCCCTGCGGTATAGTTTGCACTGATAAGCAATTCGCCATTGTCCTTTTTACTGTGTAATTGCAATGGACTGCCAAAGCCGTAGACCAAGCCATTTTTCTCTCGGAGCTCTTTTGCCAAGCGAGAAGACAGTTGCGAGTCGCCCAAGATATGCGCAAAGACGATCAACGCAGGCGCATCTTGGTGATACACACCAACAGGCAAGGTCAATACACTTTGATAATAACCAAATTCACGCTGTTCAGATAAGGCATGAACTTGCTGAGCGCTTAACATTTGATAATCTGGCGCAACCGCTTCAAAGTGTTGTTTTGTCGACCAATTTTGAAAAGCATCTTTGATATCGTCTTTCATTTTCTTGGCATCAAACTCACCTGTCACAGAAATACGAGCATGGTTCATGGCAAAGTATTGCTGATAAAATTGTTGGATTTGTGCATTGGTGACTTTTTGAAGCTGCTGCTCAGCAACTTTTGGCTCGAAGTGATAACGCAAATCACCGACTGGATACTGCTCAGTCAAACGATCTAAAGTCAGGCCTGCCACAACTTCAGGTTCGGTATATGGACGATCTAAAGACTGCAAAGATTGCGCTTTGATCAGATCAAACTCAGTCTGACTAAATGCAGGCTTTTTCAGTAAATCCACCACAAAATCAAAATACTCAGCAAAATTGGCTTTGGTCGCAGAGATATTAATTTTAATGCGATTGCTATCCGATTCAGCGCTGAGCTGACCATCGAGCTCAATACTTTTATCCATAATCTGTTGCAAGCTATAATCTTTTGAGCCACGCAACAGTAAATACGCTGTCATATCGATCAGGTTCTTTTTGTGCATCATCGATTGTGCATCACCGAAATCGACATCGATGCTGGCATAGATTCGATCATCTTTGGTGGTGGTTGGATAGAGCGCATATTCCATCCCATTGCGCAATGCGCCTCGTTGGATTTTCTTCTCACTTGCGCCGAGCTTCTGTGCTGAGGCTTTGACATAGTTGGCGATCTGCGCTTGATAGACACTTGGGTCGAGTAGCGCTGTTTCTGCCTCACTCACTTGTGCAAGTGCTTCCGCTTTTTCTTCTTTCTTTTCTGCCAGTTGCTGAGCTTCCTTTTGATCTTCTGGCGTCGGCAAGATGGATGCGGTCACTCGGTGCTTCGGAATTAAAAACTGTGTCAGCGTTTGATTCACTTGCTCAAGTGTCAAGTCTTGTAAGGCGTCCTCATCAACGAATAGACGTTGCCAATCACCACGCTCACTCACGATATAACTCGTTAATGCTTCGCCTAACTCTGTTGCACTTGCCATCATTTGGCGCTGTTCATTTTTCAGCATATTTTTTACCCGTTGCAACTCTGCTTGGGTAAATTGTTTAGGCTTTTCCGCCTCAGCTGTCAGGGTGCTATCGACTTTTTGAGCATCTTGACTCGGTGCATACACCGCCCCGAGAAAGACCAAATTAAAATCAGGCTCAAGCCATGAGGTCGCAAAAACATCCGTGCTAACACCAGTTTTCACCATATTTTGATAAAGCTGTCCGCTCGGTTGCATAGTATATAAATACGGTACTAATGCTAAAGCAGGCTGAATCTTTTCATTTGCACCATTAAGATAAATGTGAAACTGCGCCAAATCACTGCCCTTTTTCACAGCATAATGGCGTGTGGTGATTTGCGTTGAATCTAAGGTGGCTACAGTTGCCGATGGTGCAATCTGCTTGGGCTTTAATGGTGAAAAATGCTGATCAATACTGGCTAAGACTTTGTCGTGATCAAACTTACCTGTGATCAATATCACCGCATTGTTTGGCGCATAATAGTCTTGATAAAACTTCTCTAGTTCGGGCATTTTGATAGATTTTAATTCTTCCAAATCCCCAATCGGTAAACGCCCTAAAGACTGATTCCCATAAGCAGATTTCCACATCTGATCAAGCAACACAGAGAATGGTTGATCAAGCCGAATTTCACGTTCACGACGTACGATTGCGATTTCGGCAGGGACGTATTGTTCTTTGAGGACAAGCTTATCCATACGCTCAGCTTCAAGCTCTAGTACCTTATCTACGGCATTATGCTCAGGGCGTATGTAGTTGGTATAGCGTGTTGAGTAATATTCGGTACTGGCGTTATTACTCAGCGTGTATTGATCGAGCTGTCGTTGATAGCTTTCCCCTGGGATGTTTTTTGTCCCTTTAAATGCCAAATGCTCAAGTAGATGCGCCAAGCCACCTTTACCCTGCGGATCATTCAATGAACCTGTGAAGTAAATGGTGTTCATGTAGACTGTATTTTCTTTTTGATTGGGTGCAAGGACGATCCGCAAACCGTTATCGAGTTTGTATTCGCTGATCTCTTGTTCAGATTTGACTAAAATCGGTTTTGCGAAAAGCTGTTGTCCGATCAAAACGGGTTGAATAAATAACAATGCGCACGCCAATACTAACTTTCTCGATGAGAATTTCTGCTTCTTGTTTTTTTGGTTTTGCACTGCATTGTGTTGATTCTTTTGTTTTACAGTGCTTGTAGATAGGTTTTGAGTTAAAACAGGTTGAGCAGATAAAGTCATAGATCATCCAAAAATTTTTTAATTACTTACGCAGAATGCCGTCGTATAACACTTGCGATGTTAGACATTTGATATTCCCTTTATTATTCAATTTTTTAAAGTGTTTTCAGTAGCTTTTTTGCAATTAATCTTTGCATTTAATTTTTGCAATCAATCTTTTCTCTTAGCTTCTCAAATGCATTGCTGTGCAAATTTTTGAATATGTTTATTGATAGATCTTTTTACTGGCAATTTCTTTGAAATGATCTTGATCTACCACATAGTACACCGCTTCACAGTGTGCTTGATTGCCATCACGTGTTCCCGTTGCGACGACGAGCCGACTCTTGAGATCAAAGACGATATCATTCGCTGTGTAGCCTTTTGCTTTGTGATAACAATCGCCAAAAGTTTGACCAAGTATAAAGCTTTGCCCTGTTTTTGCATTGTAGGCAAGCGCGGAGCTACACCCACCACCACAGCCAAAGATATGCATGACATATTGCCCTGCAAAGTTTGGCTGTTGTTGTGAGATTTCTTTGAATAAAGTGCGGTATTTTTTGCTTTTATTGTTGAGCTTTAAAGGTTGGTTTTTGCCTGTATGGGTGAATGCAGGATAATCTTGATATGTTGGGGTTTTGGCGTGGAGTGATGATGAAACTAAAGCAAATAGAAAAGAGCTAAAATAGGTTTTTATCACAATGTTTCTCCCTTCTATTCTCTAGGAATCTTCGTAAACTTTAGATAGTCACCGCATTGTTCTAAATATGGCATTTGCCTACGATCAAATTCATAATTTGCAATGGCAGGTACAATTTCACCGATATATAGTGCAAGCTCATTACTTTCAATAAAACTATTTTCATTAGATCATTACAACTCAAAACGATTACCGCATATAATGGTAAAGATTTCAGCCTGCATGAGCATACTGCTCATGCATTAGAACTAGACTGGTATTTCGCTGATCCTTATAGTGCTTGGCAAAGAGGTACGAATGAAAATACGAATGGTTTAATCAGGCAATATATTAAGAAAGGCAGTGATTTGAATATGTATACAGATGCTTATATTGCAGAAATCACTCAACGTCTGAATCACCGACCAAGAAAAAGACTCGGCTTTAAAAGTCCGAGTCAGGTATTATGGCAACAACATGGTGTCACATTTCAAATGCTAATCTAAGTCATTTGATGGAGTGTGTAAATAATTCTGTGTAAATGCAGATTTAAAAATACTTGGTTACACGCTCTTCAAAAATGATACTAAAG
>NZ_CANLSL010000034.1 GCF_947493735.1 uncultured Acinetobacter sp. | reverse complement strand
TCTCAAATCATAATTAAATTTAGCACGTGTATCAAAGTTTGTTTTCAAAAGTATATCTTTAAAGATCGCCAACTCATTTTTTGTTCTTTGCGCTGTTTGGATTGAACTGCAAAGTTCTAATGATTCTTCTCTCTGTAGTTTTGTAGCTAAACTCTGTAAATCTTGAACGACCCAATCTAATCTATCTGTAAAAGTTGTTAAGTGATGACTTAGTTGTTCACCATAAGAGCTCTCTTCTCGTTTCCTCAATAGATTTAATTTTTGTCGTTCTAGCAATTCAATATCTTTATTTTTTTCTCTAACAATTTTTTCAGTTTGTTCAGAAACTTTTCTTAGCTCATTAACCTGTCTTCTAACTTGTTGGACTATAGGAGCTAAGGTTTTCTTTTCTTTTTCAGAAATATTTTCAACTATTTTCTCAAGTTTTTTCTCAGGTTTATTTTCTTCGAAGCTTACGTTTTCTTTAAAGAAGAAAATTTCACCACGTTTAGAGATGTAATTTTTAAATTTATTTATTTCTAAATTATTAGCATCACTAAACTGTATTTCTTTTATATTTTCTTCATTTTCCCCTTTAAGCTCTCCCCAAGATATCAATTGCACATATGCTTCTAGTACTCTATGGACATAAAAAAGATATAATTTCTTTAATTCATCAAAATATATATTGTTAACAAAACCACTATCTCGAGATGAAGCCTCTTTAAAGTAAGAATTAGCAACGTCTTTTATACTTATATGACCTAAAATTTCTCGATGTCCTAAATATCTACTAAAACCTTGAGTTTTCCTCATATTCAAACCAAACGTATCAAAGTCTATTTCACCATATGGCATAACTCTAAAATCATTTTTATAAATAAAAATATTACCGAAATTGATAGGTTCAATTTTCATTTTTCGTGTAAAATTCAATTTAGCTGAAAATGTTAAAAAGTTAATTGAAATATCAATAGGACATTTTTTCAATATTGAATCATTTTTCTTATTTAGCTCAAAAATCTTTTCTCCACGATCAAATAGTAAAACATTTATATTTTCATTAAACTTTGCCTCTATTGTTATACTCTTATCTTTAAGTACTTCTGCAATATTGCTTTCGATGTATTCTTTACTATTGGCCAAGTCATTTTTATCAATAACTAAAATTTTAAAACCATCATTTTTTAGAAATGGATTTTTTAGGCGTCTCAAATTTTCTTTAGCTTTATTAACTTCATCTATTGTCCAATTTTCATTAAGTTTAGATATCTCTATTCGTGTGTAAGACTCCTCTTTACTTTTTTTACTTTGACCAAAAGAGTAATCCAAATTTACTTCTTCAAAACGCGTACTTAAATCTTTATCAAATTCATCCCAATCAACTTCTAGCCGATGAAAAATTTCTTCATTTGCAATCTTTGTTGATATTCTAAGTTTCGTTCCTAAACGATCTGCCGAAAATCGACCAATACCCTTTGACCCTACGAATGCACGGTCATTATTTATTTTCCCTTCTTTTTTTTCTGAATACGCGAGATTTAACCATTTTTCTATTAAATCATCTTTGGACATCCCATGCCCATCGTCCAGTATTGTAATTTTATCTAAATCAAATGTAATAGTTACTTTCTTCGCGCCAGCATCATATGAGTTCTTAACCAACTCAAAAATAGCAACAAATTTGTCAGTAATTAAATCTTTACCAACAATACTTTTAATCCCTGAACTTGTTTTAAAGTGCAACTTTTCTATGGTCATAATTTTCTATACCTAATAAATCTAAATTCTTCTTAATTTCTAAAGCTATAGCTTTTGCTAATAATGGTGGGACAGCATTACCTACTAACGTATATTGTGGTGTTTCTTGCTTTCTAAGTACCCCACCGGTTGTTCTCTTACCCAAAAACTCAAAACTGTCATCAAATGACTGTAAACGTGCTAACTCACGAACGGTCAATATTCTATTCTTGGAGTAATGAACCATGTCGTCGGGTAAGGTTAACACCGTTGGTGATGGTTCATTTGGAAGCATACGGCGACAATTATGCTTACGGGTTTTATATCGTTTTTGCTGACCTTCAGACAAGTTATTATAAATTTTTTTAAAGTCATCACCTGGGGAAAGTAACCCAAATCTCTCTATTACAAGCGAAGTATGTTTGCTTGTTTCATGATTAGCCAATTTCTTGCTTTTGACTTTTTGACCTTTTGAATTAGGAGTCCGCCCAGCTCTCGAATCAATTTGATAATTAGATTTTGCTTGATTTTTATACTCTTCAATTTTTGAACCAATTTCTATATTCTCTAAATCAGAAAGTGCTTGTTTAACTGAAATTTTTTGAGATTTTAGTGGTTCTGGATGTGCAAGCCGAACACCAATATCGTCACGTGTGCCAAGAAAAATTACACGCTTTCTTCGTTGTGGAACACCATAATCACTTGCATCTAAAGTTTTAATAGCAACATTTGTGTAACCAATTTCCCTAAATTCATTTAATAGCACTTTGGTTACTAATTCATTTTCATAATATTGAGATTGGCCTTGATATGCAGAAAATTTTGCAGACAAAATACCTGTGACATTTTCCATCACAAAATACTTAGGCTGTACTTGCTTTAGAATGCTGATATAACTACGAACAAGCTGATTTCTTAAATCATCTGGATTTCTTTTACCTGCCATACTAAAACCTTGGCAGGGAGGACCTCCACAGATAACATCAATGTTAAAAAAATCTTTTCCTAAAAACGCTCTTAATTGTTTTTCTTCAGCTAATTCTTGTACATCTCCACAGAAATAATCAAGTTTGTAACCCAACTGTTCTCTATGACGATATTCGTATGTCAATGCAGCTTGAGGACTTTTATCAGATGCAAAAGGGATGTCAAAGCCAGCTTGAAGAAAACCTTCAGCCATTCCTCCTGCACCTGAAAACAAATCTAAAACCTGATAATGCTTCATAGATAAAATTTATAAATTTGCTTAATCGAATTCTATCGAATATAGCTTAAGTTATACATATGTTTGAAGACAATATTTTGCTTGAAGTAATTTAAATTGAAGGATGGCGTAAGGCTGTAAGGGTAAAATATGAGCATCAAAACCACTAACGGTTGTTGAAACTATCTCGTAGCTGTTGCTGTAGTCTAATCAGATCGCCATTTTTATTAAGCTCATTTACGATATTTTGATTAAAGTTGATTTCCATCGTGCCATTACGAATAGTGTCAATATTATTGCGATTGATGTCTAAGGTATTGAGTATTTCAAAAGCGCCATTGGTTGGGTCGGATGACTGAAAGCCACTGGCGACTGCTAAAATATATTGTTGTACAAATGGTGAATACTGGCTCATATCAGGTATGACGGTATTGGGAATATGGTTCATCGCAATACTGGCATTTTCACTCATTTCCTTATTTTGCATATCAGTTTCGAGCTTATAGATTTTATGGCTCAGCGCTTCTTTGACATCTTCATCTTCTTGATAAGGAAGAATACCAACATCTTCTTCACGAAGCTCTTCTTCTGCCATGACGGTAATCGTCGGGAGTGAAATAACGTCACTTGCTTGTACCATCAAGGGGAAGCCCAGTGAGGACAATAGAATGAAGGATGGAGAAAATTTTAAAAATTTCATTGGCTTGCTCCAAATTCAACTTTTCATATATACGGAAAAAAGTTGACTCAATCAAAAGCGATAATATATTTAGCCTACATCAAAGTGATGTGAAATACTGTATAGCTCAGATAAACGGTAATTTCAAAAGATTAAATATCTTTAAGAATAGACTGTAACAGAGCTGCTCATTCCCTGAGTAAATACCCTTTAAAAACTAAATTTCAACCCTATTTACAGCCTAACAATGAGATTTGAGAAAAGTCATGCGTGTAGATATTTGGTCGGATGTGGTATGTCCGTTTTGTTATATCGGCAAGAAACGTTTAGAAAAAGCTGCTGAGCAAGCAGGTGTCGAGCTTGAAGTGCATTGGCATAGTTTTCAGCTCGATGCAGATGCGCCAAAGCGTCAGGAGATTTCTAACTCAGAGCGGCTGGCACAGAAATACGGGCGCAGTCTTGCAGAAGTGGAAGAAATGCAACGCAACATCGCTGACATGGCGAAAGCAGAAGGCATCGAGTTTAATTGGCAAAATGCCAACTCAGGTAATACCTTGGATGCACATCGTATTATTCATTTGGCACAAAGCAAAGGCTTGGGCTCAGAGGCGAAAGAGGCTTTTTTCTATAGCTATATGACTGATGGCTTGGCAATCGGCGAGCGTGAAACCTTGGAAGACGTGGCATCACGGATTGGCTTAAACCCTGTGGAAGTCGATGATGTGCTCGATTCGGATGAATATGCTGATTTTGTCAAATTCGATGAAGCGACTGCACGTGATCAGCTCAATGTCACAGGTGTGCCATTTTTTGTATTTGATCAGCGTATTGCTTTATCGGGTGCGCAGCCGACAGAAGTATTTGTACAAGTGTTGGAAAAGGCTTTAGAACCAGTAGATGCCAATATTAAAACGAATCAGGCAGAACAATGTGATGATACGCAGTGTGCTCCCAAACAATAATTGAAATCAATTCATTGATTAACAAAAAAAGACCAATTCTCATGAATTGGTCTTTTGAATTTGACTATGAATTTTTGCTTTTATAGGGTAAAAATTAAGCCAAAGTTTTCGATTTAAACCACACTTTTTGACCGATAAAAACGATTGCGAAAAGTACCGACATAGTTAAGACAATACTCAGTCCTGTGGCAATATCGAGCCACGCACTACTCCATAAACCAACAGTAATTGCTAACTCTGCAAGGATAAATGCCCAAATCACCATTTGTCGTGGCGAATGCGCAAGTAGTCGTGCAGTGAGTGCAGGAATCACCAGTAACGCACCCATGAGCAATGAGCCTACCACTTTGAGGGCAATTACCGTAAACAGCGCAAGCACACCCATAAAAATCAGCCTTTGCCAACCTGCACGAACACCTTCACTTTGGGCGATGTCCGAGGCTAGAGAAAGACGCAACTGCGAACGCCAGTGATAGGCGAGAATTGCGCCTGCACATAAAATCGTAACGACCAATGCAGGCAAGCTTTGCCACGTCACTGTGAGTAAATCACCAAAAAGATAGCTCATCAGTTCAGGACGTAAAGTTGGCAGTTGTTGAATTAGCAATAAACCACTACATAGCAAAGTCGCCGAACACAGCGCAAGCAAGGCATCATTCGGTAAACGACGATCATGCAAAAACCATAAGATACCCACCAAAATCACCGCTAACAGCGATACACCAAGCCAAATCGGTAGGCTCAGTAAACCTGCGATAGCAACACCGAGCAACGTGCCGTGCGCCATCGTGTCGGCAAAAAATGACATACGACGCCATAGCATCAGGCAGCCTAAAGGCGCAGTCAAAAAGGGTAACACACCACCCATCAACCATGCTGGTGCAAGTAAAATCAGCCAGTCGTACATGGATTAGGGCTCCGCTTCGGGATGAATGTGAGGATGTGAAATGTGCATACACGGCTCGGCGTGATCACCATGCGCACAGTGGTCATGATGATGTTGGTAGGGCACACGTTGCTGACCGAAGATCGCCACATATTCAGGATGTTTTTGAATATTTTCAGGTGTGCCTGTACAGCAGATATGATGATTCAGACAAATGACACGTTGCGTACCTTGCATCACCCATTGCAAATCATGGGATACCATCAATACGGCACAGCCAAGCGTAGTCGGCAAGGTGCGCACATATGCATATAGTTCTTCTTCAGACTGAATATCCAAGCCTTGCATCGGCTCATCTAAAACCAAAAGCTGTGGTTTGCGCAATAAAGCACGTGCCAAAAGTACACGTTGTCGCTCACCACCTGATAATTGATGTAGCGCAGTCGATTGCAAATTGGCGATGCCAGTATCTTGGATAATTTGCGCTTTATAGGAGTTATCACATTTTTCCAAAGCCAATAAATCTTTGACTCGCATCGGCAGGCTTTCTGAAGGATGAAACTTCTGAGGCACATACGCCATTTTCAAGTTGCGCTGATACGTCACTTGTCCTTGATCAGCTTTACTGATGCCAAGTAAAACTTTAATTAATGTCGATTTGCCTGCGCCATTGGGTCCAACTAAGGTGACGATTTCATGCGGATAAATGTGTAAATCAACATTTTTCAGCACTTGCCGACCTGAAAAGCTGACATTGATTTGATTCAACTGCACCAGCGGCGCACAGTCATTCATTGACATTGCTGACACATTCCAGAAATTTCAATGACGCTGTTTTGTGCTTGAAAACGCCCTTGATCAGCAATACTTTTTAGTTGATCAAATAAATCATTGGCAGAGGTTTCTTTGACGCTATGACAGTTTTGACAGATGAGGAATGCCGCTTGATGCCCTTCACGAGGATGACAACAAGGGATAAAAGCATTGATCGAGGTCAGTCGATGGACAAAACCATGCTCCAATAAAAATTCTAAACTGCGATACACAGTAGGCGGTGCAGCAGGGCGTTCATTGCTGTTTTTAAGTTTTGCCAGTAGATCATATGCACCGATCGGCGCTTTTGCAGAGAGTATCAGGCTCAGCACCTCTTTGCGAAGTGGCGTGAGACGTGCGCCAGCTTCATCGCAGATTTGTTCGGCTTGCTTGATGCGCTCATTGACGCTGCCATGTTCATGCACGCCGTGTAGGCGATCGTCATCATGATGCGTATGCGAGCATGTGTTCACAGATATTCCCCGAAACTTTAAAAATAAAAATGGACTTCAGCTAAACAAATAAGTGTAAAGAGAAATCGCAAGTAAATAATAGTGTAAAAAATAGCATATTGTTATATTATAACGCTAGTTTTAATTTGGGTAATTTGTTGTGCATATCGTTCAATCTCTCACTTTTGTGTTTTTTTTCTCATTATTGATACCGACATTGGCGTGCTCTAAAGATATTTCGAATGATAAAGATTCAGATGCTAAAAAATCTACGGTAAATGGCTTGGTGCTTTCAACCTATCCTTTATATTTGATTGCCAAAGATGTGACGGAAGGCGTTGAAGAGCCGACTTTACTACTCAGCCCACAACAGACAGGGCATGACGTACAAATTACCCCGAAAACTCGTCAACTTGTGACTCAGGCCGAGCTTATTTTATGGTTTGGTGTACAACATGAAGCCCCATTACAAAAACTATTGGGTACACAGAAAAATGCGATTTCTGTACTGGATAGTCATTTGATGCAAACATTGCCGATGCGAAATGTCAAAGGGCAACCGATTGCTAATAGTCTTGATACACATGTTTGGCTTGAACCAAATAATGCGATTCGTATTGCATTCTTCATTGCGTCACTGCGTTCACAGCAACATCCAGAATATAAAGCGACGTATTGGAAAAATGCAAAGCAATTTTCAAAACGGATGTTAGATGCCACTCGACTGGCAAGCAATGGTCGAAACTTGCGCCACTATTGGGCATTTCATGATGCGTTTCAATACCTTGAACGTGCGATGAATTTGAAATATTCAGGGGCGTTGAGTGCAGATCATGAGCAAGCGCCGACCATTGCGCAGATCAAATATTTAAATGATCAGCGTCCACAACACACGATGTGCTTAATTCTCGGACATGGGGCAAGTGACAATGTGGTGCAACGCTTAAAGCCAGTAAATACCATTGAAGTGAATGAAAGCATGTCAGATCAGAAAAATTTTGTCACAGCTTGGTTAAAATTGGCGAATGCTGTACAACAATGTCTGCCTCGTCACTAACAGAAGGGCTGTGATCACTACAAAACTGTTTTCACAGTCAAAAATTCCATTTTTGTCATCATTATTTCGTATATTGTTCCGTAAAATACTCGGGTGTTGTCAAAAAACGGTAAAAATTAACTAGCCCTTCTTCGGATAAAGATTGCATGTTACGGGGTGTAACTCTATAATGCCTCCGATTAATAACAATCATTCACGAATCATTGCTGAATTATTGATTTTGACCAGTTTGGGATAAATCGGAAAATGTGCAAAGAGATGATTGCGAAATTGTTGCTGAAGTTATAGTGATATCACTTCAGAGATAGAGATAAAGAAGTAATGCGCCGATCTCCACAACTTGTTGATCGTCGATTGGCAAAGGCTTTGGCTGTATTCCAAGCGATGATGATTCCCGTTGCAGCGTTATTGGCTGGGTTGATAGCGGATGCAACGGCTGTAAAAAGTGCAGCATTGGGAGCATTGGTCTATTGGTTTGCGAGTAGTTACTTTTCTTGGCAGGCGTTTCGGTCTTCTGGAGCACGAGCTTCAAGGCAGATTCTGAGCAATATGTATCTTGGCTTTATCGGCAAATTTGTGATCGTGGTTGTTGGTTTGATTTTGATTTTAAGCTGTGTTTCACCATTATCTATGGTGGCGGTTTTAGGTGGGTTCTTGCTTGTGCAAGCTATGTCGTGGGTTGCGCCGTTTTGGCTCGCTCGGCATCAAGCCTAACTGCTTTGACAGCGGAAGAATAGTTTTCTTAGAGAGTCGATGTCGTGCAGCGCGCATCGGTTTTCTTTAAACAGTATTTACATTGACCAGGTGTGATTTATGGCTGCTGAAGAACATGCCCTTACTTCGACTGAGTATATCAAGCACCATTTGACCAACATGACCTATGGCAAAATGCCAGATGGTACATGGAAATTGGCTGAATCGGGTGCTGAAGCTCAGCAAATGGGCTTCACTGCAATTCACTTGGATTCAATGGGTTGGTCTATCGGTCTTGGGATCATCTTTTGCTTTATTTTTTGGTTAGTTGCTCGTGCTGCGAATAGTGGCGTGCCAACAAAATTCCAATCAGCAATTGAGATGATTATCGAGTTTGTAGACTCAAGTGTCCGTGATACTTTTCATGGCAAATCACGTTTGATTGCGCCTTTGGCGTTGACCATCTTTGTGTGGATTTTCCTCATGAACTTGATGGATTTGATCCCTGTTGACTGGATTCCTTATCTAGCACAGCAGATCGGTGCAAGCGTATTTGGTATGGATCCACATCACGTTTATTTCAAAATCGTCCCTTCTACTGACCCGAACATCACTCTAGGGATGTCATTGTCAGTATTTGCGTTGATTCTATTTTATAGTTTCCGTGAAAAAGGCGTGGCAGGTTTTGTTGGTGAGTTGGCACTGAACCCATTTAACCCGAGTAATCCTATCGCTAAGGCGTTATTAATTCCTGTAAACCTTATTTTGGAATTGGTAACTTTCTTGGCTCGTCCAATTTCATTGGCACTTCGACTGTTTGGTAACATGTATGCGGGTGAGTTGATCTTTATATTGATCGCTTTACTACCATTTTGGATCCAATGGGCGTTGTCTGTGCCGTGGGCGATTTTCCATATTCTTGTTATTACATTGCAAGCCTTCATTTTCATGATGTTGACCATCGTGTATTTGAGTATGGCGAGCGAAAAGCATTAATGGTAATGCCTAGCTACGTGGTGTAGTTGGGCAAATTTTTTATTTATTGGTATAACCTAACCTTTGAGGATTTATCATGGAACTAGGTCTTGGTCTTGTTGCGATTGCAGCTGCTATCTTAATCGCTTTCGGTGCTTTAGGTACTGCAATCGGTTTTGGTCTTTTGGGTGGTCGCTTCTTGGAAGCTGTAGCTCGTCAACCAGAATTGGCGCCACAACTTCAAACTCGTATGTTCTTAATCGCGGGTCTTCTTGATGCTGTGCCTATGATCGGTGTTGGTATTGGCTTGTTCTTCATCTTCGCTAATCCATTTGTAGGTTAATTGGCTTCATTCCTAAATTAAACTATTGAGGAATAGCAATGAATATTAACTATACTCTGTTTGGTCAAGCGATTGCGTTTGCGATTTTTGTTGCATTCTGCATGAAGTTCGTTTGGCCACCACTAATCAATGCGATTAGTGAGCGTCAGCGTAAAATCGCTGATGGCTTAAATGCAGCTGAAAAAGCCAAAGCTGATCTTGCCGATGCGCAAGCTCAAGTAAAAGCTGAATTAGATGCAGCAAAAGCACAAGCGGCGCAATTGATCGAACAAGCGAACCGTCGTGCAGCACAATTGGTCGAGGAAGCTCGTACACAAGCGTCTGCGGAAGGTGAGCGTATTCGCCAACAGGCTCAAGAGTCTGTGGATACTGAGATCAATAGCGCTCGCGAAGCACTACGTCAACAGGTTGCTGCTTTGGCAGTCGATGGTGCAGAGAAGATCCTTGCACAACAAGTTGATGCACAAGCTCACGATGCCATGCTCAAAGAGCTGGCTGCGAAACTTTAAGCGAGGCGAAATATGGCTGAACTCTTGACGTTGGCACGCCCATATGCCAAAGCAGCATTTGCTTATGCGTCTGAGCAAAATGCAGCAGACACATGGTCTACTGTATTAAGTACGCTCAGTGCGACGGTGCAAGATGAAGCATTTTCCGCTTATATTACTCGCCCAGAATTGACGCCTGCTGAAAAAGTTAAAGCTTTTATCCAAATCCTTGGTGCCGAGCAAACTTCAGTTGCAGTTTCAAACTTTTTGACTTTGCTTGCAGAGAATGATCGTTTGGCATTGCTCCCTGAGATTTCAGCAGAGTATGAATTATTGAAAGCACAAGGTAATAACGCAGTTGACGTTGTTATCGAATCTGCATTCCCACTTTCTGCAGTACAAGAGCAGTTGTTGACGGATCGTTTGGAAAAACGCTTCAACAAATCTGTGAATACCACTGTAGAAGTTAACCCAAGCCTTATCGCTGGGGTGGTGATTCGTGCAGGCGATCAAGTCATCGATGATTCTGCGCTAGACAAGCTTGAAAAAATGCGAACTCGTCTTCTTGCTTAAATCACAAGAATGAACATACAAAAAATTGAGGTAATAGCGCAATGCAACAACTGAATCCATCCGAGATCAGTGCGCTCATTAAACAGCGTATCAGCGATCTGGACACCAGTGCGACCGCGAAAAACGAAGGTACCATCGTCATGGTATCTGACGGTATCGTGCGTATTCACGGCTTGGCAGATGCCATGTACGGTGAGATGATCGAATTTGAAGGCGGCTTATTTGGTATGGCACTGAACCTTGAAGAAGATTCAGTGGGTGCCGTAGTTCTTGGTAACTACTTAGGCTTACAAGAAGGTCAAAAAGCTCGTTGTACTGGTCGTGTACTCGAAGTACCAGTAGGTCCTGAACTTTTAGGTCGTGTCGTGGATGCCTTGGGCAACCCGATCGATGGTAAAGGTCCTATCGATGCAAAATTAACTGACAAAGTCGAAAAAGTTGCGCCTGGCGTAATTTGGCGTCAAAGTGTCGATGAACCTGTACAAACTGGTTATAAATCAGTGGATACCATGATCCCAATCGGTCGTGGACAGCGTGAATTGATCATTGGTGACCGTCAAACAGGTAAAACTGCAATGGCTGTTGACACCATTATTGCTCAGAAGTCTTCTGGCATTAAATGTGTGTATGTAGCGATTGGTCAAAAACAATCTACGATTGCCAACGTCGTGCGTAAGTTAGAAGAAACTGGCGCAATGGCGTACACCACTGTTGTTGCAGCGGCAGCAGCTGATCCTGCAGCGATGCAGTATTTGTCAGCTTACTCTGGCTGTACAATGGGTGAATACTTCCGTGATCGTGGTGAAGATGCGTTGATCATCTATGATGATTTGTCTAAGCAAGCGGTTGCTTACCGTCAAATCTCACTGCTTCTTCGTCGTCCACCAGGTCGTGAAGCTTATCCAGGTGACGTATTCTATCTTCACTCACGTCTGCTTGAGCGTGCTTCTCGTGTATCTGCGGACTATGTTGAGCAGTTCACGAATGGTGAAGTCAAAGGTCAAACTGGTTCATTGACGGCATTGCCAATCATTGAAACCCAAGCTGGTGACGTTTCTGCATTCGTACCAACCAACGTCATTTCGATTACTGATGGTCAGATCTTCCTAGAAACTTCATTGTTTAACTCAGGTATCCGTCCTGCGGTGAACGCTGGTATTTCGGTATCACGTGTTGGTGGTTCTGCACAGACGAAGATCATCAAAAAATTGTCTGGTGGTATCCGTACTGCACTTGCACAGTATCGTGAATTGGCTGCATTTGCGCAGTTCGCTTCTGACCTTGACGAAGCGACTCGTAAGCAACTTGAACACGGTCAACGTGTCACTGAGTTGATGAAGCAAAAGCAATATGCGCCTTACTCAATTGCTGATCAAGCGGTTTCTGTTTATGCGTCGAACGAAGGCTACATGGCTGATGTTCCTGTAAACAAAATCGTTGATTTTGATGCAGCATTGATTGCATATTTCCGCTCTGAAAAAGCTGCATTCATGCAAAATATTGATGAAACTGGTAACTACGACAAAGACATCGAAGCTGAATTTAAAGCAGGTATTGAGAGCTTCAAAGCGACTCAGGCTTACTAATTCATTTTTTAATGATTTGGGTTAGTTAAGTTTGTTTCACGGATCAACCATCGAAAGCCTGTTGATTCAGGTTTTCGAGAATTAGGTTAAGCGTATGGCAAATTTAAAAGAAATTCGCGCCAAAGTAGCTAGTATCAAAAGCACGCAGAAAATTACTCGCGCGATGCAGATGGTAGCAGCTTCTAAGATGCGTCGTGCGCAAGAGCGCATGGCACAAGGTCGCCCGTATGCCGAAAATATGCGCCGTGTAATTGCTCACTTGGTACAAGCCAATCCAGAATACAAACACCGTTATATGGTCGATCGTCCTGTGAAACGCGTTGGTTACATCGTGGTTTCATCGGATCGTGGACTTGCTGGTGGTTTGAACATTAATTTGTTCAAAAAAGTGGTTCAGCATGTACAACAACAACGTGCGCAGTCAATTGAAGTCGAATTTGCTTTAATTGGTCAAAAAGCGGTTTCGTTTTTTAAAAGTTACGGCGGTAAAGTGGTGTCTGCAGCTACCCAGTTGGGTGATGCGCCAGATACGGAACAACTGACAGGTTCGGTTCAAGCGATGCTTGATGCCTATGATAAGGGCGTGATTGATCGCATTTATTTGGTATCAAACCGCTTCATCAATGCGATGACACAAAAACCGACAGTCGATCAACTTGTTCCACTTGCACAAGCTGACGAAAGCGAAGATCTAAACCGTCAATACGGTTGGGATTATCTCTATGAGCCAGAAGCAGAAGAATTGCTCAATGGTTTGTTGGTTCGCTATATCGAGTCGATGGTCTATCAGGGTGTGATCGAAAACATCGCCTCTGAGCAGTCTGCACGTATGGTTGCGATGAAAGCAGCAACAGATAATGCGGGTGGATTGATTAGAGATCTACAACTCATCTATAACAAGCTGCGTCAAGCCGCGATTACTCAGGAAATTTCTGAAATCGTTGGCGGTGCCGCTGCCGTTTAACAGTATTTATTTGAATTGAGGAGACAGCAATATGAGTAGCGGTCGTATCATTCAGATCATCGGCGCGGTTATCGACGTCGAGTTTGAACGTAATAGCGTTCCAAAGATCTATGACGCACTTCATGTTGATGGCACAGAGACAACGCTCGAAGTGCAACAACAGCTCGGTGATGGTGTTGTTCGTACCATCGCAATGGGTTCTACTGAAGGTTTGAAACGTGGTCTTCCAGTATCTGATACTGGTGCACCGATTTCAGTACCAGTGGGTACAGCGACACTTGGTCGTATTATGGATGTGCTTGGTCGCCCAATCGACGAAGCTGGTCCAGTTGCGACTGAAGATCGTTTGCCGATCCACCGTGAAGCACCGTCTTATGCTGAACAAGCAGCTTCTACTGACTTACTCGAAACTGGTATTAAAGTCATTGACTTGCTCTGCCCGTTTGCGAAAGGTGGTAAAGTTGGTCTGTTCGGTGGTGCGGGTGTTGGTAAAACCGTAAACATGATGGAATTGATCAACAACATCGCAAAAGCGCACTCAGGTTTATCTGTATTCGCTGGTGTTGGTGAGCGTACTCGTGAAGGGAATGACTTCTATCATGAAATGAAAGATTCTAACGTTCTTGACAAAGTAGCGATGGTCTACGGTCAGATGAACGAGCCACCGGGTAACCGTCTACGTGTTGCGTTGACAGGTTTGACCATGGCGGAATACTTCCGTGATGAGAAAGATGAAAATGGTAAAGGTCGTGACGTACTTCTGTTCGTTGACAACATCTACCGTTATACACTTGCGGGTACAGAAGTATCTGCACTTCTAGGGCGTATGCCATCTGCGGTAGGTTATCAACCGACACTTGCAGAAGAAATGGGTGTACTTCAAGAGCGTATTACATCTACGAAGTCAGGTTCGATCACGTCAATCCAAGCGGTATACGTACCTGCCGATGACTTAACCGATCCATCACCTGCAACGACATTCGCCCACTTGGACGCAACAGTTGTATTGAGCCGTGACATCGCATCATCTGGTATCTATCCAGCGATCGATCCACTTGACTCGACTTCTCGTCAGCTTGATCCATTGGTTGTAGGTCAAGAGCATTATGAAATTGCACGTTCTGTACAGAACGTATTGCAACGTTATAAAGAGCTTAAAGACATCATTGCGATCTTGGGTATGGACGAGTTGGCTGAAGAAGACAAATTGGTTGTTTACCGTGCACGTAAAATCCAACGTTTCTTCTCTCAACCGTTCCACGTTGCTGAAGTCTTTACTGGTGCGCCAGGTAAACTTGTACCGCTTAAAGAAACCATTCGTGGCTTTAAAGGTCTGTTAGCTGGTGAATACGACCATATCCCAGAACAAGCGTTCTATATGGTTGGTGGTATTGACGAAGTGATTGCGAAAGCTGAGAAGCTGTAATTAGCATCTCTAATTAAGGAGGCTATCTTATGGCAACGATGCAATGTGACGTGGTGAGTGTCAAAGAGTCAATTTACTCTGGACAAGTCAGCATGTTGATCGCAAAAGGCGCAGGCGGTGAGCTCGGTATTTTACCGGGTCACGCTCCGCTGGTGACTTTACTTCAACCTGGACCGATTCGTGTTCAGCTTGAAAATGGTACAGAAGAAATCGTCTATGTATCAGGTGGTGTGCTTGAAGTTCAACCGCATGTGGTGACTGTACTTGCAGACACCGCAGTGCGTGCAGACAACTTGGATGAAGCAGCAATTATTGAAGCACGTAAAAATGCTGAACAATTGCTTGCGAATCAAAAGAGTGATTTGGACTCAGCAGCAGCTTTGGCAGCCCTTGCTGAAACAGCGGCACAGCTTGAAACATTACGCAAAATCAAAAATCGTGCAGGTTAATACCGTCATGATTTAGAAGAAGCCATCCGTAAGGGTGGCTTTTTTATTGCCTTTGACAAAGCGAATTGATTTCGCCTCACTGCCTTCGGCAGTGAGGCGAGGAGGGGGGGGTGGGGACTTCGTCCCCAAAACCCGTACGCAA
>NZ_CANLSL010000033.1 GCF_947493735.1 uncultured Acinetobacter sp. | reverse complement strand
GCGCTACTTTAGACGCAGGTAAATCATGACAAAATAGTTTGATTATTTGTCTAAACTTAGCCTCAGAAATATGTGAATGCTTACAATACTTGTTTAACCCAGTCATAGCCTAACTTTAGCACCTTTTGATTTGTGGTAAAGTTATCTAGACCCTTTCTTTTTATGAAAAGACAGTCTAAAAAATCTGAGCATATAACCTCAAATTGGACAACCGAGCAAGATAGTTTCTTAATTGAAAATAGTTTTATGGTGATTGAGCAGCTTATCAATCATCTGCCTTTTACTGAAGATGAAATTATTAAGCGTAAAGAGGTACTAGGTCTCACTAGAAGACATAGACAGATGCGTAAATTTTTAAGCAATCCATCTTAAGAGAGTTCTAAGCCTCTATTTTTTTAAAACGGATCAGTGCTAATTATTTTACAGGGTAGTATTGCGTAACATATCTATTATTGATACACACAGCCTGATGTCATATCTATTATTATAGTATTTCACGTGATGGAACCGACATGATTAATAAGCAAAATCCAGAATCAAAACCTGAAAAAGAATCAAACGATGACAAGGGTGATCAGAAAACCTATCAGAATGCAGATGCTCAGAAAAAACCAAATGAAGAGCCTGAGAATCCACTTAAAGAGCAAAAGTAGATCAAAAAGCCCTCGTCGAGGGCTTTTTGAAATCAAATGCTTACACTACTTTAATCTCAAATAAATTCATGCTGGAATAGCTGCGACAACTTTTTCTCTATCCCACAAACGGTGATTTTGAATAGCTTGTTTGAATTGATCTTGGATCTCTTTAAAATTTTGAGTAGAGAATAGAGCTGCATCCTTCGTGAGCTGAAACTCATCTATTAAAGCGCATTTATCACCCAGGAAAACAATGGGCTTGAGATGTTTATATGTCTCTAATACATAATGTTTAGAAACTCCATCAGCCTTAAATACTTCTAAATTATTCCCATCAATCACGATTACGGCATCATAAGTCACTGAAGGCTCGCCATTTTGTCTTCCATCTACTGGTATTTCATTGCCATCACAAGATTTAACAGGGGCTGCGTTCGGTGCTAAAGTTTCCACAATAGCTTTTTCTGCTTCAGCCCATATTTTAATATCATCTATTGATGACGCATTTACACCGTTATGAACGAGCAAGGCAATTTTTCGCTGTTTAATGTCAGATGCAGGAAAAGATGAGGTACTTAATCTTTTGGAAGATGCAATTACGGGTTGGTGCAGACTATCTTGCTGTTTAGGGGGAGTTTTAATACCTAACTCTTTCGCAACATATTCAGCTAAGTCCAAGTCAATATTAGCTAAGACAGCGTAAACTACACGTCTGCGGATATCTTCCGATTTAACCTTAGATAATTCAAAAGAATATGCATCCTTAATATGCTGTTGTTCATGTTTTTCCAAACTATGGTAGTGCATTGTGGCTTGCGAGAAATGATCAGCGAAACTTTCTGGTCGAACTCTTAGTTTGCTGCCTTGTACTTCTTCAGGATGTGTCTTGAAGGCACCACTGTCATTAGGTGATTCTCTTGGCCAATTTTCATCAACAGAATTAGGTTCATAATTTGCCTTTCCTTTATAAACTTCGTGATTAGCATAACCACCTCGTCTATTCGTATGAAAAGGACAAACGGGTTTGTTAATTGGAATTTGATTAAAATTTACCGTACCTAGTCTGTGTAAGTGAGTATCCGTATAGCTAAACAGCCGTCCTTGTAAAAGGGGATCGTTACTAAAATCTATACCTGAGACAATATTTGCAGGACTAAAAGCAACTTGTTCTGTTTCTGCGAAAAAATCATCTGTATTTTTGTTTAAAACAAATTTACCTAGTGGAGTGACAGGTACAAGTTCTTCTGGGATTAATTTTGTAGCATCTAAGACATCAAAGTCCCATTGTTTTGCATCTTCTTCAGAGAAAATTTGTGCGCCTAATTCCCATTCCGGGTAATTGCCACGCTCAATAGCATCCCACAGATCACGTCTGTGAAAATCGGGATCTTTGCCATTAATTTTTAAGGCTTCATCCCAGACGACTTGAGCTACCCCTTGCTTTGGAGTCCAATGGAATTTCACTAAGAATGCTTCATTATTCTTATTAATCAATCTAAATGTATGAACACCAAAACCTTGTATAGAGCGTAGATTTCTTGGAATTGCTCTATCAGACATTATCCAAGTAGTCATATGTGATGCTTCGGTGTTTAAAGAAATAAAATCCCAAAAAGTATCATGGGCAGATTGACCAGTTGGAACTTCATTGGCATCTTCTGGTTTTACTGCATGAACAAGGTCCGGAAATTTAATAGCATCCTGAATGAAGAAGACAGGGATATTATTCCCCACCAAATCATAATTTCCTTCTTCAGTATAAAATTTTATAGAAAAACCTCGTGCATCTCGAACGACATCAGCCGAACCTCGCCCACCTTGAACTGTAGAAATACGGACAAATATAGGAGTTCGATTATTTGTGTCCGTTAGGAACTTAGCTTTAGTCCATTTTTCATTACCTGCATAAGCTTGAAAGTAACCATGAGCACCGACCCCTCGAGCATGTACAACACGTTCTGGAATACGCTCACGATCAAAATGAATAAGTTTATCCCTTAGAAGAAAGTCCTCGAGAAGAGTAGGGCCTTTCTCATTAATTTTTAGACTATTTTGATTATCAGCTACGGGAACACCTAAAGAAGAGGTAAGGGTTTTACCTATAGGATCCACGTATGCTTCCTCAGAAAGTTGGTCGATTTTTGGTGTATTTGGTTCTTTCATGTCACATTCTCTTATACATTTGCTTTATAACGTTTTATGAAAATAAGTATTTGTTTTCACGTAAGTTAATGGCTTATTTGTTGACGGATATTTTGTGCTTATACAACTTAATAGGTTATTTACAATCGAATATGAGTTACTTACCAGAAAACTCTTTTTGGATCAAAGATACCCATATAAACTTTAAGCATTTTCTCTTTGAGTAAGGTAAAGAAATGTGTATTTTTTGTTTGTTTAAATTATTTATTTTAAATAATATCGAATTAATCTAAGTCAAAACAAAAGCTTATTAATTTTGATATTCCTCGCAATACAAACAGGATTTAGCCCATTTTGTATTTTGACAGCGTGGGCATTCTTCTTTTAAATGATTTAAACGTTGGGTTTGGCCACATAACATACAAGAATAAAAGTGATCTACATTGTGATGATTTGCGATTTGGTATTCATCGGGAAACAAAGGAAGACCCCATTTTATATTTTCTTTAGAATATGGGATCACGCTTAGGCAGCCATCAGTCTCAAGCAGTGCCATTTTAACTTGTCCAAGATGCTCTATTTTCTTTTGGCGCATTTCAGCAAAGAATTCATCGTATGAATACTTTTCTTGCTTAATATCGTCAACAATCAGTAAACTATTTTTGACGATGTATATTGGACGACCTTCCAATACGGTCTCAATAGCATCGGATTTCATCATTAAATAAGTTGTTAAGCGATATAAAGCCATAATTACTGCAAAAACGATGACAGCATGAATGATAGGAACTTCTTCATAGAACATAGCATCGCCAGCAGCAGATCCTAAACTAAGAATAATTGCGATTTCAAAGATGGAAAGTTGCCTAATACCACGTTTACCAGAAAATCTTAAAACTAAGATAATCAGGAAGTACATCAAGGCACTACGAAGTACAATTTCTGCTGCAAAAGTAAATGTAGTATCAGCTAATAGTATTTTTATAAAGTCCATTTTACACCTATTTAATTATTATTTAGATGTGCTGATAATGAGCCTAAAAGGCTCATTATCATTATACTGGCTTACATTTTGTCCCATGCATCTTTAATCGCATGTTTGGCTTGTTCCCACTTTAAGCGTGATTCAGCCTTCAGTTCTTCCCATTTTACTTTCAAATCACTTTCAGAATCTTCAAATCGTGCATCAGTACCACGCTCATTGCGGGCATGCTGACCTAGTTCATAAGCTGAACGAAGATCACGGTCATAATCCACATCGGGAAGTTCTCGTTGGATATCACCGTAATATGGGCGGTTTGAATAATCTGTACGCCAATCATGCTTGATTGGGTTTTCGTCTTGATGGTCATTGATAGTCATAATGAACTCCAATTCTATTAAACTAATGAAAAGATTCTAGTATTTTTGCTTTATTAACCTAACTTCTATTTTCGCTGTTGGTTTTGATTGTCGTCCTGCTGATTTTGCTGACGTAGCTTGTCGCCCTGCTGATTTTGCTGATGTTGCTTGTCGTCCTGCTGGTTTTGCTTGTCATCTTGCTGTTTTTGCTGATTTTGATTAGTCATTTTATTGAACCTCCTAAGATTAGAATTAATCTACATTAACTAATTGGTAGATGTATTATTAATATCATAATTGCATTGTTGTGGAACCTTAAAGGTGTTACATTTTATTTTTTTGTTAAGTTTTGTTTTATTTGGAGTGTTTGGTATTGATAATTAATAAATATATATATTTTATTTATTAAAAATAGTTAACATTAATATTTTTATTAATTTTTAAAGACATTAACACATAGATAAAACTAATATTTAATTTTTTGATTCGTTAATCGTTTTATAAGGGGGAAATTTTTTATAGTATATTACATAGACAAATGTGCCAAAAAATGTTTTTCTTGGCTTTAGATCCAAGTTTATTAATCAAGCCTGCATTCCTTATCTAAGAATTTGATTTAATAGGTTTTTATTTTTCACATTAGTGTTGAGGTTATTTTTTATTACTCTAGACAGTACTTTCTGATTGATTTATTTTGAATATTTATTAATTAAAATTTAGAAATGATGTTATGGGTATCACACATATTAAAATTTTACTTATTTTTAAAAATTATAAATATTTAATTAAGGTGTTGAATTGTGTTGTTAAATAAATTATTACGTTACATTTATTAACGTTTCTTTTCAATTTTGTTAATTAATTGATTGTAAGAGTCAATTATGTTGGTATAAGTTATTTACCGCAAGAGAATTATCATGCCTACTGCAGTAAAAGAGAGAGTTTTAAATTTAATAACAGATGCCCATCAGAAATATTTTGAAATAACACAATTTTTCTTAGATCAATCAGTGTCGCGTTCTGCAAAAGAGTTGAAAGCTTTTCATTTCCTAGAAAACGAAATACATCATTTGGATAGTGATTTCTCTGATTTTCCTACTAATGTTGATCATTTGGCAGTCTGGATGCAGCAACAAAATAAAACACAATGCTTGCATTACAAAGAGTACTTAGAAAGGCGCGAAAATGGGGGTGCTAGGGAGTATTTTGGAACTACAAGTAAAGCTTATGAATTTTTATACAAAGTAGCACCGACCAAACGTGTAGACGGTGCTTGGCTTTATAGCTTTACGCAGTACTGGAATGATCCAGCTTTTAGAGACTTTATGCAGATATATGTTGAGGAGTTGGGGTTAGGTTCTAGCCAAAGTAACCATGTAAAACTTTTCAATAAATTACTTCTATCACTTGGTCTTCATCAATTTTCAATGAATTTACCTGATGAATATTATCACCAGTCAGCTATACAATTGGCTTTAGCTTATGCTCCGTCAGATTTTATACCCGAGATTGCAGGTTTTAATTTTGGATATGAACAACTACCACTTCATTTATTGATAACAAATTATGAACTTAAAGAGTTAGGTATTGATTCCAAATATTTTAACCTACACATTACAATTGATAATTTTGATAATGGACATGCTCAATTAGCTATAAATGCGATAAAATGTTTAGCCAAACGCTACCCAAATCAATCCGAATTTATTCGTAAATTAAAGTTAGGCTTTTTATTGAATAATCGGGGAATTAGCTCAGTTCAAATAATAAAGAACCTAAATACTGAGCAAGTGGTTCTGGACATCTTCAAGAGCAAAGCTTTGGTTGGAAAGCACATGCATAATGAGAAATGCAAGTTTAAGAATAAGTCTGTAAATTCATGGCTATCAGAAGAAGAACAGGTTGAGGAATTCATTCTTGAGCTAACAAAAATAGGATGGATTAAGCTTAACGAAGATCCTGAACATAGCCGATTTTGGAAAATGATCAATGATGAAGATGGGAAAATGTTTGGAGTTTTCTCTGCTGCAGAAAAAACTTTTATTTATGATTGGATTGCGGGTGCTAATTTAAGTAGACGCATTAATCCAGTAAATTCAGAATATATAAAAAACTTTATAGAACAAAATGGTTTTAGTTATTTGTCAGAAAAAGAATTATCGCTGTTACAGCAGCAAATTGAGATATCTACAAATACTGGGCATAAAATTAGCAAATTAATGCCATATTTAGCTCCACATCAACATCACCAAGAGATTGGTTTATGGGCTACTCAAAAAGTAGTTGAGTATATTTTCCCATTCTTAGGCAGTAATTTTAAATAAGAGTAGGCTAACTTATTAATTTATATAGAGTAGATGTAGTCTATGACAAATAGATTGCATCTAGCTATTTTTTACAAGTATGATATGATACACCTATGATTCAAACGGACATTGCGAAGAATTAGGGCTTTTTTGAAATTACTTACAAAGAAATAAAGAGTACGATCAAAGTCTAGCCGTACTCTTTACTTTAGGATAATTTAAATAGCTTGCCATTGTTGCTTAACTTCTTCTGAATTTTTAATCAGAACTACTTTCTCATCTTTGACCTCACCAATCCAGCCTGTTGGGATTAAATGATGTTGATCATTTTCATCTCGAGTAAGTTTTAATTGATTATCACCCTCAAGATGGTCAACTGTTCCTACTTTTGTACCACAAGAAGAAATAACATCTGAATGTTTTTTAATATCTTGAATATTTAAAGTACTCATTTCTTAAACCTCTTTTATAAACATTAAAATACGTAAGACTTTAAGCTACTGCATATTTCCTCATGATTGTTGGATTTTAAATAATCCTTACATGATGATTTTATAGATTCACTTAAACCTACTATTTAGTTAACAATGAAACAAAAAGAAAAAAATAGTTAAATAATTACGAATAATTATCTCTTCATTACAATTTATCTATTTAACTAAACAGATTATTTCAATTATTATTTAAACAACTCATTTGAATTAACATTTTAAGAATGAATAGCAAAATATTTATAAAAAGCTCAACTTTAGACATATTAAATCGCTTTGAGCAGTATTCAGCTGAAGAAAAGCTAACTCAACGTCCAATTGTGTTGAAACAGTTGATTCATTCTGTTGGACGATTGCCTGAACCTGCTTCGGGACAAACCTATCAACGCTGGCAAATTTTGGCCCAGATAGCTGGCTTTGACCTAAGTTTAGCAAAGCTTTTTGAGTCCCATTTTGATGCTTTAAGTATTTTGCATGAACTCGGTTATCAACATGAAATCAATGAGGAGACATGGGCTGTTTGGGCTGCCGATGGTGGATCCGTGCCGTTACAGGTCGAAAATGGGCTTTGTCATGGAATTAAGCCGTGGTGTTCAGGCGCTGAATTTATTCATAAAGCATTAATCAGTTATAAAGATCAACAGGGGCAATCTCAGCTCTGCATTATTGACCTAAACCAATCATTGATCACCATTGATCTGGCTCACTGGCAAGCTATAGGCATGAAGGGAACACAGACCGCAAGAGTCAATTTTCAGGAGATAGCAGTCAAACTCATTGGTCATCCCAATGACTACCTTGATCGGGTTGGTTTCTGGCATGGTGCTGCGGGTGTTGCAGCTTGCTGGTACGGTGCCGCGGTGCGGTTAGTGGATGAGCTACAACAAAGTTGCCTTAAAACCCCTAATCCTTTTAAGAAAATGTATTTAGGGCGGTTGGTAACTCGACTTGCTGTAACCCGACAATATTTCCAATATATCGCGCAACTGATTGATAGCCAACCCAAGCTCAGCCATGAACGAGATGTACGGATCTTGCGTGCGCAGGCAGAACAAAGCTGTTTGGAGGTTATTGAAGGGGTAGGAAAAGCACTTGGAGCACGGCCTTTTTGTGAACAAGCAACTTTTGCCAGCCTAATGGCTGATTTACCTGTATTTATTCGGCAAAGTCATGCAGCATTCGACGATGAGCAAATTGCTGAACGATGTTTACAGGAGCAAATATCATGGCAGCTCTAAAACATCCTTTAGTCGAAGATCGTATTATTGAAGGGCAAGGGACCTCCCGAGAACAATGGATGCATGCATTTGAGCAGCAGCCGCTTTCTCTACTCAATTTTAAAGAATTTCAATCCAAAAGAATCTTGATTGTTGCACCCCATCCAGATGATGAGATACTGGGGTGTGGCGGCTTGATGCAACAATTAATTATGTTGAATTGTCAGTTGGTGATCGTGGCCGTCAGTAATGGGACACAAAGCCATCCACATTCAACCAAATACAGCCCAAATCAATTAGATCAAATTCGTCCACAAGAAAGCTTGGCGGCTTTACAGTGTCTAGATATTTCTGAATATGTTCAACGTATTGCATTAAATTTACCAGACGGGCAGATTCATTTGCACAGGGAACATCTGTGGCAAGAATTAGACAAGTTGGTTAAAGCGGAAGATATTTTAATTTGTAGCTATGCACAGGATGGGCATCCAGATCATGAAGCGGTAGGAAAAACTGTACAGGCATTTGCTCTAGCTCATGACATGTCATATTTACACGTGCTGATCTGGGCTTGGCATTGGGCGCTACCACTAGATCCGCGTATCAACTGGCAAAAGGCTAGAGCTTACAACTTAACTCAGGCCCAATTAATCAAAAAACGTCAGGCCATCATGCAGTTTAAGAGTCAGATTGAAGCTGATGAAAGTACAGGCAATGCTGCGATTTTATCTCCAGCAATCATCGAACGTTTGTTAATGCCTTGGGAGGTTTATCTTTGTGAATGATTCTAGTCAATATTTCGAAGCCTTATATCATCACAATAATGACCCTTGGGGCTATGATTTACATTGGTATGAAGCTCGTAAAAGGCAGATTTGTTTGGCATTGCTTACTCAACAGCATTATTCATCAGTGTTGGAAATCGGCTGTTCCAATGGCCATTTAAGTGTACATTTAGCCAAACGCGCTGATCAGCTTTTATGTCTAGATTTTTCTGAACATGCTGTTCATTGGGCCTCTAAACGTTTAGAGAATTTGAAGCATGTGAGCGTTCAACAACAAAAAATTCCTGAATATTTTCCTGAGCAGAAATTTGATCTGATTGTCATCAGTGAAGTGGCCTATTACTTATCACGCAATGAACTGCATGAACTGATCGATCAGCTCCAAGACAGTTTAACGCCACAAGGTGAAATCCTGTGTTGTCACTGGCGTCACGCCATTCAGGATTTTGAACTAGATGCTTATCAAGTCCATCATTGTTTAAAACAATCTTTGTTGTTCACTCATTATTTAAGTTTGAATGATCCAGATTTCATCATTGATATCTGGACGGTAAATCCTTCATCTTTGGCAAAACAACAGGGCTTAGTATGAAAATAGGTATTGTTATCCCAGCCCATAATGAAGAACAGAATTTATCCGCTTGTTTGCAGTCAATTAAACACGCTATACAGCATGTAGCTCACGTTCAGGTCGAGATTCTAGTGGTTTTAGACAGTTGTACTGACCAGTCCCTCATGATTGTAAAGTCACATCAGATGAACTGGATTGAATGTAATTTTGCTTGTGTGGGCAAGGCCAGAGACCTTGGCATTAGGCAGCTAATCGATCAAGGAGTTACATGGGTCGCTTGCACGGATGCTGATACAATTGTAGATCCAGATTGGTTACTATGCCAAATGCGACATCAGCCAACAGATGCTATTTGTGGAATCGTTATATTGGATGATCTTAGTCACTTATCAATACAACAACAGCAAAAATATCTGACGCATTATCAAGATAAGATGGATCATCAACATATACATGGGGCGAATTTAAGCTTTAGTGCCGAAGCTTATATTCAGGCGGGAGGCTTTGAACCTATTCCTTGTCATGAGGATGTCTCATTAATTGAAAAATTTATTAAGCAATGTTGCAAAATCACTTGGAGTAATTTGGTTCGCGTCACCACTAGCAGTCGATTAAATGGACGCGCACCTGAAGGTTTATCCTACTTTTTAAAACATTTATAAAATTGGCCTAATTCGAGGGAGAAAGCTAATCCACAGCATTAGCGGGTGACATATATTATTCAGCTTTATAAATGAGCTGCTTAATTCAGTCATCCCTACAAAATTTAAGTAAATTCATATCTTTGCCTAATTTAATTGAAAAGCTAAGAATAAAAAGTGTTAAAAATAAACGCTTTAATTTTATTGGAATAAATGAAGATAAATTATTGATATTTATCGATTTTATTTTTTCCAAAAAATACTATTTTTATCTTGGTTTTGTGTATAATTTCGCCATAAAAGCCTCTGTGGATTTATAGAACTTCTCTATAGATTAGCAGGGGTTTTTCTATGGCGATTTATCCGATATGGACGCTCTGAGTTAATTTGTGTGGATGGTATTAAATGATCCTTTTTTCCAGAACTGCTCTTATTGATCCTGAAATTAAATTAAGTGCTCAACGTCTTTCAACTCGTTTTAGCTTTTTTTCTGTCTTGGTTTCGCCACGGCTGCATGGGCGCCGCTGATTCCTTTTGCCCAGCAACGTTTACATTTTAATCATGCCGATTTTGGTTTGTTGCTATTATGCAACGGCTTAGGTGCAATGCTAGCTATGCCTGCAATAGGTAAAATTGTCCAGCGTATTGGTAGTCGTGTGCCGATCGGTTTCGCTTTACTCTTGCTTGCCGTTTTATTGCCAAGCCTAAGCTTATGGACTACGCCGTTAATGATGGCGATCACCTTATTCTTATTTGGTACAGCAGCAGGAAGTCTGGCCGTTGCACTGAATATTCAGGCCGTAGTGGTTGAGAAAAATAGTTTGAAATCATTGATGGCTGGCTTTCATGGTATGGCGAGTCTAGGCGGATTAGCTGGGGTACTGACGATTACTGCATTGCTTGCTTTAAGTATTACGTCTGTTATGAGCGCATTTGCTGTGAGTTTACTGTTGGTAATTATTGTTTTTCTTTCAGTACCATACAACATAAAAGCTGTAGAAAACACCCTTCTTGAAGCGTCATCGAAAGTGAAAAAGTCGATACGACAGCGTCTGCCACAACCTTTGATTATATTAATTGGTATTGCCTGCCTCATCATTTTCATGACAGAAGGTGCGGCGATGGACTGGAGTGGTATTTATTTAACGCATTAATATGGAGTTAATGCCGCTTTTGCGGGATTGGCGTATACCTTCTTCGCGATTGCCATGACCACAGGACGTTTTACGGGGCATTATCTGATCCGTTATTTTGGTGAAAAAAAGCTTTTAAACTATAGCGCGATTTGTGCAACTTTAGGCTTGGCTTTGGTCAGTATCGCGCCTCATTGGTGGCTGGTTTTAATAGGTTATACATTGGTTGGCGCAGGTTGTTCTAACATCGTCCCGATCATGTTTTCCCGTGCTGGACGTCAGACGATGATGCCGAGCGCAGTTGTACTGTCCTGTGTTTCGACTTTGGCTTATACAGGTATTCTGGTTGGACCTGCTTTCATTGGAATGATTGGTGAGCTGATTGGTCTAAATACAGTATTTATGGCGTTATCTGGTCTATTATTATTGATTGTGGCTTTAAATCGGTTTACTTATGTGAAATTAGCATCATAGTGAATTGAACTAGCAATACTGGATATTATTGCCAGCTCCTTACGAATCGAAGTACTATAAATTTTGATAAATAGGGTTAACGTTACGCATTCCCAGGAAACTGAAATCCTGCATAGCGGTATTGTTGTGTAAGTCGTTAAGAAATGCATTGCGCCAGTCATTAATATCAAAATTTTTTAAACCTTTCATCAGTTGTTTGTAACGTGAAATACGTTCTTGTCGTGGCATTTCCAGTGCTTTGTTTAAGGCATTGACCATCGCCATTTTGTCGGTCGGATCAACCAGAAGTGCTTCAGACATCTGTTCCGCTGCACCTGCATATTTGGATAGAATTAATACGCCTGGATTAGATGGGTTTTGCGCAGCAATATATTCTTTCGCGACCAGATTCATCCCATCTCGTATTGAACTGATCCAGCACACATCCGCTTGACGATAGATTTGCATCAAATGATGATGTTTTATTGCATCATAAATACATTCCACGGGTTGCCACTCTTCCTGTGCAAATTCCTGATTAATCATCTCGATCTTAATCTTGAAACGCTTAAATAAACGTTGATAAGCTGGAACTTCCAACCGACATGGGCAAGCAATTTGTAAATGTTGAATATGCTGCTGATACTCAGGATATTTCTCTAAGAACTCTGCATAGGACAAAAAGCGTTCCAGTAAACCTTTTGAATAATCAATCCGATCTACGCCGATAATGGTTTTTGCAGCATTCAGCTCTACTGGGCGGGTAAGGAAGTCTTGTACATCAATAAACTGCTCGGCCGCTTTTTGAATCGCTTTTGGATTTACCCCAATTGGGTAGCATTTAATTATGGTTAAACGTTGATGGTAGCTTAACAAAGTTTGTTGAATTTTCTGTGCTTTCAATAAAGATGTGCATACTTGCATACACACTTTTTGATCTTTATCTGTTTGTAGACCCACCACATCGTATTGGCATAGATCCTCAATCAATTGTTGAGCACATGGAATTTTTTTCCAGATAAATAAAGGTGCAAAAGGAATGTGCAGGAAAAATCCAATTTTATTCTGCATACCGAGTTCACGGCAATATTTCGCCACACTTAAAAAATGATAATCATGAACCCAAATGGTATCGTCTGGATCTGCAATTTCGGCAAGTTTTTGAGCGAATAAATAATTTACTTTTTGATATCCTTCGTATTCTGATGTTTTAAACTCAATCAGGTCTGAACGATAATGCATGGCAGGCCAAAGTGAATTGTTGGCAAACCCCGCATAATAATCTGAATATTGAGAATTTGTTAAAGGGCAGGTGACATAATCAACTTTATCCTTCCGCAGAATATTAAAATGTACTTCCTCTTGCTTATGAACTCGTTCGCCATTCCATCCGAGCCATACACCACCAATATCATCTAATGCATCTTGTATAGCGACTGCAAGCCCACCTGCTGTAGTTTTTTGCCCATTGGGAATACTGACTCGATTCGATAAAATAATTAATTTAGACATGTTTTCTCTCCATCTAAGTTGTTGTTACCCTTAACATTGTGGTCATAGTTTCGAATGTATTCTAAAAATAATTCCAAAAAATCATGTACTTGCTTTGTGTCTTTAAGCTGGTATTTGGCATGGGTAAGCCCTTGACCGACTTTGATTGAGATGCCATCTTCCACCTGATTCACAAAATAAAAACCATCTTCGTCCGTGACGTCATCGCCAATGAAAATTGGTGTGTAAACCTCATACTGGTTTAAATGAGCTAAAACTTCCTTGATTGCTAAGCCTTTATTGGCTTGAGCGGGTATTAATTCATAAACGAATTTCCCTTGAATTAATCTTAGGTTGGGGAATACCTTTTGACCTTCTAATATTATTTTTTTTGCTATATCTTCTAGCTCTGGAGCTTTCCTATAATGCAACGCAATTGATGATTTCTTGTTTTCAATCAGTAAACTTGGATAGGCGATACATGCTCGAGCTAAAATTTTGTAAATATTTGAAATTTCTAAGAAACTCTTTGGTTTATGTAATTTTTTTTCATTTCCTAGATATATTTCTAATCCATGCAATGCAGCAATTGGAAGATCAATGAATTCAAATAATTTACGTGCAGAATCAATATCTCGCCCTGTCACAGCTATAACAGGAATCTTCTTTGAAATAATTTGTCTTAAAATATTTAAAGTCTTAGTCGGAATATAACTATCGATAGGATTTAATTGAAAATCAGATAAAGTGCCATCTATATCTAAAAATAGACATGGCTTATTGTAATTTGAGCTAAGCTTATCTCTTAAAGAGTTCAAGTATTCTAATTGTGAAATTGATTCATCTATTATATTTCTCAATTTTAATATCTCATATTGCAATTATATTTTATTATAGGTCAATATTTTTTTTATACTACTTAAGTTATCATTAAGCAAACACAAGCAGAACGTAATTTACATTAGTAATGCTTATAATACATCGTAAATCTTTCTTACATTTTTAATAAGAATTGATTTTTGGTAGTGTTTAACTCATTCAGAATCCGGTGGAAAGCATGTAGTAATGGTCGTTTCGGCCTCACAGAAGCGCAGATGCAACAGCTTTCCAGTAGCATCATCGATATAAACCAGCAATCAGCACTTAGCAGCTCGTCCTTCGGTAATCCCCCCTAAAAATAATAGGATCTAAAAGTAGAATTTTCTCTTAAGATACGAGCAGGAGATTCTGCATGAAAACATCTAAATTTACTGACAGTCAGATCATGTCCATCTTGAAACAGGCTGAATCTGGCACACCTGTAGCGACCCTTTGCCGTGAACACGGCATGAGTAATGCTACCTTTTATAAATGGCGTGCCAAATATGGTGGTATGGATACATCATTAATGGCTCGACTGAAAGAGCTAGAAGCCGAAAATACCAGACTTAAAAAGATGTATGCGGAAGAGCGATTAAAGGCCGAAATCATCCAGGAAGCGATGGCAATGAGCAGCACTGCTGCGCAAGGGTAAAGCCATCTTGCCGGCGTAAGATGGCACAACAGGCAGTTACCCAGCATGCCATTAGTATTCGTTTGGCTTGTAAAGCATTTGGCATTAGTGAAACCTGCTACCGCTATCAAGCCAAACTCAGCGATGACAATGCACTCATTGCTGAACAGCTCATTGAACTCACTGAGGAAAATTCCGATTGGGGCTTTGGTTTGTGCTTCTCGTATTTACGGCATGTTGAGAGTTGCTGCTGGAATCACAAGCGGGTTTACCGCATTTACTGTGAGTTGGCACTGAATCTGCGTATTAAACCGAGAAGAAGACTAAAACGGCATGCGCCTGAACCATTGAAAGAACCAATCCGAGAAAATCAGGTTTGGTCATTAGATTTTATGCATGATCAGCTTTCCGATGGTCGCAAGTTTCGATTATTGAATGTGATTGATGATTACCGCCGCGAAGGCCTAGCCATTGAAGCAGGGTTCTCATTGCCCACAATCAGGGTTATTCGTACGTTGAATCAATTGCTGGAGTGGAGAGAAAAACCGTTAGTGGTCCGATGCGATAATGGTCCCGAATTTATCAGTCACGAATTTGTGCGCTGGGCTACTGAGCACGGTATTCGTATTGAATATATTCAACCGGGTAAGCCACAGCAGAATGCGTATATTGAACGCTATAATCGGACTATACGTTATAGTTGGCTGAGCAAGCATTTATTTGATACTTTGGATGAAGTACAAGATTATGCAACAAACTGGTTGTGGCATTACAACCATGAAAGACCACA
>NZ_CANLSL010000032.1 GCF_947493735.1 uncultured Acinetobacter sp. | reverse complement strand
ACTATGGGAGTCCAAAACAACAGCTCGAAATACTGTTGGATTGGACGGGTATTTGACCTTATCTACTACAGCCCCTTAAATTTTTCCTACAAAACAGCGAGATTTTGACTTGCTGTGGATGAATAAGGGTCACTATACTCAAATCATCTTCATTTATTTATATAGTGAATTCGAATGATTTTATTTCTGACTTTTGAAGAATTGGTGTTTTTTGAGGATCAACCTTACCTCCCTACGGCAAGCTCGCATTCACCGACACAGCTACGATTTACCTTAGCACAGCGCCGTGATTCTTCTTTTTTTGGTGAATCCTATTCAAAAAAATCAATTGCTCGCTTTTATGATGCTCAAGGCTTAGAGATCAAACAGCGTAAATGGACAAACGAAATGCACAGCTATGCCACGCAAAATATTGCCACGCATCCTGTGCCTGAAAAGTCAGGCTATCGAATGTCTACCGCAGGAAAAATCTTTGTTGGTTTAGCTTTGGCGATTATTGCGGTCTTTGTGGCGATGGCAATTTACTTCTTTAGCGTCACCAAACCAAATAAAGAGCAAGGCTTAGCAATGTTTTTGACTCCGCCTAAGGTCGGTGACCGCTATTATATGAATCTGTTTGGTGGTGAGTACAATCAAGGTGGTTCTCTGCGTTCAACTTGGGTCAAGGTTTTAGCGGTTCAACCTGACAATCACGCTACTGTTCAGCTCAGTAGTGAAGTCGTTTCTTCACCTGAAAACATTGCTGATGTAGAACATGAAAACTTCACTGGACCAAAATTTGAAGTGAAATATAAAATCGATGAAAAACGTAAAGATGTGACTTTCCGAAGTATTCACGATGATGTGCAGATGGAAGATGCGGTAAGAGCAAATCAGTTTGCTGAATATAAGCTCACGGGAGCACCGTAAATGTCTGATGCTCATTTACAAAATGCGCCAAATATGCGTGAATTCCCTGTACAACCCAAGCCATTGACTCGCATTCTATTTGATTTCTTTCAAGATGCGCCTGCGATCACCTATCTATTTATGATGGGAATCGTAATTAGCGCAGTCATGTTATACATGAACATTAAAGATGCGTTTTCCCGCAAAGCCAGTGTCAATCCATTGGTTGCAGAACAGCCTTTTTTTAGCTCAATGATGGGCTGGACGATATTAATCATTGTTGGCATCGTCTTACTTGCATTATTCTTTATTTTTAGACATCGTAATCTTGGTATCAAAGAACAACGGCAATATTATGAATTGGCGAAGATTGCCACACCAACGGTCGAGCAGCTGAAAATATTGCGTATGGATGCGCCAAACAGTTTTTATTATGGCTTGTGGAGTCAAACCACAGAGTATTATCCATGTGCTACTCGCTTACCAAATACTACATTTCAGCCGAAAACATTTGCCATTGAACCTGCACTGACTTACCGCCAAGCGCTGAATCATGATTGGGGTATTGTTAGTGCTGAGCAATATCGACATATGGTGGATCGTTTATTCGAAGGCATGCATAGTAAAGAATTTGCATTGGATTTGGATTATGTACTTCATTTTGATGAGTACGCCGATCCGTACATGGATGAACACACCAAATCTACTCGTGAAAAAGAGAATTTCAACTACCTACATCATCTTGCGGGTTTAATCGAAAAACCATCAAACTTCGTCACTGAAACACTGCAATCAACTGCCCAACATCCGCCTCGCTTAGTGTGGGGTTTTGATCTATGGCGAGTTTTTCCCATGGCACGCAATGCTTATATGGCAGGGTATATTTCTGAGCAACAGGCTTGGCAAGATATGGAAAAATCTGCGAACTTAATTTATTCCTTATTTGATAGTGAAGAAGCCTATTTTGACAATTTACGTCTAGGGCATGCCTACTGGTCGAATAACTTTGAAAAAACGCAAAATCGCCGTGAAATGTGGCTACTTTACCAAGCACACTGCAACTGGCCTGTGCGTGGTATGCCATGGATACAAAAGTCAGCAAATTGGTCAGAAGATATGCGTACTGGGTTTGCCAGTTATCGAGCTCAAGCCAAGCAAACTAAAGATAGCAACCCATCAATTGGATTTATCAAATAGATTGGAGTCATTTTTTTGCTGGACACTGATTTTTGATTCAGCAGATAAAAAATCGCCCAAATGGGCGATTTTTTGTGGCAAATCACTTATCCAGGAATTCGCAATACTTGACCTGGGAAGATTTCATCAGGGTCTTTGAGCATTGGTTTATTTGCTTCAAAGATTTTTGGATATTGGTTGGCATCGCCATACATTTCCTTAGCGATTTTTGACAAGTTGTCGCCTGATTTTACCGTGTAGAATTTACTTTCAGGTTCAGCCGTCGCCACTGTCATTTGATCATCAACACGTGCAACGTGATCGACATTACCAACTACAAGTATTGCTTTTTCACGAGCAGCTTGTGATGGCGCCTCGCCTTTGATCGTTGCAAGATCACTTGTACTGTTATAGCCAATGGCTAAGCCTGTAATACCTAAATCTAAACCTTTCACCAATCCAAGAAGTTTATTTGCCGTTTCTTGTGCAGATGGTTCGCTTGCCGCTGGTGCGCTTGGTTGTTCTACTGGCTTTGCGTTATTCTTTTTGCCGATGCCTTTTACAAAATCAAAAAAGCCCATATCAATCTCCATTTTCTTAATATACCAAAATTGGTTCTCATTTTTTAACGTGATTCAAAGGCTTACTCAAGCGAATAAAATACTCATTCGTGTAATGTTTTGTAAGGTCAATAAGGTCAGTACACTCTCTTGGAAAATAGTGAAAAAATTTTAGCTATAAAAAAGGTCGCAATATGCGACCTTAAAATATCTTGGCTTTATAAATTAACCAAGCTTTTCTGTAATGTAATCAATTGCAGATTGAACTGTGGTGATTGCATTTGAGTCTTCATCAGGGATGGTGATGTCAAAATCATTTTCAAATGACATTACTAACTCTACTAGATCTAAAGAATCAGCACCTAAATCATCCATAAAAGATGCTTCGTTTTTGATTTCTTCAGCATTGACACCGAGTTGTTCAGCGACTGCTTGTTTAACACGTTGTTCGATATCGCTCACAGGAATTCTCCTCATTGCTTGTGGCGTTTTGTTCTCGCCTTAGTTTAGATTAAAAATCGATAATGTCAAAGCCAATTACGTGCCTAAACAAAATCATGACATATACATGCCACCATTGATATGCAACACTGTACCCGTAATATAACTGGCACGATCACTGGCTAAATAGCTGACCGCATCCGCAATATCTTGGGGTTGACCCAAACGATTTAAAGGAACTTGGGCAATCATTTTTGCTTTGACATCTTCTGCCAAAGCTTCGGTCATGTCTGTGGCAATAAATCCAGGGGCGATCGCATTGACAGTGATCTGACGGCTACCCATCTCTTGTGCAAGACTACGTCCAAAAGCTTCGATGCCTGCTTTTGCCGCAGAATAGTTGGTTTGTCCACCATTGGCAAAGTGTGCAACCACCGAGCTAATATTAATAATGCGCCCGAACCGTGCTTTGGTCATGCCTTTTAACACTCGTTTTGATAAGCGATAGACAGCCTTAAGATGCGTGTTGATCACTTCATCCCAGTCATCTTCATTCAAACGAAGTAATAGATTGTCTTTGGTAATGCCTGCATTATTCACCAAGACCAAGACATTGCCGTACTGAGCTTCAATATCACTAACGATTTGTTCGATCGCATCTTTATCACAGACATTCAGCACCTTGCCTATACCACAGTCTGCGCCTTGAGTAGCTAGACTTTGGCTAATGCCCTCTGCACCATGTTGTGACGTTGCCGTACCCACTACAAAGAATCCATCTTGGGCAAGCTGTGCCGCAATCGCCGCACCAATTCCACGACTTGCGCCTGTCACGAGAGCTACTTTCTTGGTGTCGCTCATTCAGTATTCCTTTTATTCAACATTTCGATTTAAAAACATCTCGTTAATTCAGTTTCTATTCGATTTGAAAATAAGTTTCAATCTAAAAAATAAATAAGTATATGCTTCAATTGCTTTGATTTGCTGTAACGCATCGTCAAACCGAGCAACGGTATCTGTAGGGAAAACCTTTTCCACAAATGCTAAGCGTTTCGCCAAATTGCTCAAAACATTACCTGAACCACATTCCACCAAATAGTGAATACCATTTTGCTCAAACGCATCTAAGGTTTTTGTCCATTGCACAGGTTGATACAACTGATTGATCAACGCTTGTTTCAAGCCATCAATATCTGTCGCGACCGCTGCATTGACGTTATTGATCACTGCAATTTTTGGCAACTGAAGCTCAACAGCATTCAACGCATCACTAAACTGCGCTGACGCACCTTTCATCAGGCGACAGTGTGACGGAACAGACACAGGCAAGACAATGGCTTTTCCGCTCAATTCCTTCGCATGAGTCATGGCAACTTGCACCGCTTCGGCATCACCTGCGATCACCACCTGACCTTTGGCATTAAAGTTGGCTGCTTCGACTTGCCCTGCACCCACTTGTGAAGATGCCTCACACAATTCAATCACTTGCTCATCACTTAAACCGAGAATCGCCGCCATCGAACCTTGACCATGTGGCACGGCTTGTTGCATCAACTGACCACGACGATTTACCAATTTTACTGCATCAGCTAAAGTCATTGCTTCTGCAGCCACCAGCGCACTATATTCACCCAGTGAATGCCCTGCCATATATTTTGGCACAACGCCACCCTGCTCTAGCCACACACGCCATAGCGCAATACTTGCCGTGAGTAATGCAGGTTGAGTAAATTCGGTTTGATCTAAATGTTTATCTAGGTGCTCACCTGACTGGGCTATCTGCCACAGATCAAAACCAAGCGTATCCGATGCCTCTTGGAAGGTATTCAAAATCGTAGGATATTTTGCAGCAAGCTCCGCCAACATGCCAACTTTTTGCGAGCCTTGACCAGGGAAAACAAAAGCTGTTTGTGTGGCGCGTTGCTGTGAATCAGATAATAAAGATTGAAATGATGATGACATAAAGAATCCGTGTTATATCAACTTTTAAAATGATTTAAGCTTATCAAGCTCAACTGACTTGTCTAGCATCAAAACTGACTTTTTATTGTTTTTAGGTGATTTTTTAATTGGCAAAAAAGATGATTTATCATCTTTCATTACATTTATAAGAGAACTTTTTGAGCATTAAAAAAGGGAGCATTTGCTCCCCTTTTGCATCGCACTAACTATGAGTGTGTCGATTATTCTGCGTCAGTTGCCTGAGCGAATAATTGACGACCACGGTAGATACCGTCTTTAGTTACGTGGTGACGACGATGTGTTTCACCAGTCGTTTGGTCTACAGTTAGAGTGCTCGCAGTCAAAGCATCATGAGAACGGCGCATATCACGGCGAGAGCGGCTTTTACGGTTTTGCTGAACAGCCATGAGTGGCTCCTTTACAAATACAAAAATGGATCAAACAATCAACGGGCGCAAGTATAGCACATTATGAGCCCAATTTACCCTTCAAACCTGCCAAAACATCGAACGGATTATCACGTTCGGTTTTTTCTTCAGCTTGAACAGTTGGTCGATGTTTGTGTTCACAAGCGTCATGCTTAGGTGAGTTTGGCATCGACAATAACAGTTCATCTTCAAGTAAAGCGATCAGATCGATAGTCGCAGGAGCATTCATATCCCCTTTGCTCGTTCCGAGGTCTTCACCTAAAATAATGAAATCAGCATCCTCATCCAAGAAATCTAACTCACGATCATCATCGATTAAGGCAACATGTACATCTGTTTCAAGTGGCACATCGACTTGATCCAAACAACGTTGGCATCGAAGTGGCACACTCGCTTGCAAATGTGCAGTCAACCAAGCAATACGATGATAATCATCTAAGGATAACTTACATTCGACCTGTACCGATCGATCATCAATTGATCCAATCGCCTCATGTGCAATACGAGTAAAGCGAGATAATGGTAGTTGACCTGACCATGTATAACCTTGCTCTGCCCATTTAAATGGCTCAATCTGTGTCGGAAAGGTATTTGCTGACATAATTAGGGACGCAATTCTACAAATTCATCAAACTAATGTCAAAGATTAAGATACAATTTCGCATCCAAATTTTGTATTGTTTGAGAGAAATTAGTCATTATGAATCCGTCGCAAGCGAAAAATATCGCTTCTACAACGTCTTCGGCTCAAAAAATTCAATCACTTAGATCATGGTCTGTGTGTCACACCGAAGCCATGCAAGTGGATTGGCTAATTTTACACTTTAATCAATGGTTTTCCCACCACAATGTGATTTTAGTCCGTGGCGAGCATGAACCTGAATATTTTCCCGCAACAGCAGATTCTCTAGCCAAGATTCAGTTTGCGCACGGTTTCTTTAATAGTGCATTACATGAAATCAGCCATTGGTGTATCGCAGGCGCCAAGCGTCGTACGCAAGCCGATCTCGGCTATTGGTATGCACCTGATGGTCGAAGTGAATCACAGCAAGCTTTATTTGAACAAGTCGAAGTCAAACCTCAAGCCTTAGAATGGTTATTTGCCAAATCTTGTGGGCGACCATTTCGAGTATCACTCGACAATCTAACTGGCGAAGGTGGTAACGGAAAAGTGTTTAAAGATAATGTCTTTGCACAAGTACAGACTTTTTTAAATGATCCTCAAAGTATTCCCAAAGATGGTTTTGCACTCATTCAACATTTATGTGTAGAAATGCGAGATGGAAAATTTTTAGAAATTGGCGAATTTCAACGGTCTGACTTAGACTAAAAACAAGATGACAACCCAATACAAGTTTTTTGATCCATGCCGTATTCTGAATGGGTATTGTGAAAAAGTGCTATAATCAAACGATTCCATCTTTTGGACAACTACTATGTTGCATCTACGCATACACCCTGACAATCCTCAGCCTCGGTTAATCAGCCAAGCAGTTGAGCGAATTCGTGCGGGCGATGTGGTGGTCTATCCAACTGATGCAGCCTATGCGATTGGCTGTCAGATTGGAAATAAATCGGCAATGGATCGAATTTCACAGATTCGTGGACTATCTGATAAACATCAATATGCGATTATCTGTCAGGATTTATCAGACATCGCGACCTATGCCAAAGTTGATAATGCGATGTATCGGTTACTCAAAGCCAATACGCCTGCGATCACCACCTATATTTTACCTGCGACCAGTGAAGTGCCACGTCGTTTGATGCATCCAAAGAAAAAAACCATTGGGCTACGCATTCCAAGCAATCCCATCGCGCAAGCCTTACTCAAAGAGCTTGGCGAGCCGTTGATTACCAGTACGCTAATTCTGCCTAGTCAAACTGATCCGCTTGATGATCCTTTTGATATTGAGATGCAACTGGGTAAACGTATTGATGTGTTTATTGATGGTGGTCTAGGTATGCTTGCAACCACCAGTATTATTGATCTATCACAAGAAAACCCCACGATTGTGCGTCGTGGATTGGGTGATGTAAGTCCTTTTGAGTAAATTTAAGCTAAATCTATAAACTTATGAATTAACTCGCTTAACTTGTTATTTTGCAAACCATCTTTATCAAAATTATCCGCACTCAACCAAGCCTCATATCCTTTTTGAATGATTAACCATTCATCATCCAATATTGAAAACCATGCCGTATTACGGTTTCGTCCTTTATAAATCCGATCTTGCCGAAATAGACCTTCATAAGTAAAACCAAAACGCAAAGCCGCATTTTTTGAAGGCTGATTTAGATCATCACATTTCCACTCTACTCGACGAAATTCTGACTGGAAACTCGTATTTAACAGTAGGTAAATGACTTCTGTTGATACTTTTTGACGGCGTAGCTCATGTGAAAAATACACATTACCAATTTCTATTGCACCAACTGCCACACGAGCATTCATTAAGGCAATATAACCGAGCAATCGCCCATCAACTTCTATGAAGTAATGAATACAATTTTCAAAACCAAAATTTTTTTCTAAACAATCTAAAAGTTGTTCAGCATTGATTGGTTTTTCATAAGGTAAATATGTCCAACAACGCTCATCAGGCTCGCTCTCAATCACTTGATAAAGTTGATTAATACGATTTCCCATATCATCCAATCTTTGAAAAGGTATAAGTCGTACTTGACTTTGACCATTCAAAACCTTTTCTTCAATCATTTGAAAATGTGTTTTATCAACAAGTTCACCGATAGGTTGTTGATATTCATTCAAGCTGTTTTTTTGATAATTTTTCATGTTCTAGCACTTTTTGATGTTAGAGGCATACAGTCAAATATCTCTGTATTCGACTGTTCCCATTTTTCATTTTTTTAAATCTGCTGTTGTGATTTCACCTGATCACAGTTTTGTTGTAACACTTGACTATATGGCGCAATGCTCTGCGTCAGCCACACATTACCGCCGATGGTTGAGCCTTTACCAATCGTTACTCGTCCAAGTATCGTTGCCCCTGCATAGATCACTACATCATCTTCCACGATCGGATGGCGTGCATAGTCTTTTTTCAAACTGCCCGCTTCATCAACTTCAAAGCGTTTTGCCCCCAAAGTCACGGCTTGGTAAATCCGTACATTTTTGCCAATGATGCAAGTTTCACCAATCACCACACCTGTACCATGATCAATAAAGAAACCTTGTCCAATCGTTGCACCGGGATGAATATCTATCCCTGTAGCTGAATGCGCTTGTTCAGAAATTATTCGCGCTAATAACGGTACATCTGGGTAAAGCTGATGTGCAAGTCGATGATAAATAATCGCAAGCATCCCTGGATAAGTTATCAATACTTCATCGACGCTTCGTGCCGCAGGATCACCCTCAAAAGCAGCGCAAGCGTCAGTATCCAATAATCGACGAATTTGTGGCAGTTGATCGGCAAACTCTTGCACTATCTGATGTGCTAAGGTTTGTTGCTGTGCCAAATCTACAGATTTTTGTTGACGACGTTGGTCATATGACAGTGCCAAGACCACTTGTTGTTTTAAAGCGTTCAGTACTTTATCTAGCGCATAAGCGATATAAAAATCTTCACTTTCCTGTCGTAAATCTGTAGGGCCAAGACGCATTGGAAATAAGATACCGCACAACTCATTGACGATGGCTTTTAACGCATTTTTTGATGGTAACTCTCGCCCACCATACTCTTTGGCACGATGCTGTGATTCTCGCCAATCGTGGCGAGCCTGTTGTAAACCATCAATGACTTGTTGTACTTGCCAGTGTGCCAATGCGATCTCCTGATTCAAAATGGTTAAATCTATGGTGGATTGAAATAATTATACATACATAAAGGGCATCAAGACATTCTCGTTTATTCTCATAAAAATTACGTGAATAGTTACGCAACACCCACATCTAATATGCATTTAAACTAGGTGAAAAATAACTTAAATTTCAGAATGATATTCTTAAAAAATACCACAATATCTGCGCTTTCTAAAACATTAACCGGTCAGTTCACATTTTTTCAGTTCATTATTTCCTGCAAATCGACTACAATTGACCAAATTTTTTGAAATTCCGTTTTTTCGGTCAATTCAAAATTCATGCTTTTGAAAATTCGCGTGGCTATAACATCAGTTTGCCCATGACTGAAACAAATAACTGTATAAGCATCGACTTGTACAAAGAATAGGTACAACTCTCGTGGCTTTAGAGTCTACTAACACGACCACTGAAGAACAAATCTCTTCGATACGTGTCTTGGATGAATATTATCAGGAAATTCCTGAGGATCTCTACATCCCGCCAGAAGCCTTTGCCATTTTATTATCTCAGTTTGAAGGTCCTTTAGATTTCTTGTTGTACCTCGTGCAAAAGAATGGTTTTGACTTAAAACATCTCGATATTGCACCGATTGCCAAACAATATTTGCACTATATGGAGCAAATGAAATCGCTGAATATCGAGCTCACCGCAGACTATATGGTGATGGCTGCATTACTTGCCGATTTGAAATCACGATTATTATTACCTGTCCCTGAAACGGCAATCGAATTTGAAGATGATCCGAAAAAACAACTGATCGAACGTCTTGAACATTATTTAAAAATTAAACAAGCGGCTGAACGCTTAGCGATGCACAGCATTTTGGAACGTGACGTTTTTGTTGCGCAAGCTGAACTTGGCGAACGAGGTCAAGTCATTGATCGTTTTGACGTGACCGATTTACATGATGCCTTAATGTGTATTTTTCAGCGTCCTGATCCACATGTCCATCAGGTTAAGCATGAAGCGGTTCAGCTTGAAGAGCGGATGCTATTTATTCAATCACAACTAGCAACGGGTGCATGTATCGAATTTGGACGTTTGCTAAATCCGAGTCAAGGGCGTATGGGTGTTGTAGTCACCTTTGTCGCAGTTTTAGAGTTGGTAAAACAACAGCAAGTGACAATTGTGCATGATGGTGTAGAACGGACGCTCTCTATTCAGAGCAAGTCTATTCAAGATAGGTTCTTTCAAGACAAAACACTTGAAAATACCGATGGTCAAGGAGAAGCGCATGCAAAACACTTTTCCTGATCAGCCGACCAATCTCGATGATATGCATCATGAAGCCTTGATGCAGATTGAGGCGCTTATTTTTGCCAGTGACACACCTGTCACGATTGCACGAATCAAACAGGCTTTAGGTGATCATTTTTCCAGTAGTCAAATCCGTCAATTGCTTCAACAGTTGGCGTTATTACAGCATGGTCGCTCAGTCGAGCTGATCGAAACGGCTCAAGGCTTTCGCCTACAAGTTCGTGCCAAATATCGCCATATTATTCAACAGGCTTGGCCTGAACGTCCTGTAAAGCTATCACCAAGTTTATTAGAGATACTCGCTGTGGTTGCTTATCATCAGCCTGTGACACGTGCCGATATCGAGCAGATTCGTGGTGTCAGCAACAATAGTCAAGTTTTGCGTACTTTGTTTGAGTGGAATTGGATCAAAGAGTCAGGCTTTCGGGATGCTCCCGGTCGCCCTGCGCTCTTGGTGACAACACCACATTTTTTAAATGCTTTTGGTTTAGCATCGTTAAATGATCTCCCAGTTATTCAAGATCACAAGGAGGGCTTAGCACAGCTTGAGCATTCAAGTCCGTGCTAATGGAGTGATGTTGATGATTTTTATTTTTAAGGTTGTGCTGTTATGAGTGAAAAGCTACAAAAAGTCCTCGCCCGTGTTGGACTGGGTTCTCGTCGTTATATGGAAGAAGTCATTGCCGCTGGTCGTGTCAGTGTCAATGGTAAAATTGCCGAAGTCGGTCAACGTATCGAACACGGCGATGAGCTTCGTATCGACGGTCGTAAAGTGGATTATCAACTTGAAGATGATATTCGCCGTCGTGTATTGGTGTACTACAAACCAGAAGGTGAAATCTGCTCGAAGAATGATCCAGAAAATCGTCCAACCGTATTTGATAATTTACCGACGATCGCCAATGATCGCTGGGTGATGGTTGGTCGCTTGGATATTAACAGTACAGGTTTATTGCTATTTACCAATGATGGTGAACTTGCCAATCGCTTGATGCACCCTTCCAATGAAATCGAGCGTGAATATGCGGTACGTGTCATGGGTGAAGTGACGCCACAGATTCGCAACACACTGCTTGCAGGTGTAGAGCTTGACGATGGTCCTGCCAAATTCGAATCATTTACTGATCTCGGCGGTGAAGGTATTAACCGTTGGTATCAAGTCGTAGTCAAAGAAGGTCGTAACCGTGAAGTTCGTCGCTTGTTCGAATCTCAAGAGCTGAAAGTCAGCCGTCTATTACGTACTCGTTATGGTTCAGTGATTCTACCTCGTGAGCTTCGAACTGGTCGTTGGATCGAACTCGATAAGCACGATATTGATAATTTGACCAAACTTGTTGAGCTTAAGCCACGTCAAGGCACAGGTCTGTACGGTATGGCAAAACGTCGTACTGAAAAGATGAAAGAAAATCCGCTTCCTGCACGTCGTGGTGGTTACTTGCGCCAACAACGCCGTGACACAGAAGAAGCTCAGGCTCAGCCACAAGAAAAACATGCGTTCAATAAAAAACGTAATTTTGATTATGCGAATAAAGGCTTCAAACGCTTTAAAGCAGATTAATAAAATCATCTAATTGCCATACGACTAAGCCCTTTGATGTTGAACATCAAAGGGCTTAATTCATTCTAAGCGCTCAAAAATAAAAAGCCCTAAACATGTGTTTAGGGCTTTTTGAATATGGTGGCGTGACCCAGGATCGAACTGGGGACACACGGATTTTCAATCCGTTGCTCTACCGACTGAGCTATCGCGCCAATGGCGTGTATTAAACCGATTTATCAAACAAAGGTCAAGCTTGAACGTTTGCAATTCAATCAATTAAGCAGTTTTCATTATCTTTAGCCAAGAAATAGGCAAAAAAAGAGCCCTGATGGGATCAGGGCTTGAAATCACAATACTAAAAATAAATAAATGTATGTGAATATATGGTGGCGTGACCCAGGATCGAACTGGGGACACACGGATTTTCAATCCGTTGCTCTACCGACTGAGCTATCGCGCCGATGGCGTGTATTAAACCGATTTATCGAACAAAGGTCAAGCATTAAACTTGGCTTCACACTGATTTGACGACCATTTGCACACTTTTACAGCAATACAACTTTATCTTTTTAAGCAGGGGTAATTTTTCCTAAATGCGCTAAGCAACGATGAATCGCACCACATCCTGGACTAAAGGTCTGCACGCCTTGCTCTTCTTCGATACGACACACTTCACTGACCAAACGATCTGCGACACCACGCCCACGATTGGCAGGATGCACCACGATGTTTTGAAGTAGGCGATGGTTGCCAGTACCTACACTCCAAATCGCACCAATGATCTTGTCATTAAATATCGCCGTATAAAGCACAGTATCTTCATCAAGCACTTTGTCCAACTGATTGACCGCATCTTGACCATCACTAAACTCTGGACTGGTTTCATACAGGCGTTCCACTTGATTGCGAACCATTGCATCAGATAACGATTTGACAGCTTCGACTTGGATTGGCATTGCGATGCTCCTTTGAGTATCAATAAATTGAGTATTGCGAAATGACTTGGACGAATAAATATAAAAACATATATTCTCAGTATAGCCTAAACTACACAATAAATGCTTATGCGGATTGATTCTGTAAATCTTTGATAAGATGCGGTAAACTAGGCGTGCAAATGTGTGACGATGTATTGCTCAAAAAACATACTTGATTGACGATCATTTCACCTAACGCATTATCATTTATTTCTCATCAAATTATCATTGATGATTTTATTGTTCAATGTTTTAAGGAATGTGTCCATGACGCAACGTATCAGTGAAGTGGTTCGAAATACCAATGAGACCAAAATCAAAGTCCGTTTAAACTTAGACGGTACTGGTCAAGGTACACTCAACACTGGCGTACCATTCCTTGATCATATGGTTGATCAGATCAAACGGCACGGCTTATTTGACATTGATATTCACTGCGATGGCGACCTTGAGATTGATGATCACCACACGGTTGAAGACTGTGGAATTACCCTTGGACAAGCTTTTGCACAAGCTTTGGGTGATAAAAAAGGCATTCGTCGTTATGGGCATTTTTATGCACCGCTGGATGAATCTCTATCTCGTGTTGTGGTAGACATATCAGGGCGTCCGGGTTTGTTTATGGATATTCCATTCACCCGCGCACGTATCGGTACCTTTGATGTTGATTTATTCTCAGAATTTTTCCAAGGCTTTGTCAATCACGCCTTGATGACGCTACACATCGATAATTTAAAAGGTAAAAATAGCCACCACCAAATCGAAAGCACATTCAAAGCATTTGCACGTGCGTTACGCATGGCGTGTGAACATGATCCACGTGCGGCAGGTACGATTGCTTCGACCAAAGGTAGCTTGTAATGACCCGTATTGCTTTACTTGATTATGGCATGGGCAACTTACACTCCGCAGCAAAAGCATTGGAACACGTTGGCGCAACAGTTGATGTGACCAATGATCCAAAACTAGTCGCAAAAGCGGATAAGATCGTCTTCCCTGGTGTCGGTGCAATGCGTGACTGTATGCAAGGGATGCATGAGGCAGGTATTGATGAGGTCGTGAAACAGTCTGTGTTTAATAAGCCTGTACTTGCCATCTGTGTCGGTATGCAAGCCTTAATGCAACGCTCAGAAGAAAATGGTGGCGCAGATGCTTTGGGTATTTTTCAAGGGCAAGTCATACACTTCCCAGAGATTGAACATCTAAAAGTACCACACATGGGTTGGAATCAAGTCCACCAACACGATCCGAGTCATCCAATGTGGAATAACATCGCCGATGGAAGTCGTTTTTATTTTGTGCACAGCTATTATGTTGAACCCCAAGATCAAGCTTTAGTCGCTGCGACCTGTGACTATGGATTAAACTTCTGTACGGCGATTCATCAAGATAATTTGTTTGCAACACAATTCCACCCTGAAAAAAGTCATACTGCAGGTTTGCAACTGCTGAAAAACTTCGTGGAATGGAAGGTTTAAGCTAGACCAAAAACAATCTATACCAAAGACAATCTATACCTAAAACAATAAAACCAAGCCATGTGCTTGGTTTTTTTATACCTTAGATTCTCAAATAAAGTGCAAATTTAAAATCAATCCACCACATGCCGAACGAAATAAATAATCTATCGAGTTGGCAACGGAATCAATTCAAAGAAAAATTCAATCGTATAAACATCCCATGCACCCGATGAACTCTCCCGACCTTTGGAATATGGTGCAACAAAGTATGAGCTGATAAATAACCCAACCATCAACAACAGTAGATAATAATCCTGCATGCCTTGCAGAAAAAATAAGACTAAACAACACCATGCACCGAAAAACAGCAACATGGCGATTATTCGCCTTAGATAATAATTTGATGAGTTTTCCATGATTCAATCACTTTTTATATCGCCCTATTATCGTCGAGGCAATTTAGTCCTGATACAAGGCAACCGAGCGAAGGTGTACAAATAGTACTTCGAACGAGGTTAACGCTGTAGCAGGATTAAAGTGCTTTGACGATGGTTATTCATCAGGATATTCAAAACGATAACCTACCCCATACACCGCTTGAATCCATTCGTGGCGATTACCTGTTTCTGCAGCATCACTGATTTTACGACGTAGATTTTTGATATGACTATCAATCACACGATCTGCCACTTCATAGCTATCAGGATTGATATGATCAAGCAATTGCGTGCGTGAATAAACATGACCAACATGTTCTAAAAATAACTCTAATAATCGAAACTCTGTCGGTGTCAAACTCAAGGCTTTTTGTTGATACCAAATACGTTGTTGCGCTGCATCTATACGGAATAAATCTACGGTTTCAGGCTCGGCTTTACGTTCCAATCGGCGCATCACCGCTTGCACACGAGCGACTAATTCTTTTGGGCTAAATGGTTTACACACATAGTCATCTGCGCCCATATTCAAGCCAAGTACACGGTCAATTTCTTCCGTACGTGCAGTGACCATGATGATTGGCAAATCGGATTGTTCACGCACCTTCCGACAAATCGTCAAACCATCCATCCTTGGCACCATCAAATCTAAAATCATCAGGCTCGGTTTTTTATGGTTAAAGGCATCATAAGCAGCTTGTTCATCATGAAACATGCTGACTTCGAAACCTGCTGCCTCTAGGTAGTCCTTGACCAGCTCCGCCAATTCCACTTCATCTTCTACCAACATGATCTGCTTCATGTGCGCTCCTCATATTTGTTTAGCTTAAATCCTGATTGATATTTTGAATCTAATCATTTTTTTGTAAATGTCGATTTAATCGCACTGTACAACGTAATCCGCCCAAAGGTGAATGTGAAAACTGTAAATCACCACCCAATATATGCGCAATTTGTTTCGACAATGCCAAGCCAAGCCCTGTACCACCTGTACTTCGAGTACGTGAATCATCGACTCGATAGAAACGCTGACCAAGCTGTGCCAGTTGCTCATCACTGACACCGAGCGGACTATCATCAATGTGTAATATCCACTCATGATTGTTCACTTCACGGTGAATATGAATCTGCCCTTCTGCTTCGGTATAACGCACCGCATTACTTAAAAGATTAACAATAATTTGACGCAAACGGTCGGGGTCTGAAGTGAGATAAATCGATTCTGCATCATCTTCATCCACAATAACTTTTAGCTTCTTCTGCTCAAACTGCGAGCTAAAATTAACCACTTCATTGAGTACCAATTGCCACGGTTGAATCTGACTAAAATAGCATGTCAACTGCTGTGCATCCGCTTGAGCCAAATCTGCCAAATCCTGTGTGAGTTTCTTCAGGCTCATGACTTGTTGTTGCATCCGTGCAAGGTGTTCAGGTGTGGCTTTACGCACACCGTCCTGCATCGCTTCGATCTGCGCCTGCAAGACACTTAACGGCGTTTTTAATTCATGTGAGGTATCTGCCACCCACTGCCGACGTGACTGTTCATGTTGATCCAAAATCCGTGCAAGCTGATTGATCACATTGGATAAATCGCCCAGTTCATCGTTACTCTGCACTTCAACATGATGCTGATAATTACCTCGACTCAATTCCTGCGCAGCGTGTAATAGCCGATGAATCGGTTTACGGAAAGTATTGGCGAGAAGCAGTGCCACCACCAAACTTGCCAAGATCGACAAGCTATAAATTAATAGCAAATAGCGTTGTTGATTGCTAAAGAAATTAATACTCAACGCATCGTCCACATCAATCGCAGGACGCAAGCCGAGATAACCAACCACCTTTTGATCGACGATAATTTCTTGCAAAGGCACTTCAGGTGTGGCATCACCCATGACTAAGGATTTATCGGCATCGAACAATGACAAGCGATTGCCATAGCCCAAACGATCAGGCAATGGGATAATCCAGCGGCGTTGCTGCTCGGACGGTTGCGATGGGTTCGCTTGGTCATTATCTGTTGATGATTTTTGATTTTTCGGTTGTTCAGGTGGCCTCGCAAAAGGATCAAAATGCGACGGCATAAAACGATCAATGGTTGGCAATGAGTGTGTAAATAATTCTGTGTAAATGCAGATTTAAAAATACTTGGTTACACGCTCTTCAAAAATGATACTAAAGC
>NZ_CANLSL010000031.1 GCF_947493735.1 uncultured Acinetobacter sp. | reverse complement strand
TTCAATCAATGAATATATATTCGATCAATCAACCAGTAAAAATCCACACAAGTTGTTCTTCTTTAACTCTTAATGATCACGTTTTTATCTCGTCGATAAAAAACGCAACGCAATAAAATACTAACATCACCCTAAGTGACGTTCCGATCAATTGCGTTGGGATGTGCGCATTATATGTAAATAATTTGCTGACACAAGCCCTTTATGCAACTTTTTTGCAATGCTTGTGCCTTTTTTGAGCAAATTATCATTTTATGCGCATTTGTTGTGCATTTTATTTGGTTTTAGTCACTTTTACATCACGAATGATAATGGTCTGCGCTGGTACATTTGCGTGCATCCCTTTACGGATCGTTGGTTGTTTGGCAATTTTATCGACGATATCCAAGCCTTTGGTCACTTTGCCGAATACCGCATAACCATAATCACGTGCACCATGATCAAGCATACTATTATCAACCAAATTGATAAAAAATTGACTCGTTGCCGAATCCACCACACCTGTACGTGCCATTGCGATCGTGCCTCGGGTATTCTTCAAACCATTTTTTGCTTCATTTTTGATCGGTGCATTGGTTTCTTTTTGCTGCATTTCTGCCGTAAATCCACCACCTTGAATCATAAATCCTGGAATAACACGATGAAATATCGTGCCTTTATAAAAACCTGTCTTTACATATTGCACAAAGTTCTTTGTGCTAATCGGTGCTTTTTCATCATCGAGTTCGATTTGAATATCACCCATTGAGGTTTTCATGGTGACTTGTGTTGCAGCTAAGCTCATTTGTGCACCGAATAAAAGTGTTGTTGCTAAGAGTAGGTGTTGCAGTTTCATTTTGAGATTCCTTATCGAGTTTCCTCATTTAATTTCTTAGGAAAGGATTGAAACAATCTATGATTTTCAACGATTGATTTCTAAAAGCTTAAATTTAAAGGACGTTCTACCTTACATCTGTATAATTTTTTGTACAGGTTTATGATAATACAGCATTTAAAAGTTAAATTATCTGTTAAACTTATCACACCTTTGTTTTATTTTCTGTCCTACGGATATCTTATGAGTAAAGCTTTACCCATCGTTGTTGCAGCTGTCATTGGTGGTGCCGCTATGGTACCTGTATATATGGCAAGCAAAGATCCTGCAAGATTTCAGGCGAGCTCTCATTCAGCAACATTTAATCCTGAATCAGCGTCTGCAGTTGAAAAAATTAGCTATGTGCTTGGTTATGAAGTAACGAGCCAAATGACGCCACCAGAATTGGATGTGAATGCTTTTTCTGCGGGTGCAAAAGCGGGACATAGCAAAGAAACTTTCCCAATGACGGAAGATGAAGTCAAAGCTGCTTATCAAGAGTTTATTGCTGCTCAACAAAATGCTGCGGTACCTGCAGAGCAAGCCGTAACTCAAATGCCTGCGCCAGACGCATCTGCTGATGTCGCTTTCTTAAAAGATAACGGTAGTAAACCAAATGTCAAAACGACTGCTTCAGGCTTACAGTATACCGTTGATAAAGAAGGCTCTGGCAAACAGCCGAAAGCCACAGATACCGTCCGTGTCCATTACGAAGGCAAGTTACTTAATGATCAAATCTTCGACAGTTCTTTTGCGCGAGGAGAACCTGTCGAGTTCGGTTTAAATCAAGTCATTCCTGGTTGGACTGAAGGTTTACAATTGATGAAAGAAGGTGCTGAATATACCTTCTACATTCCATCTGAGCTTGGTTATGGTGTGCAAGGCAAAGGCCCTATACCACCAAACAGCACTTTGATCTTTAAGGTACAGCTCATCAAAGTGATGTAATTTGAATTTTATCGTCAATAAACCTTCATTATTTGAGGGTTTTTTTTATTGCTGATTCTAAGTAAATCATATTGATTTTCTATTACAAAAACATACAACCAGTACAATAAATTATTGTAATGTGATGTCAAAGTGGTTCTCCGTTTGGCTATAAGCTTAAAGCATGTAGCACTTGCTAAATATAGCTAAACGACGTCCTATAGAATCAAGCTGTGTCGGTGAAACAAAAAAGTTGGAAGAATGATGAAAAAAATTGCCTTAGTAAGCCTCATGCTCATCGCAGGCCAAAGCTTTGCTGCAGAGAAAGTGACAGAAAAAAGTAGTGAACGTGTTCAAGCCGGTTATAGTTTTGGCTATTTAGTCGGTCGTTCAAATACTAATGCTTTAGATGATTTAGATTTGGACAGTTTTTTTGAAGGTTTTAAACAGGGCTTCGAAGGTAAAGAATCGTCGCTGAGCAATGAACAGATGATCAGCATTTTAAATCAATATAAGAAGAAATCTGAAGCAGCCGAGTTGGTCGAATTTAAAAAAATTGCTGATAAAAACCTGACACAAGGACAATCTTTCCTTGCTGATAATGCCAAAAAATCAGGCATTAAAGTGACTTCATCAGGCTTGCAGTATCAGATCATCAAGCAAGGCTCTGGGAAAAAACCATCAGCAACCAGTAAAGTGCTTGTGCATTATGAAGGTCGTTTGATCGACGGCACAGTATTTGATAGCTCTATCGCACGTGATCAACCGATCTCTTTTCCACTTAATAAAGTCATTGCAGGCTGGCAAGAAGGCTTGCAACTCATGCAAGAAGGCGATCAATATCGTTTATTCATCCCTGCAAAATTGGCTTATGGTGAAACAGGTGCAGGTGCAAATATCCCGCCAAATAGTGCTTTGATCTTCGATGTACAGCTATTAAAAGTTGAATCATAAAACCTATTACAGAAGAACTTTATCATCAAAAAATGCCACAATCTTGTGGCATTTTTTGTCTTCGGTGTTGATCTAAATTAAAAAAGGAAATTACCAACCTAAAGCTTTTTGTTGTTCCTCAACAAGCTGTTTAATCCCTTCTTCCGCCAATGCCAACATTTGATTGGCTTGTTCACGAGTAAATGGTTTTTCTTCGGCTGTACCTTGGATTTCGATAAATTCACCTGACTGGGTCATCACCACATTCAAGTCTGTTTCACACGTTGAATCTTCATCATAATTTAGATCTAGTAATGCTTCGCCATTATGGATACCCACAGAAACCGCAGCAACCAGACCTTTCAGCGGATCATTTTTAATTTTTTTCTTTTCTAGCAATACATTCATCGCATCAATCAATGCAACTGCCGCACCTGTGATCGACGCTGTACGTGTACCACCATCCGCTTGGATCACATCACAATCGATAGTAATGGTATTTTCTCCGAGCTTTTTCAGATCCACCATCGCACGTAGGCTACGACCAATTAGGCGTTGAATCTCTTGAGTACGACCGCTTTGCTTACCACGTGCTGCTTCACGGTCCGAACGAGTATGCGTCGAACGTGGCAACATACCATATTCCGCAGTGACCCAACCTTGTCCCTGACCTTTTAAAAAACGTGGCACGCTGTTCTCAATGCTCGCAGTACAAAGCACTTTGGTATGCCCAAACTCGACCAAAACCGAACCTTCTGCATAGCGTGTATAGTTGCGTGTGATTTTGATTGGGCGGAGTTGGTTTTCAGCACGTTGATCTATGCGCATGGTCGATCCTTATAAAAATGGTTTAAAAATATTTGGGAAATATTGAGGAAACAAATTAATAGCACAGTTTGCTCAGGGCTTGAGGCAAAAGTATAACAACCGAATATGACAAAGCCTAGGGTCTGTTGACATTTCAACCATGATTTGCGTTATCAGCTAAAACAACAGTAACGAGGCATGAAACGCGGGGAATGGTTACTCCCTTACCAAGTTTCATAACGAAGTTTATGGCAGTTTTAGCGATAACCCTTTGGGACAAGGGTGTTTTTTGACGCTACGTCGTTAGGAAAGAGTCATTTAGAATGACTAAATTTCCTCATTCCTGCCTAGTACCGCCTAAAAAACACCCAAAGTCGCAACCATCTGTGAAATGCCAACAGACCCTTCCATTCCACGCATCAGCGTTTGATAAAAGTTTCAATCTGTTGTCTATACTTTCCAATATCGGCAAAACGATGATCTTCAAACTCATCAACAATGATGTTGGCATTCGAGAAAGTGTCGATCGCTATCTGATAATCTAAGACTTCATCTTGCATTGCTAATAATATCAATATTTTAGATTGATCAAGTTGTTGATCTTTCGAGATAGCAAACTGTTTCAATAAACTGGATAATTCATCGACTTGTTGTTGTGACCATGTAAATTGTTCGCCATTATAACGTGTCACTGTGCCAATATATTTCTGTAAGGTGTGCGGAGATTGCAAAGCAGGATTAATCAGCACCAATTTCACAGGAAATTGCATGGCAAGTAATAGCCCATAAAAACCACCTAATGAACTACCAACGATCGTGGTGATTTTCTCCTTTTTTATCAATATGGATAAATCATCGAGGTCAGCAAGTGGTCGATGATTCAGATCAGGTGCAAAGACATCATTACCGAACCATTGTTTGAATTGCAAAGATTTCACACCATGACCAACTGATGCAAAACCATGAATAAATAGAATTTTTTCAGACATATTACGATTTATACAGTTCGAATAAGTTTTCTTATTTTAGCGCAAAAAAAGAGCTAGCGAACACACCTACTAGCTCCATGCAAGAAACAAATATTTTTAATTTTGGTTTGAAAAGCTCACTTCAGTTATTTTGCAAACAATTTCCCGAAACGTGCTTTCAGTTTATTTTGAACATCAGCTTTCCATTGCTGGCGTTCATCTTTATTTGGTACAGACATTTTTGCCAATCGAGTCCACACTGTTGCAAACTGTGCATTAAAGCTTGCACTGTTGTAGTTGACACCAAATTCTTCACACACAGCACGAACTTTTGGTGCAACTTCCTGATAACGATTGGCAGGCATATCAGGGAATAAATGGTGTTCAATCTGATGACTCAAATTACCACTTAAAAAGTGCATCCATTTGCCACCTGTGAAGTTACTTGAACCACGGATTTGGCGTAAATACCACTCAGCACGTGTTTCAGTCGCTGTGTTATCTGGCTCGAAGTTTTCTGCATCTTCTGTAAAGTGACCATTAAAAATCACCGCCGATGACCATAGGTTACGGATAATATTCGCCGTTGAATTGGCTGTAAGAACAGGAATAAAGTTCACTGTGGCAATAACAGGGAAAAATACATAGTCTTTTAAGATTTGACGTGTGGCCTTATTACGGAAATTCGCCGAATCCCGCCAAACTTGCGCCCATGTCTTGGTTTTATAAGCAATGGCATCTTCAAGGTGTAAGTTTTGAATACCCACATACCATTCGAAGAACACCATCAATTGAATCGCCAAAGGAATGTTTAATAAGAAGCGTGGCTCCCAAGCTTGCTCGTCACTGACCCTAAGCAAGCCATAGCCGACATCGTGATCCATACCGACAATATTGGTATAGGTATGATGAATATAATTGTGCGTATGTCTCCAATCATCACCTGTGCAGACGTTATCCCAGTCAAAGTCTTTGCCACGCAAACTGTCATCATTCAACCAGTCGTATTGACCGTGCATGACATTATGACCAAGCTCCATATTTTCAACGATCTTAGACACACCCAACATACCTGTGCCAAGCAACCATACTGGTGGCAACCATCCTGCAAACATCAACATGCTACGAGATGCGATCTCGGTATAACGCACAAAGTTACGGACTTTGTAGATATATTTTGCGTCCTTCTCGCCTAAATCTTCCATCACCTCTTGGCGAATAGCATCAATCTTTGCACCAAATGCTTCGATTTGATCTGCTGTTAAATATTTTGATTTGCTATTTAACGGAAATTTCACTGTTGAATTCATGGCTATTTTCCTCGTATTTGTTTTTCTAGGACTAAAGTGAATGGATTAAAGATCAATGGTGACAGGACTTAGCGCCTGACTGACACACAACTTGATCTGCTGATTGTCACTTTGATCAATCTCACCTGTGATAATGTTCTTGGTCACACCACTGACTTTGGTACACGTGCAGCTATTACAGATGCCCATTCGGCAACCTGAAGTTGGACGAAGTCCTGCATTTTCAGCACTTTCCAAAAGTGTTTTGGTGGCGATGAAATCACGCTGTGCACGGCGGAAAGTAATCGGTTGCTCTGTTGCAGTATCGTCTACACATGGTTGAAAGTATTCACTGTGCAACTGATTTGAAATCTCATGCTTTTCAAAAATCGCTTTTGCATTTTTCATCATCGGTGTTGAACCACAGATATATGTATTGATGGTTTTCCAGTTTGCGCACTGTGCTGTCAATAATGCTTCATCTAAATACTGTTTAGAGCGACTTGTATCAATGAAGTGATAGTGGAACTGCGGATACTGCCGACTCAATTGCTCAAGTTCCACGTGGAACACTGGCGCACGGTTGAAATAAATCAAATGTACTGATTCAAGATTTTGTGCAATCACTTGCTTCACCATTGCATAGATCGCCGTAATACCGCTTCCTGATGCAATCATCAATGCAGGTGACTGATCTGTATGCAAAACAAAGTCGCCTTGCACTTGAGAGATTTCCACCACGATGTCATTTGCTGATTTGCACAGATAGTCTGAAACCAAACCTTGTGCCTTAATACCTAAAATAATTTGACCTTTGGCATCAATATCAACAATCGAGTAACTACGTTGATGATGTACGCCGTGGACTTGTACAGTGACTAAGACTGACTGCCCTGCTTGCCATTGGCTTTTGAATTTTGAATTTTGAATTTTGGATTATTCGCCAAAACCACTTTATACATATCATTGCCTAAAGCTTGGCGTGCATTGATGGTGGTTTTGATTTTGCGCATCGACCATAGTGGGTTGAACTGCGCAAGGACAAAGTCAACAAAATCTTCTTTGATCCAGTGTGGTTGATAAGATGTGTTAGATATTGCTACGTGAGTTACTGCTGTGTTCATGCTCGTGTTCCTCTTTGCTGCTGGTTTTTATTGAGTGAACATATGTTCTCCGAGAGAACATGTGTGCACTATAAATGCAGATTTAATTTAAGTCAACATTTGTACACTGAATTTTTTTAGGTCAATTTCTTCTTTTTTGCTAGACTGTGGCTTTCCATATATCTTTATTGCATTTTTTGAGTTTACTCCATGTCGATTCGTGATGAACGCAAACAACAAAGTCGCCAAGCTTTGCTTGATGCAGCACTCAAGCTCAGCACATCAGGGCGTTCATTTAGCACTATTAGTTTACGTGAGATCGCACGTGAAGTTGGTTTAGTACCGACGGCATTTTATCGTCATTTTGAAGATATGGATCAGCTCGGTTGCAACTTGGTCGAACAAGTTTCTTTGCGTTTAAGAGACGTCATCTTGCAACTGCGTCAGGGTTATTTCATTCAACAAAATGCCAAAACGCGTAGCAGTATCGAATTATTTTTTAAAGCCGTGGATGAAAGTCCGCAAGATTGGCTATTCTTTATCGCAGAGCGTTGGGGCGGATCACTTGCAGTACGCCAAGAGATTGCCAATGAAATTGATATTTTGATCGCAGGACTGGGTAATGATCTGACGGAAAGTACCAGTTTTAAACATGTGGAAAGTGCTGAAGACTTGATGGTGATCTCGACCATTTTGATCAACTTATCATTTACTTGGGCGATGACGTGGCGCAATATGCGTGAAAATCTCAACCCACCACAGCTTGAAACAGAGCAACAGCAATATATTGACCAAGTGACAGTTCAAGTGCGACTACTGTTCCGTGGTATTGAAAATTGGCAAAGTGCTGAATAAGCATGATTTTTATTTATAAATATGGACTATTTGTAAAATGAGGTTGCCGCTATTTATTTAAACTCTCTAACCAGCCATAAAGGGATTGGTCTTTTTTCAATAGACTAGCAATCATTTCAACTCGTTTTGATTTATCTAATTTTAATAGAATACTTCTGAGATCAGCATTTATAGATTTCTCTGGCGCACCTCGGTCACGTGCTTTGCTATACCAATCATGTCCAAGAGTATATTCATGGTTTTCCATGTATATAGCTCCCAATAAAGTACATGGTCGATAGTCTTGAGAATTATTTTCATGAGCTTTTACGCCACATTCTATTGCTGTATCGACTTTTCTAATATCTCTCTTAACTCCCCCCAATGTAGTGAAATAAGCTGACAATAATTTTTTATTTTTGTTGAGTGAGATTTTAGTATTTTCTAAAAACTTTTCAGCCTCTTTACTTGCTTTAGCTTTTCTTAATTGACTAGAGGCATTAATAGCATGCCAATGTAATTTGGTTGTCTTATATTCATTAAGATAAAAATCAGCTTCCACACGATGAAATTTTATCTTAAGTTCATCTGTAAAAAATTGTCGTCCTTCCGAATTTAACCAAATAGCATCTTGTTCAGATAATCTCTGATTATTATCTAATAATTTCAATATATTAATTAACTTCGATCTATGCTTATCAGCTATGTCATAGAAGTAAATATCATATTTTTTTATTAGATTTTTTTCTTTTTGCCTCTCTATATATTTAGGGTCAGATTCTAATTTTTTCCTACGTTCACGTTCAGCTTGTTCTCTAACTTTTCTTTCCTGAGCTAATTTTTCTTGTTGTTTCTTTAACTGAATTAGTTCTAATTCTCTTAATCTTTCCAAGCGTAATCTTTCTGCTTCTAAGTGTTCTTGATGCTTTATTCTGTCATTCATGGCTTCTTTCTTATATTGATTAAAAGAAATTTTACCTTCAACTAGACTATGTAAAGCATTAAGGTTTTGACGAACTAAATAGGCTTTCTCTGGCAAAGTTAAACTATCATTTTGCTTCGTTTTTAACTTTTGAATTATTTTATGAAGCATACTATGTGGGATCATTGAACTTTCTATATGATCTACACAATAAAAAACAGCATCTTTTCTCATATCATCAAGATATGTTTGATGTTTAACAGCATCCTCAACAGATACTTTACCTCGATAATTAGAATGGTACGTTTTTTTAAAAAATCTGCTTTTAGTCATTTCACATGATTCAAGAACTGGACTATTTTATTAAACCACACTTCAGTAAAAAAATTAATTAGAAACACTTCCCAAAGATGTATCTATAAATACCTAGCACCAGAACGAAATTAGCCCAAGAAACTCAAATTTGATCCATAAAAAAAGCCCGAACCTTGTCGAGCTTTTCCAATTCTTTTTTAATTACTTCAATTTAAGATGCTTTCTTATGAAGCTTTCTTCATGACTTGGCGTTCTTTATCGACCAAATAATTCACGACTTGAATAACACGTTGACTATTACCTTGCACGATGTACTTACCATTGACAACTACCGCAGGTACACCTGTCAATTGATAATCCATTGCCAAGTTTTTGGCTTTGTTGATTTTGCCTGTGATCGCAAATGAGTTGAACAAGCTGTTAAATTTCTTGGTATCTGCGCCATATTTGGTATAGAACTGCGCTAGAGATGCTTGATCGAAAATCTGTTGACCACCTTTGTGGATCGCATCAAATAATGGAATATGTGCTTTACGGCGGATTTTCAATGCTTCAGACACATAGTAACCACGTGCATTTTGCTCCCAAACTGGATTCATCGCAGCAGGTGTACGCACAAAGTTCACGTCTTTTGGTAATTTGCGAAGCCATTGTTGCATAGGGTGCTCTAGGCTATAGCAGTGTCCACAACCATACCAAAAAAACTCACGCACCTCGATCTTGCCAGCAACGTCTACTTTGCCTACTTTTGGTGCCAATTTATAATCTCTTCCTTCGATAAATTGTTCTGCGGCAAACGTCATTCCTGAAACTGTCATCACTGCAGCAGACATTACCGTTAAAGCAAGCTTTTTCATTGGTCTATACGTCCTCATCATCTTGAATAATTTTTTAAGTGTTCACACTATAAAGGATATTAAATAAAATAAATATAGAGTAAATAGGGACGAATCGTTTTAATCTGTGAACAGATTTTTGTTCGTTGATTACGATTAATAATGTTCTTCACTGGTATTCTAAGCTAAGCTACAGTAATTTAGGGTCTGTTGATATTTCACAGATGCTTGCGACTGCGGATGTTTTTTAGGCGATACTAGGCAGGAATGAGGAAATTTAGTCACTCTAAATGACTCTTTCCTAACGACGTAGCGTCAAAAAACATTCTTGTCCTGAAAGGTTATCGCTAAAACTGCCATAAACTTCGTTATGAAACTTGGCAAGGGGGTGACCATTCCCTGCGTTTCATGCCTCGTTTCTGTAGTTTTAGCTGATAACGCAATGCATGGCTGAAATGTCAACAGACCCTATTTATTTATAGAATAATTTTCCATTTTCCCAAAGGTACTGAGATATGACCACACCCAATGTCGATGCCCAAGAGATCGCCAAATTTGAAGCTTTGGCAGATAAATGGTGGGATCAACACTCCGAATTTCGCCCTTTGCATCAGATCAATCCGCTACGTCTAAATTGGATTGATGAAAAGTCTGGTGGACTCACAGGGAAAAAGATTCTCGATGTCGGCTGTGGTGGTGGTATTTTGGCGGAAAGTATGGCACGTCGTGCAGGTTCCGTACTCGGTATTGATATGGGTGAAGCACCACTTGCGGTTGGACGTATCCATGCCGAGCAAGAAGGTGTCAATAATATCGAGTATAAGCAAATTCCTGTTGAGCAATTGGCAAGTGAGCAAGCAGGTCAATATGATGTCGTGACCTGTATGGAGATGCTCGAACATGTGCCTGATCCTGCGTCTATCGTGAAAGCCTGCTTTGATTTAGTCAAGCCCGCTGGTCATGTGTTCTTCTCGACCATCAACCGCAATCCGAAGTCGTATCTGTTTGCGATTATCGGTGCGGAGTATGTACTTCGCATGTTGCCTCGTGGTACGCATGATTATCACAAATTCATTCGCCCTTCTGAATTAGCAGGTGCGATTCGTGGTGCAGGTTTGGAACTCAAAGCCATGACAGGACTGCATTACAATCCATTGACCAAGTACTATTGGCTTGCCCCGAATGTCGATGTGAACTATATGGTACACACGGTCAAGCCTGCTGTAGCCACATCTACTGAAGAAGCATCAAATAAAACTGCTAAAAAAAGCAAAACAACTCAAGCAGGTAACGAGGCATGATCAAAGCGGTTTTATTCGACCTTGATGGCACCTTGATCGACACAGCAGCAGACTTTATTCGCATCATTCAAGCCATGTGCCGTGAAGGTGGTGTTGAGGTCGTATCTGCCGAACGCATTCGCACGCAAGTGTCCGAAGGCGCTCGTGCTATGGTGCGTTTGGTCTATCCAGACCTAGAAGTTACCGATCCTAGATTTCTCGAACTTCGTCAAGCCTTCCTTGATCGCTACGGTGCAGATATTGCGGTGGATACCACGCTATTTGATGGGATGGATGAATTACTCATTCAGCTTGAACAGCGCAATATTCCGTGGGGCATTGTCACCAATAAGCCTCGTGGACTCAGCGAAGCCTTGCTCAAAGCACTGAATCTGACTGAGCGTTGTGCAGTCTTGGTCTGCCCTGATGATGTCAAAAATACCAAACCTGATCCAGAGCCAATGTTCCTTGCCGCATCACAGCTTAATATCGACGCAGATCAAATCATCTATGTCGGTGATCACCCTCGTGATATTGATGCAGGGAAAAATGCCAATATGCCAACGATACTCGCTGCTTATGGCTATCTTCCACCTGAGTCGGCAGATGACTTGGAAGCGTGGGGTGCAGATTATATTGTGCAAGATGTTACTGAATTATCTGATTTGGTGCTGTCTTTGGTTAATCAATAAATTTGAAAGATAAAAATATAGTCGACGAAATTTTTCCTGGATACAAGGCAACCGAGCGAAGGTGTACACAGAGTACTTCGAGCGAGGTTAACGCTGTAACAGGATTAAAGTTCTATGACGAGTGCAAAGTCATTAACAAATATCCTTTGACTTTGCATGTGCTTTGACCGATAAATAAAATGATCTATTCAACAATTTCTACAATGAATTACCCATACCATTAGAGGTTTCACATGGATTTTAAAAGCTATCAACCTGATCCTGATTTACTCAAAGGTCGCGTCATCCTTGTGACGGGTTGTGGCGATGGTATTGGTCGTGCCGCAGCGATTAACTATGCACTTCATGGCGCAACGGTAGTCTTACATGGTCGGAGTATTAATAAGCTTGAAATTATTTATGATGAGATCGAAGCACTTGGCGCACCACAACCTGCTATTCTTCCATTGCAACTATCCAGTGCATCTGCACATGATTATGACACCTTGTTTCATACCTTAGACAAGCAATTTGGTCGCCTCGACGGCATCTTGCACAATGCAGGAATTTTGGGTGAGCGAGTGACGCTTGAGAACTATCCTGCGGAGGTGTGGGATGATGTGCTCAATGTCAATCTACGTGCTCCTTTTGTGTTGACTCAAGCCTTGTTGCCACTTTTAAAACGCTCTGACAGTGCATCCATTATCTTTACCAGTAGTGGTGTGGGACGTGATGCACGTGCAGAATGGGGGGCATATTCTGTATCGAAATTTGGTGTAGAAGCGTTAAGCCAAATCTTTGCACGTGAGTTTGCAGATCAAGACAATATTCGTTTTAACTGTATCAATCCTGGTGGCACACGCACGGCAATGCGTGCCAAAGCTTATCCAAGTGAAGACCCAAAAACCTTGCCGACACCTGAAGACATCATGCCTGCATATCTCTACCTTATGGGTAAAGATAGTCATGCCGTGACTGGTGAAAGTATTGATGCGCAGTAGATTTTAAGTAACCTCAGTTTGACATAAGATGGGTAAAAATTATCTGATTCGTGGGAGCGTCAGTCGCATTGTTCGAGGGCAGAACAGCTTTAGCAAAATGACGTTTTTCAAGGTATGGGATAAATTTTAGTGTATGACCGAGTTTGCGGCTGACAAATGGTTTTGCTTACTTTTCCCGAAAGAAAAGTGAGTCGAACCGAAGGTTAATCCCGAAATGTGAGTATACACCGCAAGACCTTGTCTAAAATACTTTTACTTTTTAATTACATGCAACACAAACTTCATCGAACTCAGGTTAAGTTATTTCAGAAATTATTCTCGATGTTTTATAGGTAAATCCCCAAAATCCATCAATTTTTCAGTTATCTTAGAGATTCAAAAAAATTCAAAGTACAAAGTTTGGTGGGCTACCGTCCTCCAAACCTCGCTTTTCAAAACTAAACATGCGCTGTTTCATCCACCACATTAAACTTCTGCATCAATTCAGCACGTCGTTTTGGGTGAATATTGGCTTTGTTTAAATCACCTTGATAATGATCATACACACGTTGATCCATCATCTTAAACCACCACGATGGAATCAGTGCAGGCAACAGCATCGTCGCATAACCACTTGGCAACTCAGGTGCTTCCTCAAAGTGACGCAAAGCTTGGAATGGACGTGTCGGATATGCATGATGGTCTGAATGACGTTGTAGCTGATACAGGAACAGATTGGTCACCACATTGTTATTATTCCAACTGTGCTCAGGCATGGTGCGAGCATAGCTCCCATCTTCTTTTTGCTCACGTTTTAATCCATAGTGCTCAATATAATTAATGATTTCAAATAGGCTAATGCCGTAAAACGCTTGCGTGGCAAGATATGGAATGATTTGCGTGCCAAAGGTTTTAATCAAACCAGCATGGAACGTCGCACTCATCGCCCAGCCTTGAAGTAACTCATTGTCTTTACTGAAAAATGGCAAACCTTTACGTTTCAAACGGCGAGCTTCGATCTCAATACCCGACTTGATACCACCAAATACGGTACGTGGCCAAAACTGGTAGAAGCTCTCGCCCATTTGTGATGATGCTGGGTCTTCAGGTGTCGCTGCACGCTTATGATGACCATACGGATGTTCTACACGGAAATGGTTATAAAACAGTGGCATCAATGTCGCATGTGACAACATATGATCTGATTTATTGGGACGATGGGATAACTCATGCGCCGTGGTCACTGCGATACCGTTGATCGCACCCATTGAGATGCCGAGTAAGATTCGATCAAGCATCGGTGTGTCTTTGCGTGATACCAAATACGCTGCATAGACATTCGCCGCCATTTGGATTGGTATAAACATTTTGACCAAACGATCGTAGTACGGATCTTTGACGAGGCTCTGCACATCATCATCGGTTGGATTATTTTCATCATTACCAATCACGGCATCGAATGCAGGAATGATCGCATGCAGAACGATCGGACCGCTAAGTGCAAACAGCTTACGTGTCCATTTTGGACCAAACTGATAACCTGCTAAAATGCCCACACCGATCATCGGCAGACCAGGGCTGAGAAGCCACCAACGGCGTTTTTTATCAATCTTTTTTGAATGGGCAGTTGCGTCCTGCAAACTAAGCTGTGTGGGTGCATTCATTGCGTCACCTAATATACTTTGAATTTCTATCCGAAATTATCAAAGGCATTAGGGTTTAAAAGAACTGCCGAAAAGGACAGCTTATTATCACTTTAGACCATTTCAGTCGTAGTCTTGAGCGTTTTGAACATTGACCTTGAGCGTTTTTAATATTGACGTGATTGCAATGCGTGCCTTCATAAAGTCATAAATAGCTCAATTATTCAACATTTTGTGATTCGATTTCCAAGTCTTTTTCAACTGTGTCTGAATCATTCGATGCAGATTCTGCTTCATATTTCTTTTGCAAAATATTCGAAAAAATACTTTCAATCATCCACACCCGATACAAGCTATTGAAGACAAACTCTTGCTCGGCAATACGCAATACCATGACAGGTTGATTCGGCTGTTGTAACGCATCACAGTGTTGTTGATTACGTTGTAAAGCTTGATGAACTTCGTCATTAGAAATTTTTTCTTGAACACTTTCCTGAATCATCTGATGATTCATCAACACGCTGCGCTGATGACTCGCCAAGCTTAAATCTTTACCCTTCGTCCATGTCAGTCGTAGCATTTCTAAGACCGCATCAACCCGTTGCTCAGGTTCAACTTGATAAAATAATTTTGCCATCGCCATAACGGTATTTTGATCAGGGCGACAAAATGGCGTAAATGCCACATCTGTACGTTTTGAGAGTCGCATCGCCAAACTCCAATCAAAAAAATCACGCCCTTGATACGGTAGCGGATAAATATTGATGTGGATGTTGTAGAGATTTGCCAACTCTTCTTTGATATAGGCAAGCAATAACCACGAAATTGGATTTTCTAGGGTTAAATACAAATCAAGCTCAGGTTGCATGGCTTGTATATCCCTTAGCTCTTCGGCATCTTGGATCAGATGCTCACGCCATTCGATATGATTAATTAAAAATATCGGCGACGATGTCAGTAATTTTTGCTGTTGCAAACGGCGCATCAAGCGCAATAAATCATCTACCGCCTGATAATGTCGTCCACCAAAGCTAAAAAATGCCGTCAATATTGGCGTATCATCAAAACGAAACTGCGCATCTTCACTCGGCTGACGGTAATTCTTCGCCATCACATACAGCATGTTGAGCTTGCCATATTGTTGATTCCACAACATATGGAATATATCTTCAAGCAAGTATAAAAAGTCTCGCCCCATCAATGGGGTACGCTCAAGAATCGTATGTGCTTGTGCAAGAGCTTGGGCGTTCGGCATCTCTGGCACATCATCAAAGGCAAAGCGATGTTGCATTGCCAAGATTTTGGCATCATTTAAGGTATAGTTTTGCCATGCTTGAATGCTCATCCCTTGTGGTGGTAATGCACCTTGGGTAGAAATGACAATTTTTAACGGTCGGATCTCATCAATGAGTATTTCTTCGAGTTGAATAAGTTGCTGGACTGCCAGATAGCTATACACATCATCCAAGCGCAGATAAACGCTAATCCCTTGATCTGTTGGCAATTCGGCTTGACGATGCGGCTGATCGAAATACCATTTCGATCGAATCGGATCAAACCACCGTCGGATCAGGGACATTGCTTTTTACCTCGAATGCAATCAATGTTAAAAAAAGATGTGGCTCAACAATTTTTTTAAAAGTTGATACCAATTAAACGAAATCTGTTCGCATTATGCGTGAAAATGCGCAGTATGTTCTATCCATTTTTTCATTTGTTTATAGCAATTCGATGCGCATCGATCAAGTCATTATGCATCGCTTGTTCAGATAGACATTCTTCTTCAAACGCAAAAAGCACTCATCATGAGTGCTTTTTGAACAGGTTTAAGTCGGAACTAATGCACCTACCATTGCACATTGACACGGCGGTTTGGCGTCAGACAATCAATGGTTTGTTCTGTTTTTGATCCATTACAGTGCTGAAACGTTGATGTCGCACCATTGGCTTCGGTACGAATAATACTTGGATCGACACCATATTGAATCAACGCATTGGAAATACTCGCAACACGTTGTGAAGATAGTCTTTGATTATATTCAAAACTACCAAAGCGATCGGTATAACCTGAAATATTTACCGCTTGTGGCTTATCCGCTTTGATTTGCGCCGCCACTTCTGGTAATGGTGCGGTACTTTCGGTGATTTCACTCACTTGGAATTTATCAAATTCAAAGTTGTAAATCGCTTCATGTGGTTGTGCTTGAACAATCGGCGCAGGAATGACTGCCACTTGGTTTGAAGATGCAACACCAATTTCCTGACATTGCTCTCCTTTCCAATACAATTCTTGCGCAATATTTTTGCGATCAAAATCAATTCTTAACTGACAGCGTTTGTATTCTTGTGTATTTGGAATTCGGATATCTAAAACATAATTCCACGTACGATTGACAAACACACCTTCATTGAACTGAGGGTTGCCGAGTAAGTGACGAAACTGGTCTTTATTCAGTCCAGTTTCTATTCGAGCAACATCGTCATATTCATAACGCTTGACTTGCTTCAAATAGCTGTCTTTCACTTCAGGAAATTGAACCACTTCATCTGAACTTGATTGAGTATTCAGCTCCTCAGCATGTACAGCCATGGCAATCGGCAAACTGCTAAATATACTCAAAACCAATAAATTTTTTAATGTATTCATATCATTCTCTCAATTGGGGCTTCTGAGAGATTGAAGATGCCGCAACATCTTCAATCTACGATTTAGCAATTTAGTCAATCACACCACTGACACCGAAGCGAACGATTGGTGAACCATTCGTACCTCCAGCAACACCACCAGTGAATGACCAACGACCGTTATCCGCGGTACGTCTTAATGTCGCACCAATTGCACTTTGATCGTTGTAATAAGATGCACCTGCCGCATAAGTCCATTTACCAGGAATAAATGGTGCGTTCTCAAGTGCTGCTGTCGCAGCAATACCAGAAGATAGATCATCTTCCAAATCATTCACACGTTGATTGAGATAAGTCACATTATTGTTGACTGCACCAATCGCTGCATCAATGGTGCTTTGACCTGTACCACCAATATTATTATTGGTATAAGTGCCAGTATCTGCATTATAAGTGGTTGATCCACCGATAATGTTTTGCACTGCTTGAGCATGACCATAGAGCTGACTACCATTGACTGCATCAGTTGAGTCTGAACTCACTGTACCCGCCGCCAAATTTGTGACTTTTTGGTTGCCAGCATGGATCCCTGATGACGTAATCGACACATCACCGACATTGACTGTATCGGCTGTCACCGTTCCAGCGGTTACAGTGTCTGAGGTCACTGTTTCAAATGTGACATCTTTCGCTGTCGCAACTTCATAATTGGTAGACCCATCGGTATTTTCTGATGTGGTGACTTCAATGTTATCACCAGCAGTGACTGTCGATTTCGACTTAGCCGTATTACTTGCTGCATCGGCTGCAACTTGTTTCAACTGATCCTCAGTTGCTGCTTGACCAGACGTAATATTGTCTGCATCCCAAGTCGTATTGCTGAGTCCATTCACTGTACCTTGATCACCATCAACAGTGACTTGTCCAGCAGTAATAATACCTGTTGAACCATCAATAGTGACATCACCAGTGGTAATCGTACCTGTATCACCATCAATCGATACGGCAGTATCACCTGTACCAATGGTGACTTGATCAGCCAAGCCAACGGTCACTTCCGTACCTGTATTGCTGACGACAACATTGCCATCACCTTGGAAATCAACAGTATCTGCAGGTTTCACATTGGTTGCAGTGCCACCATTCGTCGAGATATTCCAGCCTTGATTGGCATTATCCGCAGAGTCTTTGATCGAAGCAATCGCATCATCAATGGTGTTTTCACCTGTACCACCAATATCAGTCCAATTAATCACATCACCATCATAGGTCGCATTACCACCAAAGAGATTGGTAACATTATTACCCAAGCCATAGAGTTGACTACCATTTACAGCATCGGTACTACCATCACTGATCGTTCCAGCCGCTACATTGGTGATCTTGTCTCCACCAACATCTAAGCCATCTGTTGTGCTAGTCAATACGGTGTTATCGCCAGCTGTATCACCAATGGTTACACTGTTAAAGTTCACGTCATCATCAGTTGCGACCGTATAGATCGTTTGTCCATCAGACCCAGTCGTACTGGTTACAGAGATGTTCTGACCTTTTTTAACTTCAGTTTTCGATGCTTTCGCTGTGTTATTTACGGTTTCGATTGCATCATTAACATTGTCTGCACCTGTGCCACCAATGTCCGTAGCCGTGACCGTTCCGCCTTGATTGCTTGCATTACCGCCAATCAAGGTCACAAGGTTATCTTGTGTTTCATTCAATTGCTCTTCTGTCGCTGCACGTCCACTTTGCGCAAAATCAGTGCCACCCAATGCGGTGTTCGATAAGCCTGTAATGTCATTCGTTGTAGCATCAACCACAACATTACCCACAGTCACTTTGTCAAATTCAACTTCGTCATCAGTTGCGACCGTATAGACCATTTGTCCATCTGTGCCTGTTGCACTGGTCACAGTAATGTTTTTGCCATCTTTTACTTCTGTTTTGCTCGCTGCGAGAGCACTGCCAACATCGCTGTAGTCGGTGCCATTGATGTTATACGTTGGTGCAGTATAGGTATTCGTTGCTGGATCATAGTTTGCACCACCACCCAAAGCACTGGTATTCCCTGCTACTTGTTGGTTAGTGTCATACAACTGACTACCATTCACTGCATCGGTACTGGTGTCACTGATCGTGCCAGCCGCTACATTGGTGATCTTGTCTCCTCCAACACTTAAGCCATCTGC
>NZ_CANLSL010000030.1 GCF_947493735.1 uncultured Acinetobacter sp. | reverse complement strand
TTTTTTTTTTCAAGGAATAAGAAATTGTCGGCACTTCGGAGTTTCCTTTTTTTTCTGATCACGTGTATGTCACTCTTTGTGACTACGCACAGTTTTGCTGAAGAAAAGTTCTTACCTGCCGAGCAGGCTTTTCCATTGCAAGAACGTTCGATCAGTGAATCAGAAATCCAATTGCACTGGACGATTTCTCCAAAATATTATCTATATCAACATCAGTTCGCTGTCGATATAAAAAAGCAAAAAGATGCGCAAGTCGAAAAAGTAAAAGTCGATCTTCCACCTGCCGAAGATAAACATGATGAATATTATGGTGATACCAAGGTTTATCATGATGCGGTGTCTTTCAAGATACAAGCTGAACCAAATTCGACCTACCATGTAAGGTTTCAAGGCTGTGCAGAAGCAGGTTTGTGTTATCCGATCAGTCAAAGCAGTTTTCAAACCGATGCAAGGGGCTTAGTATCACTAGATCAAGAAAACCCATCAGCTCAACAGCCGTCGTTGTTTGAACAATCGAATCAAGGCAATTTACTCAGCACAACAACGCAAAACGACTCAAGCCAAGACGCTTCCAAAAGCGACCTAGTCAATAATGAAAATACGAATATTCAAACCGTAGCAGAAGATGAGCAATGGACAGCACGACTACATGATCAGAATGTCTTTTGGAGTGTTTTAATCTTCTTGGGATTGGGCTGTTTACTGGCTTTTACACCGTGTTCTTTACCGATGTTGCCGATTTTATCGAGTTTGCTCATTCGTGAGCATGTCGGTGTAAGAGCAGGGGCGATTAGTCTTGTCTTTGTTTTGGCGATGGCATCAGTCTATGCCTTGCTCGGTGTGTTGGCTGCAAGCGCAGGAAGCAACTTGCAACGATGGTTACAGCAACCAGTGGTCTTAATTGCATTTGCATCCGTTTTTGTGATTTTTGCATTGAATCTGTTTGGTGTATTTGAGCTCAAACTTCCACAAAAATGGTCAAATCATCTCGATCAATTACAAGGGCGACAAAAGGGTGGCACATTATTGGGTGCAGCTTTGATGGGCGTGTTGTCTGCATTGTTGGTTGGACCATGTATGACGGCACCGCTCGCAGGCACGCTTCTCTATATTTCCCAATCACAAAACCTCATTATCGGTGCTGTTTTATTATTTAGCCTCGGTGTGGGAATGGGGATTCCATTGATCATTCTGAGTCTGATTGGTCAGAAAGCGATGCCAAAACCTGGGCAATGGATGCATCGGATTCGACATGTTTTTGCGTGGGTCATGCTCGGTTTGGCGTTATATTTTGTACGACCATTATTAAGCGCCGAGCTGTTCTATATATTGATGCTTATTTTGATTCTTTTGGTGAGTGCTTATTTGCTCTACTTGATTTGGGGCAGTAAAGCGAAAATTAGACTTTTATTTGTTGCGTCTTTGATAGCGGTGCTTGGTTTTGGAGTATGGCAAGCACAGACACTCTATCGTCTATACACGACCGCAGAGATGAATTGGCAAGTGGTGAAGAATAAAACACAGTTTGAGCAGGCACTCGCAGATGCAAAAGCAACTGGTCAGCCAATCATCGTTGATTTGTATGCGGACTGGTGCATTGCGTGTCAGCCAATTGAGCGTAATATTTGGACGAATCCAGATGTTCAGCAATCATTAAAAAATGTGCAAAAAATCAAACTCGACTTATCTGAATTTGACGCAAGCCATCAAATGATTTTGAATGAGTGGCAGATGCTTGGTCCACCAACGGTTTTATTTATTTCATCAAATGGGCAAGAATTAAGACCACAGCGGTTAACGGGAAGTTTTAGCCAGCAGGAATTGCTACAACGCCTCCAGTCTGATCAGATAGCACAATAAGATTGCGTCCGAGTCGTTTTGCTTGATACATCGCCTCATCAGCTTGTTTGATTGCTTGTCGCATACTGTGATTGTGGCAGACTACGGTTACTCCGAAACTTGCAGTGATATTGATATATTTTTGTTGATCAGTGCTGATAGCAAGCTGTTGAATAGATTGTTGACAGCGTTTTGCCAATTGCATGATGATATTTTTATCAGCATCTTTGGCTAGAATAATAAACTCTTCACCACCATAGCGCCCGAGGATATCGGTCTGACGGACATTTGATTGTAATGCGGCTGCAACTTCAATCAACACCTCATCGCCAACCAAATGCCCGTATTCATCATTAATGCGTTTAAAATGGTCTAAATCTAGGATAATAATACCGTAACAGAGCTGCTTTTGCTGCTCTAACTTATGGGCAATCTCAATCAATTGTTGATTGATACTGCGCCGATTTAACAGTTTGGTGAGTGGGTCAATCAGACTCATCGACTTGAAAGAGGCTTCACGGTTACGCCATTGGTGCAAGAAGATACTAAACATGGCAAAACAGATTGTCACAACGGATAAGCCAATAAAGAGCATGCTTAAACACCAAAAGTGATTGGTATATGGTGAGTTGTGCATACCGGGAAAATCGAAGAGCGGTGCATAAGACAATTACCCATTTAATGTGGGATGGGCAATTGTGATAATAATAAGAATCGCTAAAGGCAAAATCGAATACATGACTTTCGCTTCAAACAATAGTAACCCAAGTGCAATCATGCTGATCAATACAATGGCAGTTGCAGGACTCATGACACCAACGATATAAGCATCCCACAATAAAAATAGTCCAAATGTACTTGTGCAAATATAAATTAATAGCGTATGTAAGTTTTTTTGTCTCACCAATGACAAGCAGATCATTGCGAGTCCAAAGTACGTGCAAATATAAAAAACATTGACATAAAAGCTAACTGTCAAAAAAGGCAAATTGACATATTGATGGAAGTTTGGATTAAAGATGACAATCAGCTTCCACATTAACCAAATCGAGTGCACCACACACGCCATGAAGAGCATGAGTATACATCGTTGGATCGGTGTCCAATTGATGATCGGAGTGGTGCGTAGTAGGGTAAGACTTCCCCGATACAGCGATGTGTCAAACATTGTAATTCATTTCCTGAACAGGTGTATATTTTTTGATTATTAATCAAGGGGGTTGAATCGATTGTTTGTATTCTTTAACACTAATGATTGTTTAAAAAAAACCGCCAATCAATTTCTTATGTTAATTTATTAAAAAGTATTCTACGAGAATTGATCGTAAGTGCTTTAGGCGATGTCAATAGTCAAATTTGAAAGATGCACTTTCCCAAGCTTTCCAAGCCAAAATGGTCGATTAATCTCTCCATGACCAAACCAATCCGCTTGAAAAAGCGGAATTTTAAGTGGTTCACAGTGCTCTGCAAAAATATCCATTAAATCGTGTGGCACATTCTTTTGAGGGCATTGATGAAAATCCCCCATCACAATCGCTTTGAGTTTTGTTATATCAATACTTTGTAGTAGCTGAAGAAATAGACGCTCTAACCGATAAAAAGGTTCACCAACATCTTCGAGCAAAAGAATACTATCTTGTTTTAACTGCAGTGCCCAAGGTGTGCCTTGTACACTACATAGCGTTGCAAGATTGCCTCCGAGAACCACGCCTTTGATTTCGGTCGCCCCTTGAGAAAGCGTATTATAAGGACTCACAGTATATTGTTGAGGCATTTCCCCAATCATCGGGTGTAGTAAAGCCAAGACTTCTTGCGCATCCTTTGAAACTGGCATGACTTCATTGAGGTTTTTGCTGGCGATTTCTTGGAAAACTGGCGCATGTAAGGCATGACCACCTTGCATCGCAATATAATTAAGTAGCACGGTACTGTCAGAATAACCTATCAAAGGTTTACCCAGTAGCCAAGTATCAAGATGCGGTAAAAGCTGTGCTGAACCTGTGCCACCACGTCCACACCAAATCGCATCAACTGATGGATCAAGACAGGCATGTTTGAGATCTTCAAGGCGTTCTGCGACCGAACCTGCAAGATAACGATGCGAGTCGAAAATATTGTTTGAGAGTTCAATGTCTACATCAAGGTCTTGCATTTGTTGCTGTGCAAAAAGGATTTGATCTTGATCGACACATGCACTTGGTGCAATCACTTTGATTTTCATCATCGCTACTCAGTAATGGATTGGTGAAGTGTGCCATATTTTATTGGCTAAAAGGAATTTAGTTAAAGATTCATCCGGAAGTGTTATGGCGAAAATAGTAGTTTGCTCTTCTGATATAAAAAATTTCACGATGATGGTGCAATGAGTATAAAAAGCGTCTAAAAAGCAACCTAAAGTAGAGAAACATCAAAAACAGAAATATAAAAATGGCTAATTTTAGAAGGTTTACAAAAAAGATGACTGCAAAGTTTATGTGTTTTAAACTTTCATTAACTTATTAAATATCTATAAAAAACAACAGTTAAAATTAAAGTTGCAAGGTGTTGTATTGCATTTCAGCTTTTTGGCAGACATAAGGGCTGATCCTGACCATTCACAAAATATTCTAAGATTTAAAATTATCATATGCATTTAAGTTATTGAAAATAAATAATAAAAAATTAAATTTTTGAACAGATTTGACACAAATGGTTGAATTGTTCCAAAAAAACGACTTCATTGAAATTTTATATATGGTATTTTTTATCGAAATAAAGGGTGGCAATTGACAATTAAATTATATTAAAATCGCAAACCAATTATGAATATGGGGGAAGTATCCTGTACTTATCCAGTACGGTTGATACTTTGACTAAGTAAAATTAGCTTGAGGAACGCTCATGCAGATCGGAATCCCAACCGAAACCATCACGAATGAAAACCGTGTGGCAGCGACGCCAGAAACCGTAAAAAAGTTGACTTCAGCAGGTCATACTGTCGTTGTTCAACGTGGAGCAGGTGTAAAAGCTGCTTATGTTGACAGTGCATATGAACAAGCTGGCGCAACCATTACCGACAATGCTTATCAAGGTAGCCAATTGATTTTGAAAATCCGTGCACCACAAGGTGACGAGATTGCACAAATCGAATCAGGCGCAAGTGTTGTTGCCTCTTTTGACCCTTACCGCAATCCAGAGCTTGATCGTTTTGCAACGCAAAACGTGTCTGCGTTTGCGCTTGAGTTATTGCCACGTACATTATCACGTGCGCAAAACATGGACGTACTGTCTTCTCAAGCCAATTTATCAGGTTATAAGTCTGTATTGCTTGCGGCGGCGGAATATCAACGTATGTTCCCAATGTTGATGACTGCGGCAGGTACAGTTAAACCTGCTCGTGTGGTGATCATGGGGGTCGGTGTTGCTGGTCTACAAGCCATTGCAACGGCGAAACGTCTTGGTGCTGTGGTTGAAGCGACTGATTTGCGCCCGACAGCAAAAGATCAAGTCGAATCGCTTGGTGGTAAATGGTTAGACGTACCGATGTCACCTGAAGAGCAAGCTCGTGCAGACGAAGCGGCGAAAAATGGCTACGGTTGGACACCAGGCGAACAATACATCAAAGATCAAGCAGCTGTGGTTGATAAGGCTGTAGCGAACGCTGATATCGTGATTACCACAGCATTGTTACCAGGTCGTAATGCGCCTCGTTTGGTCCATGGTGCAACGGTTGCCAAGATGAAACCGGGTTCAGTGATTTTGGATATGGCGGTAGAAACTGGCGGTAACGTCGAAGGTTCTGTCGTTAATGAAACAGTGACTACGGATAATGGTGTGAAGATCTTGGGTATTCCAAATATTCCATCAACGGTATCGACTGAAGCATCTGCACTGTATGCACGTAATATTTTGAATTTCATTGAAACTTTGTTTGATGAAAACAAGACTGTGAAGATCAATCTTGAAGATGAAATTCAAAAAGCATTATTGGTTACACATGGCGGCGAAGTGCTGCTCAAACGTGGTTAAGGAGAGCTCTCATGGTTGAAACGATTACAATTTTCGTCCTTGCCATCTTCGTAGGTTACTACGTCGTTTGGGGTGTTACACCTGCTTTGCATACACCATTGATGGCGGTAACCAATGCTTTGTCATCTATTATTATCGTTGGTGCAATGATCCAAACTGTGGGTCTACCTGCGATCGGTGTTGATGGTAATGTGGTATTCCAAAGTATTAATGCAATTAGCATTTTAGGTGCAGTTGCAGTATTCCTTGCAAGTATTAACATTTTTGGTGGCTTCGCAGTGACTGCACGTATGCTCGAAATGTTTAAACCAAAGCAAAAGAAGAAAGAGGGCTAATCCATGGAATTTATTCGAGAGTATGCGGATTGGTTCTACCTGATTGGTGCCGTCCTATTTATTTTAACCTTGCGTGGTTTGTCGGGTCCTAAGACTGCGATTCAAGGGAATCGCTACGGGATGATCGCAATGGCGATCGCTGTATTGACCACATTCTTTGTTGCAGATAATCCAGTAATTTGGATGATCGTTGGCGCAATGGTGCTTGGTGGTATCGTTGGTATTGCTCGTGCTCGCTCAGTGCCGATGACACAAATGCCTGAAACGGTTGCTTTAATGCACTCATTGGTCGGTTTGGCTGCGGTATTGATTGCCATTGCTGCGATCTTGCACAATAACAAGTTGCTTGAAATCGGTGCAGACGCTTTGACGGCGAACAACATTAATTTCCATGCAATGAGCAAAGTCCATTTGTTTGAATTGTTCGTGGGTTGTTTTGTTGGTGCGATTACTTTTACTGCGTCAGTCTTTGCTTATGGTAAATTGGCTGCGAAGAAGTGGGCAAAAACCATTTCAGGTGCATGGGTAAAACCTGTCCAAGCGATCATTTTTATTGCAATGTTGGCATGCGGTTTTTACTTCTTTAGCACAGGAAATATGAATGCATTCTGGGCAATGACGGCATTGGCGTTAGTCTTCGGTTGGGTGTGGATTGCACCAGTCGGTGGCGGTGATATGCCAGTTGTTGTATCACTCTTGAACTCATTCTCTGGTTGGGCAGCAGCAGGTATTGGTTTCACATTAGAAAACAATATGTTGATCGTTGCAGGTTCACTGGTTGGTTCATCAGGTGCGATTCTGTCTTACATTATGTGTAAAGCGATGAACCGTTCAATCATCAATGTACTCTTTGGTGGTGCAATGGGTGGTGCGGCTGCGGCTTCTGCGGACAAAGGCGAGCAAGTTCAACGTAACTATCGTTCAGGTTCAGCGGATGATGCAGGCTTCTTGATGTCAAATGCGGATAGTGTAGTGATCGTACCGGGTTATGGTATGGCGCAAGGTCGTGCACAGAATGCTGTGAAAGAATTGTGTGAAATTCTAAAAGAGCAAGGTGTAAAAGTACGTTTTGCCATTCACCCTGTAGCAGGTCGTATGCCAGGTCATATGAACGTCTTGCTTGCAGAAGCTGATGTAGCTTATGAAGACATCTTGGAAATGGATGAGATCAACTCTGATTTTCCTGCGACTGATGTGGTACTGGTGATCGGTGCGAACGATGTTGTAAACCCATCTGCAAAAGACGATCCAAGCTCGCCGATCTACGGTATGCCGATTCTTGAAGCGCACAAAGCACGTACTATTATGGTGATCAAGCGTTCTATGGCGACTGGTTATGCAGGTTTGGACAATGACTTGTTCTATAACGAAAAAACCATGATGATCTTCGGTGATGCCAAGAAAGTTGTGGAAGACATGACCAAAGCAATCAATGGCACAGGACACTAAGCTGTTATACAGATTGGGTACTCATTGATTAAGCATTAAAAAAACCACCCTCGGGTGGTTTTTTATTGGCACGGTAAAATCGGCTTAATGGACAATGTCATGATTAAAGATATGGGCTAACCATTTCCATCGACTGCATATACAGGCGTTCAGCCAAGCCTTTATTTTTGGCATGACGAGATTGCCAATTTGGCATATGTGCACTGACATATTCGCCGTTTTTATTTTCCCACTCTACACTAATCGCCATGTCTTCGATAAGCTTAGCAGGTATAGATGTTGGTACTAAACCAAGTTGTAATGCTTTATGTGCCAAAGTTGGAAGCTCACGATAAATATCAGAATCTACGCCACCGGGATGTAGAGCATTGTTGGTAATCGTGCTTCCCGCCAACTGGCGAGCTAACTCATGGCTAAATAATAAGTTGGCAAGTTTCGACTGTCCGTAGAAGTACAAAGGGTTATACAGTCCTTCGCCGTGAAAAGTTTTAGGTTTGATATTGCCCATCCAATGTGCAATAGATGCAAGATGAATAATTCGAGCTTTGGGTGCATTAGATAATACGGGTAGTAGCTTATGAGTGAATAGGAAATGCCCTAAATAATTCACACCAAATTGTTGTTCAAAACCATCTTGAGTATGTTGTTTTGTTTTGGCGAACAGCCCAGCATTATTGATTAATACATCCAGCGAGCCATACCGCTCGGCGATCTCATTTGCAGACTGCTGAACTGATTCAAGACTATTGAGGTCAAGCGTTACAACGTCAACTTGTCCTTTGTTAGTTGCTTGTAGCTTGGCTTGTGCGGTTTTGGCTTTATCAACATTTCTACAAGCGAGGATAACATGTTGATCTTGTTGAACGAGGCGTTCAGCTGTTGCGTAGCCGATCCCTATATTTGCGCCTGTGATGAGAATTTTCAAGAGCGACTCCATTGTAAAAAATTAGGAATATTATTGTTTTGCCTGAGCGAGCATATCGTGCAACAAATCTGACAATCATTCATGTCAAACTTAATAAAATATGTGAAGAAATGTTTAATTATAAAATTAAAATATAAATATCAAAATGTGATAAAAGACACAAAAGTAAAAAATTATGCAAAATAAATTCAAGCATATGATTTTTACAAACTAATTTAACTAAAGTTGGCATTTAGCTTGCATCAGCACACCCATTGTTTCTTTTAATATGGGGTTTTTAATGAAAAAGTATCTCTCGTTGATCTTATTACTTTTTCCAATGTTGGTACATGCTGAAAATGAAGTGCAAATCTCTAATGCTGAGCTGAAACTGATGCTTGATAGTTTGTGGGTCGTACTATGCGGTGTGCTTGTATTCTTTATGCAAGCAGGATTTGCCTTGATTGAAAGTGGCACTGTGCGTAGTAAAAATACCGTCAATGTCTTGATGAAAAACTACATAGATGCCTGTGTGGGTGGTCTAGTTTTTTGGCTCATCGGCTTCGGTTTAATGTTTGGTGTGAATCCAACTGGTTGGGTTGGTTTAAGCCATTTTGCACCAAATAGCTTGGACGGTTGGCACTGGACGATGTTGTTTTTCCAAATGATGTTTGCAGCAACGGCAACTACCATTGCCAGTGGTGCAATGGCAGAACGGATTCATTTCATCGGCTATATCGTTTGCACCATATTTGTCAGTGCACTGATCTATCCAATCTTTGGGAGTTGGGCGTGGGGAAGTTTGTTTGAAGGTGCAGGGTGGCTTAAGTCGATGGGCTTTATCGACTTTGCAGGGTCAACAGTGGTGCATTCGATCGGTGGTTGGGTGGCATTGGCAGGGGTGATCATTCTTGGACCACGCTTAGGGCGGTTTGGTCGTGATGGCAAACCGCATCATATTCCAGGACATAACCTCTCATTGGTGGCGCTTGGTGGGTTTATTTTATGGCTATCTTGGTTTGGCTTTAACGCAGGATCAACCGTCGCAGCAGATGTGAGTATCGGTAAAATAGCACTGAATACGCACCTTGCTGCATGTGCGAGTGCAGTGGCGTATATGTTGTTGGCACTAATCCGTGGCAAAGCTATTTTGCTGACCATGACCATTAACGCTTCACTGGGTGGTTTGGTTGCGATCACTGCAGGCTGTGCCACGATGTCGCCATTATTCTCAATCATCACTGGTTTGGTTGCTGGTGTTGTGGTGACATTTTTACCGATGCTTCTTGAGAAGTTAAAAATTGATGATGCTGTCGATGCTTTCACCGTCCATACAGGTTGTGGTATTTGGGGAACTTTGGCGGCAGGTTATTTCCTAGAAACAAATATGTTCAATCTCTCTCAACTTGGTGTGCAAGCAATCGGCGTAGGTGCTGCAGCAGTGTGGGGCTTTGGTACTGCGTTGGTGATGTTTTGGGTCATGGATAAAGTGCTTGGTGGACTGCGTGTATCGAAACAACATGAGCAACGTGGTTTGGATTATACCGAACATGCGGAATTGTCTTACCCGGAATTTCAACAAGATGTGCTTGCAGATTTAGATGAAATCACTAAGCGACATTAATGGTTGAGCCTTCTTTAAAAGCATAAATCAGATCAATTGCAAAAGTGTGAATGGACAGAAGCGATTCACACTGCATCAAATTAGGAAATGAACAATGGGTTGGACTATGACTTTGGATAATGATCAGCGTAGTATCGTGCAGCGCATACTTGCCAAATATTTGGATGGACAGGCTCTCGATCAGGCGGTGGAATTGTGGCGCTATCAATACAGCAAAAAACCTTTGCAAGAGTTGAATTATTTTGTTTTTGAAATTGCAAATAGTTCAGAATTGCGCAGTAGTCGAAAGCAGATCGTGCATGATCTTCAACATGGCTTAGAACATGATATACAACAAAATTTAAATGATGAGCAAACACATAAATCTACGCAAGCATTTGAAAGCAAAGCGATAAGATCGAGTATTGATGTTGCACTTAATCAGGTAGAGGTTGTGAATGTGGCACATCACAGTGCATTCGATGCACTATTTCAGCAGTTACTTCAATCCTTAAAAGGGCAGAATGAATTGATGGTCGTGCTACAAGAACATCTGCAAGACAGTCAAATCACACCGCAATATCAGCATGCGTTTATTCACTATGTGCAAACAGGCGAAAGTTTGGCGGAACAGTTTTATCTCAAGGACGTATTAAGTCAGGTGATTAATACCTTGTATACGGTGATGTGTGATTATTTTGGACCGATGAAATCCGATCGCTATATGGCGCAAGCCGTGGCGCAGATTGATCGGCAATACCCTGCGGTAATGATTAAGCAGTATTTGTAATCAACTTTTTAAGTCATTAGTCCTTCAGCTTGCAAATAAGCTCGGTGAGCTGAAGTTTAAAATTTAGATTTTCATATGAAAAAAGCGACGAACTGATCGAAGTGTCGTCGCTTTTAGATACTGAAAGCTAAAATAAATTACTGCTTAGCTAAACTGTTCGGTAACAGCTTCAGTGCGCCATAGGCTTTCAAGATCGTAAAACTTACGTGTGGTCGGTAACATCACGTGTACCACGACGATGCCAAGATCAATCAAAATCCACTCAGCATCACGCTCACCTTCAACGCCGATCGGGCGGAAGCCAGCTTTTCTTGCTTCTTCTGCGACATTGTCTGCAAGTGCTTTGACGTGACGAGTTGATGTGCCACTCGCAATGACGATGGCATCAGATACACTGCTTATAGTTGAAACATCGAATTGAATAATATCTTTTGCTTTGACATCAAGTAGTGCATCTTGCACGACTTGTAAACAACTTTGAACTTGTGAAGATTTGGAAGTGAGAGAGTCAACAACATTGTTTGATGTGGGCGACGGTTCGATATTCATGGGTGATGAAAAATCCTGAAATTAAGTCACTATCCACTATAAGGGCATTGAGGTGAAAAATCAATTCAACAATATTGACTATTAATTCAACATTTATTCATCTTTTTGATAAGCCACCATGCCGATAAGCAAGTTATCAGCATGATGCTAAACTTTCCAAAATGTCTAAATTGACTCAATTAAATCTCGTCTTGCACCGCCTGTATCGCCGTCAAGGCAATGGTAAACACAATATCATCGACCAATGCACCACGAGAGAGATCGTTCACAGGTTTGTTTAGACCTTGCAACATTGGTCCAACGCTCACCACATTGGCAGCACGTTGTACGGCTTTGTAGGTGGTGTTACCTGTATTTAAATCAGGGAAAATAAATACATTGGCTTGACCTGCAACTTTAGAGTCAGGGGCTTTTTGCTTGCCGACACTTTCTACCGAGGCAGCATCGTATTGCAGTGGTCCATCAATCAATAAGTCTGGGCGACGCTTCTTAGCAATTTCTGTTGCTTCACGGACTTTATCTACGTCTGCACCAGTTCCTGAGTTACCTGTAGAGTAGCTTATCATGGCGATACGAGGCTCAATGCCAAACGATTTTGCCGAGATCGCAGATTGAATGGCAATCTCCGCCAATTGCTCTGCATTGGGATCAGGGTTTATCGCACAGTCGCCGTACACAAAGACTTCATCAGGCAACAACATAAAGAATATCGACGACACCAATGAATAGTCGGGTGCAGTTTTAATCAACTGAAATGCAGGACGTACGGTATTTGCTGTGGTATGGATCGCACCTGAAACCAAGCCATCAACTTCACCGAGTGCCAACATCATTGTGCCAAGAACGACGGTATCTTCAAGCTGTTGTGCGGCTTGTAGGGCGTTGAGTTTGCCTTTGCGTCGCTCCACCATTGGATCGACATATTTGTCACGAATGGTATCAGGATCAATGATTTTGAGATCATCGGGTAAAGTGACGCCACGTGCTTTGGCGACCTCTTGCACTTCTTCGGGCTTGGCGAGTAGTACACACTGTGCAATGCCACGTGTCTGGCAGATCGCAGCAGCTTGTACGGTACGAGGCTCTGAGCCTTCAGGTAATACAATGGTCTTTTTTGCCGCCATTGATTTTTGTACCAATTCATGGCGGAACGCAGATGGTGAAAGGCGACTTTTGGTTTTGGCTGTGGTGGTGGTACTCAGCCAATCAAAATCAATATGACTCGACACAAAACGCGTCACTTGCTCAGCACGTGCGGTATCAGTGATTGGAATTTCATTGTCGATATGATCAATCATTGCCAAAGTTTGTAGGCTATCCATATCGGTGCGCATCACAGGTAGTCCTGTGCGTAGAACTTTTTGCGAAAGCGTCGGCAAGATGACATCTTGCATTTTGCTGTCGGTGAAGATCACGCCTGCAAGCGGAATATCGCTGAGTGCCGCCACGCCACATGCCAATGCCACATCGGTACGATCAGCAGAAGTCACAATCAACTCACCTACTTTAAAGCGTTCTAGCTCGTGGTCAATACGACGATGAATCAGTGCAGTATTTTGCACACGACGTTGTTCGGCTTCACCTTCATTGAGCCACTGCGCTTGAATGGCATTGGCAATGTCTAAGGTGCGAGGAACACTCAAAGTTGAGCTAAATGGAATCATACCGATAATGGGTAATTTTTCACTACCGAGTAGTGGTGAAAATTTTTGTAATTCTGCGCTGAATGTTTTGATTTCATCTGTGAGGCGTAGCGTTTGATCAGTCGTGAGTGGAATCTGCGCCGTATCAGGTGCTAAGCCTCTGGTACGCATAAATAAAATGCCAGCGGTACGAGTCGAAGCATTGCCACCAAATGGGTTGAGGTGGTTTTCTATATTTTCAGCAGTCTGCTCTGCATTATTGATATCTGCACCACTGACTAAAATCACTTGTGCATCAAGTGCTTGTGCCAGTGCGACATTCAGCTGTGTGGTGTAGCTCTGATTTGGATTGGGGACTAAACCCTCGACGATCACTACTTCATAATCTTTAGCGATTTGACGGTGAAGGCTTACGGCTTCTTCGAGCAGTTCATCCATTTCACCGATACTGACCATATGTTGGGTTTTTTTATAATCAATCGGTGGTACTTGGTGGCGTTGATATAGACTAGAAATAATGGTTGAAGTGCGACTTTCATTTTTACTTTTTTCTTGTGCAAAGGGTTTTAAAAAGTTGGCTTTGACCCCGATGCAATCAAAGGCGTGGATCATGCCTAAACAAGCAGAAGTCAATCCGATGCCTTCTGCTGTTGGAACGAGTAAAAATGTTTTCATGCGGTGTATCCTAATATTTTTTTCATGTCTAAGGTTGTTTTAAATCAAATTAAAACACATTTTCACCCAATGCAATTTGACGGGTTTCATTGGCAATACGACCTTCTTCATCGGTCGGAATCACCCAAATTTGAGGACCTGTGTCGTCGTCAATACGAATCTCTTGGGCACGTGTAGCATTATTTTCGGCATTTAAACTCAAGCCAAAGTGCGGTAGCGAGCGAATCACTTTTTCACGGATAAAGCCTGAGTTCTCACCGATACCACCGGTGAAAATTAAACCATCAAGTTGAGGTAGGGCACAACTCATCGCAGCCATTGATTTCGCCAAACGATAAACGAAAACATCAATGGCGATTTGCGCATCTTCATTGCCTGATTCGGCTGCTTCGACCAGTGTGCGCATGTCATTGGACAAATTGGATAAACCGAGCAAACCACTTTGTTTATTCAGCACTTGGTCGATTTTGGCAATGTCCCAACCGAGATTGATATTTAGGAAGAGGTGCAAGCTTGGATCAACATCACCGCTACGTGTGCCCATTACCAAACCTTCGAGTGGTGTTAAACCCATACTGGTATCAAGGCTTTTCCCATTCAATACCGCACAAGTTGAGCAACCATTCCCGAGGTGGGCAACGACCCAACCACCTTGATTTTTTTGACCTGCAAGCGTTGATGCACGTTCACTGACATAGGCGTGACTTGTGCCGTGGAAGCCATAACGGCGGATGCCATGCTCTTGGTAAAGATCACGTGGTAGCGCATAGAGGTGTGCCTTCTTTGGCATGGTTTGGTGAAATGCTGTATCAAATACGGCGACTTGCGGTAAGTCTGGATATAGCTTCATGGTGGCATTGATGCCAATCAAATTGGCAGGGTTGTGCAGTGGGGCAAGGTTAGAAATATTTTTAATATCTTGAATGACTTTCTCGTTAATGAGCTGTGCTTGGGTCATCGTCCCGCCATGTACAACACGGTGTCCAATTGCATCAAATTTGAAATGGCTGATGCGTTGCATTGCAACTTCTAAGGCTTGTGCATGATCGGCTTGTCCAAGCTCAATTTCAAATTTTTCTTGGCGATTTTCTTGTGCGTTATAGGTCAGCCCTGAAATACGTGCGTTAGGTGTACCCAAATTTTCAGCCAAACCATAAAGACGATAATCATAATCTTGAAGAATCAGCGCATATTTGATGGAAGAAGAACCGCAATTGATAACGAGAATGTTTGACACGAGCAAATCCTGATTGATTTAAAACATTGTTATAGGTTTATACAACTTACTTACGCACTCGATCATATAATGAATTGGGAGTTTGGTGGGCAATAATCAGCTTTGAATTGTATATATTTTTTAACGACTTAAATTGTGCTGTTTCATGTGTCCTTTGAAATAAAAAAACAGCCGACAGATCCGTCAGCTGTTTTGTTTCTTTTTTCAAGAATAAGGTGTGTTATTGACGAATTTGTCCATCACCGAACACGATCCACTTCTGTGAAGTTAATCCTTCTAAACCGACTGGACCACGAGCATGGATTTTATCGGTTGAGATACCAATCTCTGCGCCCAAGCCATATTCAAAACCATCGGCGAAGCGAGTTGAGGCATTGACCATCACTGAGCTTGAATCGACTTCAGCGATAAACTTACGAGCTTTGGTGTAGTTCTCTGTCACGATTGCCTCAGTATGATGTGAGCTATACGTGTTGATATGTTCAATCGCTTCATCAAGATTTGACATCACTTTAATGGCTAAGATTGGCCCTAGATATTCGGTGTACCAATCTTCCTCTGTCGCAACAGTGATGTGATCGCCCAAGATTTTACGAGTGATTTCACAGCCACGAAGCTCGACGTTTTTCTCCGCATACAGCTCTGCTATACGAGGTAAAAACTCCTCGGCAATAGGTGCATCAACCAGTAAAGTTTCCATCGCATTACATACGCCATAACGATGTGTTTTTGCATTGAGCGCAATTGGTAAAGCTTTTTGCAAATCTGCTTCACGCTCAACAAAGACGTGACAGTTGCCATCCAAGTGCTTAATCACAGGAATACGTGCTTCTTCAGTAATGCGAGCAATCAAGCCCTTGCCACCACGAGGTACGATCACATCAACATAGTCTGACATAGTAATCAAGTGACCAACAGCAGCACGATCAGGTGTATCAATCACTTGAATCGCATGTTCAGGTAGTCCAGCAACTTTCAAACCATGTTGAATCGCTTGGGCAATCGCCTTATTGGACTCTAAAGCTTCTGAACCACCACGCAAAATGATCGCATTACCTGATTTTAAAGCGAGTGAGGCAGCTTCTAAGGTGACATTTGGGCGAGATTCATAAATCATTCCAATCACACCAAGTGGTACACGCATTTTACCCAGTTGAATTCCCGACGGACGGTAAGCCAAATCGGTAATGACGCCGATCGGGTCTGTAAGGTTGATGACGTCTTTTAAGCCAACAAGCATCGCTTTGAAGCGTGCGGGAGTAAGCTCAAGTCGATCCAATAGTGCGCTATCGAGTTGCTTTTGATGTCCGTTATCGACATCGACTTTATTGGCAGCCAAAATCTTTTGTTGGGTATCCTCTAAAGCAGTGTAAATTGCTGATAATGCGTTATTTTTGGCATCTGTTGCAAGGCTCGCCAACTGGCGTGAAGCCTGACGTGCTTGCTGACCGACTTGGGTCATATATGCCTGTATTGAATCACTCATAACTTACCTAAAGTTGTTAAAAAAGAACGCCTATTCCATCGGCTGAATAGTCATTGTACAAACCTATGGCAAAGATTACAAAGTGCATATTGGTAGAAATCTTTGTAATCGCCGTCAAAAAAACGAAACAATTTAGATATTGATTATGTTATAGAAAAATGAAATATAAAACCGCAATCTGCAAATCTATTGAAATATGGATATTTATCAATAGGTTGTGCAAGCGAGTAATCAACAAGAACAAGCCTGAATTTACGCTGAGATGGTGTTAATTGAAGGGAAACAGCATATGTGCACTGAAGCATATATGTGTCAGGAGGGCGAAGTGAATAGTATTGCTAAGGATGATGCAGCTAAGGTGCAAACTGAGATGAATCCCGATGAATTTTTTCAAGAATATCATCGAGATGTGTTTAAGCAAGCACCGATTGAATTTTGGCTAGACGGTTGGAAGATCGAATATCTTGCAATTGCAGATCCAGAAACCAAATACAACACGCCGATTATTATCATTGGTGGTGCTTTTCAAAACTTTAATTCCTATAAGTATTGTGTTGAGCAATTGTTCCATAGTGGTCCTGTGATTTTGATTGACCTACCTTCGATGGGTTCAAATCAACAAATTTATAACCGCAATACAGGTGCCTCAGCGGCAACTTTAGAGCTTGCTGATTTATCTTTCATGCTTGGGCAGTGGATGGATGCGATGGGCATCAAAAACATCTCTGTAATGGGTATGTCGTTGGGTTCTGTTGTGGCTTCACATTTTGCTGATCAGCGTCCTGAATTGGTTGAGCGAATGATCTTGATGGGTGTGATGCAGAAGACTCGTCCGAGTTGGCGCATGATCATGGAAGAATCTTTAAAACTCATGCAGGAAGGTCGTATGCAGGAGTTTGGTCAGGCGGTGATTTTGTACTTGGTCAATCATGCCAAATTTGATAAAACACGTATGTCGCCAACAGCAAAACGCTTATTCTTTCAACAAATGGCAGAGTTTGCGACGACAGAGCAGTTGCGCTACTAAATTAATTGTAACCGTTTGCTTCGCTTAAAAAATGTACCGATCCCAACCTGTAAAGTGTTAGTCGCAGCAGGGTAGTATGATAGTTTTACTTTGCCTTTTGAAAATGCACAATTCGCCTTGCAATGTCCAAATATGGAGTTTGCATTAATTGCCAACGCAGACCATGTGCCACAATTGCAACGTCGTAAAGAAACCATGCAATTGTTTAGTACGTATATGCGTGGTGAGCCGATTCAAGAATTGGACGGTATTATTCCAATGAGCCGTGCGCAGATGCATATGATGGAGCGTCGTGGTGAGGAGCGTATCGTCGTTCAGCAGCCACACACCATCATGACGCATCGTCATTCTGAGCTTCAGGCGAATGTCAAAATCGTCAATATCAACTTCTTTGGTGTGTTGATCGAAGTCCAAGAGCCAAATAAAACACAAGAAGTTGGGCGGTATTCACGAGATATGTCATTGCATCTACGAGATGAGCAAGGTGAATTTACCATTGAATGTTTGATCTTTGAAATGAAGCAAAATCGCCTGCGCATTCTATTTAAGCATGGTAGCTTTGATGTGGCGGATCGCTTGTTGCAATACGTGCAAAGACAAAAAGAAGCGTTGTTAGTGCACTAATTATTCTCGATGAAAATTTAAAAAAGCAGAAATGAAGGTTTCTGCTTTTTTTATTTATCAATTTGAATTCTCAATGGTCGCTTGAACAAACCACACAAAATCACCTAAATGGGCTTCGACTTCAGTTTTATCGGATTGACTTGGTTGTTCGATATAAACCTTATCGTAACCACAATCTTTAAAGAAATCTTTCACTTCCTGCGGTGAAGTAAAATGGAAACTAAATGCACTGCGAGAAAGAAAACGAAGTAGCTGACTACTTTTCCATACCACTTGGGCAAAACGATGATTCACAGGTTCAGGGCAAAGGTCAGTCAAATAGTAAAACTTCGGAAAGGCTTTACCATGATCCGCCAGCGCACCCCAAAGCTGTGCCAACATGTCTTTATTAAAATAGTTCACTAAACCTTCGCTGATCACAACAACAGGTTTATTGCTATCGAGCTTTTCAAATAGTTTACGAATTTCAGGCGTAAATAAATCCACTGCCATCACTTCAGCATCAGCTTGTCCTGCTTTGTTGAGCGCATCTCGTTTGGCTTTTGCCATATCAGGTAGATCCACTTCGATGTAGCGAAGTTCAGGGAATTTGCGTCGAAAGCTCCAACCACGAGGGGAAAGACCAGCGGCAATTTCAATGACTTGAATGTCATGATGTGTTTCGATAAGCTTTAATAATGCTTCGTCGATCAATACATGGCGCTGCGTCAATGTTCTACGAATACTTCCACCGATAAAACGCTCTGACCATACTTCGAGTGGCTGTAGCAGTGTGGTCAACCATTTGCCTTTTTTCGTGGCAAAAGCAGGATGAGAGATACCCATCAAATACCACATGTAGCCTGTATAGTGTGCGGTAAAAGAAATATGACGATGTTCCGAAAGCTGTTGTTCGCTCATAGCAGTTCCAGTTTGCTTAAAATTGAGTTGCTTTAAATCTTGTTATTTTATGCCAACTCGAAAATGCAAATATGTTGGATGATGTGGTGATTGGCGGCCTTGCCAATGTAAGGCTTTTAGGTAAATTGTTCAATTTTATTTTTTACCGAAAAGCCTGTTGCTTTTTGCCAAATTGCATTAAATGTAATCCTATTTTAAATCAATTGCTGAACTTGATCTTTTGCAGTTTGCCATGTTTGACCTAGCGAAATCTGCGTGTCAATTTTCCACTGTTCAAATTTTGCTTGCTCAGTATTGAGCGCAGGAATTTTGCCACGCATGCGTTCTAACCGAGCTTGATTAGGCAGTGCGAAAGTTTGAATGCCATCGAGTGCGATACATGCTGCTTGACGGTCATTGCAGACCAATCCCATATCACAGCCTGCTTGTAATGCAGCTTGAATACGTGCATCAGCACCGCCTGCCACACACGCCGCTTGCATTGATAAATCGTCAGAAAATAACACGCCATCAAAACCAAGCTGTCCACGTAATATTTGTTGTAGCCAAAATGGTGAAAAACCTGCAGGATTTGGATCAACATTTTCATAGATCACATGTGCAGGCATGATCGCTTCGAGTGACGGCATGAGTGCTTTAAAAGTCGTCATATCATGCGCTTCAATCTCGGCAAATGAACGTGAGTCAATCGCTGCCGCAATGTGTGAGTCTGCTTTGACAGAGCCATGTCCTGGGAAGTGCTTTCCTGTGGTTGCCATGCCTGCATCTTTCATCCCTTGCATAAACGCATCTGCAAGCAGAATGATAATTTCAGGATTTTGGGAAAAAGCACGATCACCGATCACATCACTAATATCATTAATATCTAAAACAGGTGCAAAACTAAAATCAATGCCCACTGCTAGGACTTCTGTTGCCATCAGCCAAGCAGTTGTTTTTGCTAAAGCAATCGCTTGTTCAGGTTGTTCCAAATAAAGTTCACCGAGCTTACCCATCGCAGGCAATGCACTAAAACCATGCGCTTCTTTTAATCGACGTACTCGACCACCCTCTTGATCGACCGCAATCAAAATATCAGGACGGATTTGGCGCATATGATCGGTGAGTTCGCGGACTTGTTGAGGTGATTCGATATTTCGAGCAAATAAAATCATGCCACCAACTTGAGGTGCTTGCAGGAGTTCGACGTCTTCTTGAGTTAAGGTCGTGCCTTCAATATCAAGCATCAATGCGCCAATGGTCATGCTGGTTCGTCCTAATTTTTGATCAATGAAATGTAATCTGTTAAAAGGTGTAAATTATCAGAAAACAATGTGTAAAAAATAAAAAATTATGCAATGAATTTTTACATTTACGGGTTGTGGAGTATGTTAAAACTAATCAATTCATTTTTGCAAACATAGCTTTTGTAATTAAACTTAGCTTTTGCAAATAAATATAGGTTTTGTAAATATTGAGTTTGCAAATCATCACTGCTAACTTCATTATAGAAATCTGTATTTGATCGATGCAAATGGTGTATGCGCCGTGCACTCACAGTATCGACGTAAAGTATATGGCACAACGCCGAAAGGAATACGAATTATACTATGAAACTACAATATCTTGCTTGTGCAGTTGCCCTCGCTTCGGGTGGCTTGTTTTTTACCCATGTCGTGACCGAAGCCATGGCAGCAACGGAAACCCAAACAATATTAAATGATATTTTGCCAACTCAAGAGCAAGCTTTAGTTGCTCGTCAAATGGCAACTTTAGTCGATCGTCAGCATTATTTGCCGATGCGCCTGAATACCGAAACCTCGACAAAGATTTTCGATATGTACATCGATAGCCTTGATCCAGATCATGCGTTATTTTTGCAAAGTGAAGTTGATCAACTGCGCCAAATGTACGCTAGAAATTTTGGTTTGGCATTGAAAACAGGCAACTTAAAACCTGCATATGATATTCACGCTTTGTATCGAAAACGTGTGAAAAGTTATTATGACTTTATGTTAGCAGAGCTGAAAAAACCACAAAACTTAAATCAGCCGAATGAAACCATTAACACAGATCGTGAAGACGCTCCATTTTTTAATACTCAAGCAGAACAGCAAGCCTACTGGAAAAAAGTCATTGTTTCTCAGTTGATTAACCTGACCATTACCAAAGAAGAAGAAGCGGCAAAACAGCAAGCCTTAAAAGAAAACCCAGAACTTGCTGCAGGTGAAAACCTCGTACCACCAGAAGATTTAACTCCAGTTGAAACCTTAACCAAGCGTTATACCCGTCAACTCGAGCGTATTACTCGTCTAAAGAGTGATGATGTATTAGATCGTACTTTGAATGCCATGCTTGCGACCTATGACCCGCATAGCAACTATTATCCACCGATTGATGCGATGGAACTCAA
>NZ_CANLSL010000029.1 GCF_947493735.1 uncultured Acinetobacter sp. | reverse complement strand
GTATACGCTGATACTGAGGTGTGGTGTTTTGCCGTAAATATTTACGCACAGTATTTCTGGACACCCCCAGTTCACGAGTAATGGCTTTAATAGATTTACCTTGTTGATGAAGTATTTGGATTGTCACTGCTTGCTCCAAAGTTAACATATTGAGCAGTCCAAAATGACCGCTATATTAACCAAGGGGGTCAGTTTTTAAATGCCATTAGGGGGTCATTTTTACACTGCCGCTAACATCGAGATAATCCGTTTTCCCATAACTATGCTCAATCACGCTCGGTAGTAGATAGCGTGCTAATTCACGGTCTTTGGTCGCATCATCTTTTAAATCATTATCTTTCAAACCACTATCTTTCAAATCATTCGCCGAAGTATTTTCAATTGGATTGGACGGTGTCGCTTGGGATTGATCTGTGGCAGATTTGTCCGAGGAATCTAGCTGATTGTTGATATTGCTACATGCCATTATGGTGGTTGAGAGCAGTGCTAAACTTAAAATTCGAATCATCATCAAACTGTAACCTAAATAATTTAAGCTATATTTTATAAGAAAAATCTACACTACCTGTTATAAACCGTGAACAAAAACGTTAATGCGGAATTGAAGAAAAATAAATGTGAACTACGGTGTTTATGTAAGCAAATGCTTACGTGATGAAGTGCATTTGTCGTCTTTGCGGAAGTTAAATAATTTTCTATTATAAGCTTATTGAGAGACAGGATGTTTCCAACGCAGAGTACAGGATGTACAGAGTTAGCAGGATGCGACTCAAGCCGAATTCAAAGTAACCTCGACAGGATGTCGGGGTTGTTTTCGTTATGGGCTATGCAAAATTTATCCTTAAAAATATAACTGAGAATATCTGAGATTGAAAGTGCTAAATCGTTTGAGAAATAGCACGCAATACATATTTAGATAAAGTGCTCGACTAAAGCACGGAATATCCCCAAACATAAGCCAATAAAGGCACCAACCACCACACCATTGACACGGATCATGTGTAGATCGCCACCGACTTCGGTTTCGATCTTGTCGATCATTTCGTGTGAATCCCACTCATGAATGCGCTCACTGATAAAGCGAATCACCTTGTCACTATAGTCGTTACTGAGCTGTACGGCGATTTGGCTAAAGCGTTGATTAAACACTTCACGAACAGCTTGATTGCGCTCGACATTTTCTCCAAGTTGCATGATCAATGCATGCAGGTTACTGGCAATACCTGAGTTTTCTTGTTCCAAATCTTGTTTGATCGCTTGGCAGAGGATCGCCACTGAACTACCAATAAAGTTGACCAGTTGCGGGCTTTCGAGCAGTTGATTTTTACTATCATCCAGTTGAATACTAAGCTCACTGTCATTATCTGCAAGTTGCTCCATGATACGGCGTGCTTGTTCTTCCAACTGCATGCGCCACGGATGTTCAGGATTGCCAAGCATCTGTTCAACTTTTGAGATAAAGGCATTAATCGTGCGTTGTTGTACGTCAATACCAATCCACGTTGCCCCTTTGGCAAGCGTGCCGACACCCAATTCATAAAACAATTTTTCAGTCAGTTGGTAGGTACGCTCAGGGTTGTTTCGCACCCAGTTGTGCGCCATATCCAAGCCACGTTGTAGCACTTCCTGATGAAAGTCATTGTCTAAGACGGCACGGAGCATTTCACTGAGTAGGTTATTGAACTTGGTGTTTTTTAACCATTGAATGCTGTTATCTTGAATGAATTGACTGATTTGATGTTGCTCAACGAATTCAAAAATCTTCGGTACACCAAACTGCACCACATCGACGATTTTTTGACTATTTTGCTGTTGTTGTAGCCATTGTCCAACCGCAAGGCTGAGATCAATTTTATTTAAACTATTTTGTACCACCGTTGGCGAGAGGAAATTCTCTTGGACAAACCGTCCCATGGACTCGGCAATACGCGCTTTATTTCGTGGGATAATTTCAGTGTGATCACGAAGCAGTTTTGGTAGTGGAATTTTGCCAAATGGATTGCGAAATAAGACGGTGATGGCGTACCAGTCTGCAAGCCCACCGACCACACCTGCTTCGGCAGAGAGCATCAAAATATGAATCAGCCAAACATAGTCAGGAAAGATTTTTGCCAAGACCATCAGGATGATCCAACACACTACGGCAACAATTAAGGCGATGGTCGCCAGTTTTCTTGAGCGATCCAAACTCGGAACTTCAACCTCATCATGTGCGTAGTCTGTCATGGGCAATCCATCCTATGGCATTTTTTATTGTGCGCCTTGTGTATTTTGTGGTGGTGTTGGTGTGATCACCGAACCGTCAGGGCGTAGTCCATATTTTTGACCAATAGCTTGCAGGATACGACGTGCATCGAACGCATCCGCAGGTGCCATATCAGTCTTAAACATTTGAATAGTATAGGCGACTTCGACAGGATCGACATTGACCACATAAGGTGTGTCATAGAATGGATCGTGCCAATAAGAATGGTAGAACGAGTCGTAGTGAAATGGACTATGGTAATGGTCATAAAACCCAAAAGACGAATAATACGGTCGGCTTGGGTAGACAATGGTTTGACGTTGTTGTTGCTGTTGGTTCAGGCGATTGGTTGGATCATCAATGACTTTAAAAGAATCAAAACCTTGCTGCACGGTGACTTGTGCAGACTTTAGTAGCGCAACTTCTTCGGCATAGCCAAAAGATGCGTCGGGATGCGTGCGAAAGCCGATACGATAGCTATTTTGATTGAGCGGAATTTCTTGAAATTGACCGAGTTGGTTAAAGGTGCGAGGCTGTTTCGGCGTACTTGCACAACCGACCAGCGTTGCCAAAACAATAGAAATTGTTAAGCCTTGAATGATTTTAATCGGTTGAAATGATGACATGTCTTGATCTCCACACATATCATTCAGCTTAGCGGAAATTACCCATGATGAAAAATAAATTATGTTAAAAAAGCCACAGTTCAATCTAGAAATGTGGCTTTGCAAATATCACTAAAAAATGTCAATTAACGATACGGTCTAAACAATAACCATAAATTCAAAAGCAATAATACGCCAAAGAAAACCAACGACCAAAATGGTAAAGACTGACCTAAGAACGTCCAATCAATCACAGCACATTCACCAGAACCTGACAGCACTTGTTGTAGTACAGCCTGAAATGGCAACGCTTCGACTAAATAGTCTAAGCCAGGACCACAAGATGGCACTTGATCTGCGGGTAAATGTTGAAGCCAAACATGGCGAGCTGCAACACCCACTGACCAACCGATCGCAAGAGTCGAAAAAAGTCCATAAAAGCGTTTTACCCAGTTATTCATTGGATTGTGTAGTAAGGCAATCAGGCTAAATATGCCCATGCCGATCAAGCCGACACGTTGAAATACGCACAGTGGGCAAGGATTTAAGCCTTGTACATGTTCCAAAAACAAGGCAAAAGCAATGCCGATGATACTGCCGATAAAGAGTAAAGTATGACCTAAACGATAGCTGATACGCATGAATGTTGCTCCACCAAGCGACGATATGGTTTGAGATAATCCGCAAAGCTCGGTTGTGGTTGAGATTCGAGTTGTTGTTGTAATTGTAATGATTCGACTGCATCTTGCTCAAACTGTTTGAGCGTTTCAGGGCTTAAATGATGTGATTGATAGAAATCTTGATACTGCTTAGCGAGATTTGCGCCAAACGCCCAAGTCCCACCTAACTCACGAGTCTGTTCAAGCATCTGTGCAGAAATGGTTTTTGCAGGATCATTGCTACGTTCAAGCATGAGATTTAAGGCAGACTGATATAGCTTTTCCGAATCGCTCGATAACGCTTGATCGAGTGCTACAGCACAATACTGCATAGCTTGTAGTTGCTGTTGCATCCATGCTTGGAAGTTGATCGTGCCGTCGAGTTGTTCGATCTGTAAGTTTGGCTCACGACCACGCTCGACCACCAACGCTTGATTACGATCAAGCATGGTTTGTTCATTTTCGTTTATTTCTGGACTGTCATTCAGTAAGCAATACAGTGCCAAAGTTTCCAAGAAACTTGCACTCTCCGTATTAATCCCAATCGGGCTAAATGGATTGACATCAACAGCTCGCAGTTCGACATAGGCAACGCCACGTGCTTGTAGGGCATCTGATGGGCTTTCACCTGTTTGAGGTGTCTGCTTTGGACGGATCACGCTGTAATATTCATTTTCGATTTGCAGTACATGATCATTGATTTGTACAGGGTTGCCATCTGCATCATCTAAGCCAAGCGCAGTAAATTCAGGATAGCTACATTGTGTCGCTTCACGAATTCCTGCGAGATAACCTGCCAAGTTATTGTAATGAATACCAAGTTGGCGTTGTGCCGAGTTTTGATACCCCAAACTACCCATGCGCAAAGCAGTAGCATGCGGTAGATACATGGTGCCTTTGACCAATTCTTGTAAGTTATGTTCACGTCCACTGACGAAACAACGACATACGCTTGGACTTGCGCCGAGCAAATACAATACCAAAGGAATACGACGTAGAAAATTACGAATTAAACCAAAATAACGATGACTTCGATAGTCTTGTAGGCTGAGGTTTTTTAACCCTAAATCAGTTTCTTGTAATTGTAATGCTTCGAAGAGCTCATCGGGAAAAGACAGGTTGTAATGCACGCCTGAAATCGTCTGCATCCGACGACCATAACGTACTGCCAAACCTTTACGATATAGCGTTTTGAACTGCCCAAGATTGGACGAGCCATATTGTGCAATGGGAATATTTTCATCTTGACTGTCGAGCATACACGGCATCGACAACGACCACAGGCTTTCACCCTCAGGGAGGTTTTGATAAGTAAAAGTATGAATATCTTTCAAAATACTCAATGTATTGGCAATACTTTTGGTCGGTGGTGTGATGAATTCAAGCAGTGCTTCTGAGTAATCTGTGGTGATAGATGGATGCGTCAATGCAGCGCCCAGTGCCATCGGATGTGCCTGTTGCGAGAGGTAGCCATTGGCTTGCATGCGTAGACTTTCACGTTCAATACCACGTTGCATGCCTTGTAATACATTCACATCGAATTTTGTATTGATCATATCAATGGCGTGCTGTGCGGTATGTGATGGTGTTGACATATAGATCTCAAAAGCAACTGGCGAATCAGCATTGCATTATAGCCGAAATCACTGATATGAAGAAAACCATATTCTGTACGGTTCATTCAATAAAATTAAAATATTGCATCAGTTTTTAACACAAAGGCATAAGATAAAACAGCGTAAATTTGTGATTATGAATGACCTATTCAACGTATGCAAAATCATGTGCAAAGGAAGTAAAACAATGCAAGCACAGCACGTCTTAGATTTTTGGTTTGATGAAGCACACCAGCCATTTTGGTTTGAAAAGTCAGATGCTTTTGATCAACAAATCCTTGAGCAATTTGGCAATACAAATCAACGTGCCAAACAAGGTGAGCTATGGGGTTGGCGTAGTTGTGTGGAAGGGCGATTGGCAGAGATCATCGTACTCGATCAGTTTTCACGCAATCTGTTTCGTGATCATCCTGATGCCTTTGCGCAAGATGCAATGGCATTGGCACTCGCTCAAGAAGCGGTTGCGTTACAGTTAGATCAGCAGCTCGACCCAGTGCAACGTAAGTTTCTATACATGCCATTTATGCACAGTGAATCGGCGTATGTACACGAGTTTGGCTATAAGCTTTTCCAACGATTGGGTGATGATGTGACGCTCGATTTTGAGAAGCGTCACAAAGTGATTGTGGATCGTTTTGGACGTTATCCACATCGCAATGAGATATTACAACGTGAATCGACGATAGCAGAATTAGAATTTTTACAACAACCAAATAGCCACTTCTAGTTTTTAACGATTTATTTATACTTGTAATTAGACGTGCTTTTGAAAAAATAAACTAAGCCATCATTTCACTATCTACGGTCATTCCCCAACGTGCATCGAGCTGTAGGGCTTGGTGTGCGTAGCGTGGAATCAAGTGAATGTGGAGATGTTCAATGCTTCCTGCGCTGATCTGTCCATCACTAAATCCAATATGAAAACCGTCAGGTTGATAGATCATCTTCACTTCATTGCGAGCGAGTTCAAGCAAGATCATAAATGCTTTACGATCCTCCTCTGAGGCATCAAAGAACGAGGTAATGTGCTGATGTGGGATGATCAAACAATGTCCTTTGGACACTGGATTTTCATCATAAATAATGCGACCAAAGTCATTTTGATAAATCACATTGGCATCAATATCTTGGCAAAAAGGACAATCCTGTACGATGTTCATGGTTATTCCTCAACACAATCTTTTAGTCTTTTATTTATAAAATAACCGACGTGCTGAGCAAATATTTATCACTCCAAAATTGTAAGCTAATGCTATGCACTGCCAAGAGTTTGGCAAAAATGTGAAAAAGCATTAGCTGTATTGATTTTTCAAATTACACTTTTTAAAGCCAATGAGTTTTATAACAAGCCGTTTGGAAATGTTATTTCAACACACGATCAAGTAGCGCATAGAGCGCATCCATTGACTCTGCTTCAGCAAGTGCATCATAGCCTAGATCGACGTCATTCTTGCGTGCGTTTTCATCGGCGGCAGGGTTGGTGAAGCCATGCTTAGCATTCGGATAAATATCGACACGATGTTTGACTTTGGCGTTTTGCATTTCTTGTTTGAAGGCTTCGACATCGTCTAGGCTGACCATACTGTCTTCTTGACCGTGTGCGACCACCACTTCCGCTTTGAATGTGCCTTCTTGCGCAGGATTTTGTGCGCTGAGATTGGCGTGGAATGTTGCAACGGCTTTTAACTCCGCACCTGAACGTGCCAAATCGAGTGCGACTTTTCCGCCGTAGCAAAAACCAATCGCTGCGATACGGTTGGCATCGACTTCAGGTTGCTCTCGAAGGGTATTGAGTGCTGCCGTAGCTCGATCGACGATGACATTCTCAGGTTCAAAAGTTGCCATCATGTATTCATTGGCTTGACTGGCGTCTTCGGCGATTTTCTTGTCGCCGTACATGTCGATGGCAAGCGCGGCGAAGCCATATTCTGCAAGCTCTCGGGCACGACTTTCGATATAGTCATTGCGTCCCCACCATTCGGGATAGACTAAAACGGCAGCGAGATTACTTTCACCCTCTGGATAGGCAAACAATCCGACTAAATTCTGTCCTGTGCTATCTTGATATTGGATTTCTCGGATACGAATGGCTTTTTCTGCTGTACTGTTAAGTGGGCTGTTATCAGTCATGAGTTTTCCTATATTTTCAAAATCACTTCATTTCTTTTAGTTATAAAAACTTAGCACCAAAAAGGCAATCGACTCTGCGTGATTTTATGTTTATAAATGTATTATCTAAGATGAAATGGTCGGCGAAATGCGCATGATTTGGATTTTATCAAACTGGGCGAGTTGTTAAGCTAGTTCAAAATGTCAGAGGTAAACGATGATGTCAGACACCGCACATTGTGTACGCATGGCAAAAGCCATCGCCTACATCCAAGCCAATGTTCAAGCGCAACCATCACTTGAGCAAATCGCCGAGCAAGTGCATCTCAGTCCTGCGCATTTTCAGCGGGAATTTAGCGAATGGGTCGGCACCAGTCCAAAACGCTTTTTGCAATATCTCAGTTTGGATTATGCCAAAAGCCAACTGCGCCAAGACAATACACAATCGGTATTGGATACGGCATATGCGACTGGGTTATCAAGTCCAAGTCGTCTGCATGATTTATTTGTGCAGATCGAAGGCATGACACCTGCGGAGTATAAACATGGTGGAAAAGACTTGGAAATCGCTTATCGATTTGCCCAGACTTTGTTTGGCGAGGTGTTAATTGCTTCAACAGCAAAAGGCATTTGTCATTTAACATTTATTCAAGATCGAGAGAATGCACTGCAACAGTTGATTGCGCAATTTCCGAATGCGCAGTTTGTGGAGCAGGAAACAGGTTTTCATGCGCAAGCCTTAGCGATTTTTAACCATGAAAATCGGTCAATTGAGCAAATAAAACTGCATCTGAAAGGCACGGATTTTCAGCTCAAAGTCTGGTCGAGTTTGCTTAAGATTCCAATGGGTGAAGTGGTGAGCTATGGCGAGGTTGCACATGATATTGCGCAAGATAAGGCAGTACGAGCGGTCGGCTCGGCGATTGGGCGTAATCCTGTGGCGGTGTTGATACCGTGTCATCGGGTGATTCAATCTACAGGTGGATTGGGTGGTTATCGTTGGGGAACAGATCGTAAAACGGTGTTGATCGGTTGGGAGGGGGTGCGAAAGCATGCTTCTTGATCAAACTCATAAAAGCTAAAATTTTATGAAGAAATGAAAGCTGACAGTATCTAGGCGTATAGCCTGTTGGCAATACGATAAGTGTGGGATGTGCTATGTATGAGTTTTAATACTTACTAGGTTTCGTAGATGAATTTTATGTTAAACAGATAGCAGTTTGGAGTCTTTCACTGAAAAAATAGCATCTATATTTTTAGTAGCGTATATGGTGTTTGAATTATTTACCTTATTTGCTAGTTACTAATCTGATTCATAAGCTTGCTTCGTCTAAATAATCAAATTTTAATTGATGCACTTTATTTTCAGATAATTGGGAAAAGTTTTAAAAAGACTTGCTTTAATATTTACCTTGAGGTAAATTTATTTTTAAGATTTGGCAAATCTTGAGAATTTGGGTATAATTATAAAACATGTATATAAGTTGCGCTGATGATGGTATTTAGCGTACTACGGAGATAACCATGGCTGTCACACTTACAGATTTCGGTAAAACCTTGAGAAAACTCAGAATTGATCATGATGTTAACTTGAAGAATATGGCTGATAGTTTGGGTGTTACTTCTGCATTTTTATCTGGTATTGAGACAGGGAGAAAGGCGATTAATCCTGGATTGATTAACAAAGTTTCAGAAATTTTGAACCTTTCAGATGCTGAATCTACAGAGTTGAATGCAGCGGCTAGTAAAACTCTCAGCGAGGTATCTATCAAAGTAGAGAATGCTCATGATGCTGAAATAGCGATCATGTTTGCTCGAAAGATAGATGAGAATGCAGTTGATTTTGAAAAATTGAGAAAATTTCTCATGGAAAATTAAGGAGTGAAAAATGTCTGAGGGACAGTGTCGAGGGGTAAAGGTTGATCCTTTATCTACAGTGCAAATTAATGCTGTGGCTAATAAATTTCGGATCACTGTATTAAATTTTGGTGCTGAAGAAAATATCGACATGGTTGATTTAATTGAAAATATTTTACCAACGATATTTGGGGTCAATTACGACATTCTTGAAAAAGAGTTGTTAGGGTCTATCGAGGCTGCAACTAACCCAGACAAAGGTGAACTGATTATTCGTGAAGATGTTTATGAAGCACTGAACGATCCATATCATCCAATGCATGGCCGAGCTCGCTTTACTTTAGCACATGAGCTTGGCCATTTAATTTTGCATGAAGGACCAGCATTACACCGACAAACAGCGGAGGTTAAGCATAAAATCTTTGAAGATTCTGAATGGCAAGCAGATTGTTTCGCAGGTGAATTTTTAATGCCATCAGCTGGTTGTCGAAACCTAACTGCAGACCAAATTAAAGAGCGTTATGGTGTAAGTTATACAGCGGCTCGAATTAAGGTCGAAAAGCTAAATGAGTGAATAGTAGAAAACCTAAAGACTACACGATGCTAAAGCGGGTAATAACTTAAGTAATGTTTTTGTCGAAACAAGCTTCGTTACCCTGTCTAAGACTCCAAATAGCTTTAGGTATAATAAGCATAAAATTGTCCATTTGATTGTTTCTGATCAAATTGACGTTTTTAGTATTCAAAGACTGAAAAGTCTTTTGAAGCCAGCGTTGAACTTAGCACATGCCAGTGTGCAAGTTCAACATATACAAAAAAACGGAGTATTGATGATGTTTCTCTTAAGCTATTATTTGAGCAGATGCCAAATACAAATAACTCTAATCGAATTAAAAGTCAACAACTTTTTTCGAGGTCTGATTGGAGTGTTTTGGCATTATAGTCGATGCAATTTGAAAAGCAAGTGCATTAGGTAAATTTAATATCTGAAGGATGCATCATTGGTTCTCCTCCGCTCAACTATAGGAGGAATCCATATGAGCAATATGCAATTCAAAGGTGGTGGCAATACGATTGTCGTCCCAGCAGTAAATACAGACAAAGGTTATGTTCTATGGGCTTTGTTACGTTTTGGTCCACAGACAGTTGAGGAGCTTCAAGCCTTAACTGACATTCGAGGAATTTCACCTCGAGTGTATGATTTAAACAATCCAATACCGATTGTTTATACCACAACGGAACAAAAGACTCGCCAAAGAGGATCTCTAGTTAAGACAGTGGATATCGTAAGATACCATGTCAATTTAAACTTAGTAGACTTGAGTCAGCCTATCTGGCAAGATTTTCTCCAAAATGGAGATGCTCATTATCTGAGCTAATAACCGACTAGAGGCTACCTTAGGGTGGCCTCTTTTTATTTCAGTGTTTTTAAATTTAACTTATGTTCAACTAAAATTCAGTTAATACAATATTAAGTTATAATCAAATTTTTACACTTCATGAAGCTAATTATTTCCTAATTTTTCACATCATTATTTCGCTTCGCTCAACATGGAATTACAGCATGAGTAACATGACGCTATTTGATGATGTTATTGATTCTACCAAGAATTATCTGCCCTATGACGGCACGGTGCTGAACTTTGGCAAAATCATGTCCGAAGCTGAGGCAGATCATTATTTCCAGTGTTTATTCAATCAAATCGAATGGAAACATGATGAAGCGGTGATCTACGGCAAACGACTGATCACCAAGCGCAAAGTCGCATGGTACGGCGATCATGCTTTTGAATATACCTATTCAGGTGTGAATCGTTACGCCTTGGCGTGGACAGCGGAATTGTTGGCATTGAAGCAATGCATCGAAGCCATCACAGGTGAAACTTTTAATTCCTGTTTGTTGAATCTGTATCATACAGGCGAAGAAGGCATGGCGTGGCATAGTGATGGCGAAACTGATCTTAAGAAAAATGGTGCAATCGCCTCGCTAACTCTCGGCGCAGAACGAAAATTTTGCTTTAAACATAAAACCACAAAAGAAAAAGTGGAATTATTATTGGCACATGGCAGTTTACTGATTATGAAAGACACCACACAAAGCCATTGGCTTCACCGCTTACCACCGACCAAGAAAGTTGCAGATGCACGGATTAATCTGACTTTTCGGACGATTGTGAATTTTGCTTAAATTTTAGGATTGATTAAAAAACATCAAAAACTGTGGATAACTGTCTGATTATCCACAGCGTTCAAAAACACTGATTCACAGTGATGATTTATATGGGTTTTGAATCCGCCAATTAATAAAAAGCAGATCGGTGCGTTTAGTTGCGCCATTCATGATTACATTGACGGCATTTCCACTGCTTTTGATCTTGCATAAAGTTTTGCATGGTGATCTTAAAATCAGGCAAGACACGCCAAAACAAAAATCCTGAAACCAAGCAGATCAGAAAAACAACAATCGTTGAACTTTGCAACACTGTTCCTGCATCTTTGCCAATCACCAAAAACACGATACTAATCAATACCAAAATCACTAAAAGCAAAATACTTGGCACCAAGACGAGCAAACTTTTTGGGATATTGGGGCGAGGTCCTGAAGCGGATGCCACAGGCATGATTTTGGTACTTTGGCATTTTGGACAGCGGTAGTTCATAGTATTCTCAGTGTTCTCAAATTCAATTTTATAAATAAGATGCGTTTAAAACGTTGAATTTTTTGGAGATGAGGGCGAAAAGATCAATTTCAAGTTGAATTTGATCATTGCAAAGTCATTCTAGAACGTGAGTATTACTCAGGTGGTTGCAGTCGATGCTTTGGAAAAATGGCTTTAAAGGTCGAACCCATTTGTTCTTGAGATTCGATTTCTAAATGTGCTTCGTGTTGTGCAAGGACATGCTTCACAATTGCCAAACCAAGCCCTGTACCACCAGTTTCACGACTGCGACCACTATCGACACGATAGAAGCGCTCAGTCAAACGTGGAATATGCTCTGGACTAATGCCGATCCCTGTATCTTGCACTGAGAAGATAGATACGTCGCCACGATCTTGCCAAGAGATGGTAATGTCGCCATTGTTCGAGGTGTATTTGATGGCATTGGTGACGAGATTGCCAAAAGCACTGGCAAGTTCTATGTCCGAGCCGATGATGTCGTTGTGACTATCGAGATTGAGATGGACAGAATGCCCAAATTCGGTGTTGTAACCTTGTGCATCATCAAACAGTTGATTCATCAGTTCAGCCATATTGACGATCTGATTTTTAGTTTTTGAAGATTCATTTTCAAGGCGTGAGAGCAGGAGTAAATCATTGACCAGTGCATTCATGCGACGTGCTTGTTGGTGCATTTGATCAAAGGCACGGCGCCAACGCTGTGGCATGTCATCATTATCAGAGAGGGTTTCGATATAACCACTCAACACCGTCAGCGGTGTGCGTAGTTCATGCGAGATATTATCGACAAAGTCTTTACGCATCTGCTCAAGCTTGCGGATGTGCGTCACATCATAGGCAACTAGAAGGCGACTTTCATAGCCAAAGCGTGTGATTTTGACTTGAATAAAGCGACCTTGTTGAAAGGCAGATTGCAGAATCAAGCCATTGGGATGATCTTCGACATGATTAAAATATTTAATAAATTCAGGGTTACGCAGTATTGTGAGCACTTGGCGGCGGCGATCACCGAGCTTTAATCCGAGTAGGCGTTCAGAAGCTGGATTCCACCATTCTAAGCAATGATCTTCATCAATAAGTAACACGGCTTCTTCAAGTGCCATCAATGAGGATTGGGCACGATCAATCAGCCCAACCATTTCCGCCTGGAGCGTGCGTTCACGGCGCTGAGCACGATAGACGTTGAATAACAGCGCACTCCAAATCCCTGAAAGTTCAGGTGGTGGTTCGTTGGAGTGTTGACTAATCCATTGATTGACCAAATACAGCGAGCGAAATTGTAGAGCGAAAAAAAACATTAAGCCTAAAGCGATGAACAAAATAAAGTGCCCAATCCCGAGTCCGATCAGCCCTGAAATGATGAGAATCAAGATCAGTCTGCGGATGTCTTCGGAGATGTAGTTTTTTAAGGCACTATGTTGTTCGGTATGTTGTTCATCTTGGATGTCATCAGGCAAAAAAGAGGAATCACTCATGCAGGATTAGCCCACCGCAATATCAGTTCGGGAAGAAAAACGGTAGCCTGTTCCACGTACAGTTTGCACATAACGATCTGCAGCAAAAGGTTCTAGCACTTTGCGCAGACGACGGATGTGTACGTCAATGGTACGGTCTTCGATATAGACATTACCGCCCCACACTTGATCGAGTAACTGTGAACGAGTATAAGCACGCTCTGGGTGGGTCATAAAGAATGCCAATAAACGGTATTCAGTCGGTCCCATCTCAAGACTGGTGCCTTCAAAGCTCACACGTTGGCTGACAGGATCAAGCAATAATCCATTGACGTCAATGCTTTTTTCGCCTTTTAAGGCATTTGAACGGCGCAACACGGCTTTGATTCGGGACACCAACTCTCGAGTAGAGAATGGTTTGGTCATATAATCATCTGCGCCTGCATCTAAGCCTTGCACTTTGTGGTCATCTTCGCCACGTGCGGTGAGCATAATCACAGGGATTTCAGAAAGACTTTCGTCACGCTTTAGACGGCGGCACAGATCAATACCACTGACACCATTGGGCAACATCCAATCCAATAGAATCAGGGCGGGGCGATGATCGACGATCATCTGATGGGCATGCTGTGCATCACCTGCTTGTTGGCATTGATAACCTGCCATATCCAACGAGGTATGGATCATTTCACGGATTGGAAGCTCATCATCGACGATGAGAATATATTCATCTTTCACAATATCAACCTATTTTATATTTTGGGCTAAGACGCTTGAAATGATGAAAATTCAACGATTAGCCGTATTGTTTATGACAGGTATATTACAAAGCGAGAATATGACAATATTATTGCAATGATGAAAATTTATACAGATAATTTACATAAAATTGTAATGAAACAATTCATGATCATGATTTTAATTAAGTTTTAATTCAGACCAATTGTAGTCAAGATTCGCTTTTGGTCGGATGCAAATAATTAAATTGCTGGTAAATGCCAAGATAAGCCAAGCTACATGCTTCTAAGACTTGCTCAAAAGGCTGTTTAAAATTACTCAACACCCAACGCATTGCAATGTGAACGACATAGCCATTCAAGCCCGAAGCAATCAACGAAATTTGTGATTTATTTTCTTGTTGATCAGGGAACACAATATTTAAAAAGTTAAAAATGGTTTGATCAAAACGAGTGTGCGATTCATGAATGGTATCGCCGTGCAACTCATGCACCAGTACTGCATCGACAAATAAAATCCGTGCGGTACGTGGATCATCACGTAAGCTATTCAGTAGCGCACTTAAACCCGCTGTAATCATCTGCTGTAGATCAGGTGACTTCTGTATCACAGCTTCTACGATCTTGCGTTGAATATCATCCAGAAGATTGAGATAGACAGCTTTGAACAGCTCTTCACTGCGTTTAAACGATTCATAAAAATAGCGCTCGGTCAGTTTGGCTTCTCTACAAATATCTTTCACAGTGACCGAGAAAAATCCATGTGTACCGTAGGCTTGAAGCCCTGCTTCGATCAGCTTTTCACGGCGCATATTTTGGCGCTGTTCTAAGGACATGCCTTTGAATTGACGAGAGGGCGTAGTTTTTTTATTGTTATTGTTTGCGTTGTCTTTACCTTTGGGTTTACTTGCATCAGGCGTAGCTGATTGCTCGAGAGTTGTTTCGAGTTGCTTTTGATCCAACGAATCTGAAGTCGGCGTCGGCGTTAGTTGTTTTAATGCTTTAGACGTCATGGACTGCCTTAACTAAAAAGTGAATTATCATTAAAAATTGACATTGTATTATACACAATCGATTAAATAATGCATTGACAATGCAAATTGTCAAATTTATAGTGCAGAATATCGGTCAAAAAGATCAAGGTAAAATGATCCTCAGCAGATCAAGGAATAGGATTCGCAATGAAAAATTTTCAAAATAAAGTCGCAGCCATAACAGGTGCAGGTTCGGGTATTGGTCAGCAATTGGCAATCTTATTAGCAAAACAAGGCTGTCATTTATCACTGAGTGATGTGAATGATCAAGGATTGGCAGAAACTGTTGAACAAGCCAAACAATATGGCGTGCGCATTACATCCAAGCATGTCGACGTTGCGAATCGTGAAGAAGTCTATACATGGGCGGAAGAAACTGTTCAAAATCATGGTTCTGTGAATTTGATCTTTAATAACGCAGGGGTGGCACTCGGTTCGACGGTCGAAGGTGCGAGCTATGAAGAGCTTGAATGGATCGTGAATATCAACTTTTGGGGTGTGGTGTACGGTACAAAAGCATTTTTACCACATCTGAAAGCCAGTAAAGACGGTCACATCATTAATATATCTAGCCTGTTCGGCATCATTGCACAACCGACGCAATCTGCATATAACGCAACAAAATTCGCTGTGCGTGGTTTCACCGAATCACTTCGCCAAGAGCTTGATATGCAAAATGCAGGGGTCAGTGCGACCTGCGTGCATCCAGGTGGCATTCGTACTAATATTGCTAAAGCAGCACGGATGAATGGTAGTTTGAAATCGATCGGTATGGATCCTGAGAAATCTGCAAAAGCGTTTGATAAGCTACTACGTTGCCCACCAGAAGTGGCAGCACAAACCATTTTAAATGCAGTGAAAGCCAATAAGCCACGTGTATTAATCGGCAACGATGCAAAAATCCTTGATGGTTTACAGCGTGTATTGCCGACGGGCTATCAAACCGTTTCACGCTTTGCAAGTAAGCTATCAAGAAAGTTTTAAATACATAAACTTAAAGAAAGTAAATACTTTAACGGCCTGATCAAATTAAAGATTTAAGCGGAATTTAGGGTGCATAAAAATGCGCCTTTAATTTTTTGCAATCATTGTGAATGATTATCAGTATTACATGGTAATCTTATGTCCAATTAAACTCCTCACCTTAAATAGAGAACTAACATGAAACAATTGAAAATCGGCGTATTCGCCACTTCGCTATTACTTAGCCTCAATGCCTCAGCACATATGCTGTGGTTAGCACCTGCAGAAAACAACCAAACACTTGCATATTATGGAGAATTTAGCGCTGGAGAATTGGAAAACCAAACAGGTACACTGAAAACCTTTAACATTTCAAAAGCTCAACATGGCGACAAAAAGTATTCAGCGAAAGTTCAAACAGATCATTTGATTTAAGCGACTACAGTTGAGCAAGATGTCCGAGTCAGTCAAGATATGCGCTATGACGAGATGCTGATTAACTTCCTCGCAAAGACTAGACGCCAAAATAGCAATGCAACGATGGAAATGGAGATTGTTCCTGTTGCTACAAATGCCAAGAAATTCACCGTGATTTATGATGGCAAGCCATGATTAGGTCAAGAAGTCGTCGTCTTTGCACCGAATCGTTGGTCGAAAACCCATTATACCAATGATCAAGGTCAGTTTAGCGTTGAAACACCGTGGACAGGCTTGTATGTGATCGAAGCAGGAAAAGCAGTCGAAGAGGCTGGAAAATATCAAGACAAAGCATATAAGAGCCGTTATATCTTCTCGACATTGAGTTTTGAAATAGAATAACTTGTCTGATTCATTTCGACTAAAAGCACAACACCTACGCATTGGCGATTGACCTAGCTGTCAGTCGTCAAAATTTGCTACACTGCAAGAAATCTTCAGAAAAAACTGAGCTTATGCACTGCCCATTTTGCGATACTTCAGACAGTAAAGTGATTGACTCACGCCTAGCAGCGCAAGGTGCGCAGATTCGTCGCCGTCGGGAATGTATTCGATGTGGCGAGCGATTTACCACTTTTGAAAGTTACGAAGTGGTGATGCCTCGCGTGATTAAGTCGAATGGCAAAAATGAACCATTTGATGAGCAAAAACTACGTCGATCTTTGATGCACGCCCTGCAAAAACGCCCAGTGACCCAAGAGCAAATTGAAGAAACACTCTCCAATATTCAACAGCAGATTCGTCGTCTAGGTGAACGTGATGTCAAATCGTTAACTATTGGTGAAATCGCCATGCAATCAATCTTTGAATTAGATCATGTGGCGTATGTGCGCTTTGCTTCGGTCTATCACGATTTTCAAAATTTGGATGCGTTCCGTGAACAGATTGAGATGATGCAACTGCGTAAAGACAATTAACTGTTTAACTGTGAATTGCTGAAGCGTTTAAAATCCGTCAATGAACTTTTCCGACAAAGAGTCTATTCATGCAAGATGATATAACCCAACGTCAAGATACGTATTGGATGCGTGAGGCTTTGTCTCTTGCACGATCAGCACAATACCGCACTCGTCCAAATCCTGCGGTGGGCTGTGTCATTGTCAAAGACGATCAGATCATTGGTCGTGGTGCAACTGCGCCAGTCGGTGGCTCACATGCCGAAGTGTTTGCTTTGGCACAAGCTGGCGAGTATGCAAATGGTGCAACAGCTTATGTGACTTTAGAGCCATGTGCCCACTATGGTCGTACACCACCATGTGCAGAAGCATTGGTCAAAGCGAAAATTGCCCGTGTGGTGATTGCCACACTTGACCCGAATCCACTGGTCGCTGGCAAAGGACAGCAGATTTTAGAAAATTCAGGGATTCAAACGTCTGTAGGTATTTTAGAAAAAGAGTCTTTAGAATTAAATCAAGGCTTTATGAAAGTCATGTCAGGTGGCTTGCCCTATGTGCGCTTGAAAGTAGCAGCGAGTCTTGATGGACGGACTGCGATGGCATCAGGTGAGTCGAAATGGATCACAGGTGATGATGCTCGGCTGGATGTACAGCATTGGCGAGCGATCAGTGGTGCAGTGATTACAGGTGTAGATACCATTCTCGCTGATGATGCACAGCTTAATGTACGTCAATTGATCGATGCGGAAACTGGTGATGAAGTTGATTTAAACCAAGTCGTGCAACCCTATCGTGTGGTGTTAGATCGACAAGGTCGCCTGCCATTGACTGCACAATTGCTCAATCAGCCAAACACGGTAATGGTGATGACCCCATATCGAGCAGAACTTGAGACATTGGGTGTGATACAATTGCCCGTCCAATCGTTATCTGAACTATTGCAAATCTTGAAATCGCAATATCAAATCTATGATGTGTTGGTCGAATCAGGTGCAACATTGGCGACGAGTTTTCTTCGTGATGGCTTGGTCGATGAACTCATTCAATACATCGCGCCAAAATATCTCGGTCAATCGGCGCGTGCCTTGAATCAATTTGACTTCGATGCAATGTGTCAAAGTATTGATTTTGAATTGTTTGATGTGAAGCAGATTGGACAAGATATACGACTACGTCTAAAACCCATTGTAGGTCACTTCGAAAAACCACCTGCGTAGGTAAATTTCTGCGTTGCTCCTTGCTCGCAATCCTCATGTACGTCATGTACACTGCGGTTGCTGTGCGAGGTGCGCCTTAAAATTTACACTACTCGCTAAGTTTTTAGAGGTGCCCTGTGAAAACGCCTGTTTAAATTTCTCCCATTTGATTGTCGCTATTTGATTGTTCTATGACCGCTGAAGTTTCCGTATATCACAAACGTCGCCATGCTGCCCGTACCACGGATGAATATCTATTTCATCAGTTGGTGCCGTATTTGGGTAATAAACGGCGTTTATTGCATTTGATTTTGGAAGCATTGGAGCTGACAGGTACGCTTCAGCCGAAAAAAGGCAAGTCGGCGCCAATTTTTGCTGATTTCTTTGCAGGTAGTGGCGTAGTATCACGTCTAGCACGGCAAAATGGCTATCGTGTCATCGCCAACGACTGGGAGCCATATAGTCACGCTTTAAATCATGCGGTGTTGTCTTGCGTGGAAGCACCTGAGTTTAAACAATTGGGCGGTTATCAAGCGGCGATTGATTATCTGAATCGTTTGCCTGCGGTTAAAGGCTGGGTGACACACAATCTCTGTCCTCGTGATGATGATGTCTATGATCCGAGTCGAGATCGCCTGTTCTTCAAACGTCGCAACGGCATGCGCCTCGATGCGATGCGTCAGCAGATTGCCACATGGCAAGCACAGGGTACGATTGATAGTGTGGAAATGAGTGCGCTCCTTTCACCGCTTTTATATTCGGCAAGTTTTGTCAGCAATACCAGTGGCGTATTTAAAAGTTTTCATCATGGTTGGGGCGGGAAAACCAAAACCGCTTTGGAGCGGATTGATTCTTTATTGCTACTGTCCCCGAATAAATTCTGTGAAGTCGGCGATCCGAACCGTCCTGCAGCGGAAATGTGGTGCGTTGATGCACAGCATCTCGCCGATCAGATGACAGGCTTTGAAGTGGATGTGGCATACCTCGATCCACCGTACAATCAACATGCTTATAGCAGTAATTATCATGTTTTGAATGCACTGACCATGTGGGATCAAGTCGATTTACCATCGCCTGATACCAAAGGCTTTAAAAGTGGCATTGATCGTGCGTGGCGCAAAGAGCGTCCAAGTGCTTATAATTCCTCAAAATATGCACAAGAAGCCTATGAGAAATTATTGGCAACCATCCATGCACGCTTTATCCTGACCAGCTATAGTACCGATGGTAATATTTCCCCTGTGGACTTGTTGCAAGCCAATTTGGCACGAGGTAAAGTCACGCTACTGACGCAAGATGTGCCACGTTATCGGGTCAGTAAACAGCGTCAGTCTGAACGAGCGAGAGTGCTTGAGTTTATCGTGATTACTGATACCCATGCCAAGTCTGGTCCACCGTTACGTCAGCTCTTGGGGCAATTGCATCATTTTGCTGAACTCGGTGGGGTGGATACCTCAGGCAGTAGCACGCAATTGGCATTGTGGTAGATGTATTCTCTACGTTGAATAGTGCTGAGTTGAATGTGCTTTAAATTCGGCAGTTTGCCCACATATACAGCGCATTCGCATTGAAAAAATATATAGGTCTTTCTATGTTTACAGGCATCATTGAAAGTGTAGGACAAGTGCAAAGTGTACAAGCCGTTGGTGGGGATGTGCGCTTAAAAATCCACACCAAACTGGATATGTCCGATGTGCATCTTGGCGATTCGATTGCCACCAATGGCATTTGCTTGACCGTGATTGAGTTTGGTAAAGATTGGTATGCGGCGGATGTGTCGAGAGAAAGCCTGCATCGCACCACACTTGGACAATGGAAAGCAGGGCAAACCGTCAATGTGGAAAAGGCGATGCTCCCAACCACACGTTTTGGCGGTCATATTGTCAGTGGTCATGTCGATGGACTGGGTGAAATTAGCCTCGTACGTGAAGATGCACGTTCATTGTATTTTGAAGTGACTGCACCTGTGGAATTGGCAAAATATTTGGCGGAAAAAGGCTCGGTCACGGTAGATGGTATTAGTCTGACCATTAACCATCTGCGTGGCAATGTGATTAGTCTAAATTTGATTCCACACACCGCAGACCGCACCAATATTGGCTCTTGGAAACAAGGCACGCAAGTCAATCTCGAAGTCGATGTTTTGGCACGTTATATCGAGCGCTTGATGCTCGGAGATAAAGCCGCAGAGCAGACTGCAACTTCGAATATTAGCATGGACTTTCTAGCGCAAAATGGCTTTTTGAAATAAGCCTAAAGTCTAGTCTAAAAGCCCGAAAAGTACGACAAAAGCCTAATGTCCATGTCGTCTTATACAGCCTAAGCTAATTGAATAGTGGTTTTGGTTTGATTGCTTGTTTTAGGCTGTATATGATGATGCGACGAGTTCTTTATATCTGTACTTTTAGCTTGATTTTTTTCTTGCTCGCATTGCTAATTTTACAATTTGGCTTCTCTGAAGCATTGCCAATCAGTTTGCTGGGTGGTTGTTTGGGTTGGGCTTTGGCAGAGTTTCAACGTGAAGTCCAAGCAAAAAAGAAAACTCGGTGATTTGAATATTCTGTACATTGCAAAAGAAAAGCGCATAGCATCGAGACTGTGCGCTTTTTTTTATGGATCAGATTGCGGTTTAACTTTTAAGATTTATGGCGCTGTTGCAGTTGGAACATCGGCGTTTTGAGCTTCACTTGATGAAGGCATTTTCGCCATACAGGCTTGATATTTTCCTGCTTTGAAGTCTTCCATTGCTTTTTCTTTATCATCTTGTTGATCAAAAGCAGGGCTTTGATGTGCTTGTTTGACCAATGTCATGAGCATATCACGCTCTACACCTGCTTGGATTTTTTCAACATGTTCAATGGCTTGTTGTTCTGTTACTTGATGTTGACGATCCGACATGATGTTGTAGGCAGCAGACTGATAAGTGATACAGAATCGTTGCCATTTTTCTTCTGCGGTCATCGGTTTGCGTTCACTGCATGCGCTGAATAAAAACAGTGCAGAACACATCAATAGGATGACTTGGGAAGAGTTTTTAAGTGTAATAAACATGAAGCATGCCAAATTTAAAGAATCATAGTAATTTTAGAGCATTCATATGCGGATGAGCAAATTTATGGCAAATTTTAAAATTGAAACTGTAGAAAAACTGACAGGGTGAGATTTGCTATAATTCGTCTTTTATTTTAGCGAACGTGCGAATCGCACATGACAGAAGAAACAGCATGAATTTTTCAAATTTTGGGCAGAAATTTATTCAACCGTCAGGCATTTCCCAGCTCATGGATGATCTTGGCGATGCCTTAAAAAGTGAACAACCGATTAATATGCTCGGTGGTGGTAATCCTGCACGTATTGATGCAGTGAATCGTGCATTTCTAGCAGTGTACAAGTCGCTTGCTGAGGGCGAGTTGGGTTCGACGGCGATTGAAAATATTGGTAATTATTCCAATCCCAAAGGTGATGCAAAATTTATTGATGCTTTGGTGGATTTCCTCAATCGACACTATGATTGGGGAATTACTAAAGACCATATTGCACTGACCAATGGCTCACAAAATGCGTTTTTTTACTTATTTGATCTATTTGGTGGGAAGTTCGCCGATGGTAAAGATAAGTCAATTTTGTTGCCACTTGCGCCTGAATATATTGGTTATAGCGATGTACATATCGCAGGAAAGCACTTTGTTGCGGTAAAGCCGATCATCGAAGATAGCTAATACAATGGCGAGCAAGGTTTCTTTAAATATCATGTCGATTTTGATGCCTTAAACAATTTACCTGAATTAAAACAAGGAAAAATCGGCGCAATTTGCTGTTCACGCCCAACCAACCCAACAGGCAATGTGCTGACTGATGGGGAAATGGCGAAGCTCTCGGATTTGGCAAAAGCACATAATATTCCACTGATTATTGATAATGCTTATGGCATGCCATTTCCCAATATTATCCATACTGATGCCAAACTTACTTGGGACGATCACACTATTTTGTGTATGAGCCTGTCGAAAATTGGTCTGCCAGGAACACGTACAGGCATCATTGTGGCAGATCCAAAAGTGGTTTCTGCGGTCAGCGCAATGAATGCAATTGTCAATCTTTCACCGACACGCTTTGGTACGGCGATTGCGACACCGTTACTTGAAAGTGATGAATTAAAACGTCTTGCTGATGAGGAAATTCAGCCCTTTTATCAAGCCAAAGCCAACTTTGCGGTATCGTGTTTGAAGAAGGAACTCGGCAATTATCCAATGAAAATTCATCAACCTGAAGGGGCGATTTTCCTTTGGATTTGGTTTCAGGATTTACCGATCAATACCGTGGAGCTGTATCAACGCTTAAAGGCGAAAAATACCTTGATCATTCCTAGTGAACACTTTTTCCCAGGCATAGACACAGTAATATATAGTCATGCGCATGAATGTATTCGCATGAGCATTGCGCAAGATGATGCGACCTTAGAGAAAGGTATTGCGGTGATTGGTGAAGTGGTGCGTGCCTTATATGGTCAATAGGGTAAGTAATTGTGTTACTGAATCCTTTCGATAGATTTCAATCATATGATTCAAGCTTATTGATGACGCTTGCGTCACGCCTTGATACAACTTGTATTTAAATTTTAGATATAGTTAGCGTAAGATGTGCAAAGTGTCATGCGCCCGCGTATGGCAGTGAATTTCAACATAAGTCCTCCAAAACAAGGAGATCAGGCATGATCCACAATGGCAATGCCATTACCGTCCAATTACTTTCGGATGGAATTGCAGAACTACGCTTTGATTTACAGGGCGAGTCAGTAAACAAATTCAACAATGTCACTATGCAAGACCTCAAGGCTGCGACTGACGCAATCAAAGCGAACAGTGAAGTTAAAGGTTTGATCGTGACCAGTGGTAAACCAGTATTCATCGTTGGTGCAGACATCACAGAGTTTGGTGCTTACTTCTCTTCAGGTGCAGAAAAAATTGCAGACATCACCATGGATGCACATGCGATTTTCAATGCTTTTGAAGATTTGGATATTCCAAAAGTGGTTGCGATCAATGGCATCGCTTTGGGCGGCGGTTTTGAACTTTGCTTGGCATGTGATTACCGTGTTATGTCAACAGCTGCACAAGTTGGTCTGCCTGAAGTTAAACTGGGTATCTTCCCAGGTTACGGCGGTACAGTACGTTTGACGCGTGTGATCGGTATCGACAATGCACTAGAGTGGATTGGTACAGGCGCACAGAAGAAACCTGCAGCTGCACTTAAAGATGGCGCAGTTGATGCGGTTGTTGCACCTGAACAACTGCAAGATGCAGCGATCGACTTGGTGAAAAAAGCACTTTCTGGTGAGCTTGATTGGAAAGCAAAACGTCAAGAAAAACTTGATCCAGTGAAATTGAACCAAATCGAACAAATGATGGCGTTCAACTCAGCCAAAGGTGTAGTTCTTGCAAAAGCAAATCCTGCACAATATCCTGCGCCAAAACTTGCGATTGACTCAATCCAAGCATCTGCAAACCAAACACGTGACGAAGCAGTAAAAACTGAAGCGAAATTCTTCGGTCAAGCAGCATCTACGCCACAAGCAGAAGCATTGATTGGTCTATTCTTAAATGACCAGTTGGTGAAAAAGACGTCTAAAAAATATGAGCAAGGTGCGCATCCTGTAAATCAAGCGGCTGTACTAGGCGCTGGTATCATGGGTGGCGGTATTGCTTACCAAGCGGCAAGCAAAGGTACACCAATTATCATGAAAGATATTGGTAATCCACAACTTGCGTTGGGTATGAAAGAAGCAAATGGCCTGCTCACTAAGCAAGTTGAACGCAAAAAATTAATGCCTGCGCAAATGGGTGAAACCCTAGCCCGTATCCGTCCAACTTTGAGCTATGACGAGTTCACAGAAGTGGATATCGTGATCGAAGCGGTGACTGAAAATCCAAAAGTAAAAGGTATAGTACTTGCTGAAACTGAGAAAAATGTTCGTGAAAACACGATCATAGCTTCAAATACTTCAACAATTTCAATCACTCGTTTGGCTGAAAACCTACAACGTCCTGAAAACTTTGTTGGTATGCACTTCTTCAACCCAGTGCACATGATGCCATTGGTAGAAGTGATCCGTGGTGAGAAAACTTCACCTGAAGCGATCGCAACGACAGTAGTTCTAGCTCAAAAAATGGGTAAAACGCCAATCGTTGTCAACGACTGCCCAGGCTTCCTTGTAAACCGTGTTTTGTTCCCTTACTTTGGTGCGTTTGACCTTCTATTGAAAGATGGTGCGGACTTCCAACAAGTGGATAAAGTCATGGAAAAATTCGGCTGGCCTATGGGTCCTGCATACTTAATCGATGTAGTTGGTATCGACACGGGTGTTCATGGTGCAGAAGTGATGGCAGAAGGTTTCCCTGATCGTATGAAGCCTGACTTCAAAGGTGCGATTGAAATCATGTATGAAAACAAACGTCTTGGTCAAAAGAATGACGTTGGTTTCTACAAGTATGAACTTGATCGTAAAGGCAAGAAAGCGAAGACAATTGATCCAACAGCGTATGAGCTTGTGGCATCAATGGCGACTACTGAAAAGCACGAGTTTGATAACCAAGAAATCATTGATCGTATGATGCTGACTTTCTGTAACGAAACAGTTCGTTGCTTAGAAGACAACATCGTAGCGACTGCATCAGAAGCAGATATGGCGATGATCATGGGTGTAGGCTTCCCGCCATTCCGTGGTGGTCCATGCCGTTACATCGACCAAACAGGTGTTGCTGAATACGTTGCGCTTTGCGACAAATATGCACACTTAGGTAAGGCTTATGAAGCGCCACAAATGTTGCGTGACATGGCTGCAAACAACAAAAAATTCTACGGTTAAGGAGCAACGTGAATGGCTACTTTAAATCCACGTGACGTTGTCATCGTTGATGGTGTACGTTCAGCAATGGGTAAAACCAAAAACGGTATGTTCCGCAATGTTCGTGCAGATAACTTATCAGCTGAATTGGTACGTGCGCTTGTTGCACGTAACCAGTTTGATACCAATGAAGTTGAAGATGTAATTTGGGGTTGTGTAAACCAAACGCTTGAACAAGGTATGAACATTGGTCGTAACATCGTATTGTTAGCTGATCTTCCAAAAACTGTTGCAGGTCAAACGGTCAACCGTCTTTGCGGTTCATCAATGCAATCGATCCACACTGCTGCGGCGCAAATCGCAACTAACCAAGGCGATGTGTTTATCATCGGTGGTGTAGAGCACATGGGTCACGTTGGTATGATGCACGGTATCGACATCAACCCACAAGCGTCTAAGCACTATGCAAAAGCATCGAATATGATGGGCTTAACAGCAGAAATGCTTGGTCGTATGAATGGTATCTCTCGTGAAGAGCAAGATGCGTTCGGTGTGGAATCTCACCGCCGTGCATGGGCTGCAACACAAGAAGGTCGCTTTAAAAATGAAATCATTGCGATTGAAGGTCACGACCAAAATGGCTTCTTGCAAAGCTGTGACATCGACGAAGTAATTCGTCCAGATGCGAATATTGAAGCATTCCAAGCATTGCGTCCAGTATTCGATCCGAAAGGCGGTACAGTAACAGCTGCAACATCTTCAGCTTTGTCTGATGGTGCTTCTGCAATGTTATTGATGTCTGCTGAACGTGCACAAGCATTAGGCTTGAAGCCACGTGCTGTAATCCGCTCTATGGCGGTTGCAGGCTGTGATGCAGCGATCATGGGCTATGGTCCTGTTCCTGCAACGCAAAAAGCATTGAAGCGTGCTGGCTTGACTATCAATGACATTCAAACTGTTGAATTGAATGAAGCATTTGCTGCACAAGGTTTATCAGTCATGAAAGGCTTAGGTATTTATGAGAAGCAAGACATCATCAACCTAAATGGTGGTGCGATTGCGCTTGGTCACCCATTGGGCTGTTCTGGTGCACGTATCACAACGACATTGCTCAACGTAATGGAACAACAAGATACTCAAATTGGTCTTGCGACCATGTGTATCGGCCTTGGTCAAGGTATTGCAACAGTAATCGAACGTGTTTAATTAACACTAAGATAAAAAAATCCCCGCTCAATGCGGGGATTTTTTAAACAACAACCTCATTTACTATTAGATCTAGTTCCCTACGGAAACTAGCATAATTAGCAGATAATTCATCTAACCATTGCTCCTGTTTGTCATATTGACGACCATCTTTTCTAAATTTTAATTCATAATATTTGATCTTATATTTATCCGTTGATTCATCATAAATTTCCTCATTATGAAGTAGAGCATTTCTGATAAATCTAAGCTTAGTTAATCTCTGCCACTTATTCTGATCTATAATATTTTCATCGAATGACTTAGATAATATATCAACAAAATCAATATCATCATCTTCATTATATCCATTTTTGTTTTTCAAATAATTATGGATTTTAGAAATTTTTTCAGCAAACAGTCCGCGTAAATTATTGATTTCCTCTCTTCGCTTTACTATATGGTTTAAAAGTTCATAGGTAAAAGCATGCCATTCATTTTTATTAGCACGACTAACAAAGCTAAATTTAGTAAAAAGATTTGGATCTTTTTTTGATGTCAAATCCTCAATCAACTTTTGAATTATAGATTCTTTATCTGAACGTGTATAAAGTAAAAAATCACATTGAAATTCTTTTTTAAGATGAAAATATAGGTCAATACCCTCTTGTATTTCTTGACCACTCCCATTTCCACCTAAATTATTATCACTTATATATAAATCGATACGCTTTTTTTTCGATGTAGCCAGACTATTTACTTCATCTGCTGACTTGTAAGTTTCAATATATGGAATAAAACCTTTTAATTTCAAACGTTCTTCTATAATCCTCTTATACTCTAAAATTGATCTTTTATTATCTGGATCATCTAACTCATCATCAACAATTAGAACTCTAAAGTCTAGTCTCACACCTCACCCCTTATAAATCTGGAAAGTAACCAATTCACTATTATCTAAAATCTGGATATTATAACCAGACTTTTCTAAAAAAATCTTAATTTGATTTAGACCAATACCAGTTCCAGTTTCTTTAGTTGAAAATCCAAGTTCAAAAACTCTAGTAAAATTTTCCTTTTTAATTACTTCAGAATCACTTGATATATATAAAGAATCATTATTATCAAAATCAAATTGAATAAATCCAGCTCCATGTTCAAATGCATTATTATAAAAATTATCCAACATTAATATTAACTCAACAATATTACAATTAATATTAAATGCATAGTTGTTCAATATAACGATATTCAAAGATTTAAATATATTTTTCTTTTCACTACTATACCATTCAATAATTTCTCTCAAATCATAATTAAATTTAGCACGTGTATCAAAGTTTGTTTTCAAAAGTATATCTTTAAAGATCGCCAACTCAT
>NZ_CANLSL010000028.1 GCF_947493735.1 uncultured Acinetobacter sp. | reverse complement strand
ATGTCAAAGGCGTGCAAAAAGTCGAAAGTGGCTATGCAGGCGGACAACGTGCCAATCCAAGCTATGAGCAAATCTGTACAGGTGCTACAGGTCATGCCGAAGTGATACGTATCGACTTTGACGAATCCGAATTAAGTTTTGATCTGCTATTGGATGTGTTTTTTGCAACGCACGATCCAACCACATTGAATCGTCAAGGCAATGATATTGGCACACAATATCGCTCGGTGATTTTTTATTTAGATGAAAAACAAAAAGAAATCTCCGCACAGAAAATTGCGAATCTGCAAGCTGAAGGATTAAATATCGTGACTGAGCTAAGCCCTGCACCAACCTTCTATACTGCCGAGGAATATCACCAGAATTTCTACGCACGCAATCCAACACAAGGTTATTGCAACTTTTCGATTCCACCGAAACTATCAAAACTGCAGGCAAAATATCCTGACTTATTTAAAAACTGATTCGATTTAATAATGTTTTATAGTTGCTTTTGCATCGCTTGACCCAATAACCAAATATATTCGGCACATACATTCAGGAAGATCATATCTCATGGCAAAACAATCAACACAAGACCCATTGTCTAACCACCCAGAAAGCAATGAGAAGAAGCGTTACTTCGAGCCAGCACCCCAAGACATTGATGTGGACAACTTCCGTAAAGTGGTTGAAAGCCGCCGTTCAGTACGTAAGTTCACTGATAAAGCAATTCCTGCAGATGTACTTGATGCTTGTTTAGATTTGGCTTTACTTGCACCAAACTCATCAAATCTACAGCCGTGGACATTCTTTGTCGTGCAAAATCCTTCAAAGAAAAAAGCCTTAGTCAAAGCTTGTCTAGGTCAGCTTGCTGCAAAGACTGCATCGGAATTGATTGTCTGCGTGGCACGCACCGACCGAATAGACAATATGGCAAAGCGCAACTTGAGTGAATTTCCTTTTCCTGAGGCACCGCCTGCAGTACAGAAGTATTATCGTTTTATTCCATACAATTATAAAACAGGTTATTTCAATGCCTTAGGCAATTTTAAGCGAGTTGCATTTACTGCTGCACGAGCTCTAGATAAGCAACTGCCTGTAACTGCATTTAATACTGCCGATGCAAAATTGTGGGCAACAAAAACGACGGCGCTTGCTTGTGAAAACTTGGTATTGGCTTTGCGTGCTTATGGTTTTGATAGCTGTATGATGGAAGGTTTCGATGAGCCGATGGTGCGCAAGATCTTAGGACTCAATAGTCAACAACATCCTGTAATGGTAATTGGTGCAGGCGAACGTGCCAAAGATGGTGTGTTTTTCCCGCAATATCGTTTTGATCGTAATCTATTTATTCAAAAAGTTTAGAAACTTGATGAAAAAACAGGACGCATTTAGCGTCCTGTTTTTTATATGGCTTGATATCTATTAGTTATCACTAACAAATGAGATATCTGCAAGACCTGCTTCACTGGCACGTGACATCACTTGCGCCACTGTGTCGTATTTTGCATCTTTATCTGCTTTAAGCATTACTGCAGGCTTACGTTCTGCTGAACCAGCTTCCGACAAGCGTTTTGCCAATTCATCTAATGAAATGACTTGATCATTCCAAGCAACTTGATTCTCAGCTGTGATATTGACATTGATTGCTTTTGGCGGTGGCTCTTGGATTTCCGCAGTTGTTTTTGGCAAGGTGAGGGGAATCGACGGATTCGCAACCGTTGCAGTTACAAGGAAAATGATCATCAACACTAGCATAATGTCGATCAACGGAATGAGATTCATCTCCGTCATGGCTTGATCATTTTCTTCTCCTAAAGAAAATGCCATTATGCTTGACCTCCAGCAAATTGCGTATTGGTCGAATCTGTTTGCGCCGTTTGTGTCGTTTTCTTATCTTGCAAGATCGTATCGATCAACAAGCCATGTGCATGATCATGTAAGTCATGTGCCAAAGCACGATTTTGACGGACACAGATGTTGTACGCCAATACCGCAGGGATCGCTACAGCCAAACCTAGACCTGTCATGATCAATGCTTCACCGACTGGCGTTGCGACTTGTGCAAGACCTGCCTGACCACTGCTACCGACAGCAACAAGTGCGTGAAATATACCCCACACTGTACCGAACAAACCAACAAATGGCGCAATTGACGCAATCGTACCAAGTACAGACACGCCTTTATCCGCATCGGTTTTTTCACGTGACATCTGTTGCAAGATGGCTTGCTCTGCCGCTGCTTTACGTTGCTCAAATGGAATACCAGTCAAGCGTGCTTGTAGATTATCCAAAACTATTTGCATACGTTGCTTGGCATTTTGCTTCAGCTGACGAGTACCCAAAACACGAATAATAAATAGTGTCCATGTGATGATCGACATCGCAAGCAAGATAAAATATAGAGTCTTACTTACCGCATCTGCATGTTGCCAATACACTGAAAAGTTCATGACAGAACTCCTTAAATTCAAATATGTTGTCTAAGCCCTGCGGCTGATTACTGTAGTTGGAATGGTTGCTCTGCATAAAAAGGCATTGCGACACCATTTTCTTTATAAGGATGGAAGCGAGCAGCTTGTACAGCACGAATCACTTCTTTATCTACTTTTGGACTACCACTTGATTGCTTGATCTGCGCCTTGATTCGACCTGTTTCATCGACATCAATACGAACAACTACCATCGGATTAGTCACATCTTCCAAATCTTTTGCTTTAAGTCGTGGTTTAGGCTTACTTTTCCACGCCACACTCGCTGCATCGCCCAAGTTTCGAGGAGAAGTGTCTACCTTTTTAGGTTGCTCTTTCACCTCTTCTTTCGGCTGTTCTTTGACCGTTTCTCTAACTGAAGTAGATGTGGTCACTTTTGTTTCCGCTGATGGCATCTCTACCTTTTTATCAGGTGCTTTTTCTTTCACCTGTTGGACTTTTTCTTTCTTCTTCGGCGGTTCTTTCGGCTTTTCTGCAATCTGAACTTTCTTCGGCTTTGGTTTTTCCTTCGGCTTTGGTTTTTCCTTCGGCGGTTCAGGTTTTGGTTTCGGTGGTTCTGGCTTCGGTGGCTCTGGTAGTGGTTTCTCGACAATCTTCACGAACTTAACCTTCACAGGCGGTGTCGGTTCGATTGGACGCAACTGCATCGGTGGCATATTCGCTAATGCCCACAACGCACCGACGTGTGCAACCAGTACAGCTACCACAGCAATGATGACTTTTTGCTTATGCGGAGATTGCCTTGGTGGTCTCTGATTTGGATTGGGAGAAGATCCGACAGATGATTGACCCATCTACGATGTCCTAATATATTTCACAAAAAATTCGACCGATGTAAGATTGCGATCCTCAGCATCGGTTGCTTCAATAAAAGTTGCCTAATGATAAATGAGAAGTGTTTTCATTTTCAACCTTTTTATTGTATTTTCTGTTTTTACAAGCATAAAAAAACACAACCTCGGCTGTGCTTTTTCAAAATATTTCTAAGAAACGTGATGATAAAAGTGTAAAAAATTAATCAAAAACAATCGTCTTATTACCATCGACGATCACACGATCTTCCAAGTGCCAACGCACCGCTCTCGCCAATACATTACGCTCTACATCTTCACCGAGCTCACGCAACTGCTCGATACTGTAGTCGTGACTCACACGCTCCACATCTTGTTCAATGATTGGACCTTGATCAAGATCAGCTGTGACGTAGTGCGCCGTAGCGCCAATCAATTTCACACCTTTTTCATAGGCTTGTTTATATGGATTTGCACCGACAAAGGCAGGCAAAAATGAATGGTGAATATTAATAATTTTTTGTGGCCATTTCTCTACAAAGTCTTCGCTGAGAATCTGCATATACCGTGCAAGTACCAATAGATCATTGCCTTGCATCATCTCGTCGATCTTGGCATAGGCTTCAACTTTATTATCTTTATCGACTGGAACGACATGGAATGGGATACCAAAGCGTTCCACTTTATCTCTCAAGGTTTCATGGTTCGAAATGACTTGGGTAATTTCACAAGGTAATGAACCACGAGAATGACGCCACAACAGTTCAAGCAAAGCATGATCAACTTTAGACACCAAGATACCGACTTTTTTCACGTCGCTGACGCTATTAAGCTTCCAATCCATTGCATATTTTTCTGCAACATTTTTGGCAAAAGTTGAGGTCAACGTTTCAAGTCGAGTTGCTAAATGCTCTAGCTCAAACTCAACACGCATGAAATATTGTCCGCCTTGCGCTTCGGTCGCATATTGATCAAGCGCAGTAATATTTGCACCTTGATGATATAGAAAGCTCGAAACCGCCTGTACGATGCCAGGACGATCTTCACAAGTAATCAAAAGACGTGCCGTATTTTCGGTAAACATATTCATGGCTTAGTTAGATCACAACATGCTAAAAATGGCGCTAGTGTACCGCTTTTTTTCATGCAAATCCGCATTTGATGCGTGTTTTAGTCAGAATCCGCAATTTTTGTAGGTGAATTAGACAATACTGCAAATAAGTTTGAGTCGCCCATATTGCCCAGTAACTGTTCATAAGTTTCACGACTTTCACCGCGCAAGTAAGGCCCTTCTAAAAACACCATCTGACGCAAGGCTTGCCATACCAAGTGTTCAGAATCTTTATCATCTTTTAGATGCCCTGACATATAGAGGAAATTTGACCAATTGGTTAGGACGATCCACAAGTTGATAATTAGTGCTTCGATCTCAGGCGGTGTCATTTCCATCAAGCCAACATCGACAAAACCCTGATAAATTTTCTGCCCTTGCTTCATCACTTGACTGGCAAAGATCGGATAAAGCTTTTGAAATTCGGGATTCGCCTCAATGAGATGATGAATATCACGGTGTAAAAAGCGATACGACCACAGTTGCTTGCTTAACGACTGAAAATATTGAATTTTATCACTACTCGTCAAATCTCGCCCTTCAGGCATATTCAACACATCAACGGTTTCCTGACGATATTGATCGAACAAAGCCCGAATGATTTCTTGCTTATTGCGATAATGATAGTACAAATTGCCAGGACTGATGCCGAGCTCAGAGGCGATATGATTGGTCGTGACCGCTCGCTCTCCTTTTTCATTAAAAAGAGCCAAACTGGTCTGTAAAATTCTTTCCTTGGTTTTAGACGCTTTCAACCGTTTATCCTTAATCGTTCAACATCATCTTTTCTAGATAATTTAAATCACTACAACCTACTACACCGACCGATCATTCGATTTTTCATTCATCCTTTAATACAAATTTTTTTAAAATTCAAAAAAATTTGATAAAAAGAAGCTGAATAGAAAATCTCAAATAAGCGCCGAGTAATATAGCACAATCCTTTTAGATGCCTTATTACAGCGATTCAAATGTACAAAATTTGAATCGTAAAATCAGCATCGCAAGTCCAATCTATCATAGCTTATCGAATATTGCTTGACTATTTAGAGCTTTTACTCTAAAAATAGCGCAACGAATAGTCAATATGGCCACAAAGATATGAACAGCCTTAACAAAAGCCTCAGCAACACTGGATCAGACAAAATCCAAGAAATGCATGACATCCTTGCAGAGCAAAAGCGTGCTTATCGCCGTCATCAATTGCCAACTGCTGCTGAGCGTATTGATCGTTTGACCAATCTACGAGAAGTCTTACTGAAATATCAAGACGACATTGCCGAAGCGATCTCACAAGATTATGGCAATCGTGCTGTCGCAGAAACCAAGATCGGTGAAGTACTGACCTGTGTTGAGCAAACACATTATTATTCAAAAAATTTAGAAAAATGGATGAAACCATCTAAACGCCAAGTTGGACACATTCATCATCCAGCCAAAGCATGGGTGGAATATCAACCACTTGGTGTGATCGGGATCATTGCGCCGTGGAACTATCCGCTTCTATTATCTGTTGGCCCTTTGATCTGTGCACTCGCTGCAGGCAACCACGCCATGATCAAAATCTCAAGCGCTTCGCCAAAGTTTGGTGCACTATTACAAAAAGCACTCGCAGAAGTTTTCCCAAGTGATTTAGTTTCTGTGGTGAATGGCGGTGGTGCGATTTCTGACGCATTCAGCCATTTAACTTTTGATAAGTTGATTTTTACAGGTTCAACTGAGGTCGGCAAAACTGTGATGCGTGCTGCCTCAGAAAACCTTGTTCCAGTGATCTTGGAGCTCGGTGGCAAGTCACCTGCCATCGTCCATCCTGAAATGTCGATTAAAGATGCGGCGCAACGCCTCGTTGCAGGAAAATTATGGAATGCAGGACAGACTTGTGTTGCACCAGATTATCTATTCTTGCCACGTGGCAAGACAGCTGAGTTTGTTCAAAGCTTCCGTAGATTTGTGACTCACATGTACCCAACGATTCGTGACAATAAAGACTACACCTCGATCATCAATGATAAGCAATATCGTCGCCTACAAGGCTACTTAGAAGATGCCACTGCGCTCGGCGCACAAGTCATTGAGATCAACCCAAAACACGAAACTCTGCATGATGTACGCAAAGTCGCACCGACCTTCCTCACCAATGTCACGCCTGATATGCAAATCATGCAAAATGAGATTTTCGGTCCAATCATGCCGATCTTTGAATATGACAATATTGATGAAGTAATTGACTTTATTAATGACCGCCCACGTCCATTAGCCTTGTACTATTTTGACTTCAATAAAGATCGTGCCGAATACGTGGCGCAAAATACACACTCAGGTCACTTTGGTAACAACCAAGCGCTCACGCATGTTGCGCAAGATGACTTGCCATTCGGTGGTGTGGGGGCATCAGGCATGGGCAAATATCACGGTCCAGAAGGCTTTTTTGGCTTCTCACACGAACGCTCAATGATGTCAAAACCGAAGCTATATACCTTCAAAATGATCTTGCCGCCGTTTAACAAACCGATTCACAAGATCATGTACAAAACACTTTTGCGTCGCTAAAATACCGCACAAATTTTCAATCTGTCATTTTTGGAGGGAGTACACTTTATTTATGACAGATTTTTGAAGATTGATTAAGACATAAACTATCAATGCAGTTTATGTCTTATTTTTTCGGGGCGTGCTTGTGTTTTGAGCTAAAATTTGGTATAAAACGCCCCTTACAAATTTAAGTTACTCTAATTTTATAGAGTTGCTAATTTTCCAGAGTTATTAGTTTTATTGACTGACAAGCCTGACAAATACCATTTATTGTTCGGCTTAATCAATGGAGTTCACCATGTCTAAGGTTTGCCAAGTTACCGGCAAGCGTCCAATCGTTGGTAACAACGTTTCGCACGCAAACAACAAAACCAAGCGCCGGTTCGAGCCGAACCTGCACCACCACCGTTTTTGGTTAGAAACTGAGAAGCGTTTTGTACGTCTTCGTCTTTCTACCAAAGGTATGCGTATTATCGACAAATTGGGCATCGAGAAGGTTGTAGCTGATCTTCGCGCTCAAGGTCAAAAGATCTAAGGAGCCATAGCCATGCGTGATAAGATTCGCCTAGTTTCAACTGCTGGTACAGGTTATTTCTATACCACTACGAAAAACAAACGTACTATGCCGGAAAAAATGGAAATCAAAAAATTTGATCCAAAAATCCGTCAACACGTAATTTTCAAAGAAGCTAAAATCAAATAATTTTAGCCTCGATAAAAAAACGACTCTCGATGAGTCGTTTTTTTATGCCTATTGTTTTCATTCATTTGCAATATAATTAACCTCAGTTCGACATAAGATGAGTAAAAAATTATCTGACTCGTGGGAACGTCAGTCGCATTGTTCGAGGGCAGGATAAATTTCGTAAAGTGACGTTCTTCAAGGTATTGGATAGATTGTAGTATATAACCGAGTTTGCGACTGACAAATGGCTTTGCCTACTTTCCCCGAAAGGAAAGTAGGTCGAACCGAAGGTTAATCCCGAAATATGAGTATAAACCGCAAAAACTTGCCTAAAATGTCCTGCTTTTCAATACTATACTCGACATAATTCATCAAACTCAGATTAATTTAGATCTATACTGCAAGAGTTACTTAGCAAGGCGTTTTAAAGGGCAAAGGTGACTGTCGGGCGCAACATAGATGTTGCCAACAATATAATGTAGATATTTTTCGTGTCTAATTTGACACATTAGTGCTATTTGCTTTTGCTGACTGTTATACTTTAAGCGATAATTTTTGGCATTATTTATGCTTTATCTCTCTTAAACATCTATTTCTATTCACAATATTTATTTGGAGCGTGCTGTGCCACATGATGTAGACCTGATTATCTTACTCGCCGTCGGTTTTGGCTTGGCTTTGATTTTTGGCTATATCGCTGCACGTCTACGACTTCCACCGCTCATTGGTTATTTAATCGCAGGGATCATCATTAGCCCGAATACACCGGGGGTTGTGGGCGACATACACCTTGCCAATCAGCTCGCTGAGCTCGGTGTGATGTTCCTGATGTTTGGCGTCGGCATGCACTTTTCCCTAAAGGACTTAATACAAGTACGTCGTATTGCCCTACCCGGTGCAATATTGCAAATCGCTGTGGCAACCATTTTGGGTATTGCTGTCACGATGCTTTGGGGGTGGTCATTCGGCTCGGCACTGGTATTCGGGTTAAGCCTATCGTGTGCGAGTACCGTGGTTCTACTCAAAGCACTCGGTGATCGTGGTTTACTCGATTCGGTTAATGGCAAGATTGCCGTCGGTTGGCTTTTGGTTGAAGACTTGGTGATGGTGTTGGCTTTAGTCTTACTTCCCGCCACAGCAGTCTTACTTGGCGGTGTCAGTCTAGCCGAAGATAATGGTCAAAATATTTGGCTAACGATTGGTATCACCTTACTCAAGGTTGCTGGCTTTATCGCCTTTATGCTCATCGTGGGTAAACGTCTTGTGCCGATGATTATGCAGTTTGTGGCACGACTTGGTTCTCGTGAGCTATTTACCTTGACGGTTGTTGCTGCAGCCGTATCCATCGCTTACGGCTCTTATGCCATCTTTGGCGTGTCGATGGCGCTTGGTGCATTCTTCGCAGGGATGGTGGTGAAAGAATCTGACTTTAGCCACCGTGCTGAAGAAGAAACCCAACCGCTACGTGAGATTTTTGCCATTCTATTCTTCGTATCGGTGGGGATGTTGTTTGATCCTCGTATTATCATCGAAGAGCCTTTGCATATCCTTGCCGTAGTTGCCATCATTATGATTGGTAAAACCATCGCAGCGATAGCATTGGTGCTGTTCTTCCGCTATCCGCTGAACACGGCACTCACGGTTGGCGCAAGTTTGGCGCAAATCGGCGAATTCTCCTTTATCCTTGCAACGCTTGGTGTTGCGTTAAAGTTACTCACCCTTGAAGCACAAAATCTGATTTTAGCAGGTGCTTTAATTTCTATTTCTCTTAATTCATTTATCTTTACGGCGATTGAACCGATCCAACGCTGGATACGTGAACGCTCTCATCTGGCACGCTTACTTGAGCGTAGTGGCGATCCACTAGCTATGCTTCCCGATGAGGTTGATCAGAGTAATCTGCGTGATCAGGTTGTCATTGTTGGCTACACACCGACAGGCCGCCACATTGCGGATCAATTACAAGCGCAGAATATAAAAGTGGTGATCACCGATCAGAACCGTGAAGTGGTCGAGAAGTTGCGCGAGAAAGGCATTGCTGCGGTATCAGGTAAACCAACCGATCCAAATGTCTTGATTCAAGCGCACATTATGCACGCACGCCTGCTAGTGCTCCGCACGATGGATATTTTAGATATTCACCAAATTGTAAATATTGCCAAACAGCTTAATCCACAATTACAAATCATCGTCGGTGCGGAAAGTGTCGAAGAGGCAAAAGTGCTTCGTGAAGAAAACATTGGACAGGTTTATTTTGCTCAAGAAGAAATGGCGAAAAATATCACTGAAGATATTTTGACGCATATCGAACGTGTGCATCAAACTACACACTAATTCTTTGGATAATTAATCTTTCAGTTAACTCATCATTTTAAGAGGACTGTCCAAAAAACAAAAAAGGTGCAATCTGCACCTTTTCAATTTTTCAGCTAATATTTTCACATCAATTTTACATCAATACAATTAACTATAGTGTTGTGGCTTTTGATCGACCACATTGGCATGCCATTTATTCATATGTTGTTCCATCACACCATAGATCGCAGCCTGCACCATATGTTGCGCTACTGCACCTGCATTATCACCGAGTAGTTTGCGTACATCTTCATTAAATTCAATGCGCACCAATGGCGATTGATTTGAGCCTGACGCACGTAATGCAAGCGCACCATCATCCAACTGAACTAATTCAAGAACAGTTTCCTCTTGGGTGCCTAATAGCTTTTGTAATTCTTCAACTGACATACGCAACCTCCTACAATGCAACGTAATCCACGCTTCACACAACTGATCCAACAAATTCAGCGTTGACCGACTGCTTAGCCATAAAAAATAACCACACTCTATTAATGCGACTAAACGTCATAAATTTCAAGTGCTTTATGTAGAACGGTTCAAAATTCAACCATTTCATTACGAAAACCATCAATCAACTGGGTCAGATCACGATGCCATTCACGTAAAATTTTGGTATCAGGCAGCCATGCTTGTGGGCTTTGAGTGACTTTGATGATCAGATTCGATGAAGTTTCATCTTCTGGTTCAGGATCGGCAGGCTCAGGCGCATACTGACACATGCGATAGGCACGGTTTAATTCGGCTAAAAAGCCATCTTGGCTCAGTTTTTTTAAGACTTGGACTTCAGGCGATACTTGTCCACGATCAGCCATGTGCTGTTCAACATTTTGTAAGGTTGGACGCATTTCATTCAACCGATAATAACGCACCAATTCCTGCAAAAACGCCAACACTGCCCCTTGCAAATGAAATACCGCCGATTCACGTAGTGATTGGATTTGCTGAACATGTTCGAGTTGTTCTGCTTGCTGACACGACAGACGTGCGAAATACAGCTTTTGATTGGTACGATCGGCGTGGAATCGAGCGACTCGGGACATGGAGATTTCCTTAATGTACGAAATAAGATAATTTTAATCTGAAATGTTAAGATTAAAACTTCTATTCAAAATTGCAATGACTGATTTTATGCCAAACACCGCAACGCTGTTGATTCGAGCAGAGCAAGACGCTGATATAAAAGCGATTGAATAGTTAACCATTGCTGCATTTCAATCCGCTGAACACACCAGTGATACCGAACATCTGATCGTCAATGCCTTAGGCAAAACAGACCAGCTTACGGTGTCTTTGGTCGCAGAATAAGCGCAACGTATCGTCGGTCATGTTGCCATCTCTCCAGTGACATTATCCAATAATTAAAACGACTGGTATGGCTTAGCACCTGTGAGTGTATTGCCTCAGATGCAAGGTCAAGGCATCGGCAAAACCTTAGTCAATACAGCACTTGAACAGCTCAAAATGCGTGGTGCAAAAGGTTGCGTGGTATTAGGTGATCCCAATTATTATCAACAATTCGGTTTTATTGCACACCCTGAGTTGTCACTTGCTGATGTACCTGCGGAATATTTTCAAGCACTTTCTTTCTCAGGGGAAATTCCAACCGCCAGCGTGCAATATCATGATGCTTTTAATGCTACTGACGACGCAATTTAAAATTATTAGGATTGTTTCGGCGCATCTTCCGCAGACTTGACACGAATCCCCATCCCTTTGACTTTTAAGGTATTTAGGCTTTTGATTGCTTTAATTGCTTCACGGGCATGTGGCATTTCGACAAAGCCAAAACCTTTGGATTTTTTGCTGTCCGCATCCATCACGATCACCGCAGACTCAATCGTACCAAATGGTGCAAACAGTTCACGTAACTCTGCTTCGGTAATTGAGCGTTCAAGGTTGCGTACTAAGATTTTCATGATGTGTTCCAAAATATATTTCTATCGGGAGCAAGATTTAAAATGCCGATGAGATCGGCAGATAGTTTAAAGGAATTCCACTTAAAAAACTGCTCTCATATTGCCGATCTATCCTATTTTGACCAAAGCAATCCTTTAATCAAAATCAATGCCGATTTTTGGCTTATCAAAGCTGTCTTCTCGGTCAAATGTCCACGTTTTCTGTCGTTGGCTACCACGACGATGCAAAGTTTCACGGCACAGCTTTGGCGGCAGATCAGAGAAGAAATAGCCGACGATTGGGCGCCCTTCGGCATCAATCGTGTCTTTAGTCCATGTAAATAGATTCTGCCGAGTCACGATCAGCTCATTTTGCGCACGAGTGAGCGCCACATACAGCACTCGACGTTCTTCTTCTACTTCGTCAAACTGCCCTTGCGAGCGTGCATGTGGAAACTGTCCGACCGAAGCATTCGCCACGTAGCAGACTTCTCGCTCGGTGCCTTTTGCCGAGTGAATGGTAATCAATGTCACCACATCTTGATCTTTGGCACGTTCGACTTCGCTATGTGAAATAGGCTCAATCACATATTCCTCAATGAACGCCGACACATTCATATGTCGTTCTGCAAGTTGTTTGACGAGATCAAAATCTCTGCTACGACGTGACCAGTCTTTGTTTTGATAATTTTTTTCCAATTGCTCTTGCAATGCATTTAATGCCATTTCAAGGCTTTGTTTGACCAAATGTTGTATATCGAGCAATTGCTGAAAGATCGTTGCAATTTGCGTAGGTACTTTGCTGAATTTCTTTAATTTTTCCAAACAGCCTAACAAATTATCCTGTCGTAAAAAGTCATTGGCAAGGCGACTTGCGCCGACATCACCCACACCATCCCATAGGGTGAGAAAGCGCATCCACGCCAATTCATCTTTATGATTCGCCACGATACGCAGCATACTGAGCACATCTTTAACATGCGCGGATTCAAGCAATTTCACGCCACCAATGAACTGATAGGGAATGTCCGAAGCAACCAACGCACTTTCGATCTGCCGTCCTGCAAAACTTGAACGCACCAAGATCATGTGTTGTTGCCACGCTGCGCCATGTTGATGGCGAGTTTTTAAATCTTGCGCAATCCAATTGGCTTCTTCAAACTCATTGGCAAAAGTATGTAGCGTAGGCGCAATGCCTTCGCCACGATAGGCAACAAGTTGTTTTTGATAATCTAGTGGGCTGATTTTCAATATCCAATTGGATAGATCGAGGATTTCTTGCGTTGAGCGATAGTTGCGAGCCAAAGTCATGACTTTCGCATCGGGCACACGGTCTTTAAAGGCATGAATATTCCGAAAATCTGCACCACGAAAACCATAAATCGACTGCGCATCATCACCGACACAGAACAAATGCGCTTTGCCAATAAAGGGCTTGAGCAATAGCCATTGCAATGGATTGGTGTCTTGCATTTCATCGACAAGCAAGTACTGACAACGATGCAACACTTGATCAACCAACGCTTCAGAATGATTTAAGTATTTCGCCACATATTCCAAAATGTCATCATAGTCGAGATAGCCACGCTCACGCTTTTGCGTCTCATAGGCTTGCATGATGGTGAGAATTTTTTCTTTTTGTTCCACCATTTCAGGGAGTTGCTTGGCGAGTGCTTCACTCAGTTTACTTTGGGTATTGCGAGCAAATGAATAGACATCAAGCAGTTGCGCTGCTTTAGGCAGTTCATTGTTTTTTTCTTTACCACGTAGCAGGCGAAATATCAGCATTTGATCATCACGGTCAATCACATTGAACTGTCCAAGCTCAAAGGCTTTGGCATAACGCCTTAAAATTCCTAAACAAAAGGTATGAAAAGTCGAAGCACGCAAACCCTGCGCCTGCACACCCAGATATTGCTCTACCCGAGTCACGATCTCACTGGCAGCACGGCGAGTAAAGGTCATGATCTGAATCTGCTCGGCAGGCACACCCTGACTGATCAGATAAGCTGCTCTAGCGACAATGGTTTTGGTCTTCCCACAGCCTGCACCTGCCAAGATCAGTGCATTCTGCGCTGTGGTGGTTGCCGCTTGATATTGTTCAGGATTGAGTTCATCGAGTAGACGCTGGATCGTCATGGATTGGTTATTTCTCAAAATGTGTAGATCAATCCCTACAGTTTAGCATTTTTAGACCGTAGGTATTTTGAGAATCGCATCAAAGCATCGGCTTACTTTGATACGAATTTATTTTGGTAAAATCTTAATGGTATTTGGACCAACGACTTGATATTGCAAATCTAATTTACTTAAGCCCACTTCTAGAAAAGCTAAAAAATGAGATTCTTTCAGACGAATTGAAGCCGTTTTATTGGCATCAATCCGAGGATCAATAATAAATGTCACACCTTTTTCACCGCCCACCAAACGAGTAATCGTGGACAAATTCATTGCTTTAAAAGAAAAAGAGTATGCGCCTTGCTGAAGTCGATTACGCATTTCCGCACGATATTCAGGCATGGCAAAGGTACTTGTCGCCATCAAACTAAATAGTAATACATAGGCTAATTTTTTCATCATGTTCCCCTTTTTAATACTTTTTTCAATCAATTTTATAAATGCTATTTACACTCGCAACATTCCTCGAAAGCCACGTGCTGCATAGTATGACTCTGCACCATTATGATAAGTAAAGACTTGATCATAACGACAATCACAGAATAATGCGCCACCGAGCGCACGAATTGCTTTTGGTGTATCTATCCAACTTGATGTTTTTAGGTCAAATTCACCGAGTTGTTGTAAATCTCGATACTGCTGTTCGGTGAGTAGACTGATCCCCATGTGTTTGGCAAAATTAACCGCACTATCAGCAGGTGGATGCTGTTTGCGAGAGGCTAAGGCTGCTGCGTCATAGCACAGACTGCGCCGACCTTTCGGACTTTCCGCACTACAATCGACAAACAGATATTCATCACTTTGCGCATCAACGCCGATGACATCAGGCTCGCCGTCTGTATCTTCCATCGCTTGCAAGGCTTTTAGCTTTTTCGGGTTGGCAATCAGTTTTTCTTCAACTTTTGCCCAATCAAGGTTTGGGTGGCGTTGCATATTTTGCTCAAAACGTGTTTTTAATATGTCGATGAGTTCATTGTTTTGTTTTGCCATTTTTAATCACCTTTAATCATTCACTCCACAAGATGATGATTTGTAAACGTGCTAATTTTCAACATCAGTAATCCCAAAATCAATCTCGTCAAAGTCTTTGATTTTAGATAAATAGATTGGCTCAATATCAAAACTCTGCCATGTTTCTTTAAACTTTGGATCACGATCATCAATCTCTGCATTGATATTTTTTCGTTCAACCTTACGACCAGTCAAAAAGTTAATACTGGTTTCACTTTTGATATATGGTCCAAAATTATTTGAATCATCATAACCAATGAGGCGCATATCTTGATCTTGCAGACGGAAGAGATAACGCAAGTAGCCATAGCGTCCATGTGCATAATGAATATCAAGTAAGCCTTTCTTTATCTCCACCCAAAGTTCAGGTGCGAAATACACGCCACCCTCTTCATTTTCTGAGCTAAAGCAGTCGAGGTTTTGCAGATATTTGCTGTATTGGGTTTTCTTATTTTTAACACCTTGGTTCAGCAAGATAATGATGCCACGACGATTTCGATCGAGTTTGCCACGATATTCATGGTCTACCCACTGTTTAGGATCAGTAGCTTTAATGATGAGTACCGCATCTGATTTGCCATCTTTATTTAGATCGCCTTCGACTGCTTCATACAGCACATAAGACTTGGGAATATAAGTTTTGTATTTAACCTGATCTTTTACCAGTTTGATTTGTTCAGCGGTCGGTTGTGGTGTTTCGGCATAAGCAACTGGTGCAGTCAAAAATGCCGTTGATATAATTAATAATAATTGACGTAGTTTAATATTCACTGGATGCCCTTCGTTTTTTAAATTTAAATTGACCCTGCAAGATTCTCCCGCTTTTTACGACGCACCCAACGCACCACCAAAACGAGAATTAAGAAAACTAAAATCACCACCAATACAGGCGTGATCAATGACAAGATTGATAAAACAATCGCCCCGATCCATTCCCCTGTCGCAATCACAGGATTGCCTACCCCACCTGTCGTCGCAGTCGATACACCACGCACCGCCACTGTGCTGGCTTGCACTACACCTGCTGTACCGCCGCCGACAATAATCGCCGAAGCCCAACTGGCGAACTGTGACATCTCGCCACTACTGACCGCCATCGTCGCCAATGTCCCTGCGATCATCGCAGCAGGCGTGGCAATCGTATCTAATAAGTTATCCACCCACGGCACATAATACGCCCCGATTTCGCAAACTGTCGCAAAGCCAAGTGCCACACAGACCGCAGGCATCGCCAACCATTCAAACCCCTGTACAGGCTCAAACCAACCAATAATCGTGGCAATGCTCATCACCAACAGCGGTACGAATACTCGAAAGCCACAGGCGGCGCTCAAGCCAATACCGATACATAAGCCTAATATTGTTTCCATGTTGTACCTCATTGCCTTGGGTTTTCTATGGCTAAAATAGCAAAAAGCCCCATCGGGTGATAGGGTTTTAGATTAAAACAGGATCTGCAGTTTTATGTCGTGTAGCTTAGGCAACCTTGTTGTTATATTGGGTGCCATGGCATTTGGTACACGGAGGTAGACGATCAGTACCAATTTCTAAATAGGTGCGGTGTCCGCATTGAACACAAAAATAGAAGCCAGTTCCAGGTTTTTCGCCAGCAGTAACCATCTTTGTTCTCCATAGATTTTAGAAATGGTTCATATACTATAGTGTGATAGTTTTGATTATTTATTGACCTTTCTGACGAGTAGTGATGGCGGAAAGGTGAAGTGTGAGATACGACAGGAATCATATCTAGCCCCTATATACAAAAAGCCCAACAGGATGTCGGGCTTTTTTACTAGTAGACAATGTTTTTTAATAGTGATTATTTTTTTATACGCAACACATTAGATAAACTTAATAATTTTAATTATTTATTAGTTTTCTAAAGAATAGAGACATACTTACGAAAAATTATTTTTTAGATATCACCTAAGACGAGATCTAGCATAAACCTCCCTTTAACTTGTTCAAGTTGCTTAGGTGTTTTACAAATTTCAGATCTTTTTAACACTTTAGTTTTTCTACCCGTATTGGAAATTTTGTAAGGCATAAACTCTATGTTTCCATTTTTCTTAGTTTGTTCAATTATATATGTATAATTATTAAGTTTACCAACTTCAATACCTAAATCATCTATAGTCCAATAACCAAACAAAGCCACTTTTTCTAAATCCTTACGCATCTCTAATGCAGATTGGTAACGTTGCGTAACATCAGAGTTTATTGCTTTTAAAATAATTTTTTTAATGTTTAATGGTATAAAAGGTAAAAAATCCTTGTTATTAACTACTACTCCTTCAATTTTTGCTTTATTAAATTCATAGTCTCCAAGTTTAGATCGAACATCTCCAATACAGCCTATCCCATTAATTAAACGATAAAAAGGCAATCCCAATTGATAAATATCAGTATGCACAGAAATACTATTACTTTGAATCGTTTCAGGAGCTGCATGTAATCTATAAGAGCTAGGTGACTGAACAGGCTTTAAATCATGTGAACTTGTTGAAATGCCATAGTCAGTTAACAAAGCGTTACCATTTCCCGAGATTAGGATATTAGATGGTTTTATATCATTATGATAAATACCACATTCATGTAAATATTCTAATCCTTTTAAAACATCAGTAATAATTTTCACTGTTCTTTTAATATCTAAATAATTAGAAGAATTTAACTCATTTATAACAGAACCTTGGGGATGATGATCCATTGCAATAATAACCAGATTCCCGCTGTTATGTGAAATAACATCTGCATAATGTACACGTACAACATTTTCATGTTTAACATGGTGGCCAAACTTAGCCTCTTGTAAATGTCTAATAACAGGTTGATTATCATCATCTAAAATTTTAACAGCCACTTCAGCCTCTACAGTTACATCTTTAGCTAACCAGACCTGTCCAAAATTCCCCCCACCTATTCTTTTTATTAATTGGTACTTATAAAGCTCTTCATTGATCTGAAAAATTTTCATTATATTAAAACTCGCTATATGCGACACAAACTGCATCTGCAATTTGTTCATTCCAAGCAGTATCTGTTCTACCAACCAATTGCTCTGCTCTTACCTTAACATCTAAACGTTTTACACCAATTTGAGTATACAATTTAGTATTAATCACTTTATTTGACTTCATAGATGCCAAGATGACTAAAGCATCAAAATAAGCAATCAATCGATTTGCCTTTGTTTCGCTCCTTCCAAACTCAGCAGTCTTTATGCAAACTTTGCTTATATCTGTATTTTGACGCAATATACGCTCAACCTCTCCAGATACCCATACTATTTGATCGTTTTCATCCGTCATTGTTCTTGGAATTTTTAATTCATGTTCTGTATTCGCATTAAGAAAAGAGATGACGTCACCATTTTTTTCTAACAAAGCAAAACGAATACTTTTATTACCACAACGAACGCCTAAAATTTTCAAGAAATTATTCCTATAAAAAAACCCCATCATCAAGATAGGGCTTTTATTAAATAGAATCAATTACTTTTAGCTAAAGTATTAAGCCACTTGACCTTCTAAAAAGTCTTGTGCAAAACGCTGTAATACCCCACCAGCTTCATATACCGAAACTTCTTCTTCGGTATCCAATCGACAGGTCACAGGCACTTCGATGATTTGATTTTTACCATCATCCGTCGAACGCTCGATCACCAGTGTTAAGGTCGAACGTGGTGCAATATTACCGATCACACTATATAGCTCCGTGCCGTCTAGCTTTAAGGTTTTACGATCCGTGCCCGCTTTGAACTCAAGCGGTAACACGCCCATACCCACCAAGTTGGTACGGTGAATACGCTCAAAGCCTTCCGCCACGATCGCCTCAACACCTGCCAGACGCACACCTTTCGCCGCCCAGTCACGACTAGAGCCTTGACCATAGTCCGCCCCTGCCACAATGATCAGCGGTTGCTTACGATTCATATAGGTTTCGATCGCTTCCCACATGCGCATCACTTCGCCCTCAGGTTCGACACGAGCCTTAGAGCCTTGCTTGATCGTGCCGTCCGAGCGCACCACCATTTCATTGAAGAGTTTTGGATTGGCTAAGGTCGCACGTTGTGCTGTCAGGTGATCACCACGATGCGTCGCATAAGAGTTAAAGTCTTCCTCTGGTACACCCATTTTCGCCAAATATTCCCCTGCCGCCGAATCCAGCACGATGGCATTCGATGGGGACAGATGGTCGGTGGTGATGTTGTCAGGCAAGATCGCAAGCGGACGCATATTTGCCAATGTACGTGGTGCAGCCAAAGCCCCTTCCCAATAAGGTGGACGGCGGATATAGGTACTTTGTGGACGCCAGTCGTAGAGCGGGCTGTCTGATTTTTCCGATTCACCGAGATCAAACATAGGGATATAGACTTGGCGGAATTGTTCAGGCTTGACAGCTTCTTTCACCAAGGCATCAATTTCTTCATCTGACGGCCAAATATCTTTGAGGTAAATTGGATTGCCTTCTTTGTCATTGCCGAGCGCATCCGTTTCGATGTCAAAGCGAATCGTCCCTGCAATCGCATAGGCAACAACTAATGGCGGAGATGCGAGGAAGGCTTGTTTTGCGTGTGGATGAATACGTCCGTCAAAGTTACGATTGCCCGAGAGTACCGCTGTGGCATACAAATCACGATCGACGATTTCTTGTTGAATTTTCGGATCAAGAGCGCCTGACATGCCATTACATGTTGTACATGCGTAAGCCACGATACCAAAGCCTAATTTTTCTAAATCTTTGAGTACGCCCGCTTCTTCCAAGTACAACGCAGCAGCTTTTGAACCTGGGGCAAAAGAAGATTTCACCCACGGTTTACGAGTTAGACCAAGCTCGTTGGCTTTGCGTGCCAATAAACCTGCAGCAACGGTATTACGTGGATTCGAGGTATTGGTACATGAGGTAATCGCCGCAATGATCACCGCCCCATCAGGCATTAAGCCATCTGTTCGATTCTCGACTACCCCTGCAATGCCTTTGCTTTTTAACTCGCTGGTCGAAACACGTGCATGCGGATTAGACGGTCCTGCGATATTTCGAGTGACTTTAGACAAATCAAACCGCAACACACGAGGATATTTCGCCTGCGTCATCTCGGATGCCCACAGCCCAATTTCTTTGGCGTATTGCTCGACCAGTTTCACTTGATCAGCTTCACGACCAGTCAGGGTGAGATAATCAATGGTGTTTTGGTCGATGTAGAACATCGCTGCGGTTGCGCCGTATTCAGGCGTCATGTTGGAAATCGTGGCACGATCACCAACTGACATGCTGTCCGCACCTTCACCGAAGAATTCTAAATATGCACCAACGACACGTTCTTTACGCAAAAATTCTGTAAGTGCTAAAACGATATCGGTTGCAGTAATGCCAGCTTGACGTTGCCCAACGAACTCCACACCGATAATGTCAGGCAGACGCATCCATGATGCACGACCGAGCATGACATTTTCCGCTTCCAGTCCACCGACACCAATCGAAATCACACCGAGCGCATCGGTATGTGGCGTATGCGAATCCGTGCCGACGCAAGTGTCTGGGAATGCTAAACCATCACGGTTTTGCACCACTGGCGACATTTTTTCCAAGTTGATTTGGTGCATGATGCCGTTGCCCGCAGGGATCACATCGACATTTTCAAATGCGGTTTTGGTCCATTCGATGAAGTGAAAACGGTCTTCATTACGACGGTCTTCAATGGCACGGTTTTTCTCAAAGGCATCAGGGTCGAATCCGCCATATTCCACAGCCAGCGAGTGATCGACGATGAGCTGGGTTGGCACCACAGGATTGACTTTTGACGGGTCGCCACCTTGCTCGGCGATCGCATCACGCAAGCCTGCAAGATCGACCAATGCAGTTTGTCCCAAAATATCATGACACACCACACGGGCAGGATACCAAGGGAAATCCAAATCCTGACGTGCTTCAATGAGTTGGGTTAAAAATGCCGTGAGTTGTTCAGGTTCAGCTCGGCGAACCAACTGTTCGGCAAGCACTTTTGAAGTATATGGGAGCGAGTCGTAAGCACCTGCTTTGATGTCTTCGACAGCCTGTCGTACATCATAATAATCGAGTTGCGTGCCTGGCAGAGTTTTGCGGTATGCAGTATTCATAGCTGGGTATCGTTCCATTGATAACTTTGTGATGGATAAAATGTTTGATAATTTGATAGCTATTGTACGCTCTCGAAAGTCCATTTCCCAAATTTGATATATTTCATCAACTTAATATGAAAAAAGACGATCCAGAAATATTTTGACACAAATTTTATGAATAATTACTCACAATTTAAAATCGGGATGATTTTTTTCGCAAAATCGGCGATGATAGAGTCCACGCCCACAATCAAAATAGAAAGTCTTATGTCATTGGCTACACTTGAATTTGCTCACTTCGAATACACTGGCGCAGATGCAGAAAAGTTCCTGCAAGGTCAGGTCACCGTTGATGTCTGTAAACTATCTGACGACTATTATCAAACCACAGCGATCTGTGATCTCAAAGGCCGTATTCATTTTGGATTGTGGTTAAAACGCATCAGTGCTGAGCAGATTTTTATTGTGATTACACAGGATTTGGCGGAAGAATTTGCCTTACATGTGAAAAAATTCGGCGCATTTTCCAAAGCGACATTACAGCCAAGTGATCCGATATTCCCTGCGATCATTGACGGTCAAGCGACGTTTAGCGCAGATGAAAGTCTAAAAACCGATGTGCAAGCATGGCAAAAAAATGCCATTGAACAGGGTCAAGCGTGGATCACAAAAGATACGTCACACCTTTTCCAACCACAAGAATTACGTTTACATCAACGTGGCGGTGTGGACTATGACAAGGGTTGTTATTTGGGTCAAGAAATCATTGCACGTCTGTGGTTCAAGGCAAAACCAAAGCATTGGTTGCACCTCGTTCAAGGTCAAGGGGATACGCCACCAGTTGCGGAAAATCTGAATAATGATGTACAAATCGTCAATGTGATTGCTACGGAAAATAATGCGTGGCTTGCTTTAGTGACCGCGAAACCGACTGCGCTTGAAAGCCTCGATGTCAAAGTTTTGGACTTGCCTGATGCCTTAAATGGTGATGTGGCAAGACCGCAATAAGTCTTTAATTTTTATCGTTACAGCAAAAAAGCTCAATTAATGGGCTTTTTTTAAAACCCATGAAATAGCTTATTCATGTCCTTGCAAATGTATTCTTTGAAGTGAAATGCACGAGCATGTTTTGCATCAAATTTCGAACTGAGCCCCTCTTTCTCAAAAAGATAGACACGATCCTCTCGACTCACGAGATATTCACCGCCTAATTTCATCAACAGTGCGTCAATCTTATCTTCATCGGCAATGCTTTGATCTTGATTGATTTTGTCATAATTGCGTTTGATGGCTTTTATAAACATGGTTCGGCTCAGAGTTTTGATCAGATTGAAAATTGAATTGAAGCAAATACACGAAAGGAATGTAAAATCATTAAGGTTTTAGCCAACCGACTTCTTTTGCCGTATCGCCATTAATCACCACTTGACGGAAACTCTCCGCCATTTTACTTTTTTGCTCAGATAGTGCGATATGTCCTGCCATGAGTTCTGCGGTCTTTTGAGGATAGCGAGGTGATTGCTGTGGATCGCCATAGCCTTGCGGATAAATCGGTTGTCCTGTGGATAAATCATATTTATCGGTCGCACCAAAAGCATGAAGCATCTCATGCGCAATCACGATTTGGTTCTGTGCATTCTGCTTATCCGAGGCAAACAGATTTACAATACCCATGCGTCCATTTTGCAAAGCGGTGGAATGTTTTAGCTCTCGTTGTAGCGCCGGATCATAATATTTCAAGAATAAGGTCAGATTCGGTTTGATACCTAAATCTTGCTGTTGTTGCCAAGTGTAAAAGCGAAATTTTAAGCTCCACAGCATCACCGAGAATACTGATTTTCCTTCGGGTAACGCAGGCGGTAACACTTTGACTTCTTGACCGAGCTTAAAATAAAACTGCACAGGTTGCTGATATTTTTCCGCTTCACTATAAAGATAATCGACAATCGGCAAATAATCTTGTTCTTGTAGTTTGGAGATATAGTTTTGTGTATGTGTGGTTTGATCACCATTGATTGGATAGAGTGCAACAAAGATCGGTTTACGCCAATCTTGGTTATTATCTTGCCATACGCCTTTTGCCACGATGATCAGCACAAATAAGAGAATGGCGATACGTAGGGTTTTCCATATGGAGGATTTTTGTTTTGATTTTTTCACTTAACTTGCTCGATTTTTTCGCTTTTTTATAAACATCTGACTAGCGACAAGTTTCGTATCAAACAAATCTAACATTTTTATTAAACTTGACAACTTGGCTCTGCCATAAGTTCGAGGATCAAAGTCAGGTTTTACTGCTGAAATATATGTTCCAACCGCACCTAAATATGCCCACCCATTATCATCTGAATTATCTTTTATTGCTTTATAAATCAAATTCAGCGTAGCTCGGTCTACTATATTAGTATTTGATATTTCTTGCTTTTCTACGGTTGTTTGCTTGAAATTTGAATCAGTGCCAATAGCATCTTTTTCATTTAATGCAGGTAATTCTTCAGTTTCTTCAACTAAATTTTCAACATAAATAAATTTATCACAGGCTTTGACAAAAGGTTCTTTGGTCGCCTTACGTCCAAAACCATAGACGAGCAAGCCACTTTCACGAATTCTTGATGCTAATGGCGTAAAATCACTATCACTCGAGACGATACAAAATCCATCTAAAGCACCGCTATACAGCAAATCCATCGCATCAATGATCAATCCCATATCGGTCGCATCTTTGCCCGAAGTATAGGCAAATTGCTGAACAGGTGTGATTGCATGCGGTAATAATACTTCACGCCAATGCTTGAGGGTATCACTACTCCAGTCGCCATAAACACGCTTGACACTTGCTATACCGTACTTCGCCACCTCTTCCATAATCGCTTCGATAGATTTGTAAGAAGCATTATCCGCATCAATCAGTACAGCAAGTTTCTTCATGTACTATCCTCAAAAAATTGTCGCTTATTTCCCTTCAACCCATTTGCCATCTTGATAGATCAGCGACCATTTAGTTGGCTTACTTTCCGCAGTTTCCGAAGCGATATATTGCGCTTGGTTTTTACGGCTAAACTTGATGATGGTCGCATTGCCCTCCGGATCGGTATCCGGCGCTTTGAGGAGATACTGATACTTTTCATCGAGTTGATCGGCAACCGTGCGAATTTCAGCGACTTTCGGCGTACGTGTTTCACGGATTTTCGGGAACTTACTTGCCGCTAAAAATAGCCCCGCCGCTCCATCACGAAGTACAAAGAAGTCATCGTGCTTAGTCGAGCGTAAGTTTTCCATTTTGATTGGATCGGCACGTGGTGGCGCAGGTTGTCCATTTTTCAATACTTTACGAGTATTATCGCAATTGGTGCAGGCAAAATACGGCCCAAAACGTCCTGTTTTAAATTGCATTTCTGCATCGCATTTATCACATGGAATGGTCGGTCCATCATAGCCTTTGACTTTGAATTCGCCAGTTTCAACTTCATAGCCTGCACAGTCTGGATTGTTCCCGCAGATGTGGAGCTTGCGTCCGCCATCAAGGATATAACTATCCATCGCTGTTTCACAGATCGAACAACGCTTCTTGGCACGTAAGTCTTCAGTTTCGGCATTATCATCATCAGACAACACTGCTAGCGACTCGACTGGCGCTAGATTCACCGTGCCTTTGCAACGCTCTTTAGGTGGCAAGTTATAACCTGAACAACCCAAGAACACGCCAGTTGTCCCTGTGCGAATCTGCATCGGACGCTCACAGGTCGGACAATGCACATCAGGCACTTCCACAGGTTCGTTACGACGCATACCTTGCTCACTGGCTGCGGTATCAAGACGTTGCTTAAAGTCGCCGTAGAAACTGTCTAACAGCTCTTTCCAATTGCGTTCACCTACCGCCACTCGGTCAAGCTGACCTTCTAAGTCTGCGGTAAAGTCATAATTCATTAAATTATTAAAACTTTCATCCAAGCGATCGGTGACGATCTCGCCCATCTTCTCAGCGAACAGACGACGATTTTCCAGTTTCACATAGCCACGATCTTGAATGGTGGAAATAATCGCTGCATAGGTCGATGGGCGACCAATACCACGCTTTTCCAATTCTTTGACCAATGATGCTTCGGTAAAGCGTGCAGGTGGTTTGGTAAAGTGCTGTGATGGATCGAGTTTTTGTAAGTCTAAAACTTCACCGACTTTTACCGCAGGTAAAAGCACATCATCATCAGATTTATTCTGACCACGCACTTTGGTAAAGCCATCAAATACTAAAGTACGGCCTTTGGCTTTGAGCTCAACACCATTAGCATCAACCAAAAGCGTCGATGATAAATATTCCGCTGGCGTCATCTGACACGCCACGAACTGACGCCAAATTAGATCATACAGACGCTGTGCATCTCGCTCCATACCCGTAAGTTCAGCGCCGACCAATGCCACATTTGACGGACGGATCGCCTCATGCGCTTCTTGTGCGCCTGCTTTATTGCCATAACGATTAGGCTTGGGAGGTAGATATTTCTCACCGTAACTATGCTCAATATGGGTACGCACCATATTCACGGCATCATCGCTCAAGAACGTCGAGTCGGTACGCATATAGGTGATAAAACCACCTTCATAGAGGCGTTGTGCCATCATCATGGTTTTTTTCACCGAAAACCCAAGACGTGTACTCGCCGCTTGTTGTAGCGTCGAGGTGATATACGGCGCACTCGGATTCACCCGAGTTGGTTTATCTTCACGATTGCTGACTTTGAATTCAGCATTTTTTAGAACATCCAAAACCGCATCTGTTTGCTGTTTATTTTGCAGTTTTAAGGTTTTGCCATTTTGCTTAACCGCTTCAAGACGAATGTCATCTTTCTGGCGTAAAGTATCCGCAAAGATTTGCCAATATTCTTCAGGAACAAAGGCACGAATCTCACGTTCACGCTCGACCACAAGTTTGACCGCTACAGACTGCACACGTCCTGCGGATAAGCCACGAGCGACTTTTTCCCAAAGTAATGGCGACACCATAAAGCCAACCACACGATCGAGGAAACGACGGGCTTGCTGTGCATTGACCCGATTAGTATCGAGTCGTGTCGGGACTTTAAAAGCTTCTTGAATGGCATTCTTGGTGATTTCGTTAAACACCACACGATGATAACGTCCATCATCACCGCCGATGACTTCTTTTAAATGCCACGCAATCGCCTCTCCCTCTCTATCCAAATCCGTTGCGAGATAGATCGCATCGGCATCTTTGGCGAGTTTTTTCAGATCGGCGACGACATTTTCCTTACCTGGAAGGACTTCATAATGCGCAATCCAATCATGCTCAGGATCGACACCCATCCGATTGACTAATGCCGACTGTGCTTTGAGTGCTTTTTCTTCGGGTGTGAGTTTTTTACGTGTTGCTGGTTTTTTTTCACTGTTTTTACTTGCACCTGTGGGCAAATCACGTACGTGACCGACCGACGACTTGACGATAAAGTTCGAGCCTAAATATTTATTAATGGTTTTGGCTTTGGCAGGGGATTCCACAATGACCAGTGAACGCCCTTTTGCCCCACTCGTCGCAGATTTTCTTGCTGAAGCGGATTTCGCTGTGCTCGCCATAATTCGTCAATGTCCTCAATATAAAGGGTTTAATTAAATATCAAAACAGTCAAAACATTAGAACAATTTTTTAAAAATCTAAATCTCGCAAACCGACGCACTCACAATTAACTCGCTTGAGTCGCCAACTGTTGTAAATACTGTTTCATCGCCACGAGTTGCTCTCCTGAAAAATCCACAGACTCATCCCAATATGCACCCACACAATTCGCTTGCATGTCTATCGCATAGATACCTTTCAAATCGATCGCTTGCCCATTGAACTTTGGGTCGCCAGTAACAACTTCAAGTGTTTGATCCATCACTTTCATGCGAAGCAATGGAAATTTTCCCTCTGGCACAAGAATACTGTAATACGCCACCATACTGGCACGGGTTTCTGATGCCTTAGCAATCCCTGTCCACTCAGGTGCAGGAATCAAGCGTGGATGCAAACTCATCTTTCGTGCACGCTCACGCAGTTGCCCTAATGCTTTTTCTCTCGGGCTGACTTTTAGACCAAAAATCGACCCGAGTAAAAATAAAATAATTAAGCCTACAACCCAATAAACGGTATAGTCAGTCGTCATGATTCACCCCTTATGTCAACATAGCGTTGCACAAGCCTCTATTAAAACGCAAGTTTTTTATCTTAATTTGCTCAATTTGGCAATATGAAAAGCGATCATTCGTTCAGAAATCCCAAATTTTATCACTCAATAGACTTCATAAAGACTTGCGTATATAGCCTATCGACGCCCATAAAAAAATGCTCTTTACAGAGCATTTTTACATCAAATTATTGCTGAGCGGACTGCTGCGCCACGATCATATCGAGCAGAATTTTTGCCGACTCCATGACAAACGCTTCTTCTTCAGGCAGTGGTGGGCGTTTAGCCGCTTTCATCTTGGCGCGTGCCTCACTGCGTGCATCAATCGCCGCTTGATAGCTTTCCCAGTTTGGATAAGGCTCAAGTCCAGTTTCTTGACGACGTAGATTTTCGGCTTGCAAGGTTCTTGCTTCTAAGGCTTGAATTTTGGCTTTGCGTGTATCGATATCGAGTGACAAAATATCTTCTTCGGCTGTTTCTTTGGCTAAACTGACGTAACTGTCTAAATATTTAAACTGTGGATCTTTAGCACGGCGCCGATCTGAAGCCTGTTGTAAGCGAGCAATATAAGGCTGAATCATGCCTTCACGTTTGAAGGCTGCCGTTGGAATCGTGTCCCATTCAAGTGGATTTTTGGATTCACGCTCACCAAACTGTTCAAAGTAAATATCGATGAGTTTGATGTCTGGAACTACGCCTTTATTTTGCGTACTGCCACCTGTAACACGATAGAATTTACGCTGTGTCAAAGTCGCCTGACCATAGGCAAGGCTATCCAATTGAATCTGAGCTGTGCCTTTACCAGTAGTGGTACTACCAATCACGATACCACGCCCATAATCTTGGATTGCCGCAGAATAGATTTCACTAGCAGATGCAGAAGCCAAATTGACCATCACTGCAAGTGGACCACTATACAATTGCTCGCCTCCATCGGTATCTTCAAAAATACTGACATTGCCATTGCCGTCACGGATTTGCACCACAGGCCCTTCTTTGATGACTTGACCGAGCATTTTCGCCACTTCTTCTAACGATCCGCCTGGGTTATTACGAAGATCAACAATCACCCCTGCGACTTTCTGCTTAGATAGATCAACCAATGCATTGGCAGTGTCTTCTGCTACACTCCGATAGTCACTACCTGCCCGACGTGCCCGATAGTTCAAATAGAACGACGGAATTTCAATCACACCGACATTTTGCTTTTTGCCTTGATAATCGACCTCGACCACACGAGAACGCAAGCCTGCATCTTCTTCTTGAATCACATCACGCGTAATGGTGACCAAACGTGCTTGACTAGCAGGCGCACCTGCTGCCAGCAGTTTCAACGTGACTTTGGTGCCTCGTTTACCACGAATGATACCAACCAACTCTTGGCTCGACCAACCGACGACATCGACCATCGCCTCGCCTTCTTGAGCCACACCCAAGATACGATCACCAGATCGCACTTGACCTGTTTTGCTGGCAGGACCACCTTCAACCAAGGTTTCAATCTTGGTGTAATCTTCATTGCCACGTTCAGGACGGATCGTCACGCCGATGCCTTCAAGCTGAAGTGTGGTCTGACGGTTGAGTTCCATCGCATCAATCGGTGGATAATAGTTGCTATGCGGGTCATAGGTCGCAAGCATGGCATTCAAAGTACG
>NZ_CANLSL010000027.1 GCF_947493735.1 uncultured Acinetobacter sp. | reverse complement strand
CCAGGCCAACAAAGGAAAGCCACCTCTAATGGCTGCTTAACCTCTACTTTTAACTTCGGTTATTTATGGGAGGATTACCTTATTTAATCAAAGTTTCACGAGTTTGATTAGGTCAATTGAATAATCAGGAAGCCTGGTCTTTTTCTTTTTGGCGTTCATTCAGCTCTTTTTTGAGTGCCTTTTTATCCTAGTACGATGCAATCAGCATGATAGGGATCAACAGCGGGGCCACAATAATTCCCAGGGCAATGTTTTTCAGTTTCGGCATGATCTCTCTCCCTTAGTCATTATCAAAAACAGCATTCAGCACACATCAGAGTATTCAGTGACGAAACTGTGATGCTAAAGTTTTTAAATTTCCCTCTTTAAGATGCTTAGGCTATTTAATCCAAAGTTCATCTTCTTGTATCATTTTTAACATTAAATTAAATATAACCAGCGGAGTAACATTTTTTTTGTTAGAACCGACAACTCTTTGAAAACTAAATTTAACGGTTCGCTCAGGAGCATCCAAATTAACTGGGTAGTTTTGTTTTTCTAAATACAGATGATCTCCTAACATTGGCTCTATACCAGTAATAAAATTAACAATTTGTTGCTCATCACCTTTTATTCGGTATTGAAAATGCAGAAAATTCTTACGCAGTTTTCCAAATAATAATAATATTTTAAGCGCCTTAACCATGTTCTTTTCTTTCAGTGCATCTTGCTGCCTATCATCTTTATAATGAAAATCAAGGAGAGGAATTATTTCATCTGGACGAGTCAGTTTTTTAGCCTTTTCGTAAAGTTCATCAAACCAACTCTCTTCTAAATTCTTACTATAAACATAATTCGTTTTTAAATTAAATTTTTGGCGATCCATCCATTTAGTGCTCATCCATTGACATCGTTGCATCCATTCTTGAGCTTGAGTATCTTCGCTTAAACGACCTTCTCTAAAACTTATCAAACGTTGAAAAGGTGTCAGAGTACTCTTCTCTATACTAAACTTCTTTTCTTGTCGGCCAGCCATCGTAACTGGCTGTGTTTGCTGATAAGAATGAAACCATTTCTGCTGCTGAGTATAACGATTTAGGTTTATGTAGTCTGTACTTGACTTCACTGGACTAAAACACTGTTCTAATACTTTTTTTGAAATGATACACGGCGAATTATAAATTCGATCGACTGCTAATAAATCCAAAACATGAAGGTAATTTGAAGCCGTTTGCTCAATACTGCTATGCCCCATCCAAGAGGCGAGCACCTGCCATTTATGTTGAATAATCTCTTCTTGAGCACGTGCTTTCATACCAAACAATAAATCCCTCATCTTTTTTGCTTTTACCCAAGGAAAATCTGTGTAGGTCTTGATCATTTCTTTTGAACCGAGCAAAGTTATTGCTAGATAGTTAGCAGCACTGTGGCGTAATGTATGAAAACTAAAGCCATGATGCATACCTAATATTTGACTAAACAAATCTACTGTAATTTTGCTGATACATTGATCAGTTAATACACGATTATTCACACTAAAAAGTAGATCATCCTGCTGATTAACCAAATATTGCTCATAACGATGTTGTATGTAACGTTGTACTACTAAAAACTCATGTTCTGACAATGCAATTTTCAATGGTATTTGACGATTCGCACTTCGCGTTTTCAGACGGCGATATGAATTGTCTTGGATATGAAGCGTGATATTATTAAAAACTGTATTTTCTTTTTCTTTATAAAGTAGCTCTGGGCAAATAATATCTTGTATTTTAAGACAACGAACTTCATTTAACCGAAGTCCAGTTCTATAACTTAGTAAATACATCAGCTTTAGACAACTCAGATGATCGACCCACTCTGATGCCGTTGGCTCTTGACTTAAATTTTCTAGTTTTTCCAATAATTTGCCAAATAGCAAAGGACTCACTAGCCGTGCATTGCAAATTTGTAAATGCTTAAAACTTGAATTCTGTAACACCAATACCCTTGGAGCATCATAATTCTCTATACAGAATTGATGAAAATCTTTTAGGCGACCAAAACGGTATTCTGCGCTTTGGTGCATCTTACGAGAGGTTTTTCCTTTCACCGAATCTCGTTGAACTGCTTTTTCATCACGTTCACTGCTGTATTTCAATAGCTGCCGATATAAATTCTCATAGTCATCTATGGATTGTTGCTTTAAATCTAATTTATTGAGCCAAATCTCAAATATAAATTCTTTGCCAAACGATCCTAAGTAGCTTTCAATAGTTGATAATTGAAGCCCTCGTTTTTTTAAATGCATTAACCAGTGAATTAAGCGTAGTTGAGCATCAATTAAAGACTTTTCCTCCGTATTAGCATCAACTATCTTCTCCTCTAACACCCTTCTAGTTTCTTGCCAAAAACGTAGCGTGCGTTCTTCTTTATTCCTCTTTTTATCTAAACGCTCAACTTTTTGACCTTTACGTTTCTTTTGACCAAACAACATCAACTCATACGGAATCGTTTGTAATTTGCTTTGAACAGTCGGAACTTCAGGAAGTAACTGCTCTTGTTCAAAATGAATAGGGCGATTATCTGGTTCTGTGACTTGATTGTAATCATTATTCCACAGCAATCTAAATTCGGATGGCCTTAAAGCGACAGTATTAATCTCTTGCTGAAGCACATTACTCAAAAATATATCTATGCTGAGGTTTGGATTAAATTCGAGTACCATTTGCACATCATTAAATGCACGAAATCCACGGCGTTTAATTTGATATTGCAGATCCCCAAGACTTTTTTTCCTGCCTATCTTACTCAAGCTTTCTAAAATACAATCTTCAACTGAATGTTGCAGATGAAATTCTTTCTGAGTAGCTTTCAACTTTTTTAAATATTGCAAAATGAACTGCGCATATGGGTTAAAAAAAACATGTTTCCATTGGTACAACTTTCCCTGTTCTACATCGTTGCCATATTGAGAGTTTTCAACACGATAATGTAGTAACAATGGATTAGTGATCTTTTGATAATCAGAATGGTATAACCGAAAACAATTCAGATCTGTACCAAGCTCAATGGCCTCCTGCAATTGCTTCTGAATAGCAATCAAATGCTGTTCATCTGCACAGCCTGAAATATATATAAAACTTAAGCATAAATTTCCCCATAAGTACATTGGTTCATTCCAATATTCAAATGAATCTTGCCAATACTGCCTTAATTCCTTAAGTACCTGGATATGTAGATGCCCCTGTTCTAACCGTGACTCTGTACTCTCAATTTTTCTAGGCAGTACGATCCGTTTAGTATGTGGATTTAGCTTAATTCTGTATGATTTTTTATCTACATTCTGATTGAATTGCCTCCTTCTTTTATTAAATTCATCTTCAGTAAATTGCATCAGTTTTGATTGTTCATTTCGGCTCAACTTTTGACTCAAACAATCAACACTATCTTTAATGTCATGCCAATTTTCAGCGATCTGCTGATCAAGTTTTTGCTGCATGTCTTTCGTCAATAGTTCAGGTGAAGAAGGCTGTCTATCTAGCGACTTTTTCACCAATTTATGAATATCAACAAATAGATCATCTAGTTGTGGTTTTATTAGTTCTTTGATTTTTTGCATACAACTATTTTCGCTCTAAGTGTTTAATCGATAAAGATTTGACATTATCTTGCAATTGCTGGCGGGCTTGCTGTACATAGACATTCGGAATAAGTGAAGAATGCGGATGAAAAGCCTCTCGGTCACGTTGGTCATGACCATAAAGAGCCTGTATTAAATGGAATGCTAAAGCAGTTTTTTCTTCTTTTTCTTCTGCATACATCAAAAAATTCATATCAAAATGACGTAACCAATTCGAATACATATTCTTTGGAAAGACTCCTTGCATATATGAATTCACCCAGTTTCTCGATAAAGGGATTAACTTAATTTTTCTGCTCTGCCATTCTTTGACAGTTATCGGCAAGATATCTTTACTAAAAATGACCTTACCAAAAAGATCATTTACAGTTATCTTCTTCTTTGCAAAGACTTGTCTAAAAAATGAACCGTACGCTTCAATAATTTGTTCTAAAAAGACAGTATAATTTTGCAGTGTTTTTATGAAAAAATCAGATAAAGGGATAAAACGACCATCTTTTCTTGCTTTACTATTTTTTTTATCATTCACATATAAAAGCTTGAGCTCAACACAATAATCATCCAAATTCCCCAACAGGTTTTCTTTAGGCCGACTTGCCAAACTCAACAAGCTGATATGCCACATCCAACACGCGTATGCATTCAGTTGATTAATGATATGTTGATCTTTTTGAATATTTTCTTGGCAATGTTTATGTAAAAAAGCAAATTGCTCTTTCACAAAACTGGGTTCAAGTGCCAGTTGGCTCCCTATCCTTCCTAGAGCTAAGGCAGATTGCACTTTGAATTGTTGTCGCAATATTTTGAGTTCTTCAGTAAATTCCGAGGAATGTGGTGTAAGTGCTGTTTCTACAAAGGCTAGATATGTGCTACTGAGTTGAGCTTTCGGTAGCCCTCCATAATAGATACCAGGCATGTGATGCTGACTATCCCGCCCAGCAATTACATGAGCTAGATATTCATTATATGTTTCATAATATATATGAAAATATAATTGAGCCTGCAGTTTTTCAACAGTGATCGAACCTACAAACCGATTATCAAGCCAATTCTTAAGTTTTGTATTAATGTCTGTTGAAGAAATTATTGGATTCGATGCTTGTTCTATATAGTCAAACCAAGCAGAAGGTAAATGTAGTTGATGTGTCATCACTTCATTCCATCGCTCATCATTTAAGCTCTTAATCTTCTGCTCTGTAATATTAAGATTTAATTTGAGTAAATATTCGCGACGTCTACTTGAACCATTTTGAATCAACGTACCCTCCTGAATAAGGTCATTAAAATCCATCAGTGCAACGGGTGATAATCCCGTCAATAAAGACAATAAACAGGCAGCAGCGATCGCCGCATTCCTCGGTTGTCCTGATAATTCATCTCTTAGCACATAAACAATTTGCTTCAGTATATCTGGCGCCAAATAATGTGGATTTGTAATAAATGGCGCATGACGGCGTTGGCGATGCCGCGTGTAATACGCAGCATAATCACTAATTAAATGATTAAAATTTTTAGTTTTTTCATCTTCAGAGTATAATTCTACTTCAGTGTCCAATAACTCAATTTCACCATCTTCATCTTTGTAAAGAGAGGCATCATAAAAACTGATCTTTGCGTTATGTCCGATATCTTCATGCTTACCTGATTTTATTTCACGAAATTTTTTGAGTTCATTTTTAGTTGGCCATTTCAAAACTTTGCTTTTTTTTGACTTACGCTGACGATGAACTACACGACGATCATCTAGTCTTTTAAAAATTATTAATAGAGCCGATAAATACTCTATGACTTGTACTTGTTTGAAATCTTTAATATTAAAAAGTTGATTACGATCCTCTTTTTTCAAATTACGTTCGTACGTGACATAACAATTTAGCAGCTTACTACATTCATGAAATAATTCAGCATTATTAGAATCCAGCACATATCGTGAGACATAGCGTAATAGGTCACAAACATGTTTTTGCTTATTCTCAGCTTTATCAATTTTTGCAAATTCTTGATACTGCCGATATGTTAAAAAACTCGCTTGTAGAATCAAATAACGTTGCGATGACAGCTCTTGTGTATTACTAATATTCGGACATGAAAAATAACTCAAAGCAGCCAAAAAAGAATACTTACCGATCTGTCTAGAGCCTGATATATAGCTATAAATTTGTTGTGCTAATTTGTATAGCGCGTAGACTTCTTTATACAAATCATCTGATAGATCAATAAATTGTGTATTCACAACAAGATCACGTAACAGACAATAATCTTTTTGGAATTTTTCTGCTAAATCTAAAAAGTGCTCTTCTGCGTCAATCTTCGGCATATTCATTTTCGCTTAATTTTTTATCACATTGCATTGTCTAAATTCATTACGATCTGAACAATTTTGTAAAAGTTGATCTTTTATTGAATTCTTTGTTAGCTTAAAAAATCGAGCAAAAAATTTAGCATCCAGCTCTTTCTGAGCTTTCCTTTCAAAGCACAAGTGTTGCTGTGATTTTTCGATAAAATCATCAAGATTATGTATCAACTGTAAGATTGCAACATAATTAGAATGCACACGTAAGCCAGGCTCCGTTTGCATCAATAGCAAGATTTTTTGCCAAATTTTGACGTAGATTGCTTTGAACTTTGCTTGTACTACGGCTTTCTGACTCTGTTTAATCTTTTTGATTTTCAGTAATTCTGAGTTGATTTTTACTATCTCAAGTTGAACATTTTTTCGACCAAAGCAAAAGGGCATTATAAATTGCCCCATAAAAATCTCTATATTTTTTACTAAATAGTCAAATTTTAACATTTTTATCGATATAAAAAATGAGCATATCTTTGTATATGAAAATTCATTTAATTAATCAATCAAATCTTCTTAAAATTACAATTATCAACAAATACATAGGTTTTTCTTATTAAAGTTGATCTAAATTTCAAATATTCTTCCGCTTTTTTTTAGTTTTCTGTTATTGCTAGCAAGAAAGCTGCTGTAGGCGAGAGCTATGCTGATCTAGAGAAAAGACTTCTGATTGAATTACAAGATAGCGAGATTGTCGGAAAGTATGTTGGTGTTCTCAAAGAGATAGGTCTTGAGGTGTAGATTGCAACTAAATTAGTTGTATATAACAACTAATTTAGTTATTTAATGATTGCAATTTGATTGTAAAAAATTAAGCAGCTTTAGATAATTCATCTGCCAATTGCTCCGCCTGCTCTAAGACAGTCTCTGTTGCGAGTAAAGCCATATCAGGTGGGTAGCCATACTTCTTGAGTAAACGCTTCACAATGACTCTCAGCTTCGCTCTAGCAGCCTCTTTGATGGTCCAATCCAAAGTTACATTCTTACGAATAGACTCAGTCAGAACAACAGCAAGTTCTCGTAGGATCTCTTTCTGCATTAACTCTCGAGCACTGTCATTGTCCGCAACTGCTGAATAGAACGCATATTCATATTCAGTTAGGTTGAGTTCCTCTGCCATTTTGTCGGACTCTTGGATTGCCTTAGCCAACTTGATGAGTTCATCAATCACTTCGGCTGCAGTCAGCACCTTGTTCTGATAGCCCTTGATCGCAGAGCTCAGCATCTCCATGAGCTTTTTACCTTGCGTGACACTGCGCTGCTCTCGCATCTTGATCTCATCGCTTAAGAGCTTCTTGAGTGTCTCAAGGGCAATGTTCTTGTACTTGTAGCCTTTCATCTCCTGCATGAACTCATCGGAGAGAATTGAGATGTCTGGTTTTTGGATTCCTGCAGCATCAAAGATGTCGACCACCTGTTCATTCACAAGCGCCTGGTCAATGGTCTGTTTGACCTTGGCTTCTAATTCAGCATTGCTCAGTCCTGAGATTTTGCCTGTCCTGACAGCTTGTTTTTGGGAATGCGAGGATTCTCCAAAATCTTGATCAACTTCTTCTTCAATGGCTGCTTAAAATCATGATGAGTATTTATAGTTTACCAATTTAAAACCTCCTGTTTTTTCATCACATATCAGAATCTATCAATCGGTATATTTCCGGTAAAAACTAGTAATCAGAAATTATCTCATACACATATAAAACAAGTAAAAACATAAAAACAATAACTTAGTAAATTATTCTTCCACTTTTTTTATATTTAGTGTTATCTCTTGACTATTTTGTATTGCTCGACGCACTGCCTATGTCGTTGTGGCGCTGCTGTGTAGAACTTGTCCCATAGTGCTTCCTTCCATTTATCTGAGAATATTGCACCATTAAAATCTAGGGCTAAATACCTATATAATTTTTCCCAATTACAAAAAAATAGTGTAGCAAATTGCTACACTATTTTTTACTTTATTTTTCTAACATTCGTTTTAGGAACGTTTCTAATTCTTGTAAATTTTGATCATCAAATTGTCCGATTTTCAAGGATACTTTTAATGTATTATGGTCAAATTTGATATTACCAGCAACTTTCCCATCATATTCAATTTTATGTACAATTGAAGTTTGAATAACATCTTTCGTTTCTCTTGTCTTAAAGATTTTTTCAGCTAATGATGCCAATTTTGTCTGTTCAACTTCTTTTTTAAGCAGATATGACCAGGCTTCTAATAATGCCTCTTTAGCATATTCATGGTTTTCTTCATGATCTGATAGAAACTTTTTCACTGCTGTAGCAGCAGTCCGTGCTAATAATGACGGCTGTTTTTCCAAATCTTCAATCAACTCTCCAGGTAATTTTTCAAAAGATAAATATTTATACATATCTTCACGATTCATACCTAATGACTTTGCTAACTTCTGCTTATTTTTTTTTAATTTTTCATCCAAGGAAGTTAATCCAACATATATTTCATAATCTGTCAGGTCTTCTCGCTTTAAATTTTCAGCTAATGTTAATAAAGCAACTTCTTCATCTGATGCATCAATAATGATTACTTCAATGGTGTTCTTATTGAGAAATTGGTGAGCTTTCAATCGTCTTTCACCAGCAATCAACTCATATTTATCATTTATTCTACGAACCGCAATTGGTTGTAATAGCCCTATTTCCTCAATTGATGCTGCTAAATCTTCAATATCTTGTTGATTAAAGAGTTTTCGAGGCTGGTTCGGACTAGCTTGAATATCTGTAATTTGTACATTACGTCTTAGCTCTTTGACATCTTTTATATGCTCCTTTTGGGCATTTTGATGCTTTTGAGTATTTTGCTGAAGACGTTTAGCCAATAGCTCTTTATTACTTACCATAGTATTTCCAGAATTATATTATCCGACACGTTGAACAATTTCTTGTGCTAAATTTTCAAAAGCTTTTCTAACTTTTGAGTTTTTATCAACAGATAATAAAGGTTGTTGCAAAATTGCAGCTTGATTAACCTTAGTGCTCATTGGAATTGTGGTATGCAATAATTCTCCAACTTGATTAAAAGCTTCATCTTTTATTAATTTACATACATTATGACGCTCATCATGTTTAATTAATAAAGCACCTAAGAATTCTAATTTAGGGTTAACTCTTCTAATTTTACTTAAATGATTAATTAAATCAGTAACACCATAGAGACCGTATTGTGAACCAGATTCAATTGGGACAATAACATGTGTTGAAGCAGCTAAAGCATTGCTAGTTAGTAATTTTAAGCTCGGAGGACAATCAATAAGAATGTAGTCATATAATCCTTCTAGAATTTCCAATTTATTTGAAAGTTCTTCGGATGGTCTTGGTACATCATCTTTCAGTTGATCTTCAGTTTTACCAAGAGTTAATGAGCCATATATTAAGGAAACATTCTTAAATTTGGTTTCTTCTTCTAATGCTTCCGATAATAGACTTATATCACCAATAAGTAATTCAGCTGATGTAGTTTCAACTTCACTAGGGTGTCTTAATCCTATATGTAAACTTGCATTTGCTTGTGGGTCAAGATCAATTACTAAGACTTTATTTCCTAATTCAGCAAGTTCTGAAGCAAGATGTACTACGGTAGTTGTTTTCCCGCAACCACCCTTATGATTAGCTACAGCAATAATTTTAGTTGACATATTTGTATTAAGGAATTTACTTAGATTTCATTTAATATAAAGTTATTTGTAGCAACTTGCTACAGTTCCTTTGTCATATTTTTAAATTTAAAAGAAGTTGTAAAAAAATTTAACTTTTTTAAAAATATAGCTAGCTAATTTTAATTAGTATTAATTAGTATTAATTAGTTAATTATAATTAGACATATTTTATTTGTTTAAAAACAAATAGATATGATTTTTAAAGTGGAAGGCATGTCACTAATAAGTGGAAGGTCTGTCATTGATAAGTGGAAGGTCTGTCACTGACAAGTGGAAGACTTGTCACTAATGAGTGGAATCTTTGTCACTGATAAGTGGAAGACTTGTCACTATGGTGGAAGACTTGTCATTATGATTTATTTTAACGTGGATTTTTAAGTTTAAAATATTATAATTCAATTGTTTATGGTGTTGATAAGTGTACTTTTCTTAAAATAAAGGTGGAAGGCTTGTCATTAGATATTTTTGATTCTGTGGATAAACTATTTGTTTAAAATTTAATTGATAACATGATGTTTGATAGTCAAAAATATCTGAATGGTGGAAGGTTTGTCACTCGAATGGTGGAATATTTACGGTATAATTCCACTTTAGATATGTTATAGGCTAGTCCTACTTTCAAGTTAATTGCCTTAGCGACAAGGATAAACTATCAAAGGTGGAAGAGTTGTCACTTAGAAGTGTTTAATTCTATATTTATTCCACCATAAGATCGAATAGTATCTAAATTGCACTTTTATAATGACACTTCTTCCCCTCTTAGGGTGTTTGATGGCCATAAACTGAGTAAACTTAATATAAGAAAGTGAAAATAGTGAGCGGTTTGCATCTTCTTCCACTTTTGTGTATAACATGTAGAAAATATTTTAATCTTTCCACTTATGAGTAATCACAACGAACCAGAAGAATTAGAACATCTACCTTATTGTATTGGTAATATTCGACATAATGGAGTAGTCAGCACAAGTAACCGTCTGATTAGACCAATTGAATTATCATCTAATGAGTATAAAGCTCTACTTTATGCAATGGCTGTTGCAAATTATGGTGAGAAGAATAATCAAGATCGTGAAATTACAGAGCAAACTTATATTTATTTGCATAAAGATGATTTAGGTGAATTATTAGGATTAGATAAAAAGAATTCCATTAATGTTGCTATTGATCGTATTTATAAAGAATTATCATCACGAGTAGCTCATTTTGTAATTGAAGAGCCGGTGGATGATAATAAGCGTAAAGTTAAAAAAGTACACTCAGTAGTTCCAATTATTCGTGAACTCCGTTGGGAAGATGATGCTAAGAATGCTTTGCAGATACGTTTCACCAGTGAAGTACTGCCATATTTTACTCGTTTAGCAAATGGCAATTTTACGACTTATCAATTGAAAGATTTATTTGCTTTGGACTCCGTAACCAGTATGAGTTTTTATTCATACTTTATCAAAAATGAATTTAAGTATGCTAATCAAGATTCTTATGAGGTTGAACTTTCACTGGAGAATATCAAAGCATTAATTGATATTGGGGAAAAAAAATATGATCGTTGGGTTGATTTTAGACGATACGTTTTAGACAAAATTATTGAAGAAATTAATGATAGGACTAGTCTTCAATTACAATACGATACCATCAAGAAAGGTCGACCTATTGTCGGAGTTCGATTTAAAATTCTTAATAGGCACGCCACTGAAGTCATTGTATCTAATACTAATGATAAGACTCAAATCTATTTAGACGTCAATTTTGATGATAATGCGCGTGTTAAAGAATTAGGTGCGAAGTTCGATATGACTGTAAGGTCTTGGTACATCTATGCAAACGACCCAAATTATAAACACTTTAGTAAGTGGTTTAAGACAGAAGGGTGCTTAACTGAATCTCAGGCAAATGTGATAGTGAATGATATTATATTCCAAATGGATTTTGCTGTAGCTGGCAGTTCAATGAGTGAATTTAAGAAAGAAATGAAATATAAATTAAAAAATAATCCTAATTTTGTAAAAGAAAATAGAAAACGTTTGAATGAAATATTTGGAAAAGATGTTATATGACTGTGTAGCAACTTGCTACACTTTTTACTAGGGCTTGTTGAGAATTAACAAAGGCTACTGATTAATTTATAATAGTAAACCCCAATCTCAACTTTTTAAGTGATTGAAATAAAAAGGACATAACTCTATTTTAGTTTCTACCGGCTTTGTTGCAGAAAGATTTGAAATGCAAAGCGCCCCCTAAATGAGCCAAATTTAAGGAGTAAATTGGGTAAGTGGTCAATTAGGCTGGGTCCATACAGCCTTTATTATTTATGTGTTCACACGACCAATTGTTGGATGGAAAGTATCGACACGGATGAATACAGATGTGGTGCTCGATGCACTGGAGCAAGGATTGCACGATCGAGGCATGCTAAAGAATGTTATTCATCATTCTGACAGGGGGTGTTCAATATCTTTCCATTCGCTATAACAATCGTTTAGAAGCAGCAAATTTACGAGCATCAGTCGGTACGACTGGTGATTCATACGATAACGCTCTGGCTGAAACGGGGAATGGCTTATACAAAACAGAGATGATTGAATATTTAAAAGCAGATTGGCAAGGTTTAGCGGATGTGCAAATTGCGACATTAAGGGTAGATTTGTTCAACAAAAAGCGTGTACACAGTGCACTGGGTTATGTATCGCCTTTAGAGTTTGAAGCAATGTACTATGATAAGATTAATCCGTTAGGTCAGATGGCCTAACTTAAATAAAAAAGTCTCTGACAAAACCGGTACGGTTCAACCTTGTATCTGATGAGGAATATCGTCAACTTCAGCAAGATCTTTTGGTACAGCCTGAAGAGGTGACCTAATCAAGAATGGCGGTGGTATTCGCAAAGTACGTTGTGCTCAAGGTAACAAAGGGAAAAGTGGTGGGATACGGGTGATTTATTATTGGGTCACCGAAGATGATCAGATCTTTTTCTTAGTGGCTCATCCAAAATCAGTAAAAGATAATTTAATAGATAAGTAAACCGCTATTCTGCGCCAACTCGTGAAGGAGCAATTTCATGGATCACAACTTATTTGATGACTTGGTTGCTTCAATCAAAGAAGCTGGAGCTATCAAACGTAAAGAAGTTAAAGCAAGCCGAGTTAGAGAACTCGAATTGCCTGATATTAAAGAAGTACGTGAAAAAACTGGCTTGAGCCAAAATGAATTTGCTGCACGTCTACATATTAGCCCCCGTACCCTGCAAAATTGGGAACAGGGACGACGCTATCCAAATGGACCAGCAGCTACATTGATTCGAATTTTAGATGCTCACCCAAGCCTTATTTGAAAAAAAATTACCTAAAAAATAGGAGTTTAAGGCTCCCATTTTTTGTTATTCACCAATTAAAATGTCTATGCGATAAACCATTTAAAATGTCCTGTTTTAACTGCAAGAGTCAAGCATAGGATTTAAATTTCTTTGTTCAATAACAGCTTTCTGAGCTTTACGACTCGGCATACTTTTCCTGAAACGGGAACGTTTATTTTGTTTTTCCAACTCTTCATGCTGTTGCTGGATATGCGCCAGAACCGAGACTAATCTTTTATTCTCAACCACTTCATTCTGCTGTAGTCCAGCTAGTATATTGAAGACACTATAGTTGATCTTCCGTCCTTTATTCATGATTGCCACAGTGCCATCCGGGTGCTCCAGAAATGAAATGTATTGCCCAACAAGCTTATGATTTAGCTCTGTCGGTTCAAGCAGATAAATATACTTGTCATACGTGATGGTGAGGTTCTCCGTGACCTTACGCGGTTCCTGCCAGGTGAATATATCCTCCAGCTCAGCATCAGATTCTGTTAGCGGACGATGTAAGTTCTTTGAATTTCGCGCAGACATGGCAAACTTCTGGTTGAACTGCTCAATAAAGCAGGGTAGCCAGGCATTGGCTTTGGCAATTGAACTGATGCCTTCCAGACGCATCTCCTTGATCAAACGGTCTTGAAGGGTTCTATTCGCGCATTCTACGCGACCTTTAGCCTGTGGTGAGTTGGCAAAGATAATATCAATCTTTAACTCATTCAGAATCCGGCCAAATTGCGTGATTTTGCTGTCCTGGCTAGATTTCTGGATCACTCGGAAGACCGAATGTTTATCGCTATAAAAGGCCAGAGGCTTACCGTATTGTTCAATATAGGCTCGGGTTGAAAGCATATAGTCGAAGGTCGTTTCCTCCTCACAGAAGCGTAAATGCTGCAATTTTCCTGTAGCATCATCGATAAACACCAGCAGACAGCTTTAGCAGCGCGTCCTTCGAACCAGTCATGGTGTGAGCCATCAATTTGGATCAGTTCACCAAAGCAATCCCAGTTGTAACGAGGCTGATATGGGTGCTTCAGGCGCTTGGATCGAGGCATCCATAAGTCAGCTGCAATCATCCAGGAACGCAGGGTTTCTACTGAAAGATCGAATCCATGCACGGTGGTGAGCTTTTCATGCGCTAAAGTGAGTCCGAAACCATGGAGTTGGTCAAAAACAATATTGAGGCACTTGAGTCTGAGTTCTTCGGGAAGCTGGGAATTGCTGATTTGGCCACGACCGGCATGGGCTAATGCAGCTGGACCTTGGGCTTTGTATTTCTGCAGTAAGCGTCTGATCTGACGTTCTGAAATATGAAGTAGCTGAGTAGCCTGGGATTGAGTTATGCGTTGATCGCAGATTTCCTGCAAGACCGACAATCGTTTAAGTTCTTTATCCGACATAGACACCAACATATCAAATCGTCCGCTAAGGAAATTGTAAAAGTGCATATTCTAGAAGCGGACATTTTTACTTTGGAGAAACCGGACATTTCTATTTTGGAGTTAAAGTGTTTTTAATATTACTTTAAGATCAGTATCTTATCGTTATTCATACCCTCTGGAACGTTCTCATTCAACCGACTTGGAAACAAGTCGGTTTCTTTTTAAGCAAAACTGTAACTTTTAGCCAATAAAATTGATCAAAAAACATTCGTTTTTGCATTTTTTCCTGATTTCTCAAGGGTCACAGTTCAGAAATAATCCCCAATTTTTGCGGATAAACCTTGGGGTAAGTTTTGAGCAATCTTGTAAGCCAAGGCTGACATGAATTAGGGAGCATTGCGTCTATGTCAGTATGGGGATTTTTCATATGATGGGGACATAGAGAACAGGATGTTCCAACACATAAAACAATAATGATAAGTGCGACACCAGGACGTGAGGTACGACAGGAGTTATACCTAAACACCCAATACGAAAAAGCCCGACAGGATGTCGGGCTTTTTTTATGGCTTAAATTTCTATAACTGAGTATTGATCTGATAGCGTGTATTACGTCCCCCACCTTCCAATTTGACGATACAACTTTTCTCAAGTAAGTCAGATAAATGACGAGTAGCTGTCGCCTTACTTGTTTTAGCAACTTTTTGATATTGTGACGCGCTAATACCATGTTCAAAGCCATTTTCCCCACCGTCTAATAAAAGATTGATCCTAGACAGTATCGTGGACAACAAATCCCTCTAAATTCTTAAAATATTTCTGTTCAAAGGTTTCTGGGCTTAACCAGCCGTTTGCGGAATGCTTTCTGACCCGATTGTAATAAATCTCAATATAGTCAAACAAGACAGTATTCGCTTCTTTTCGAGTGGCAAACACACTGCCATGGCCCACATGACCTTTCAATGTATGAAAGAAGCTTTCGGTCACTGCATTATCCCATGAGCAGTATACTGCGCAAGGCCTCGTCTAGACATACTTTGAACGCAGTTATTCGTCAATAATAGCGCCCTAAAATCACGACTACAGTACTGTGAGCCTGAGAAGCACTGCTTCGCAAGGGAATGCACCATGACACCCATTGGATACCCCTGACGAGCCATTGCATAATGAAACGCATCACACACCAATTGACGGTCTATTCGATGGCTGGTTTGCCAACCGACAATACGACGGCTGAATAGATCCAGCATCACACATAAATACAGCCAACCTTGCTTAGTACGGATATAGGTAATATCCGTTGTCCAGATCTTATTGGGTTCATTGACTGTAAATTGACGATCCAACAAGTTAGGCGCTGTAGGCAAACGATGGTTTGAATCAGTCGTATGCTTGTATTTACGTGCAATCCTGCTACGTAAACCAAGCTTTTTAAGCATTCTTCCAACGGTTCGTTCGCTCATGCTGTAACCTAAATCATGCATGTCATGCACCAATGAAGGTGCACCCAATCGTGCATGATGCTGTCAATATACGGCTTTTAAATCATTATATTTCTGCGCTAGATTGGCCTGGCGTTTTCGCTAGGCATTTACAGGCAGAAGATACAGTGACTTCATTCACATCCAGATCTTGAATTACCGTGTACTTTTCTTGGCATGATCTGTCAGAAAGTACACATGCGCTTTTTTTAAGATGTCATTCGCTTCCCTGAGCTGTTTGACTTCTTTCTCTAATTCTAAGATCCGCTATTGTTCTAGTGAAAGTTGACGTTTGCTTGAACCCACTGGATTGGCCTCACGAATCCATTTGTCTAAAGTTGAATAACCCACACCTAATTTCTGGGCGATTGCAGCTATAGGTTCGTGGGAGTTTGAAAGTGCATAATCAATCGCTTGCTGTTTAAATTCAGGACTTGAGCAGCATTGCTGCGCAAGATAGCCATTTCTTGAATCTCCAAAGATTAAAGTTACGTTATCTTTAGAGGGACGTGCTGTCCATTATTTTGGCTAGGATCAAAAACAAGAAAAAGAGGATTGATAAAATGATGATAAAAAGGCTATTTGCATTTTAAGGTGGGATTTTTTTAAATCTCGCCTTATTTTTTAACTTACCAAAACTCTAATTTTTGCAATCTAAGGTTGAACTACTTGAGCTAATCAATTTTAAAATTTGCATTATAAGGTTGAAAGTGAATTTAGCTTTTTAATAATCTTTTTAGTTGACTCAAATATTCATTTGCTTTTTGTTGAGTATTTTCTTCTGATAAATTCAAATCGGATTGAATCTTAATGATGCTTTGTTCAAACTGGCTCAATTCCAAATCACTCAATCGTTGTTCATCTTTGTACATATCTATAGCTGCTCGACACAAATGAATGAAGTGTTCTGTTGTTTTGTGCTGATAATTACAACAAGCATGAATGATATTTTTGAGTCGTCTGTGGCGTAGCTCAATATTGATTGGTTTATAAGTTGGATGGCTTGCGCTAAAAAATAGTGCCTTATCTATGGCATCACCGCTATACCAACCTTTATCCAAATTTTCTTGTGCTGCTTGAATGTAAATTTCTGCTACTCGCTTCCTGTCAGCCAAAATGTATTTCTCAATTTCAGCTTGGTCAGTTAAAAGCTCAATTGGTTCAAACTGAACTTTAGTGCCGTATCTGTTTTGGGTAGATTGATCATTTACTCGCAGAAAAATGGTTGTACCTATTTCTATATCTGATAGCACGGTATTTTTGACAAGTTGGGCTTGATAATTTTTTACACTACCGATCAGTTCAGCTTGAATATACTTTGTTCCAATTTTTAAGATACGAAACTGTCCAAATGCTGTCATTTTTTCTTGCTTATTTGGCATCTCACACCGAGCCTAATATTTATCCTGTGATAAATTTTAACATTAAGTCTTTATTCTGAAATAAAAAATTTGTCAGGTTTGAAATTTTTAAATATTGCATTTCAAGGTTGAAAAATCTACGTTTATTGCATAATATTTAACTATTGCAAAATAAGGTTGAAAATAAAATGGCTTCTGCACCAAACAATACCGAATCTACTCTCGCTAGTTTTATTTGGAGTAATGCCAATGACCTTCGTGGAGGTGGCTTTCAGCATATAGATTTCGCCAAGGTGATTTTACCTTTTACGATTTTAAGACGTTTGGAATGTGTACTTGAGCCAACGAAAGAAGCGGTTCTCAACACTTATACGCAATTTAAAGATCAAGGTTTAGCCATTGATGACATTCTAACCAATGTCAGTGCAAATCCGTTTTATAACAAATCTACCTATAATCTTTCTAATTTAGGTGGTACAAAAACCAAAGCTAATCTTGAAGATTACATCGCCAATTTCTCTGAAAATGTACGTGTGATCTTTGAACAATTTGATTTCAATACAACAATTAATAAATTAGCCAAAGCCAATCTATTACTGCGTATTTGCAATAATTTCGCTGCCATCGACTTACATCCGAATGTTGTGCCTGACCGTACCATGAGTAATGTCTATGAACATTTAATTGCGAAGTTTGGTGCAGAAGTCGGTACGGGGTCTGAGGACTTCATGACTCCGCGTGATATTGTGCATTTAGCAGCAACTTTATTGCTTGAGCCTGATAATGAGCTGTTTGAACAAAAGAACGGTTTAATTCGTACCATCTACGATCAAACCTGTGGTACTTCGGGGTTTTTAACCGACATGATGAACTATGTAGAAGGCTATAAAGACCGATATAATGTTGCTCCTGTACTTGTGCCTTATGGTCAAGAGTTGATAGAAGAAACTCATGCTGTCGCATTGGGTTCAATGTTACTCAAAAAATTAGAATCTGACCCAAGTCGTGATCTTTCCAAAAATATCAAATTAGGCAGTACATTAAGCAAGGATCATTTTTTAGATCAGCGTTTTCATTACCAATGTTCCAATCCGCCTTTTGGACTGTCTTGGGCAAACGATGCCAAAGCCGTACAGTTAGAGCATAAAGAAAAAGGCTTAAATGGGCGTTTTGGTGCGGGCTTGCCTAAAGCCAGTGACGGCTCAATGCTTTTTTTACAAAATCTGATTTCCAAACTAGAACTGCCTGAAAATGGTGGTGGTCGTGGTGCGATTGTACTATCAGGTTCACCATTGTTTAACGGTGGTGCAGGCTCAGGCGAGTCAGAAATTAGACGCTTCATTTTAGAAAATGATTATCTCGAAGCCATTGTGGCATTGCCGACTGATATTTTCTTCCGTACAGGCATTGGTACATATATTTGGTTAATCTCAAACCGTAAACCTGAACAGCGCAAAGGCAAAATACAGCTCATTGATGCTACAGGCATGGGTTCATCTATGCGCAAGAATGAGGGCAACAAGCGCAAGTTTATTGACCAAAATTCGATTGATGAAATTAGTCGTATTTATGCCGACTTTGAAGAAAGTTCGGTCAGTAAGATTTTTGATTACACTGACTTTGGCTATCGCCGAGTAAAAGTCTTGCGTCCTTTGCGTATTGATCTTCAATTTGACGCTGAGAAACTAGAAACATTCAAATCGTCAAAAGAGTTTGGCAAGTTATCCGACAGCGACCAAAATGCGGTATCGGCTTATATTGAGCAGCAGTTTGGTGACAGCAAAGACTATGCTTGGTTTGACAATACATTCCTGAAAAATCTACCACTCAGCAAAATCAGCAAAGGTTTAAAAAATGCTTTGATCGCTGCGTTTGGGGTGCAAAATCCTGATGCAGAAGCCGTAGAAATTAACGGTGAAGTGCAAATGGATAGTGACCTGACTGATTATGAAAATATTCCGTTAAATCAGAATATTCAGGATTATATGGCGACAGAGGTACTTCCTCATGCGCCTGATGCAGTAATTGACACCACTTATACCGATGACAAAGACGGTCAAGTTGGTGTGGTTGGTTATGAAATTAACTTTAACCGTTATTTCTATGTGTTTGAGCAGCCACGCCATCCGAATGAGATTATGGCTGAGATTAAAGAGCTGTCTGCCGAAGTTGCGCAATTGCTTGGGGAGGTTTAAAGATGCAATTTAAACAATACCCCATTTATAAAAATAGTGGTGTGGAATGGTTGGGGGAAGTGCCTGAGCATTGGAATTTAAAAAGGTTTGGTTATCTTTTTGATGAAAACAAAAAGAAAAATATTGGCTTTAAAGAAACCAATGTTTTGTCTTTAAGTTATGGAAATATTAAAGAAAAGAATATTGATGGCAATAAAGGTTTATTGCCTGAATCCTTTGAAACTTATCAAATTATTGAACCAAATGACATCGTTTTTCGTTTTACTGATTTGCAAAATGATAAACGTAGTTTAAGAAGTGCTATCTCAAAATATCACGGGATTATTACGTCTGCATATATTGCTGTCAAAACCAAACAAAATGCAGATTTTTATAATTATTTATTCCGCGCTTACGATTTACAGAAAGTATTTTATTCAATGGGCGAAGGTATGCGTCAATCTTTAAAGATGGACGAATTAAATAAAATGCCCGTTGTTTTGCCAAGCGAGGATGAACAGAAACGCATCGTTGCATTCCTCAACACGGAAACCACCCGAATTGACAACCTGATTGCCAAGCAAGAAAAGTTAATTGAGCTTTTGGAAGAACAGCGTAAGTCGATTATTTCTCATGCTGTTACTAAAGGTTTAAACCCTAATGCACCGATGAAAGACAGTGGTGTGGAATGGTTAGGGCAAGTGCCTGAGCATTGGACGGTGTTAAAGAACAGACACATATTCAATTTTAGTAAAGGCCTAAGTATCACGAAAGAAAACTTACAGGAATCAGGAATTCCGTGTGTTAGTTATGGTGAGGTACACTCAAAATTTGGATTTGAATTTAACCCTGAAATTAATGACATGAAATTTGTGTCAGAAGAATATTTAGAAACCTCAAAAAACTGCCTTTTGAATAGTGGTGATTTTATCTTTGCTGATACATCAGAAGATTTTGAAGGTTCAGGTAATTTCTCATATTTAAATAGTAATTCCCAAGTTTTCGCAGGGTATCATACTGTTATTGCTCGTTTAAAATCGAAACAACAACCGAGATTCTTTGCATACATATTTGATTCAAATGCACATCGCAAACAAATTCAAACACAAGTTAAAGGTATTAAAGTTTTTAGTATTACCCAAGGTATATTAAAAGACATATATTCTTGGCTGCCGCCAGTTCATGAACAAGATTTAATTGTTGAGTATTTAGATAATGAATGTAAAAAAATATCATTATTAAAAGCCAAGCAAACAGAACTAATCGAAAAGCTTAAAGAATATCGTGCTTCGATTATCTCTCATGCAATTACAGGGAAAATTGACGTTCGGGAGTTTGGCGCGTGATTTCTTTAGCAAAGTGTAAATTTCGCTTTACTTCAATAGCGACATTTGTCATTATTCTCACCAACATACCTGCCATGCCTAGGTTCAAGTTCGCTTGTTCACGCACAAATCGGCAGGTTTTTTTTGCCTGAGAAATTGCTATGGTTCAATTTACTAAACAGGCAAAAAGCAACCAAGAACACCTCCAAACATGGCAAGACCGTGGCTTGATCATTCCCGATCTTGCACGGGCAGACCGCTATTTAAGCTTTATTGGCTACTATCGCCTATCGGCTTATACCATTCCATTTCAGCAAATTGTTACCACGCCTTCAACGGTCTTACATCAATTTAAAGCTAATACCACATTTGATGATGTACTCAATCTATATATCTTTGATCGAGAACTAAGACTCTTGATTATGGATGCTATTGAACGTATTGAAGTGGCAATACGGGCGCAAATTTGCAATGTACTGTGCCATCTTTCCAATGATGCTTTTTGGTACACCGATGAACATCATTTTAGCCATAACTATGCCCACATGCGTTTGCTTGCCAGTATTGAACGACAATTACTGGATGAAAAAAGCCGCTTAGAGCGTGATGAAAAAGCCATTGATCAACGTAAATCTGTATCGCAAGCTGATAAAGATGCTTTGAAAGACAAGGTTCGTAAAGAAAACTTCTTACGCCACTATTTATCTAAATATGGCAGCCCGAAATTACCGCCTTCGTGGATGATGATTGAAATGCTGACATGGGGCGAACTCAGCCATCTTTATGTTGGACTTAAATCGACTCAAGCCAAAAAACAGATTGCTCAAAACTTAGGAATACATGCCGAAGTTTTAGAATCATGGCTGAAAACCCTGAATGATGTACGCAATATTTGTGCCCACCATAGCCGACTATGGAATAAAGAACATGGTCGAAGCATCAAGATTCCAACGTCAAATGCGATTCAATGGCTTCAACAACCAATCATATTGAGTAATACCGCGATTCGCTATGAGAAGCGTACCTATATGCTTTTGGTAGCAATACAAACCTTACTTTACAAGATCAGCCCAAATTCAACATGGGCAAAACGACTCAAAGATTTAATTGAGCAGTATCCATCACTCTCTAAAGCCAATATGGGAATGCCTGAGTTATGGCATCAAGACCCATTTTGGCAACAGGCATTACAACAGCATTAAGAATAAGGGGAAAAAGCATGAATATTTTGGCAGACAAAGCCCATTACGAAAGTCACTTAGAAGCCTATATTGTGCAAAAACTGCAAGCGCAAGGTTGGGTGGTTGGGCAAAGTAAAAATTATCATACCGAATATGCACTCTATCCCGAAGATTTAATCACATGGATTCAAGCCACACAGCCTGAAAAGTGGGAAAAACTGCAAGCCCTCAATGGGAGTAATACTGAAAAACGCATCATCGACCGACTGGATGATGAACTAAATAAAAAAGGCACAATCCATATCTTCCGCAATGGCTTTAGCATGGCAGGCGCAGGCACAATCGACCTCAGTGAAAGCGCACCCGAAGATGGACGCAATCAAGCCGTGATTGAGCGTTATAACGCCAATATTTTGCGTGTTGTCCCACAACTCAAATATCATCCATCCAAAGATGCAGGCATTTTGGACCTTGTATTCTTTATTAACGGTTTGCCGATGGCAACGGTAGAAATAAAAACCGAGTTTAACCAGTCTTTAGAAGATGCCATTGAACAGTATAAAAATGACCGTAAGCCGATAGACCCTAAAACAAGACGTAAAGAGCCATTGCTGACACCCAAGCGTGGTGCAATTGTGCATTTTGCCTTGTCTGAATCTGAAATTGCCATGACCACCGCTTTAGATGGTGAAAGCACTTATTTCTTGCCATTTAATAAAGGTAATGAGGGACATGCAGGCAATCCCCCTGCGGATGCAGCCAAAGGTGAAGATTATCCAGTGGCGTATTTTTGGGATTATGTCTGCCAACGTGATAATTGGCTGAAAATTTTCCATAATTTTGTCTATGTAGAAAAGAAAAACAAAGTCGATCTATATGGTAATTGGACAGTACAAGAACGACTGATTTTCCCGCGTTACCATCAATTTGATGCGGTGAATAAAATCATTGCCGATGTGCAAGAAAAAGGCGTAGGACTGAATTATCTGTGTGAACACAGTGCAGGCTCAGGCAAAACATCGACAATCTCTTGGGTGTGTCATTCACTGGTGCGTTTGCGTCACAATGACGGTACACCGTTTTATAACTCCATCATTGTGGTGACAGACAGAACGGTACTGGATGACCAGTTACAGGAAGCCATTCAACAATTAGACCATCAGAAAGGCTTAATTGCTGCCATTAACCGTGATGACAAAGAACATGCAGGCAAATCGAAAAGCAAACAGCTTGAAGATGCACTGTTGTCTAATAAACAGATCATTATTGTGACCATTCAGACTTTCCCGCATGTGATGGAAGCGATTCTGACCAATACCAGTTTAAGCGACCGTAACTACGGTATTGTGATTGATGAAGCACATACCTCGCAAACAGGCTCAACAGCATCTAAACTGCAAGCGACATTGGCATTGCAGTCAGGTGAAGCCATGGCGAATCTGACTGTTGAAGAATTACTGGAGCAGATTCAGAAAGCCCGTGTACAGTCCAAAAACATCAGTCACTTTGCCTTTACTGCAACTCCAAAACACTCGACTAAAATGCTGTTTGGGCGCATTAAAAATGGTGAGCCTGCCAGTGATGATAACTTGCCTGAATCCTTCCATCTATATCCGCAACGTCAAGCCATTGAAGAAGGCTTTATTTTAGATGTACTGCAAGGCTACGTGCCTTATAAAACAGCTTTTAAACTTGGCGGTGAAGCTGTTGATGATGATAAACGGGTCAATTCTAAAGCAGCCAAGAAAGCCTTAGCCCGTTGGATGGCTTTACATGCGACCAATGTCACCCAAAAGGTGCAGTTTATTATTCAACACTTTCACCACAATGTTGCCAATTTGCTTAATGGTCAGGCCAAAGCCATGATCGTGACCAGTTCACGCCCTGCGGCAGCACGATATAAAATTGCCTTGGAAAAATATATTGAAGATAACCCTGAATACAGTGCCTACCGTGTCTTGGTGGCATTTTCGGGTAAGCTCACGGGCAAACAGATTAGCCATGAAGCAGATGGTGATAGCGAAAACGGGGCGCTATTTCAAGTTGATGAAGATGCTGAATTTACCGAAGCCAATATGAATGCCGATGCACCTAATTCTGATTTACGCATCGCATTTGACCGCCCTGAATATCGCTTAATGGTAGTGGCGAATAAATTCCAAACAGGCTTTGACCAACCCAAACTCTGCGCCATGTACCTTGATAAAGTCATTGCCAATGAAGTTGAGGTGGTACAAACCTTGTCACGCTTAAACCGTACCACCACAGGCAAAGATCAAACTTTTGTAATTGACTTTGTAAATGACCCTGAATGGATTTTAAAGTGCTTCAAGAAGTACGACAACGGGGCAAAAATGGTGGATGTACAAGACCCGAATGTGGTTTATACCATCAAAGATAATATTGAAGAACTTGATCTGATTACCGAGGATGATTTGGAGGAGTTTAAAGCAGCTCGTTTTAAAACTATCCGCGATATTAGCAATCATGATTTCAAAGAAACCACACATCCCGACCTGTTTAAAGCAACCGATCGTGTCGCCCGCCTGTTTAACCAAAAACTGAAAATGCTCAAACAGGCGATTGAGCTACAGGAAACTGCATTTGATCAAGCCAAAGCAGACGGCAATGATGAAGGCGCAGAAAAAGCGGAATTTGAGCGCAAGCAGTTAGACGTAGAATTACAAACTTTAATGCGCTTTAAGGGTAATTTGGATAAGTTTAGCCGTATTTATTCCTATGTAGCACAGCTTATTGACTTTGGCGATCCTGAACTTGAAAACTTCTCGGCCTTTACCAAGCTCTTATCTAAACGATTAAATGGTATGTCTGCTAAAGAAATTGATATTTCAGGCTTGGTACTGACTGGCTTTGGCATCTTTAAAAAGAAACTTAAAACCGATGATACCGATCATCCCGAAGCGGATGAACCTCAACCATTAGCCCCCATCCAAGGTACAGCCAATGGTGATTTACAGCCAAACAAAATGACTTATCTCAAAGAAGTGATCGAGCTGATTGCACAGACCTTTGGGGATATTTCTACCCGTGAAGAACAGGTGGTGTACATCAATCATTTAGTGACCATTCTACGCAATAACGATGTGGTGATGGCTCAGATTGAAAATAATCCTGAATCCACAGCCTTGCAAGGGAATTTGCCATCGGCAACGAAAGGCGCAATTATTCAAGCACTGACCTCACATCAAGACTTATCAGCATTGTTGCTCAAGACCGATGCACAAGCGATGCAGAATGTGATCAAGGTGCTGTATAAATTGCTTAAAGATGGTGAAACCATTGATGTGCATCGTCTAACATAACGGAGTATTGGAATGATTGATATTCTGCAACTGGAAGGTGTACAGCCGATAGATTACCGTAATGAAGATGGCTGTATTATGATTACCGTACAGCCAAGCGGTGAGCATTTGGAAACATGCCCTGAATGCGGTGGACGCTTATATAAGCACGGTCAGCGTATCAATCATTTTGCTGATACCCCTTTGCAGATGCAACCAGTAAAAATTGAGGTGATACGAACACGCTATCGCTGTTCTGAATGCAAAAGCATGATAACCCATCAACTCAGCTTCTTGGATGAAAAACGTAGAGCGACCCATCGGCTGATTCAGCAAGTACGCAAGCGTTGCTTAGATCGAACCTTTACGCAGCTTGCCGAAGATTCGGGTGTAGTCGTGAACACCATTAAAAACATTACGCTCGATTTCGTGGAGGAATTAGAACGAGATATTAAGTTTGAAACGCCAACGATTATGGGTATTGATGAACTTAAATTGATGGGAACATATCGTTGTGTCATCACCAACCTTGCGATGAACAGCTTGTATGACATGCTGCCTGAAATGACGCAAGATACATTGCTACCATACTTCGCCAAACTGCCTGATGCAGAAAAAGTAGAATGGATTTGTAGTGATATGTGGCGACCCTTCAAAAAGTCATTTCGTCTGCACCTACCAAATGCCAAGTTGGTTATTGATAAGTTTCATGTAGTGAGAATGGCAAGTGAAGCTTTAGACACTGAACGTAAAGCTGTACAAAGTAGTTTGGACCGTGATGCCCGACTGAATATGAAAAAACATTTACGGTGGATACTGCTTAGACGACCAAATTCATTGACCGAAGATCAACAAAGAATTTTAGGAAATTTAGAAAAATGGCATCCTGAATTTAAGGAAGCTTATGACCTCAAAGAGCAGTTCTATAATATTTATGAAGCAACAACCAAAGACGATGCCATACAAAGGTTTCATGAATGGGAAAGCTGTATTCCCAAGTATTTAAAGTCTTTTCGTGACGTTGCTAAAACTGTGAATAATCACTTTGAGAATATATTCACCTATTGGGATGCGCCAATAAGAATTACCAATGCTTATACTGAGGGGCATAATGGTATTACAAGGGTCGCAAATCGAATGGGGCGAGGATATACCTTTGAAGTGCTTCGAGCAAAAATGCTATATAACAAAGTGGCTCGATCTATTACAACTTTAAAGACTCAATCATCTTCATTAAAATTAACCGAAGGTTATGAGGGTTTAACTGCATTTCCAACCAAGCAAGAGAATACTAAGTTGGAATATGGCGCTTATATTCCAACCTTGGTTGAATTGTATGGCGGTGATGAATATTTAGATGAAGAACTAATTTCAACCATATAATGCAAATAGCCATAAAAAATAAAAAAGCGCCTGATGGCGCTTTCCTTTAATCATATTTATGGCGTCAGAATCACTTTACGACAGTCTTCTTCTTTTTTATCAAAAATACGGTAACCTTCCGCAGCATCTTCCAGTTTCATGCGATGGGTAATAATCAGATCTGGCGACAGATCTCCATTTTCGATATGTTCTAGCAACTGCGGCAAGTAATTATGCACATGAGTTTGTCCCATTTTAAAGGTTAAACCTTTGTCAAAGGCATCACCAAACAGGAAGCCGTGAATTGGACCGGCATAAACTCCAGGTACACTCACCACACCGCCGCGGCGGACCGCTGCAATACATTGTCTTAACGCTGAACCACTCGAACCTTCTAATTTCAGGTTAGTCATTACAGTTTCCAGCATGCTGCCTTTGGCTTCAAAACCGACCGCATCAATGACGGCATCCACTCCACGATAACCCGTGGTATTTTGAATAATAAATTCAGCGGCATCGACTTCATCAAAATTGACCGGAATCACCCCATAGGTTTGATGTGCGAAACTCAGACGATAAGGATGGTGATCGACCATAAAAATCTGCTCGGCACCGAGCATCCGCGCACAGGCAGCAGCCAGCAGACCGACTGGGCCAGCACCATAAATCGCCACACTGGAACCTCGACCAACTTGGGCATTGTTAACTGCTTGCCAGGCGGTTGGCAGAATATCAGTCAGGAATAATACTTTTTCATCAGGCAAGGAACCCGGTACTTTAAATGGCCCGACATTGCCTTTGGGAATGCGTACATATTCAGCTTGACCACCCGGTATACCACCATATAGATGGCTAAAGCCAAATAAAGCTGCCCCTGGTGGAATCTGTTTTTTATTGAGAATTGCACCACGGCCGGTATTGGTATTTTCACAGGCAGCCATTAGTTCATGTTCACAGAAAAAACAGTGACCACATGCAATCACGAAAGGAATAATTACCCGGTCGCCTTTTTTGACTTCTGTGACTTCAGGGCCGACTTCTTCTACAATTCCCATAAATTCATGGCCGAAAATATCGCCATCTTCAGTGGCCGGAATTTTACCCCGGTATAGGTGCAGATCTGAGCCACAGATGGCAGTCGCTGTCACCCTTAAAATGACGTCATCTGGTTCCTGAATCACTGGATCTGGAACGGATTCAACTCGTACATCCCGAGCACCATGATAGGTAAGAGCACGCATGCGGATTTCCTCTCTCTAGTTCAACATTAAACAGACTCGTATCAAGGCTGCCAAAAATAAAAAACACTTTTATTAGAGCCTTATGCGCCAAGAAATTGCTGTAAATTAATGTATGAAATAAGACATCCGAGTGTTTAAAAAATAAACTTATATAGGGTTTACGTAATTCGTGACCTTATGTGTCGAATGAATAGAAAAGAACAGAATTAAAGAAACACCTAGCGAAGATGATTCAGGTTTAATCATTCAGGCTGGAGCTGGCTATAACTTCACTCCAAACTTGGCTGCAGAAGTAGCTTATACACACGTTAATGCGTTTGATTGCTTTAATGGTGTAAATGCTCAATTAAAATATAACTTCTAATTTGCTGAGTAAAAGAGCGAGGAGAAAATCCTCGCTTTTTTTTGGGGGTTACAAACACGTTTCGTATAAGCTGTATTATGTTAATTTTAGACAATTTTAAAAATCAAATAGCAGATAATCAATGAATAGAACGCCCCCTAAAAAGGTAATTCAAACTCTTAGACAGGAAGTAGGATTTGGCTGTCCTATTCCTAATTGTGGAAACCCTTATCTCGAATGGCATCATTTCGATCCACCCTGGAGTATTGAAAATCATCATAGACCGGAGGGTATGATTGCTCTTTGTACTCAGCATCATAAAAATGCTGATAACTATGCTTATACCAACGAGCAATTGATAAAGTTTAAAAAAAATAAGGTTAATTCAGAAAAAGTAAAAGGCAATTTTGAATGGAGAAGGAATAAATTATTAACCGTAGTAGGGGGTAATTTCTACTATGAAACACCTCGTGCTCTCGTGATTGATAATTATGATGTAGTTTCTTTAACAAGGGATGAAAGTGGTTATTTACTAGTAAATGTTGAAATGCTAAGTGTGTCTAAGGAAGAACGTTTAGTAATGCGAGAGAATTGTTGGGAAAATATAGGAAATCCTATTGATTTTAAGTGCCCCCCTAGTGGTAAAGAAATTGAGATTAAATATGAAAATGGGGATTTTCTATCAATTAAATTTTATATTATTAATAATAGAGAACTATTTAAAAAGAATTTTAATAGAGAAGCCCCTGATTTCTTAGAATTCCCTCTAACTATTTCTGAAATTAACTTTGAAGTATCTGGTATAGATATAAAAGTTTCACCGAAAGGTACAAACATTCAAACAAATCAATTTATAGGAAATTTTTCATATAATTGCGGTATTGGTATGATGTTAAATTTAGGAATAAAATGGCGTCAAAATTGGAATTTGGTACCAACTCCTAGTAGGAGAACGGCACTATGTCCATGTAATAGTGGATATAGATATAAACACTGTCATGGAAAAATAGAGTTAGGTGGGTAATCCTCCCATAAATAACCGAAGTTAAAAGTAGAGGTTAAGCAGCCATTAGAGGTGGCTTTCCTTTGTTAGCTTGA
>NZ_CANLSL010000026.1 GCF_947493735.1 uncultured Acinetobacter sp. | reverse complement strand
ATGGTAAACACCTGTGTTACTCTCAACAGCGTTGAGGGAGAGTTTAAGCGTTTACACAGTTTTATTTACAGTCTCTTGGCAATTGTTGATCAATTCGATTTTGAAAGAGTGCAGGATTTTTGATTAGATCATTTTGTCGTTGTGCGATTTCATATTGTTTCAACAACCACAGGGTGGCAAAACGATGTTTGCGCTCTTCGCTCATGTCAGGGTCTAATCGGGTCAAACTATTTTCAATCGCCTTTGTCCAACTGCCGTAGACTTGATAGATTTCTGCCAAATTATTATTGAGATGATCAAGCTTTTGCATTTCGACTTGCGTGACGTAGCGTGAGAAGTTTTTTTGCATGGTCCATTGCGACACAAACAAGCTGACCGTGGTGATCAACAACACAGGCAATAACACCGCTAAAAATAACTTCAGTGCAATCGTGACACGCCACTTCGGCATATTTTCCTGTCCTTTGTAGATTTTTGAACGTGAGCTAAAACGATTAAAAAATCTCTTCTTAATCCGCATTGTAACCAACATCTTACTTAAACGCTCTTCATTGTTTCTACATCATGTTTGTTTAATCTTTGCGTATTCTAAAATGCATAAGAATGCTTTAGATCACACACTTTTATGCGCGTTTATTATTAAGGATACTTATGATGAATACTTTAAAAATCGCAATGGCAAGTTTGGGATTGGTTTCAATCGTTGGACTTGCAGCATGTCAAAGCCAACCAAAACCTGCTGACCGTGCAGATCTTCATCCTGACCGTAAAGAAATGCGTGGTGACCACAAGCATCGCTTTGATAAAGGTCATAAAAAAGACGGGCATCGTTTTGACAAAAACAAAGCCATGACTGAAGAACAAAAAGCAGCAATGCAAACACGTCGTGCAGAGCGTCAAGCAACCATGCAAGCGCTACAAAAAGCATGTGAAGGTAAAGTTGGTCAAACCATCTCAGTTAAAGTTGGTGAAAAAACTTTTGATGGTACATGCCAAGTTCGCTTCAAACCAACCCCTATGGACAAAACTATTTCTGATCAAAAAGTAGCGCCAGTTGCACCAACTGCACCGGCAAGTAACTAAGTAAAAGTCGCTTTCTGATATTGAATCTTACCTCTAAAAAAATAGGGCAGACCTCGATGGTCTGCACTATTTTTTTATCACTGTTGATCTTTAAAGATTACAAATAATTAAGACGCTTTCACCCTTGAAGTCTTCTCTTCTTTTAAGATACGAGCATGTTGTAATTTCAAGAAGTCTGCCATCAGCTTGGTTGACCATGCTTCAGGTTTGCGTATGCCTTCATAAAACCCGCAATGACTGCCCTTTTTCGTGGTCACCACCATCACATGATCTAACTCGCGCACACGATCTTTATAGGGATCAAAGTTGCGAATGTTACACACAGGATCGTCTTCCGCATTTAAGATCATGAGCGGTACTTTGATCTGCTCAAAGACATGGATCGGATTGATCGCTTGATCATAGTCCGCATAGCTTGTATAACCTGCAAACTCAAAATATGAACGATGTAATTGACTCAATTCTTTTTGTGCGATGAGCTGTTTGAACCCTGCCTTACTTTGCCAAACCGATACATGCGGATGAACAAACGTCTTTAAAACTTTCTTCGCCATATATCGACTATAAAAGCGGTGCAAGTGATCAAAACCTGTTTCCAAGTCATAACCTGGACACAAAGCAAAGGCTGCACGCAGTGGTGATTGTTCACCTTCTTCACCCAAATAACGCACTAACAAACTGGTTCCTGCGGAACTCCCCACGCCGTACAAAGTCGATTGCGGATAACTTGTCTGAATATGTGCAATCTGCTCACGCAAATCCTCAGGTGAGCCGAATAAGCAAAATTTACCCACAGGCATAGGAAGATTACCATGACCACGGCGTACACATAACGCCACACGCCAACCTGTATAACGATGCAAATCTTTGACCAATTCACGCATCGAATCAGGTGAACCTGTAATGGTGTGCATCATCACAATCGTCGGCGTATCCGCAGGCAAATCTTTGCCGTACCATGCGATCGCAGTCACACCGCCATCTTGCATGGTGAGCTGTTCGATCTGGTCGTATTCCAATTGCACATTGTTTTTGCGAATCACATCAAAATACAAAAGATGCGCATGGGTATTGCTGAGCCACGGTGTCGGACGATATGGCACGGTAAGCTGAGCTAACTCGCGCTCAACCTGTTGAAATGTACCTAATTTGGAATAGTAAAGTGTTGGTATTTCTGCACCTGACCAGCGCTCCACTTGACTCGATAGTTTCGGTAAAATCCGACGTTTTATTTGGGAGAATAAATTCGATTTCAGCATAAATACACCTACGTTCACATGAGCAAAATCATAAGAAATTGAAACTGAATCAATTAAAGCTCAATCAATAACAACTCAATTCATAATGCACATCTTCAAATCCATTTCATAGATAAAAAAACTGAATCTGAATTCAAGTACATTATTGCGGTTGGAACAATTTAATTCGTTCACCCATTTGTGCAGCCAATGCCTCAAGCCCACGTTTTGGACGAATCATCACTTCAAACTCAACAATCCGACCTTGATCATTAAAACGAATCATATCAATGCCTTTGAGCTTTGCTTCGCCAACATTCGCAGAAAACTCAAGCACCACATTCTGAGCATCTTCAGTAAAGAACTCACGATGATAAGTAAAATTTTCAAACACTTGAATGACATTTTGCAAGATAAAACTCACCACCGCCTTACCTGCATAAGGATTAAATGCCACAGGTGAATAGAACACCACGTCTTCTGCAAGTAATTCATCAAGCAAAGCCATCTCTCGCTCTGCGACCATACGATGCCATGTTTGCAAAGCTTGTGTTGTTGATGCGAGTGCGTTCATTTTCTAACTCCTTTGAGTATTGTCCTATACAGCTTTCTATGCCACAGATATACCCTGATTTACGATCATGAATGATCAATTTCTAAACACACTATAATAAAAAATATAAATCTATGCAATTTGTTGCATAATTAAGAATATGTCGCCACAGTCATGCGATAAAACACTATATATTGGGGTAACTTGCAATCTAAAAAGTATTACAAGACATGTTTTGACTATCTATCTTTTGCGTTTTTCTTTACATTAATGGACAATTATTTTCTTGATCAGAAAATGTTTGACTTCGAAGTCACAAGGATATGCCTTGAAACCCTTGTGCAGTCACGTCATATATAGCACGATTGACAAACATTTCAGATCCTGCGTTTTTTAAACTTGCGCAATGAGGCAACGGTTTGATCTTCGCACTGAAATCGCCTGTTCGATACAAATTTTTTAATCAAATCTGGTTAAACCAGTATTGAGGAACACACACATGCCACAATACAAAGCGCCCTTACGTGATATGCAATTTGTTTTGCATGAATTATTAAACGCTAGTGATCACTACGCAAAACTTCCTGCATACGCAGAAACAGTAAGCCGTGAATTGGTTGATCAATATTTAGAAACTGCTGCTGATTTCTGTGAAAACGAACTTGCACCATTGAATCAAGTTGGCGACCGTGAAGGTTGTACTTGGAATGATGGCGTAGTAACGACTCCAACTGGCTTTAAAGAAGCGTATCAAAAATATATCGAGCTTGGCTTCCCATCACTTGCTGCTGAAGAGCAATACGGCGGTCAAGGCTTGCCTGTTTCTCTTGGTAACGTGATCTCAGAAATGGTGGGTACGTCGAACTGGGCTTGGGGTATGTACCCTGGTCTATCGCACGGTGCGGTACGTACTTTAGAACATCACGGTTCTGATGAGCAAAAGAATACTTATCTTCCTAAGCTTGTTTCAGGTGAATGGACTGGTACGATGTGTTTGACAGAATCTCATGCAGGTTCTGACTTGGGTATTATCCGTTCTAAAGCTGAACCTCAAGCTGACGGTAGCTATGCAATCTCTGGTGAGAAAATCTTTATCTCAGCGGGTGAGCACGACATGGCTGAGAACATTATCCATATCGTTCTTGCACGTCTTCCAGGTGCGCCAAAAGGCACCAAAGGTATTTCACTTTTCATCGTTCCAAAATTCCATGTCAATGCTGATGGTTCTGTTGGCGATCGTAACGGCGTACGTTGTGGTTCGATCGAACACAAAATGGGTATCCACGGTAACGCAACTTGCGTGCTCAACTTTGATCAAGCAAAAGGTTATTTGATTGGACCTGAGAACCGTGGTCTAAACTGCATGTTCACATTCATGAACACTGCACGTATCGGTACTGCTGTACAAGGTCTTTCTGCTTCAGAAGGTTCATTCCAAGGCGCTGTGACTTATGCACGTGACCGTTTGGCAATGCGTTCACTTTCTGGTCCTAAAGCACCTGAGAAAGAAGCTGATCCAATCATCGTTCACCCTGCTGTACGTAACATGCTATTGACGCAAAAATCATTTGCTGAAGCGGGTCGTGCACTTGTTTACTTCTTGTCTTTGCATGCAGATATCGTTGAGCAAGGCGCAACTGAAGAAGAGCGTAAATACTCTGACAATATCTTGTCATTCTTGACACCAATTGCAAAAGCATTCTTGACTGAAACGGGTTCAGAATCTGCGAAGCACGGCGTACAAGTATTCGGTGGTCACGGCTTTATCTCTGAACACGGTATGGAACAGATCGTTCGTGATACACGTATTGCGTGTCTATACGAAGGTACAACTGAGATCCAAGCACTTGACTTGTTAGGTCGTAAAGTATTACAAACTCAAGGCGCAATGCTGAAAGATTTCACTAAGATCATTCACAAGTTCTGTGAAGCAAACAAAGACAATGCAGATTTGAAAGAATTTGTAGAGCCACTTGCTGCACTCAACAAAGAATGGGGCGAGATCACGATGCAGATCGGTATGAAAGCAATGCAAAGCCCTGACGAAGTTGGTGCTGCTGCAGTTGACTACTTGTACTATGCGGGTTATGTGACATTGGCTTACTTCTGGGCTGATATGGCACGTCTTGCACAGCAAAAACTTGCTGAAGGTTCAACTGAAACTGCATTCTACAATGCAAAAGTGACCACTGCTCGCTTCTATTTCAGCAAAATCTTGCCACGTACTAAGTCACACGTTGCAGTGATGGCATCTGGTAATGCACCACTTGCTGCATTGGCTGCGGATGACTTCATTATCTAAGATGATGATGTTGCGATTTCTGATTTGATACTTCGTCAAATCTTGAAATAAAAAGTGTAAAAAGGCTGACTGATGTGTCAGCCTTTTTATTGGCTGATCGCTTATAATTCTGTTGTTCAAATTTTTATGGTTCAACTGATAGTCAACACATCCAAGTGTCAGACTGTTTAGACATTCAAAATAGGTAACTCAATATGCCAGTTTATAATGCGCCACTTACGGATATGCGCTTTATCCTTAACGATGTTTTCAATGCCGATCAATTCTGGCAAGCCAATGAAAAATTAGCGCACGTTGACTCAGCAACAGCTGAAGCCATCTTAGAAGAAATGGCAAAGTTTGCTCAAGGTGTCACCCTGCCACTCAACCGTACAGGTGATGAGGAAGGCGCACGTTGGGAAAATGGTGATGTGTTCACGCCTACAGGATTCAAAGATGCTTTCCGTCAATACGCAGAAGGCGGTTGGATCGGTCTAGGTGCAGACGAAGAATGGGGCGGTCAAGCAATGCCAAAAATGCTGACTGTACTTGCAGATGAAATGTTATTTGCCACCAACCCATCATTCCTGTTGTATCCACTACTTTCTGTCGGCGCTGGCATGGCACTCAGTAGCTATGCCTCTCAAGAACAAAAAGAAACGTATTTGCCAAAAATCTATTCAGGTGAATGGTCAGGTACAATGTGCTTGACTGAGCCACATGCAGGTACAGACTTAGGTATCATCAAAACCAAAGCTGAGCCAAATGCTGACGGCTCATACAACATCACAGGGACTAAAATCTTTATCACTGGTGGCGATCATGACTTGGCGGAAAATATTATCCACCTTGTGCTTGCAAAAACACCTGATGCCCCTGCTGGCTCTCGTGGTATTTCACTGTTCATCGTTCCAAAATTCATGGTCAATGAAGACGGTTCAAAAGGCGAACGCAATGCGGTAGGTCCTGGTTCAATCGAACACAAAATGGGGATCAAAGCCTCTGCAACATGTGTGATGAACTTTGACGGTGCAAAAGGCTTCCTCGTTGGTAAAGAAAACGAAGGTCTTGCTGCCATGTTCGTCATGATGAACTACGAACGTCTATCAATGGGTATTCAAGGGATTGGTGCATCTGAGTTCGCTTATCAAAATGCTGCACAATACGCAACTGATCGTATTCAAGGTCGTAGTGCGACTGGTGCAAAATCACCGGATAAAGCAGCTGATAGTATCTTGGTACACGGTGATGTACGCCGTATGTTGCTCAATGTGCGTGCAAACAACGAAGCTTCTCGTGCTTTCGCTGTGTACGTCGGTCAACAACTTGATATTACCAAGTTCTCGACTGATGCAGCAGCTGTGAAAAAAGCCAATGACCGTGTTGCGCTGTTGACACCTATTGCAAAAGCGTATTTGACAGACACCGCATTCCAAGCAACTTTAGATGCGCAAATGGTGTTCGGTGGTCATGGTTATATTCGTGAATGGGGCATGGAACAATGTATCCGTGACTTACGTATTTCACAAATCTACGAAGGGACAAACGGCGTTCAATCACAAGACTTGATTGGTCGTAAAACCATTAAGTGTGCTGGTGCATTTATCGCTGAATATATCGCTGAAATCCGTGATGAAGTGAATCAATTGGGTTCAGACTTGAACTTTATCAAAGATGCAACACTTGATGCGGCAACCGAAGTTGAGTCTATCACGCAGTACATCCTTGAGCAGTCTAAAGAAAATGCAGATTACTCTAATGGTGTTGCTGTAGATTATCTACACGCAGTTGGTCTACTTAGCTTTAGCTACATGTTTGCAAAAATTGCCAATGCTGCAAGCCAAAAAGATGGCGAGTTCTTTGCCAATAAAGTACAACTTGCTCGCTACTTCGTTGCACGTATCTTGCCTGATTTGAAAGCACGTTTAGTTCGTATTCAATCAAGCACAGACTTGGTGATGGGCTTTGATGCAGACTACTTTACCAATCAGTCTTAATTTGTACTAACAGTACCATAAACGTAAAAACCTGCTTCCGAGCAGGTTTTTTTTACGATCATCAAAACCAAAAAATCACGTCAATTCACAAGATTGGCATATATTTCGCTTAACTTTCATCATCAGCAGTTTTGCTACTTTGATTTTATAGACTTGTAATGTGATGAATATAGATGAAACGAGAAATTAAAAAGATCGAAAGTGCCTTGGATGATATTGGTCATTATCTGGTTGAAGCCTTTCATTACTTAATGTTGGCGTTGATTGGCTGTATGGTGATCTGGTCAGCTGTGCATACGACGATTGATATTTTTACCATTAAAAAATTCGCCACCATTGACGACATACTTTTGCTTTTTATTTATTTGGAATTGGGAGCAATGGTTGGGATTTACTTCAAAACCAATCACATGCCTGTGCGATTCTTGATATATGTAGCGATCACCGCATTGACTCGATTACTCATTGCCGATATTCAACACGATCATAAAGCAGATTGGGATTTGTTGATCGTTACTGGTGCGATACTGTTGCTCGCCTTTGCGATTTTGGTGGTACGTTTTGCCTCATGGAACTACCCTTCGGTAATCCGTAGTAAGCAAACTGAACGTGAGCTACCTATCGGCAAAACCCCACGACCAGAAGATGATGAGTTAGCTTAACTCACCATCTTCTTTTCCTTTAATTGGAAATTTTACCCGTTGGAACTTTTATAAGTTAGAAGTTTAAAGGTTGAAAAATTTAAGAACCCAAAAGCACGCTAGCGATCACACCTGTCACTACAGAGATCAACAGATATTCACCATCGACGTCTACCCAACGATGATCTCTCGGTGGTTTTGATAGATGACGTTTTTCCCAGTCGTTCACATAATAACGACTGTTGCGATAACGATCCTCTAAGCGATCGCCACGATGATAGCGTGCATGTTATTTCTCATACTTGCTCGCTTTATGACTATGTTTATGACCGTGGTTATCGTAGCGGTTACGCTCATAGCTACGATAGTGATCATGATCTTTGTGATAACCCCAAGCAGGCGCATGTGACGGTGGCGAAGCAAAGGCTACACTTGAACCCGCAAGTATCGTCAAACTCATTACAATTGCACTTATTGGCTTATTCATGATTATTCTCCTTTTTGGAATCGTTTTAATATAGGCTAAAAAAATCAAGCAAATGTGGATGTCGGTTAAATTCATGCTTTAAAATGTAAAGTAATGTAGTCTTGCAATCATACATTTCTACACTTTGTTCCCACTGGTATGACTCACCTACTATCTCGTTTCTGCCAACTCGATTCTGTAAAAAAAAACCGAATGCTCCACAAGAACATTCGGTTTCTAAAGCTTTTTTGCGAATTAAGAACCTAAGATGATACTCGCAATCACGCCAGTAGCTACCGAGATCAAGACATAGTCACCATCGACTTTCACCCAACGCTGATTTTTTGGTGGTTTCGGAAGTTTATGCTTTTTATAATCGACAAAGTCATCACGGTATTGCTTTGGCAAGCGTTGACCTGATTTATATTGGCTTTGATACTTACTGCTTTTTTTCACCTGAGAAGGTGTTTTTTGTGCAGTTTGCCCTTTACGTTGATCCGCTTGTGCTTTACGCTCATTGCCCTGATTCTTTGTATTTGAACTCTTTGTGTTTGAATGCTGTGCTGCATTTTGATGTTGCGCGTTTTGATGTTGTACGTGTTTCTCTTGCTCATGACCTTGTGGTGCTGCAATAGCAACTGTTGAGCCTGCAAGCATAGATAAACTTAAAAGCACTGCACTAATTTGTTTGTTCAAGGTGTATCTCCTCCTGAATAAACATACTCTACAAAAGAATCTATGAGCAAATATGAATATTAGTTATTTATAAGTACTAATATATAAAATAGTGTAGTCAAACTACATAAGGTAGAGGTTTTGCATTGAACTTTGAACAAATTACGATTTTTTTAAAGCGTGTCCCAAGTATTGGTGAACAAGGTTTAATCGCTCATGGTGCAGACGGTGAGCATGCGTGGTGGGTCAAATTTAAAATTGATATTGAACACCCACTGGCTTGGCAGACTGTACAAGAGCTTGGGCATGTGTTGAATTACCTCTCGACCAATGAACGCCTGCCGACGCAGTTTTTACCTGTTTCACCGCCACCTTATATGAATGGTGAGGCGAAAGAATTTCTCGCTTGGGTGATTCAGTGCAATCATGCTGAATTTTCACCTGATGTCGTCGCTGAATGGCTTGAAGGTCGCTTGCCGAATCCAGTTGATGATCTGGAAAAATGGAAAATCGAAACGGATATTCAAAAGTTAGATCAAATAATTCAAAAATAATTTATCGATGTGATTGAAGCTAGCTTTCTTAAATATCAGATTGATGTGCCTATCGAGCTTTAGAAAGCTTCTTCAACACCTCAGCTACAGCCACCATGGCAAAGCTAGTGGTCACCACCACCGCAGAACCATAACCACCACAACGCAATCCTGCGCTTGAATCGACACCACACGCCTCAGCATTGGAAAAAGGATTATCCACCGAATACACGCAAGTAATCCCAAATTTTTCTTTTGGTTTTTTACAGATGCCCTTACTTCGAAGCTGTGTACGTAGTTTGGCAAGCATTGGATCTTGCTCGGTTTTGGATAAATCCGCCACACGAATCTTGAGCGGATCAAGTTTACCTCCTGCACCGCCCGATACGATCAGCGGAATCTTGTTAAATCGACAATGCAGTATCAACGCAAGTTTTGCTTTGACATCATCAATACAGTCCAAGACCACATCAGGACGATCTGCTAAGAGCTCGGTGACGTTATCAGGTGTCAGAAAATCATCAACCAGTTTAATCTGTATTTGTGTATTAATCTCTCGGCAACGTTGTGCCATGATGTCGATCTTTGCATGCCCAAAAGTAGAGCTAAGCGCAGGCAATTGACGGTTGACATTCGATGCGACGATCACATCCATATCAATCAAAGTCAGTTTACCGACGCCCGAACGAGCCAATGCTTCCACCGCCCACGAGCCGACACCACCAATACCAATGACCATGACATGACTGTTTTCAAAAGTCTGAAAACTCGATTCGCCGTAAATTCGATTCGTACCTGCAAAACGGCGATCGTAATCCGTTGTCTGTGATGCTGATAGATTGGAATCGTTTGAATTGTCTTGGTTTGCGTTGGCTGGGCTTGGAAATATGTCAGACATAGGTAGAATTTAAAGTTAGGCATTAAAACATGAATGCATGATTATACGTGAAAGCAATAGTGAAAAGCAGTGTGGCGAATCTTTAGCAGTTTTAAATTTGTTTTTTAATCTTAGATTCTTTTCTGGACTGTTAATTCTTGGATAAATGCAAACATTCCAAACTATTTTGCCAAAGTTGCTCTGCCAATTTGGATTTCTCATTGAACTGATTTAAATCCAACGCCTCTGCCAAACCATCCAATACATAAGGCAGATTGGCAGGCGTATTTCGTGTTCTGCTTTCTGTAGACAACTGACAACACAATGGCGTCATATCAGGACAGTCTGTCTCTAGCACCAAATCTTCAACCGCTACGCTTCGCACCACATCGTGCAACCGTTTGGCATTGGGATTGGTGATCTGCCCTGTGACACCGATTTTAAAACCCGATTTCACAAAGGCTTTGGCCTCTTCCACCCCACCACTAAAGGCATGCGCTATACCTCCATGTTTAAAATGATGCTGTTTTAAAATTTTCAAGACATCGCCATGCGACTTACGAATATGCAGCAATACAGGCTTGTCGAACTGTGTTGCCAAATCCAATTGCGCTGTAAAATATTCGGTCTGAAGCTGTTTGATGTCATCGGTTTTATGGCGTTTTTCAAAGCTGTCTAAACCAATCTCTCCAACCGCAACACAATCATGTTGTTTTAGAAAATTTTCTAAATCATCCAAATGTTGTCGTTGATGTTGCTCGATATAGTAAGGATGCAAGCCTGGCGCAAGATAACTTTTGGGCACATCCGACAACTGACCTAAAAACTGATGTGTCGCCAAAAGGTTTGCAAAACGATTTTGCAAAAAGCCAATAAGAATCAACGCTTGCACGCCACTTTGATACGCCTGTTCGGCAAGCTGTTGCCGATCAGGGTCAAATTCTTCCACATCAAAGTGGGTATGCGTATCAAATAGTTGAATCATCTTGATTCTGCCATCACGGCTTTATTTCGATGCCGACTTTTCAGCGTCGCTATTTGCACTGTTCGCTTTTTGAGCTTCAGTTTTTTGAGCATCAGCTTTTTCTAGCTCAGCTTTGGCTTGAACTGGTAAATATTGATCTTTAATCACACCTTGTAAGTATTTATACGGAATCACCAACCGTGGTAAACCCACCGCATAAGGACCAATTTCATACTCACCATATTGCAAGATCAAATCTGTCGGACTTAAATAGAAATTATCCGTTGAAGTAAATTTCCAAAGTTCTTGATATTCATCCACATCCATATCAGGCTGAGTCGCCATAATCCACTGTTCAAAGGCTTGATGCGCTAGATCATTGAATTTCGCACGTTGTCCTTTGACCAAAATTTCATCAAGGCTCAATAAAGTTTCAGATTCCAACTCAAAATTGAAATATTGCTGTGCAGCACTGCCGTGCGCTCCACCAACATAGTTTTCCGCATTGACCACGACCGTAACAATCGGTCCTTCAGGATTTAAAACTTGTGGTTTCAAAAATAAGGATAATTTTGCCGATGAGCCAAGTTGTTTGACTTCTTGCGCAAGTAGCAGGAATTGATCCACAAAAGGTTGCAGTTGATCGGGTTGATTCTGTGCTTGTTGTTGCGATTGCGCTTTTTGTGTATTGATTTCTTCAATCGACTTGGTGCTGTCTTGTTGCTGTGCATTATCTGCTTTTGCATCTGCGACAGGATTACGACCATCCGATTTTTCATCTTGACGCTGTTGATTACTCACTGTGGTCATGTCAAAACCACGCACCAAATTTTTCACATAGTTTAAAACGTACAAATCCACTGCTTGATCAAGCTTCGGATAATTACTGCTTAAATGTTGAATGGTAATCTCAGGGCATACTTCACCTTCACATTCTGGAAGCTGAATTGGCACATCTTTCACTGTCGCATTGAGTCCAACTTCTGCTGTTGCAGCTTGAGTTTGCTCAACTTCTGATTCAGGTTTCTTCTGACAAGCACTCACTGCACACGCCATCGCCACACTCAAAGCAATGACTTTGAACGGTTTAAGCTTATTTGAATGTTGTTGTGATGTACTCAAATGTTTTGCTGTGCTTAGCTTGTCTTTCATAATAACCCTTACTTTAATCATTACAATGATTCTGCTTGAATGACTCTATTTAAAATCTTCCGTTTAAAAGCTTCAACTCAAGTCCATTCAGCATAGCACCAAAGCCAATAACTGCGCGTAAACTATTGTGTTCTAAGATGCAAAATTGAGCTGTTTCAGTAGCGGTGCTTTGATCCATTGTTGTGATTGTGTTGGACTGAGATAAATTGTGAAATCTTTACCATTGGTGGCTTCACATTCTTCGCAAAGATCATTGAAGCGGTAATAAATCGCCACGCCTTGCTCATCGAAAAACCAATCTTGATTTGCCCAATAGACTTTTGTCGGTAATTTTGCTTGGTCTTCGTCGCTCAAATCCGCTGATAATTGTTCTCGCCACGTTTCATATTGCGCTTGAATAAAGTGAGTAAAGCTAACTCGTTTATTCTCATTAATTACATCATACAAGCGCCAAGACTTTTTCGCCTTACGATCGACCACATAAAAATAGTGCTGTTCAGGCACAGCCTCATCACCAAGCTGATAACTAGTATTAATGATTAGCAACGCCATTTCGCCGTGTTGCATGGCAACTCGAGGCTTAATATACATCGACCATGCTTGCGGTTTTGCATGTTTATTTTCAGCCAGCTGTGTTTCACGCCACGCATCGGAACGCTGTACAAATTCATTGACTGCCCGCTGTAAGCTGAGCTTTTGTGAAATACCCAACTGCTGACGAATCAAATCTGCACTTTGCATTTTGACAAAATCATTAAACCATTGATCTTTACTTTTAAAACCAAAGACTTCGACATCAATACAATATTCATCTTCACAAAAAGGCAAGGCATAATCCGCAATCACTGGCATTGCAATCAGATTTTCATAGCCTTGCTTTTTGAATTGTTCCGTTTCGACTTGTTCTTGCTGTTGTTCTTCGCTTGGTTTTGAACATGCGCTGAGAGTAGCCACCAATACCAAAGTTAAAGCAGTTAAATGAATCGCTTTAAGCAATGAAATTCGCATTCTGCAAATTCCCCTTTGACCCCAATTTTCAAACACGATATCGCCAAACTTAATTTCAAAAATCTAATATCACATCTTAAAAAGACGACTTCGCCTCGAGCTGTAGTTATATCAATAAAGGAATGCCATTGGACACTCCTTTATTGTGAATTTTTTTTTGCATAAAACAGCTTAGAGCAACACGATATTAATGCTCACGTGTAGCACGGAACTGAATATCAGGATAACGCTCTTGCATGAGCTGTAGATTGACACGACTTGGCGCAAGATAAGTCAAATGACCACCACCATCAATGGATAATTGGTCATGTGCTTTCTTCTTAAATTCATTGAATTTTTTATCATCATCACAATGCACCCAGCGCACGGTATTGATATTTACAGGTTCATAAATACAATCGACTTTGTATTCTTCTTTCAGACGATAAGCCACCACATCGAACTGGAGCACACCGACCGCACCGACGATCAAATCATTGCTGTTTTGTGGCATAAAGACTTGGGTTGCACCCTCTTCCGAAAGCTCCTTTAAACCTTTTTGCAATTGTTTGGATTTTAAAGGGTCTTTTAAACGGACTCGGCGGAACATCTCAGGTGCAAAGTGCGGAATCCCAGTGAAATGCAACTTCTCACCGCTGGTAAAGGTATCGCCAATCTGAATCGTACCGTGATTATGCAGACCAATAATATCACCCGGCCATGCTTCTTCGAGTTGTTCCCGCTCACCCGCAAGAAAAGTTAAAGCGTCGCTAATGCGCACGTCTTTGCCGATGCGCACATGATTCATTTTTAAGCCCTTTTCATATTTCCCAGAGCAAACACGCATAAAGGCGATACGGTCACGATGTTTCGGATCCATGTTGGCTTGGATTTTAAAAACGAAACCGCTAAAACCTGATTCGGTTGCCTCAACAACACGCTCCTCAGTTGGATGTGCTTTTGGTTCTGGTGCCCAATTGATAAACGCATCCAACACATGATCCACCGCAAAATTTCCTAAAGCTGTCCCAAATAAAACAGGGGTTTGTTTGCCTTGCAGAAATAACTCACGGTCTAAAGGCTCATTCGCCATTTGCACCAATTCAAGCGATTCTTCAAACGATGACCAAGCCAATTCACCGACTTTTTCACGGATATCCGCATGGTCATAGCCATCACGCACTTCAATATCAGTAATGGTTGAGCCGAAACCCGCTTTATAAACATAGAGTTTATTTTCTAACAGATTGTAAACACCTGCAAAATCACGCCCCATTCCTAAAGGCCATGTGATCGGCACACAACGAATATTCAAAACATTTTCAATTTCATCGAGTAACTCTAAAGGTTCCCGAATTTCACGATCCATTTTGTTGACGAAAGAGATGATCGGCGTATCACGCATCCGACACACTTCCATCAGCTTGATGGTACGCTCCTCCACCCCTTTTGCACCATCAATCACCATCAAGGCAGAATCGACCGCAGTCAAAGTACGATAGGTGTCTTCCGAGAAGTCTTCGTGTCCCGGAGTATCGAGTAGGTTAATGGTGTGATTTTTATATGGAAATTGCATCACCGAGGTGGTGATCGAGATCCCACGTTCCTTCTCCATTTCCATCCAGTCCGAGGTCGCTGCACGGTCTGACTTACGACTTTTCACCATTCCCGCCACTTGAATAGCTTTACCCCATAACAGCAATTTTTCTGTCATGGTGGTCTTACCCGCATCGGGGTGGGAAATGATGGCAAAGGTTCTACGAGCCTTTACTTCTCTGGCTAATTCATCTTTAAACATAAGAAAAATCTACAATATGTACACAGCTATGTACACATTTCTAAATATGTACTAAAACTGAAAAAGTGGGAATTCAAAATTGGCGTAATTGTAGCAGATTTGAATAGGATTTTACTGATTGTTGAGAGGTTTTGATTGATCAAGGGATTAGCACTTCAAATCGCTTTTTGAATAATCGAATCTTTCTTTTTTTGTAAAAACGTTGGGGCTTAGGAAGTTAAAGAGGGTTATTACGGAGTAGATTCAGCAAATCAAGATATAAATGACCATGCCGATGATTGAAGCGATACTCCATCTATTTAAGATGCAAATTAAACAGCTTTTTGTCAATTCCATTGAATTTAATCAGCCGCTTTTTGGCATAACTCCAAAAGGATTTGATGCCATTGATATAACGTTCTCCACCAGCAAATTCATTGTCACCATGATTTACTCTTAAGTGCTTTTCAAACCCAATATCGACAGGACCATCATAACCTCTCCATCCATCTGTGTTGATGACTGAATCAAGTTCTAGATGCCAACGAATAATTCCTTGTAGCGTGGCTTTGGAACAATCAGGAACAATTTCTGTATAAACATTTCCATCTCCTTTGAGCAGACCGAATACAATCGTTTTACTTGAAGCACATCGACCTCGTTTACCTCGAACACGACGAGCATCAAAGTAGCATTCATCCAGTTCAACGATGCCATTGAAGGGAGATATTTTTTCACACTGGACAGCGATCTTTTTATGCAATTTGATGTAAATAGTATGGATAGAACGCACAGAAATATTAGTGAGTTTAGCAGTATCAGATGCAGTAAAGTCCATGGCAAAAAAGCGAATAATTTGCCTGAATTTTGCTTCTGCGATTCTAGAACGGGAATAGCATCTATTTTTGCTTTCATATAAGGAAGTTACCATAATTTTATATATGCTTAACTTACTAAGCCCCTATCAATATATGGCAGAGTGATATTTAATACATCGTGGTAAAGAAAGAATAATAGACTGAGTGCTCGTTTGTGGGTTGATTTGCTCACGCCGTTATTACTCACTAAATATGACAGATAACTTTTAATTTGTGTTTCGTTTAAAATACTTGGGTGTTGTTTGTTATGATAAAGGATGTAGCGTTTAATCCATTGGATATAGGCTCATTCTGTTGATAGGCTTAAATGTCTGTATCGTCCTGTATAAGCGACTTTTTCTAATAGTTTTGGTGGTTGCTTATGCGTGTAATTTTGGATTATCACAACTTGACAAGTATGTTTTTAATCTTTAAGGTATTTGAAATATAACGAGAAAAAATAGGATGTCAAAATAGTTATGTTGCAAATTCATTTTGGTTATGCGGCAAATTTGCCGTATAACTGTAGTTAGGCCTCTAAAATGACCCACTACCGATCGTTGGCGAGAAGAGTTTTTCTTACGCTTGCATTGACGTACGCCAGCCTCCTCTTCACATCCCAAGGCGTCTGGAAGTTCGATGACATCATGGGCTGTGAAACAGCATGCATCGTCAAGGCGGCAGGGTGGCCAGTGCCTTACTTCTATGACTATCCCGGTATGTCAGTGGGCAACAGGGTAGAAGTGGACCCGATCTCTATCTTCATCGGGCCTGACAAGTTCAGACTCAGTGGCTTCTTTCCAACGCTGCTTTTCTGGGCCTTGGTGGTGCGCTGCCTGCCTCGTATCCCTGGTAGGAAGCCTCGTAGTGCAGAGGCCTAACAGTTCATTCAAGCCGATGCCGCTTCGCGGCGCGGCTTAACTCAGGTGTTAGGCGGCATGCCCGATATCATCGCTACCCTCTACCAGATCTGCGTTCGTTCAAAGCCAGATGACGCGTTCATCCATGAGTTCAACAGCATGGTTTCACTGTGCCATGAAAATGAAATAGGACCACTTATTGATCGACTGGCTGTTCATATAGCCAAAAAAGCTATTAATCAAGATGCCTCTTTTGAAGAACTCGATAAGGCCATAAATAACTTGGCTGGGTATGCCATATCCAAAGACAGGGTTTCAAATGATATGTGGGAAATCTATCTCGTGTTTGACGACGCAGAACTTGGAGATGACGGCTGGCAGCGGTTAGTACCAAACTTGAAGAAAATTATGTGAGTGCCGCAGCCAATGACTTCAGCAATCGTTGTTGGAACCTTAGTTCGAAAAAATCCCAACACTTGGGAACCTAACGCATTCGACTCATGGGGACGAGGACAAGGAGTTGGCGAGGTTGTCGAACCACCATTTGATATTTCTGATCTAGATATGGTTGATGTTATATGGCCATCTGGCCGTTGCTTTGAAAAGATCAGTGGACTATTAGTTGCAGATCAAGAGCATGAGCAATAAACACTCTGCGCGGTCTAACAATTCGTTCAAGCCGAACCTGCTTCGCGGTCCGGCTCATGCGGTAACGTGTACCACAACGCCGTACCGCTACGCAGGTCGGCTTAACTCAGGCGTAAGTATGCAACATGAAAATTAGCTTTATTGATAGAGATTCGACACCTCTAATCAAAATCGGTAATTTCTTCTTTTTCAAGCTCTGTGCCAAATTAAGTCGGAACTAACATATTTGCCTCGTTTCACTGGTGCTGCATATGAAGGAGCATCACTCATGCGACCACGCATATAAGGATCGAGTGACAAGTAAATGGTTTTTAACAATATCTCACCTTGTTTAAGTTCATTGAGCTCAACTTGCTCAATACGAAAATCGCTGTGTTTTGGCTCACCCACTGGCCGTTTAGCTAAAACGATGCGTTGATTAATAACTGTTTTCACACATATAACTCCATGTTTTATTTAGAAGTATTTCTATTCACAATCAAAAATTATGATTAAAATTTCTTTACAACCATTGTAGATGAGTTATACGAAAAAAAATACGACTGGTCTATTTTTTAGAATAGAGTAAATAATTAATATGAAGCCTACTCCTATTAAAAAGTCTGTAGCGAAGCGCTTACACATTCTTAACACCAGTTCAGACCTGATTTTGCATAAAGGTTTTACCGGTGTAGGATTACAGGAAATTTTACAGAGCTGTGAGATCCCTAAAGGCTCGTTTTATCATTATTTCCAATCTAAGGAAGCTTTCGGATGTGAATTGGTACAGCATTATGTAGATAATTACCAAGTCCGTTTAAATGATGTATGGCGTAGCGATAAATCCCCTTATCAAAAGCTGATTGAGTATTTTAATTTATGGATAGAAGATCCTGAAACACAGTGTGGTTGGGCGGATAGCTGTTTAATTGTGAAACTTGCCGCAGAAGTTGCCGATCTATCTGAAGATATGCGCTCCATTATGTCCGCTGGCGTCGATGATGTAATCCAACGGATTGCTGCTTTAATTGATTTGGGTAAACAGGATCAGTCTATCCAAGCAGATACTGAGGCCTCGACGTTGGCACAAGTACTTTACCAAATGTGGTTAGGGGCAGCATTACTGAGTAAGTTGCAAAAAGATAAAACACCATTACATCAAGCTCTAAGAGCAACTAAATTTCTATTAAAAAGTGAAGATTCATAAAAATTAAAGGGGCTTAGGAAGTTAAACATATTACAAAGTATGGTAACTTCCTAAGCCCCTAAAAAAATAACCTTCCTTCCTGTATATAGAAAAATAAAGGAAGGAAAGCTATTCACTCAGGCCCCTCACCATTAAGTGAGGGTTATTTTGCTTATTGAGCCAGTTGCTCAGAGTTAGAAGTTTATTCACTACTAAGCACCACAACAGGCACTAGCTACTCTTTATTTCAACAATTGAAGTAATGCTGAGGCAGTTGCAGCAGAAGATGCTGGATTTTGTCCAGTAACCAGCAAGCCATCTGCTTGAACATGTACTTGCCAATCATCTACTTTAGAATAATGACCACCGTTTTCTTTAAGCATGTCTTCGACTAAAAATGGTACAATTTCAGTCAAACCTACCGCCTCTTCTTCAGTATTAGTAAAACCCGTCACAGATTTACCGCTAACTAAAGGCTTGCCATCACTGGTTTTTACATGACGAAGAACACCTGGGGCGTGACACACTGCTGCAACAGGTTTGCCAGACTGAATCGCCTGTTCAATCAGAGAAATTGAAATCGGATCTTCTGCTAAATCCCACAATGGGCCATGCCCGCCTGGATAAAACACTGCATCATAATCAGCTACAGAAATTTCGCTAAGTTTATGCGTCTGTGCCAATGCTTGCATTGCAGTTGGATCAGCTTCAAAACGATGCGTGGTTTCAGTTTGTGCTTCTGCTAAATTGCTTTTCGGATCTAGTGGTGGCTGCCCACCTTGAGGCGACGCCAGCGTAACATCAGCACCAGAGTCAATAAAGGTGTAATACGGTGCAGCAAGTTCCTCTAGCCAGAAACCTGTTTTCTTACCAGTATTGCCCAGTTGATCATGTGAGGTTAAAACGATTAAAATTTTCATGTTATTTCTCCGATATTTTTCAGGATTGAGGCGCATTGTTGCATGATCACTTGTCGTGTAGCGTGACCATGATACATCCGCTTATTTAGATGCTCGCCTCGAGAATTTCACGACTGATCTCTAATGAAACATTTTTATGTTCGCCTAGCTGTGTCAGATTGTGTGATTTAAGTTGCGTAATGATGATCTCAATATCTGTCTCCCCCAGTCCATAATCACTAAGACGAGTCGGCAATCCAAGTTGCTCAAAGAAGGCTCGAGTACGAGCAATAGCAGTATCAATACGTTGTTCTTCATCACCTTCGACAATCTGCCAGACTCGAGCTGCATACTGTAGTAATTTTTCTCGCTTCTCTTGACGACGCACTTGTAGATTGGCCGGCAACACAATGGCCAAGGTACGAGCATGATCAATACCATGTAAAGCCGTGAGCTCATGGCCAATCAAATGGCTTGACCAATCTTGTGGTACACCAGCTCCAATTAGCCCATTCAGTGCCATGCTAGCAGCCCACATCAAATTCGCACGCGTGTCATAATCTGCTGAATCGTCCAAGATTTTCGGTCCAATCTCAATCAGAGTTTGCAATAGACCTTCGGCAAAACGATCTTGTACTTGTGCATTGACAGGGTAAGTTAAGTACTGTTCCATGACATGAATAAATGCATCGACCACGCCATTTGCTAACTGGCGCGTCGGCAAGCTAAAAGTTTTATTCGGATCAAGTACGGAAAATTGCGGAAAAACATAGGGGCTACTAAATGACAATTTGGCTTGGGTCGATTTTCTGGTGACTACCCCACCGCTATTCATTTCTGAACCAGTTGCCGGAAGGGTGAGTACACTCGCAAAAGGCAAAGCTTGAGTAATTTTAATACCATGGGTTTCTAAAATTTCCCATGCATCCCCTGTATAATTGACTGCTGCTGCAATAAATTTAGTACCATCAATTACCGATCCACCACCGACAGCCATCAAAAAATCAATCTTTTGTTCACGAATCAGCTCTACAGCTTTCATGAGGGTTTCATAACTCGGATTCGGCTCAATTCCGCCAAATTCATGAATTTCTCTTGCACCTAATGCTTCACGCACCTCAGCTAAAGTACCATTCTTACGTGCACTTTCACCGCCAAACAACATTAATACTTTTGCTTCTGTAGGCACATAGTCATTGATTTTAGCTATTGTATTGCCACCAAAAATAATGCGGGTCGGATTATAAAAGTTAAAATTCAGCATATTTTTATCCTAGGATGATCAGTTAATTGATTTGAAAAACCATTGTTATTCATCAAATAAAATTTAAAAAATTGAACAACACTGCGGCTTTTGACTGCACCATGTGCTAACTATACATAAAAATAGACCAGTCATCTATTTTTTATAAAAATTATCTCAGCTTGCCGACTTGAGTGATGGTTAAACACATTCAGGCTTGTTCTATATCACTTTCATTATTCATGTATTTTCACGAGCGATAGTTGGATGGAAGGTATCATCACGTATGACTACTGACATGCTCGTGAGCGCATTGGCTAAAACAGTGAATGGCTCATACAAAATAACGATGATTAAATATTTTTAAAGCAGATTGGCACGGTTTAGCAGATGTACAAATGCGACAGTAAATTATATAGATTGGTTCAATATAAGTCATGTACATGGATTCATTCGTTTATTTACCCTGCCCTGTTTTGGATATTGCCCCATGTAAATGATGAGATTAAGCCATTAAATAAAGCAGCCCAACTTGAATAAAAAGCCTCTGACAAACCTCACAGGGTTGAAGTGCTGCCTTTCATTCAAAATTTCAGGCAGCACCCTCATACATTTAAGCGTCGGTTTAAGCTGGTAGTTTACTCGCCAAAACATCTACTTTTTCAATAGACGGTGGCTCTGAAAATAGCTCTTCGGCCTGAGCCATCAACGCAGCTGCAACCTTGCCAGATAAATGTGCTTGGCGACCCGCCTCATCAGGAAATGCATCAAAAATACCAAATGTTGTAGGTCCAAGACGTAGGCCAAACCACGCAACTGTCGCAGGTTCTTCCATTACAATAGGTAAACCGGCTTTAAGGAAAGCTTCCACTTCGTCTTCTTTACCTGGTTTAGCTTCAAGGCGGACATATAAAGCTGTTTTAAGCATGACTAAAACTCCACAATTGATTAGAATTAAAACGATTCTGACATTGCTAATGTATGCATGTCAGAAAGTTTTGTTGTACAACAGTTAAAAACAATTCCCATAGCTGAGCCAAAATTTGGATATTTATTTCGACATAATGCTATGAATTTATTCAAGTTAATATCATTAACATTTGAATCAAAAAATATTGCTCAAGAAGCATTCAAGAACAATATTGTACATCCTCATATCTATGAAAGTTATTTTGCTAGGAATTTGCTGTGAAACTCTATATGTTTCTCTATAAAGCTCGCAATAAAGTAATAGCTATGGTCATACCCTTCTCTTAGGTTAAGTGTCAGAGGATATTCTTGTTCCAAACAAATATTACTAAGCAGCTTAGGCCTTAACTGTTCTTCAAGAAAATCATCAGCTGTTCCCTGATCGACTAAAATAGGTAAATGAACTTCAGCGTTTTTGATTAATTCAATCGCATCATAGCTTTTCCATAAAGTTTCGGTTTCACCTAGGTAGTGTGTAAAAGCCTTTTTCCCCCAAGGTACTTGGCTAGGTGCAACAATTGGTGCAAAAGCAGAAATACTTTTATACAGCTCAGGGTTTTTTAACCCAATGACTAATGCACCATGTCCACCCATGCTATGACCCATAATACTTTGGACTTGATTGGTCGGAAAATTCAGATCAATCAAATTTCTGAGCTCTTCCACAATATAATCATACATTTTGAAATGCTGTGACCAGGGTGCTTGTGTTGCATTCACATAGAATCCTGCGCCTTGGCCTAAATCATAATCTGCATGATCTGGTACATCCTCTCCACGTGGGCTGGTATCTGGTGCAACAATAATGACTTTATGTTCAGCCGCATACTTTTGTGCTCCGGCTTTAGTAATAAAGTTCTGTTCGTTGCAAGTCAGCCCTGATAACCAATATAAAACTGGCAACCGCTCATCTTTGTCATGAGGTGGCAGATATATTGAGAATTTCATTGAACAGTTTAATGCTGTTGACTGATGGCGATACACTTCTTGCGATCCACCAAAAGAAGCATGTTTCTCAATTATTTCCATAATCAATTACCTATGTTGAGCAAGACTTCATGAGAAATCGAGTAAACAAAGAGTCTGACATTCTCCACAGAGAATAGTGATAAAGATTTAAAATGTAGGCAGGTTTGTTGAACCTATACACGATGCCTACACAGATAGATCGGTTTTACAGATAATGTGCCGTTTTAGAGGTTTCCATGCATGTCAATCATGATGCACATGCATGGAAAACTATAAGGTCTGACGCAATTAATCGTAATGAATTACAGTACGAATTGACTTACCTTCATGCATTAGATCAAAGGCTTCATTGATCTGATCCAAGCCCATCGTATGTGTCACAAATGGTTCTAATTGAATCTTACCTTTCATGGCATCTTCAACCATTCCTGGAAGTTGCGTACGACCTTTTACGCCACCAAAGGCAGAACCTAGCCATTTACGACCAGTAACCAGTTGGAATGGACGGGTAGAGATTTCCTGACCTGCGCCAGCTACACCAATAATTACGGATTGTCCCCAGCCACGGTGTGCACTTTCAAGGGCTGCACGCATCACATTCACGTTACCAATACATTCAAATGAATGATCTACACCCCAGCCAGTCATTTCGACAATGACTTGCTGGATTGGTTTATCGTAGTCTTTAGGGTTCAAGAAGTCCGTTGCACCAAACTCTTTTGCCAGCGCAAATTTATCTGGATTCATGTCAACCACAATAATACGCCCTGCTTTAGCTTGACGTGCGGCTTGTACGACTGCCAGACCAATACCACCTAAACCAAAGACCGCAACACTATCACCTTCTTGTACTTTAGCCGTGTTATGTACTGCACCGACACCCGTTGTTACACCACAACCCAATAAGCAGACATGTTCGTGATTGGCTTCAGGATTGATTTTAGCCAATGATACTTCTGCCACTACAGTGTATTCACTGAACGTTGAGCAGCCCATATAATGGTAAATCGGTTGACCATTGTATGAAAAACGAGTGGTACCATCTGGCATTACGCCTCTACCTTGAGTTTCGCGAACGGAAATACACAAGTTCGATTTTCCAGATTTACAGAATACGCACTCGCCACATTCAGCGGTGTAAAGTGGAATTACATGATCACCTGGTTTGACGCTAGTCACGCCTTCACCAACCTCAACTACAACACCAGCACCTTCATGCCCGAGAATAGCCGGAAAAACACCTTCAGGATCATCGCCAGACAAAGTAAATGCGTCTGTATGACACACACCGGTATGGGAAATCTTGATTAATACTTCACCTTTCTTCGGTGGTGCAACATCAACTTCAACAATTTGAAGAGGTTGACCAGGACCAAACGCAACGGCAGCACGTGACTTCATGGAATAATTCCTTATACAGATCTATTTTAAATATGATTTTAGAATCTTGGCGATTTCAGCCAATTCTTCTTTTCGTTGTTGTTCTGTGGTTTCACCTGATACTAAAGTGTCTTTTAAATGAACCTCTAACATCTCATTCATTAAACCATTAATAGCACCACGCACAGAGCATATTTGTTGCAGAATTGCACCACATTCCACATTGTCTTCTAACGCTTTTTCAATCGCTTGCGTCTGACCTTTGATCCTTCTGACGCGTAGAAGAATCTTTTTTTTGTCTTCAACCTGATTAGGCATCAGACCTCCTTATTTGCTAGCTTTTATACTATAGTACCCCATAGTATAAAAAAAGCAATATTTTTTATAAATCGAAAATCAAAAAGCTCTTTAGCGAAAATTTTCTATCCCTGTTTTTAGTTTTTTTTAAATTAACATCGTAGAGCTGATGCTAAAGTCACAAAGAATGGGACTTTTAGCTCCCATTTTTTATTTTGGCTCATGTTCTTTGTGATGCTGTGACCTTTTAGAATTATGTTTCAAATTTTAGCCACTTTGTAGATATTTTGAACGTTTCAAGCCTTGAAAATACTACCGACAGTTTAGATTAAACTGCCTTTACAACTGTACTAGAATATTTTTAGTGAGCGCATGATATTTATTATTCATTATTTAGGAATTATCAAATCCTATAAATATCATTTATTGGATTAATTTACTTTGATACTGTGCATATCATCCCCCAGTTAAGAATAAGGAACAACTATGAATAAGATGATGAATGCGCTTATCCTAGAAAATTTTGGTGATCATGAATTTAAACGTGTAGAACTTCCTATACCTCAACCAGAGGCTGGGCAAGTTCTAGTACGTGTTCATGCTAGTGGTGTAAACCCTATTGATTATAAAATTCGTCTTGGTGAAGCACCATATGCTATGCCAGAGCTTCCTGCCGTGTTGGGAACGGATATGGCTGGAGTTGTAACTGCTGTTGGTGAAGGTGTCACCCACTTCAACGTCGGAGATGAAGTTTACGGTCTGATAGGTGGCGTTCGTGGTCTTCAAGGATCTTTAGCAGAATATGTTGTAGCAGATGCTGATCTGATCGCATTAAAGCCACGCAATATCTCTATGCGCGAGGCAGCTGTACTACCATTGACTTTCCTCACCGCTTGGGAAGGTTTAGTTGATCATGCGAAGGTCCAACCAGGGCAAACTGTACTGGTTCAAGGTGGTGCTGGTGGCGTTGGTTATATGGTTGTTCAGCTTGCAAAAGCACTTGATGCAAATGTTTGGGCGACTGGTCGTACAGCTGATCAAGCACTGATCTCAGAACTCGGTGCAACACCTCTCGATTACACCACAGCATCTTCCGATGACATTATTGCTGCAAGCCCTGAGGGTCAAGGTTTTAACATTGTTTACGACACTGTGGGTGGTCCAGTACTCGAAGCTTCACTTTCCATGACAACTCACTATGGCCACATTACCAGCTGTGCTGCATTTGGTCATCATAATTTAGCGAGTTCATCTCTACGGTGTGCCACAGTGTCTGGCGTATTCATCCTAATGCCGATGTTAACAGGCAATCGCCGTGCTCATCATGGTGATATCCTTAAGATCGCTACTCGTCTTGTTGAGAAAGGTAAACTGCGTCCTATTGTTGATCCTCGTCATTTTACTCTAGACCAAGCGATTGAGGCTCATGATGCTGTTCAAGATCGCTCTGCCAATATTAAGGTCGTGATTGATGTCATTTAACGCACTTCAGGCCAAGACTTGGTGCTTCAATAGTATTGGAGATACAGATGTTCTGACATTAGAAACACTTCCTGTTGCTTTACCAGCAGCAGGAGAAGTTCTAATCCAGATGAAAACGATCGGACTCAACCGGGCTGATGTAATGTTTCGGCGTGGTACTTATATTCAAAAAGCAGTATTCCCTTCTCGTCTGGGATATGAGGGAGCAGGCATAGTTCTGGCAATAGGTGAAGGTGTACGCCAATTTTCTCCAGGAGATGCAGTATCGATTCTTCCGACTGACAATCTAGCCAAATATGGGACATATGCGGACAAGCTCCTGATTCCAGAAACTTTTTTAGTTCACAAACCCGATAGTTTAAGCTGGGAAGAAGCTTCTTCAATCTGGATGCAGTATTTGACGGCTTGGGGTGGTGTAATCCATGCTGGTGGAGTTTCGAAAGGAAAAACGATCTTGATTACAGCAGCTTCAAGTAGTGTAGGGCTAGCTGCGATACAGATCGCTGAAGCAGCGGGTGCTAAGGTCATTGCAAGTACACAGACGATAGAGAAAAAGCAACGTTTACTGGATCTCGGTGTTAAAAATGTTATAGCCACTGAAGATGAACCCGATTTGTATGAGGCGCTTGTATTACGTTTAGGTGGAGAACATCTTGATGTCGCCTTCGATGCTGTAGGAGGGCCTCATATTGAACAGATTGCAAAAGCGATGTCTGTAGGAGGAACGATGGTTATGCATGGTGCACTTAGCCCTGAGATCACACCATTTCCCCTTAAAGTTGCATTACGCAAAAGCTTAACCATGCGAGGTTTTTTGTTCCTTGAGGTTCTCCATGACCCTGTTCTAAGGGAGCAAGCCAGACGATTTATTCTGAGCAGTATAGGTGCAGGATATCTTCGTCCAGTGATCGACCGTTGCTTTAACTTTGAGGATATGCATGACGCTCAGCGCTATCTTGAATCAAATCAGCAAATAGGAAAAATTGTAGTTACTTTAGGGCGTGTTGAACATTCGCAAATAGGCACTGCTGATTGCTAAAATTGTTCCAGACAAGGCACAAAGCGACGATAATGCAGATGCCTTAGCGAGATTTGTAACGCAGTATGGGGCAATTTTAGCATCAGCCCGCAGGGACAGGACTCTTTTTTGCCGCTTCATCGTTAAAAATAAGCGCTTAGAATGACTAAACTTATTATTTTTAACATCGAATCGCCTAAAAAATAGTCGCTGTCAGTGCCATGGTCGAATGTTCAACACGCCCTAGATACATGATGGTCTTATCTGATTTCTACTTTCTAGAAAAAAGGTTAGTTACATCTGATTCAAGTTTCTATACGGCCCAACACTTCCGCTAAGTAATCAAACAATGCTCGGATTCGCAAAGGTGTCGGGCCCCGCTGTGGACGATATAAATACAGGCGCCAAACGGGAGAGGTTTCCTCATGAAGTATCTGAATGAGCTTACCACTCCTAAGCCACGGCAAAACTAGAAATCCAGGCATGTGTCCGAATCCGACTCCAGCGAGAATAGCTTGAAATTCAGCTTCTAGATCATCTGTAATAAAACGGGGCTTTGATGGCGTAAAGCTTCGACTTTCGGTGAATGTCCATGGCCAGTAACGCCCTGTTTTATGATCGACTAGTGCTGTTAGAGGGTATTTATCAAGGTCAATAATTTTTTTAGGCATTCCAACCTTATCAATTAACTCTGGCGTACCCACAGAATAAAAGTTCACTTTAGCCAATTCCCTTGCCACATATCGATTGTCCGGCAAAAATCCAAATCTGATCCCGATATCTATCCGCTCATCGATCACATCCGAGTGTGAATCTGTGAGCACACAATCCACGACAATATCTGGATAACGTGTGGCAAATTCTGCTAGTGCGGGTACTACCAATTTGCGCCCTAACACAGACGACACAGTAAGACGGACAGTCCCACGCATTTCATCTCGTTTTTCCTTGGTGTCTTTTACAAGCAAAGCATCGATCGATCCCACCGCAAAACGTGCTTGCTTTGCCAGACGCTCACCATCAGCGGTAATTTTAATTTGTCGAGTACTCCTGTAAAACAGAATCTCTCCGCGCTGCTCTTCTAGTTCTTTTATTGCCCGTGTCACTGCCTGTGGGGAAATACCCAGCTGAGTTGCTGCCTCTTTAAAATTTCGAGACTCTGCTGCCACACAAAAGATACGCATCATTTCCAATTTGTTATGCATGTCCAATCCTGTGTTATGGCAATTATTCCGTAAATAGGAATTCTGAAAGATAATATTATTCATTTATTATACCTAACAAGGCTGTGATACTTAACCCATCAAATATGATTGACAGATAGGTTGAAGGTTACTTGTATGAGTAATATAGAAAATAAAGTTGTTGTTATCACTGGTGCAAGTAGTGGTTTAGGTGAAGCTACTGCTCGCTTACTTGCTAAAAAAGGTGCAAAGGTTGTCATTGGTGCTAGACGTACTGAAAATTAGAGGCTATTGTTCACGACATTCGTGCTGAAGGTGGTCAAGCTGAATTTATTGGTATTGATATAACCAAACCACAGGAAGTACAAGCACTTATTGAAAAGGCATTAAGCGCATTTGGTCAAATCGATGTATTGGTAAACAATGCTGGATTAATGTCTATTGCACCATTAAGTGAGCTAAAAGTTGATGAATGGGATCGTATGATCGACATTAATATTAAAGGTGTTCTTTATGGTATAGCAGCTACTCTACCTGTTTTCCAAAATCAAAACTTTGGACACTTTATTAATCTCGCATCTGTTGCAGGGATAAAAGTATTTAGTCCAGGAGGTACTGTTTATAGCGGTACTAAGTTTGCTGTAAGAGCCATCTCTGAAGGACTTCGTCATGAAGTTGGGGGAACAATTAGAACGACGACTATTGAGCCTGGTGCAGTTGAGTCAGAACTAAAATTTGGTTCTTCTCATAAAGAAAGTTCAGAGTTTGTTACTGATTTCTACAAACAAGCCATACCAGCTGACTCAGTCGCTCGAGCAATTGCTTATGCAATTGAACAGCCTGCGGATGTAGATATTAATGAAATTGTTTTGCGCCCAACGAGCCAAGAGTTTTAATTATTGAGGAACATAAAATGGGAGCACTTGGCTCCCATTTTTACTATATTTTTTTAAAGTTGAGGACAAATCTATGAAAGCCGTATCGTATGTTATAAATAACCATGATGATTTTAAAAATTCATTGGTAGATATTGAAAAAGCGAAGCCTACGCTTAAGGAGCGTGATGTACTGGTAAAAGTTCAGGCAATCTCTGTGAATCCAGTTGATACCAAAGTGAGAAAAAATTCGTCTGAAGCAAATAATCGTATTTTAGGTTGGGATGCCGTTGGGGAAATTATTGAAGTTGGCTCAAAAGTTACCTCGTTTAAAGTAGGAGATTCTGTTTGGTATGCTGGCGATTTAACCCGAGATGGTAGTAATGCTGAGTTTCAAGCAGTCGATGAACGAATTATCAGTCTTAAACCCATTACAGTATCTAATGCAGAAGCAGCAGCATTGCCATTAACTGCAATAACGGCATGGGAAATGCTGTTTGATCGGTTTCAAATTTCAGAAACAGAAGTTGGCAGTATTTTAATTATTGGTGGTGCAGGCGGTGTAGGATCAATTGCTATCCAACTCCTAAAAGCAAAAACAAATCTGACCGTTATAGCAACAGCTTCACGTGAAGAAACGAAATCTTGGGTGGAATCACTTGGTGCCGACCATGTCATTGATCATAGCAAAGATTTAAATACACAAATCGAGACACTAGGCATTGCAAAACCAAAATATGTATTCTCTACAAATCATACAGAAACGTATATCAAGCAAATAGTTTCTCTGATTGCACCACAAGGCAAGCTTGGATTAATCGATGATCCACAAACATTTGATATTATGCCGTTTAAGACTAAATCTATTTCTATCCATTGGGAGTTGATGTTCACCCGTTCAATGTATGAAACTGATGATATTGAAAAGCAAGGTGATCTATTGCAACAGGTTGCCCAATTAGTTGACCAGCAAAAAATTAGAAGTACGCTTAACCAAAATCTAGGCAATATTAACGCTTCAAACTTGGAAAAGGCGCATAAGTTGCTTGAATCAGGTAAATCAAAGAGTGTGTAAATAATTCTGTGTAAATGCAGATTTAAAAATACTTGGTTACACGCTCTTCAAAAATGATACTAAAGC
>NZ_CANLSL010000025.1 GCF_947493735.1 uncultured Acinetobacter sp. | reverse complement strand
TGGGTCGTCCGCGACTCGAACGCGGGACCAACGGATTAAAAGTCCGCTGCTCTACCAACTGAGCTAACGACCCTGAGTGAGGATTAGCGAAATATCGTTTCGCCCGAACGCAAGAGAAAATTTATGATTTTCTTAAGCATCGACTCCAAATCAGTAAAAGGATAATTTAATTTCACTACCACATTAAAAAATAATGTGTCTTCATTTCGATGGAGCGTATTGTAGCAATTTATCTGATGAACACAAGGGGAAATTCTATTTGCACCGTATGTTTGTCTATAATTACACCATTTTAAGGCAGAAAAGCAAAGTCTAAACTTTGCTTTTCATAGAATTTTTCATGAGTCGAATCAGCTTAGAAGTGATATTTACCCTGATTGATTTGCTTAAATACCGTTGCATCGACTTCACTATACGCAGTGTCACTTGGTAATAAAACAAAGATTTGTTCTTGGCACTTTTCGGGATCGAAAGCTTGCTCTTTTAACTTATTCTTTGAGTATTTGAACGTACCAGTAGTTTCGATTTGCTTTTGAATTCGTAAAAATACAGGGACAGCATAGGCTGGAAGCTCAGCTTTAAAGGCTTTAACCATATTTGCGAGGTCATTCTCGTCGAGTGATTTACCCTCTTGCAAAGTGATCGCAGCCATTCCTGCACGACCATTGGTATTTGGAATCTCGACACCGTAGACGACCGCTTCAGAGATTTTTTCGTATTCTGACACGATATTTTCGACTTGTGTGGTCGATACATTTTCACCTTTCCAGCGGAAAGTATCGCCTAAACGGTCAACGAACTGCGCATGGCGGAAGCCAATATCACGTACCAAGTCGCCTGTATTAAAAAATTTATCACCAGACTTTAAGACATTTTCCATAATTACGGATTTGTTCTTTTCAGGATCGGTGTAGCCATCAAATGGCGAACGACTGGTAATCTTGCCGATCAACAATCCAGATTCACCTTTTTTGACTTTTTGACAAAAGCCATCTGCACCACGAATTGGCTCATTTTTCTCTTTGTCAAAAGCGATAATCGCATATGGCGTTGGTGAGAAACCAACGGTATTTTCAAAGTTGAAAATATTACTAAAGCCGACATTGCCTTCACTTGAAGCATAGAGCTCTAAGACTTCGTCTACGTTGAAGCGTTCTTTGAATTCGTGCCAAATGTTTGAGCGCATACCATTACCAATCATCTTGCGGACACGGTGGTTGTGTTCTTCAGGTGTTGGTTCGCAATCGAGTAGATAACGACAAAGTTCACCCACATAACCGATCGCTGAAGCATCGAACTTTTGAACATCTTTCCAAAAGTTTGATTTTGAAAACTTACGACGAATTGCCAAAGTTGATGCACCTGCAATCACGCCACACCAACACACGACCATGCCAGTTGCGTGATAGAGCGGTAGCGTTGCATACATGACGTCATCTTGATCTAAATCAAGCACATGACCATAAGTACCATAGGCAAGCATCCAACGGCTGTGTTTGAAAATCACGGCTTTTGGTAAGCCTGTCGTACCTGAAGTGTAGATATAGAATAAACCGTCTTTGCCACAAACTTGATTGGTGGTTGATGGGTTATGCTTTTTACAAGATTGAATCGCTTGAGCAAGATCAACAAAAGGATTTGGCGCTGTTGTTTTAGAGGCATCATCTGCAAACCAAAAGAATTTATCTTTTGCGAGTTCTAGATCATTTTGTACATCGAGCACGGCTTGCTGTACTTCTTCGCCAATGACCACAGCAAAAGGTTTAACCAAGTTGATACTGTGACTCAAAACCTTGCTACATTGCGAGGTGTTCACGAGTGCAGTAACAACCCCAATTTTGGCAAGACCGAGTACGGTTGCAACGAGTTCAGGGCGGTTTTCGATCATTACTGCAATGACGTCGCCTTTTTTTGCACCTTGTTGTAAGAAATAATCGGAGATTTGGTTTGCCCAAGCATTGAGTTCGGTATAGCTAAATTTTTGATCTTCGTATAGCAGGGCGGTACCTGTAGGGTTTTCTTCAACCGCTTTTTCAAATGCCCAACCTAAACCACAAGCGCTACTTGGACGTCGCAAATAAGCATGCCTCAATCCATTCAAGATATTGGGTAATTTCTTGGCGAATTGAGGAACTTGTTTAATCACGTCTGAGAGGGAAATAATATCTTTAGTCGCATCGTGGCTCATATCAGAGCTCCTATTATACTATCTATCAATGAAACAAACATCAGTGTTCAATAATTCACACTGATGTTTTAGGAGAATAACATACAGTAAAAAACTCTATGTGTCTTTGATCATACTCAAAAAAAAGCGCAATAGTTAAGTCAATAAGTATTGCGCTTGTGAGTTAAGCTTGATCAATATCCTGACTCGCTTTCTTTGGTGGTCTGCCTCTTGGGCGACGTGTGCGAGCAGCTTTATCATCTTCGCCTTTCGTTTTGCTTGGGCGGTCTGATTTTTCATCATCCTCTGAAGCATCGTCATCAGATTCAGGTGTGTCATCATTTTCAGATGAGGTATCTTCTTCTGTTGTGAGTTCAAGATCAGCCTGTTGAGTTGCAGCAGTGGTTGGTACGGCAGTGGTTGGCTCAACGTCAGCTTTTTGCTCGACATCACTTTCCACAGCTTCTTGCGTTGCATCTGCCACAATCGTCGCCACTGTGCCACTGGCAATCACTTGCACATCGTCAGCTTGAGTGGTTTCAGGTTGTGGTGCGTCAGCATTTTGCTGTGCAAGTTTACGCTTTTGACGTGGGTCATTGCTTAGTCGAACTGTTGGCTCAGGTGGTGTTAAAGACAGTGCTTCAACAGGTTCCTGATTTTGCTCACGAGGCAATTCGACATCACGAGTCACAGGACCTGTGAAAACGTCGTCTTCATCTTCCTCAATTTCATTTGATTGGAATGCTTCGGTGTATTTTGCGACAGCGCGGTTGAAAGTTGGGATAAGTCCAAACTGTTCAATCAATACATTACAGTCTTCACCGTAGACATGGCGAATCAAACCAACCACGCTAAACTGCGCCAAGCTTGCCAAAGATTTGGCATTCAATGGTGATTTTTGCGTTGATTTTTGTGCACGCTTTTCAGCTTTACGGCGACGCTTTTCACGTGGATCATTGCTTGCACGTGTAGCAGGTTCATCTGTAGCGTCACTTGGCTCCGCATTGCGAGCCTGTGGTTTACCTTTCTTTTTACCTTTCGATTGAGGCTCATCTGCTTGAGTTGCTGACTCATTTCGGTTTTGAGCTGGGTTGTCTACAGCATTTGCGCCTTGATCAGCCGTTTCTACTTCGCTTGATTTATTCTCAAGTGCAGCGACAGGTGGTGTGCTATTTGAGCGCTCTAAAGCAACGATCTCAGTTTGTGATGTATCAGTATTGACCAAGAGTGCAGTAGGTAAAATCTCCGACGTACCTTGTTCAAATGTCTGTACATTGATGTACTCTTCGCCACCATTCGATTGCTCACCGAGTACGCTGTTATCACGTTCACGTTGAGGGCGTTGCGGACGGTTTTGGTTGCGCTCACGACGTGGCACAGCATTTTGATTGCGGTTGCCATTTTGATCTTGATCGCCATTTTGACGATTGCGACGATCATTTTTTGTCTTGCGCTGTAACGGATTGTCTTGGTTTTCTTGATCTTGGCTTTGGTCGTTATGATCTTGGCGTGATTGTTGCTCATTACGATTATCAGTGCGCTGGTCGTTGCGATCATTGCGTTGATCTTTACGTTTGCGTTTGTCTTTACGACGTGGACGGTCATCTTTGTCTTGAGCATCATTTGCAGTCGAAGCGTTTGGATTGAGATATCCATTGACCGCTTGCACTTGTTGCTCAATATTGGCATCAATTTGACCAAACTGACCACGGCTCACCGCACCTGTGTTGACCAATTGCTCGATCGCAGCAGCAGCATTTTGTGCATTACGGCTTTGATCTGTGGTGCGAGCTTGCTTTGGTACAAACAAGTTTTCTAACCACGCACATGGACTGCTACTTGCTTGAGGTGCAGGAGCTTGTGCAATTTGCTGTGTATTTTTCACTTTTGCAGATGGTGCAGTCGGTTGATCTGCACTTGCTTTAATCGCAGTGTGTGGTGCTTCTTCGATATGCCACGTTGAAGATTCATAACCGATGTCTTTTTCGCTTGAACGGGTTGCTTCGGTACGTTCATAGCTGGTCGGTGCATAGCCTTCAGGATTAAATTGAATTTCGTAATGTGGCGTTTCTAAGTGTGGATGTGGCAACACGGTGACACGTACACCTGAAGTTTGCTCAAGATAGACAAGGCTGTGACGCTTCTCATTGAGTAAGAAAGCAGCGATCTCTACAGGAACTTGAACTTGAACCTCACCTTGACGATGTTGTAGTGCAATCTCTTCCACTTTGCGCATGATCGACAATGACAATGAGCGTTGATCACGCACCATGCCTGTGCCATGACAGCGAGGGCAGACGTAGCCTGTTGATTCTTCGAGTGATGGACGTAGACGTTGACGGCTCATTTCCATCAAGCCAAAACGTGACAATTGCCCAAATTGGATACGTGCACGGTCGCTTTGCGTAGCTTCACGTAGTTTTGCTTCAACCATACGTTGGTTGCGCTCACGACCCATGTCGATGAAGTCGATCACGATCAAACCGCCCATATCACGTAGGCGCAGTTGACGAGCGATTTCTTCAGCAGCTTCTAGGTTGGTGTGAAGCGCTGTATCTTCCACATCTTGACCACGAGTTGCCTTAGCTGAGTTGATGTCGATTGCGACCAATGCTTCGGTTTGATCAATCACGATCGAACCACCTGATGGCAACTTCACTTCACGCTCATAAGCTGTTTGGATTTGGCTTTCAACACCAAAATGCGCAAATAATGGATCGTTCAGGGTATAAGTTTTTAGTTTATCCAATTGATTTGGCATCACTGCTTTTACGAAGTTATAGGCTTCGTTATAGGCATTTTCGCTATCAATTAAGATTTCTGCAACGTCATCACGCAGATAGTCACGGATGGCACGTGTCACTACACCCGCTTCTTGATGCACGAGCATCGGCGATGGACCATTTTTTGCTGAGTTTTGGATTTGATTCCAAAGGTCTAGCAAGTGTTGCAAATCGAGTTGTAATTCTTCTTTGCTACGACCAATCCCTGCGGTGCGGATGATCAAGCTCATACCACGAGGTAGATTGAGTGAGGCTAAAATTTCTTTCAATTCTTCACGGGTTGAACCTGAAATTTGACGGCTGATACCGCCACCTTTCGGGTTGTTTGGCATCAATACCAAATAACGTCCTGCAAGTGAAATATAGGTCGAAAGCGCAGCACCTTTGTTGCCACGCTCTTCTTTTTCCACTTGTACCAAAAGCTCAGTACCTTCGGTAATCAGTTCACGGATATTGTGGTTTTGGCGAGGGTCGCCATGTAGATAAGAATGTGCGATTTCACGTAAAGACAAGAAGCCTTGACGACCTGCGCCATACTCTACAAAAACTGCTTCTAAAGAGGGTTCAACTCGGGTCACGTGACCTTTGTAGATGTTTGATTTTTTCTGTTCTCTAGTGCGATTTTCAAGGTCAAAATCATACAGACGATTATCTGTGACAAGTGCAACACGAACTTCTTCGGCATGTGTTGCATTGATCAACATACGTTTCATGGGGGTAATACCTAATCAAGGATGACCCAAACGCATTTTCACCACAGTCATACAGCATTGAGCTTGGCAAGCGAAAACATTTGATGAGATGTTCTTTACATCGGTTCGTTCAAATTTTTTCTGCAATGTAGTGACAGTTGAGATCAACGGTACATTTTCTTTTTTCAAAAAGGAAACGGTCGTATCAATGTCAGCATACTGTTGCCAAGTCTCTGTTGAGATTCGGTGCAAGGCTATTCACTGGGGGACGCATTGTATTTAAGGTGACTATCTATTCGCTATTCGCTATTCGCTTTTTGCGATAAGAGCATGGATCTAAACATTAAGAAATACGTTGTAAGTGTAAAGTCATAACATCTAAATCATTCGATCTTTTGCTAGTCATTCCTCTCACGCCACGGAATGCTCATCGTGGCGAGGGCTAACAAACCTTAAATGATCAAATGGGTTGCCTGAATATCTTGCGTGGTGCAATGTGTCTGATGCAATCCGTTATCAATTAAACTAACTAACATCACGATGTTTTGGCGTGACGGTCAGCGACATTTGCATGCTGTGCGGTGGACATGGTTAAAATAAACACATGCACATCACAGTTTTGCCGATATAATCTGCCATCGGCTTAGGCATAATCTTTGAGGACCGACACATCATCTTATGTGCATCTATCGTCTTATTTTTTCAAAAGAAGATATTTTGTGATGGACAGTGACGTTGGTATCCGTGCGCTGAATATAGCAAATACATCGCCATCTGCCTATATGATATTTGCGGTTAATTGATGTTATTTGCTTAAATAATAGGCAAAAATTGTGAAATTATGCTGTATCCGTACCTTAATCTGAATCTGATTGAAATATCGTTGTAAAATATTGATCTTGTTATATCGTTACGCCAAACCGTTCAAACCCTGCCCATGAGTAAGTTGTGAGTTTAATGAGTCCATCTAATTATAAATCATCGTCAAAAGCATCTACACGAGGAAGATCTTCAACGTCCTCATCTTCAAATTCCTCGTCTTCAAAACGTTCGACTTTTAAATTGGCGTCTTCAAAATCAGCACCTTCAAGACCTGCAAAGTTCGAAGAAGAAAAGTTTAAAGAAGAAAAGGTTGATGTGGATACAGCAGGCGCATGGCAAAGCGTGACGTGGATTGATGTGACGGAGCACCATGAGGGACAGCGCATTGATAACTTCCTCTTTCGCACCTTAAAAGGTGTGCCAAAAAGTCGGATTTACCGTCTGATTCGTGAGGGGGAAGTGCGGGTCAATAAAAAACGCATTAAAGCAGAAACCAAGCTCAATATCGGTGATCAGATCCGTATCGCACCGATTCGCATGCAACAACAAGAGGATCATGTGCCGATCGGCGATAGCGTGGCGCAAGGTTTGCTGGCTCGCATCATCTATGAAGATGAGGGTTTGATCGTGGTCAATAAGCCGTCGGGCATTGCGGTACATGGCGGGAGCGGTGTGGCGTATGGCTTGATCGAAGCGATGCGCCAAGCGACTGGCAAGAAATATTTAGAATTGATTCACCGTATTGACCGTGATACGTCGGGCTTGGTGATGATCTCCAAAAAGCGTTCTACTCTGAAAGCTTTGCAAGATGATCTGCGAGCGCATCGCATCAAAAAGACCTATGCGGCGATCGTGAAAGGTGTGGTGACTTTGGACAAACAGTTGATTGATGCGCCATTATTACGTTATGAATTGAACAACGGCGAGCGCCGTGTTCGCGTGTCGAAAGAGGGCAAGCCTAGCCAAACCCAGTGGAATGTGGTTGAGCGTTATGCTGGAGCGACATTGATACATGCTTCGCCACTGTCTGGGCGTACCCATCAAATCCGTGTGCATGGGTTAAGTATTGGTCATCCGTTGGTCGGCGATGATAAATATGGACATCAAGTGCCGTTTTCGCATCACGATGTTAAGCGACTCTGCCTACATGCGATGCGTTTGGAAATACCGAATTATCCTGTGATCGAAGCACCGTTGCCTGATGATATGCAGAAGTTGATTCAAAGTCTGAGTAAGTAGTCAGACAGCAATTGAAATCAGTTAGCTTTTGAAACGAACTTGTACGAGATAGATATTTTACTGATGAATGATTTAACCCAATTTTCTCCTGATGACGACACTGCAGGCGCATTGGATATGCAAAATATTGATCTGATCATTTTTGATTGGGACGGGACGTTATTCGATTCTGTCGGTCAGATTGTCAGAAGTTTGCAATTTGCCGCACGTAAGTTTCAACAACCGTTGTTAGACGATCATGCAAAAAGTGTGATTGGTTTAGGCTTACCTGAAGTGATGCAACGCCTATTCCCACAAGTGCCTGAGTTACATGAACAGATATTGACCTGCTACGGAAAACATTATGTGGAAAACTCAGGCAGTGATGTGTGGTTTGATGGTGTGGCAGAGTTGCTCGATGCATTAAAAGCACAAGGCAAATTGCTCGCTGTCGCTACAGGAAAAAGCCGTAAAGGGCTTGATCGGGTACTTGCGCAGACCCAAAGTGCAGATCTGTTTGTTACCACACGTGCAGCTAGTGAAACTCGTTCTAAGCCTGATCCCTTGATGCTTCAAGAAATCTTAAATGTGACAGGTGTGCCTGCGGATCGTGCCTTGATGGTGGGTGATACCAGTTATGATTTGGAAATGGCGCAAAATATTGCGATGCCACGAATCGGCGTGAGCTATGGAGTGCATGCTGTGGGTGTGCTTGAACAGTTTGCACCTGTGGCGATTGTGGATTCGGTGCGAGAGTTAAGAGAGATATTGTTGTCTAACACACACAACTCATTAAGTTAAACTCATTGGGCTTATTGATCTTTCCGCCATTTTTTCCATGCGTAATAGATCAACATGCCGAAAGGTAAAATCAGAAAAAATGCACCTAAACCTAAAAAGGCGTAGGCAGCATAAATATTTGCTTCGGCAAAAAATAAAACTAAAGGAATTAATTGTCCTATCATTTCACCACATAATCCGCATATGGCTTGCTTCCATTTATTCGGTCATTTTTCGCTTTTATTGTTATTCGGTGAATCTTTTTCGTTGTTAGTGGTCACGCTTATTTCTCTTGCTAAAAAAAGTTAATACATCGCCTCATCATTGCTGAGCGCAATCAAGCCTCGGACGGCACGATAGACACTCCACACCCACGCCAAGCCGATAATGACTAAACAAATCGTTGGCGCAAACACCGCCCACCACGCCGATTGATAGACAAAGACCACTAGAAATAAACTGGCAAAGCCAATTACATTCCAGAGTAAATACCACCAAAATCCTCGAATCTGCCAAAGAAAATGACTTTCTAAAAAAGTGCCTTTGACACTAGAAAATTTGACATGGTTGATAATAATCGCAATCACCGCCAAGATGCCTGCACTAAAGATCGCAGCGAGGTATAAACCGTACAGTAAGTAGGTGAGATTTTTCTGATCTTGGGTTGCGATTTGGCTGATTTGGTTTGTCATTTCCATTTTTCCAATTCAAAGAATCAAAATAATCGTAGCATAAACACACTAAACGCCAGCAAGGCAATATGCGCCACGATACTCAGATAATAGTATTTTTTAAACGGTTGTTTCTGTGTCTTATGGTGAAAGTGCTTCATGGCAAACCACGCCGCCGTCCAACCACCGAGTGCACACATTAACAATAAATGCTGTTCGGAAATCCGCTGATCGCCTTGCATCGCCACTTTTTTGTCTTGATAAAAAATCCAGTAACAATAGCTATTCACTAGCATAATCACCAACAGTGTAAATGGCGGAAGCTGTCCATAGGCTGCGGTGACAAAGAGTACCACCCAATACACCAACATGGCGAGATACATCGGATGCCATGCAAAACGCTTTTTTGATGCGCTTGAAAAAGGCTGGCTGTTCGGATTGTGACTAAAGACTTGTTTGGCTTTGACATAACGCACATTGCGCGCTTGCGGTCGAGATTGGTCGTCGATACCGAGCTCATACTCCACCACACAGCCCTCAATCGGTCGAGGTCCACTACGCTCAAATGAGCTGATATGCAAAAACACACGCTGATGCTTGTGATCGCTAATGCCCTGAATAAAGCCGTAACCTTGTTCATCGTGCCATTCGACCAAACGTCCTTGATAGCGTGCCATTACAATGCGTACTCTGTGTTTAAACGATCATGGGTCATATTGCGCATCTCTTGCGGATCTTTCTGTAGAATTTCTGTGCCAGTACGTCCTTCATTGTGATTGCGCTCTGCAACTTGCAAACGAGAAATCCAAAAACGACAGGCTGCCATCGCAAGATAGGTTTGCAGGCAAGATTTCTCATCATCAGTCAACGCACGTACCTTTTGATAAGCATTTAAAAATGCCTGCGTTTTTTCCACATCTAAAGACACATTGGGATAATCACTGCAAAAATCATTCATCGTGATACTAATATCAAGCAGCAACTGATCATAGCTGAGCTCAGAAAAATCCAAAATGCCCGACAATGAGTCGCCGACATACAAACTATTATCACGGAACAAATCGGCATGAATCAAACCATAGGGACGATTTGGATAGGCATCAAACATCTGCTCATACTGTGCAAATACTTGGGTGAGTAGCGCTTGGTCGGCTTCATTCATTTTTGCATACAGCGTATGTGCTGTGCTTGACCACCACGATTGACCATGATTATTTTGACGTTGTAATGGATAATTTTGCAAAGCCAAATGCATTTTCGCCAAGGCCTCACCCATTGCGCTAACTTGCGCCACCGTAGACGGCATGGGATGCTTGCCAGTGATGCGTGGGGCAATCTGTGCAGGTTTGCCGACGATGCTGTGAATCGGTTGATCTTGAAAGGTGAGCGGTACAGCGACTGGGATGCCGTGTTGCTCAAGGTGTTGCAACACAGGGAACAACTCACTAGCCGCATTTAAGTCCAGCTCTTCAAAAACTGTGAGTACAAATTCATGACCGTTTTTTTCAGTAATAAAATAGTTGGTGTTTTCAATCCCGCCTTGAATCGGTTCGATCTCGATAATCTCTAAGCCATACTGCATGGCAAAAGTGTGTACTTGTTCAAGATTGAGTTGGGTATAGACGGACATAACAATGAAAACTCTAGGCATACAGAATATTTTTGCTAGAATAACCGCTTCTTGCGTCAAGGTGTAGTCTTTGCGCACAGAAGCTAGATGTTCTTTGAAAGAATCGTCTATTTAAAGATGTTATTTCGCTGTTAAAACAAGTTGCTGAGAATCAAGCTATGTTAGCAAAACGAATTATTCCATGTTTGGATGTGGACAATGGACGTGTGGTCAAAGGCGTTCAGTTTTTGGATATTCGTGATGCGGGTGATCCTGTGGAAGTGGCACGTCGCTACAATGAGCAGGGTGCCGATGAGATTACTTTTCTAGACATTACAGCAACCCATCATGGTCGTGATACCACCTATAAAACTGTAGAACGCATGGCGGAAACTGTCTTTGTACCCCTCACCGTTGGCGGTGGTGTGCGCAAAATTGAAGATATTCGCCTTTTGCTCAATGCAGGCGCAGATAAAGTCAGTATCAACTCAGCGGCGGTATTTAATCCTGAATTTGTGGATGAAGCATCGAGTCGTTTCGGTGCACAGTGTATCGTGGTCGCCATTGATGCCAAAAAAGTCGCTGAGAATAAATGGGAAATTTTCACCCACGGCGGACGTAAACCGACGGGAATTGATGCCATAGAATGGTCAGTGAAAATGGCAGAGTTTGGCGCAGGCGAGCTTCTCGTCACCAGTATGGATGCCGATGGCACTAAAGCGGGCTATGACATTGGTTTGATGCGTGCGATTAACGATCGCGTGACGATACCAACCATTGCATCGGGTGGTGTAGGCAACCTACAACACATGGCAGATGGGATTTTGCAGGGTGGGGCGGATGCGGTGCTTGCAGCGTCGATTTTCCATTTTGGGCAGCATAGCATTCCTGAAGCCAAAGCTTTTCTTGCAGCGCAAGGCATTGAGATGCGTTTATAAGATTTCATCAAAGCTTCATGATCAAAGATTAGGCTTACACCATCAGGTGAGTTTTATGAGATTGATCATGCCTCAGCAGATTTACACCATTGATGATATCAAGTCTTGTTATGTTGAGTTTGTGAATAAGCTGGACAGCCCTCGGATTGATAATCTCACCAACTGGGGGCAACATCGCTTATTTTTGGCAAAGTATTTTCCCATTAAAGATAGTCGATATTCACCAAACAATATTATGATCGAATTCAATACTCGGACTTATCATCTCGATACCACCAAAGCGCCGGAGTTTTTAGATCAACACAACTATTTGGCATGGTTGCAAGGCGAGCTGTTAAAAGCCTAAATAAACTTAAAATTAAAATTTTGGCTGAATATAAAAAACGATTTATAAAAATTATTTTGAAGCTGTATCATTCAAAAATGGATTTTTAACCACTTCCACATCATCATGATTTTGCTTAATTTTTACAGCTAAAGTTTGTGACTCAAGCGTTGTCACCGTTTGCTCTAAAATCTTCATTAAAATTTTGGCATGCTCTAAGCTGTGTTGGTCTTGATGAATTTGCAAACTGCCATAAATCGAAATGCGCTCGCCTTGATTTTCAATCGTGAGCGCATCTATGGTGATGCTTTGGGTATGATTTTGAAAAGGTTTAAATTCCATTTTTCTGTCCTCTTAAGTCCTAGAATTCGTGTTTTTAATTCGCATTTGTGTCCTTTTCTTTCATCCACTCTACGATCGGCAAAAGAATGTGATTGATTGAAAAGCGATTTGGTTCATCGCTGTCGTTACCATCCATTTTTAGATTTTTCATTTCAGAATTTTCTAACGCATCTTTTTGAACTTCATCTTCATTGGCTGTTGAAAACATTTCAATCAAGTTTGGTAAGCTTGACATAGAAACCTTTTCTTTAATTGTTGTCCATTGAACAGGGTTTTCTAATGCATAAGATTGACCAACGACAAAGCGTTTTTGTGTCGCTGAAATCTGTTCTGCCTCAACCATTGGCGCACATTGGCTATGTAGGTCACTATCTTGATATGGTGGATGTTTATTGGCTTTGACTTGATTGGCTCGCATCGGTAGCTCGAAGATTTGCCGTTTCGATTGTTCATCTAATCGAGGATAAAGATTAATCCCGACTTTTTCTTCTAAAGCACAGATACTTATCGTTTCAGCATAGCGAGAGCCGTCATTTTTACTAAGATATGCACTCGCCATGCCGATACGTGGGAAATAGACTGCTTTATAAATATGGCTCGGGACAAGGACAGCATGTCCTTTTTTGACATATTGAACCGTCGGCTCAAGATAGGCAGGACCCGTAACAATATAGGCATCGAGCTTATATTTTGTGACCATTGCTCGGGTGGCTTCTTCGATCTCACGCCATGTATTTTGATTATTGTCATAATGCTGTGGAATGATGTTGCTCAGGGCAAAGCTTTGATATTGAGAGGTTTTGTTATTCATATCGGCATTGGGCGCCATATGCCCACGGTCATAACCCGAATTGCGATATGCCTCTAGGGTCGCCTGTGCTGAAACTGGCAGACGATCATCTTCATGAAAGTTATCTTCACGTTTGATCCGAATGCTGAGTCGTTCAGGGCTTAGCTTTTCTGCCACCCAAATGGGCGTTTTGGAAATGCCTGAATAATGAATGGTGAAACCTTGATTGCAGAGTGGGTAGCTATCAACACTCAGCTTTTTATTGATGAGTTCTGGTGGTGCTTCTGCGTAAAACTCATCAAGACACAAAGTATTAGAAAAAGACAGCAATTGTCCTGTGCTGAGTTGTGGTAAAAAACAAGCTATTGATATTAAAGGAATAAGAAGGATATATATTTTTTTCAAGAGGTTATGCTACAAAAATCGGGCTAAAAAAATTACTCAAAATTTACATCGGAGATGCGCTGTTAAAATCTTAGCAATCTAACTTTAACAAGTATAGGTAATTCTCTTGTTTTACTCACGTTTAACACACAGGTGATGCGCTTTTAAACAACTTGACTGCTACAAAGTTTACAAAAGGCTAGTCTAAGCTGATCGCAACTTGAAACGTGAAATGGGTCGTCAAGACTTAAATCTAGCCCAGTGCATTTCGGATGCCATTTTTAGTTGAAACCTTTTTTGTTCAAAAGCTTTATCTAAAAAATCGGAATACACCAGAGTTCAAGTCAGATCGTTTATCCGTTTTTAATGATTGACGATTTTTTTAAATTCTTGGATTTTGGGCTGGTCCAACTCACCTTAATCAGTTCACTTTAATCAGTGTGAGAAAACATTGGAGAATATGATGTCTAACTCAAATAGTAAAATCACAAATAAACCGACAGTAACAAAAATGACTTTGGGTCTAAGTGCCATTGTAGCAGCGATGTTTGCAACTTCTGCATCTGCAGAGCCACCAATTCAACCTGGTGATACGTTGGAAAGCTTATCTAAAGCAACTGTGCAAAATACGATTAATGGTCAACCTGGTTCACTTGAGCAAATGGGTATTCCAAAGCAAGTGATCGCACAGACGATTGCTCAAAATGCAGTGATTGATTTGCAAGCACGTACATTGCGTCCAATGAATGCACCAGTTAGTAGTTCAATGCAAGCTTCATCACAGTCACCACAGTCGACTATGCAATCTGAACAATCGGCTCCAGTTGAGTATGCGGCGAATACATCGTCAACAAATCTAGAAGCACCTGTAAATGTTGAAACTGGTGTAGAAATGACTGCGCAATCAGCGCCTGTTGTCGATGATGCGTCAGTACAACAAGCACAGCAAGTTGCCCAAAATGTTGAATCAATGAATGCGAATGTTGAGTCGGAACTAAGCGCACAAGCAAGTGAAATTTCAGAGTCTGAGCAATCGGCAATGACTGAAGCACAAAATCAACTTGCTCAAGCGCAAGCGACAACTGAGCAAGCATCTACGCAAACTGCTGAATTGAATGCAGCTGTTGATACTGCAATAAACGAAGCCGATCAAACAGTAGCTTCCGCACAAGCTGATGTGCAAAATGGAATGGATCAAAACGCTGCAGCGTTGATGTCTGAAGCAGATCAAAACGCCATTGATCCAAATGCGCAAGCTGTCCCTGCCGAAGACATGAGTGAAACTGAAGATGCAACGCAGTTGGCAGAGCCTGAAATGGACGCAACAACGACGTTGCAATAATCTGAAGTGTTGTGAATTTCTAAAATAGAGCATGAATAAACAAAGCCCCGATTCTTCGGGGTTTTGTATTAACTCATTTAGTGAGTGTATAGGAAAAATTTAACGCTTAGATCTCAATCTGACTACCTAACTCGACTACTCGATTACTTGGAATTTGATAGAAATCACTCACCGCACTGGTATTACGTTGCATTGAGATAAATAACTTCTCACGCCAAGGTGCCATGCCTTCTCCAACTTTACTAATAATACGATCTCGTGAAATAAAGAAGCTCATATTCATCAAATCATATTCCATATCAAGAGCTTGGTACGCCGTAATTAATGCTTTTGGAATATTTGGTTCATCTTTAAAACCATAATGAATTTGAATGCGATAAAAGTGTGAATTTAAGGTTTCAAACGAGATACGATTTTCATCCTCGATATGAGGTATATCCTCGACCACAACGGTGACAAGCATATTACGTTCATGTAATACCTTGTTATGCTTCATATTGTGTAACATTGCATGCGGTACAACATTTGGTGTGCCTGTAAGAAAAACAGCATCACCTTTGACCCAGTTTCCATTATCACCAACACTTTTGACAAACAGTTCGAGTGCTAAGGTATTTTGTTCTAGTTTGGCAAAAGTCAGTTCTCGACCACGCTTCCAAGTCATTAAAATGGTAAATGCCATTGCACCAATTAATAATGGAACCCAACCACCAGAGAACATTTTCAATGAGGTTGCACCGACCAAAACCAAGTCAATAAACAAGAATGGAATGATGAGTAATAAAACCTTTGGTAAGCTCCATTTCCATGCAGAATAAATAAAGACGGCAACCAGCAATGTATCACACAGCATGGTTAAAGTGACTGCTAAACCATAAGCACTTGCCAAGTTGGAACTGGTTTGGAAAATTAAAACCAAAATGATGATGGATGCTAATAGTAGCCAATTTAGGAAAGGAATATAAATCTGTCCCTCTTCTGATTCAGAGGTATGTTTAATGGTTAAACGAGGCAGGTACCCTAGTTGAATGGCTTGTTTTGCTAAAGAGAATACACCAGAGATCACGGCCTGTGATGCAATTACGGCAGCAAGCGTCGCCAAAACAATCATTGGATATAATATCCATTCAGGGACTAACAAGTAGAATGGATTCTCAATCGCAGATGGATTTCGAAGTAATAACGCACCTTGTCCTGCGTAGTTTAAAACCAAACACGGCATGACGATTAGAAACCAACCTAGACGAATTGGTTTAACACCAAAATGCCCCATGTCAGCATATAGTGCTTCACCACCAGTTACGGTAAGAACAACAGCACCCATGATAAAAAATGACATCAATGGATGAGCATAAATAAAATGTATTGCCCAATATGGATTGAGCATACCTAAGACGAGTGGGGTCTGAATAATACTCGTGATGCCTAAAATTCCTAAAGCTAAAAACCATATTAGCGTGATTGGTCCAAAGAATTTTCCGACAAAAGCAGTACCGTGTTTTTGCACAAAAAATAAAACCACTAAAATCATGATTGAAATTGGCAAGACCAGTGTATTGAGGGATGGTGCTGCAACAGACAACCCCTCTACAGCAGATAGCACGGAAATAGCTGGTGTAATAATACCGTCACCAAAAAATAATGCTGTACCAAAAAAACCGATAGCAATCAAAATTAATTTTTTTTGTGGTGATAGTTTTGCTTTGCGCAAATTCAATGCCAAGAGCGCCATGATACCGCCTTCACCATTATTATCTGCACGCATGACAATGCCAACATACTTCACACTAATGATGAGCATGATGCACCAAAAAATGATAGACAAGATACCCAGCACGTTTTCTGCATTGATACCAAGACCGTGAGCAGCATGGAAAGATTCTTTAAGTGCATAAAGGGGGCTTGTTCCGATATCTCCAAAAACCACACCAAGGGCTGCAAGGGTCATTGCTTGGAGAGAGGTTTTTGTATTGGCTTGACTCATATCATTAAAATTAGTTGGAATATTTGGCGTAATATTAGCACTGTTTTTGAATTATTGTGCAATCCGCTTGGCATTCATTGCAAATTTCGCTATTATCCCTGACCTCAATGGTGAGGTGTCCGAGTGGCTGAAGGAGCACGCCTGGAAAGCGTGTATACGTTCATAGCGTATCGAGGGTTCGAATCCCTCTCTCACCGCCAAATATTTTAAAAACATAATTTTTTAATCACGATAATTAAAATTAGGGTCTAGATAACTTTCTCCCAGATCAAATCCTCCAGTCACAACTATTTGTTTACTTCTTTTTCAAAACATAGTATTTCTATTTTGTATGCCTACTTTCATGACATACGTTTAAATGTTTGATTTTATACTATTTAATCATTATGTTTTTTGATTTTGGAGTGGTTGTAATGGGGATGAACACACAGCTTGCACGCTTATGTTATGCAAGTAAAACGTTTAAGGATGAGGATGAAATCCGTCAAGATTTGATGGATATTTTGACTGAAGCTATAGATTTTAATGGACGGCATATGGTTCATGGCGTCTTGTATTATGGTCACGGTAAGTTTTTTCAGTGTCTTGAAGGGGATTCAGATATTGTGAATCAACTGTTCTATGAAAAAATTACCAAAGACCCACGACATAGCGATGTGATTTTATTGGATTTATCCGATATTGATTATATTCAGTTTGGGACGTGGCATATGAAATATGCACCTTTTGATAAAGCCATGCTTCGCTTCTTTAATGATCGTGGGATTGCCGAATTTGACCCTTATGTGTTGCAGGATCAACGTCTTGAAGACTTTATTGATTATTTATTAAAGCTTTGAAGCAAAGAAGTGCATTCCCAATGCCAAAAAAGACCATCCGAAGATGGTCTTTTTCAATTTTACAGCGCAGTGCAGATTACCAGTGTTCACCTGGGAATAAGCGTGCATACGCTTTTTGCATAACGTTCAATTTTTCCTGCTTGCCGACTGATGCCGTAGAGCTTGGGAATAGGTTGTAACCAATTGACATCAAGACATTGTTGACGTTTGGCGCAATCGCATAGGTGATTGAAGCCAAGCGACCAAGATTGGTCGCAATCTTCTTCGGACGTTTTACGATAGCATACGCAATTAAATCAGCTGCTTGCTCTGGTGAAAGCGTAGGTACGTAGTTGTACATTTTGGTTGGTGCAATCATTGGTGTACGAACCAATGGCATATAGATCGACGTTAATGCAATCTTGTGTGATAACGCTTCAGCAGATAAACAACGGCTAAACGCATCGAGTGCAGCTTTTGATGCAACGTATGCAGAGAAGCGAGTTGCATTCGCCAATACACCGATTGAGCTGATGTTGATAATTTGACCTTGCTTACGTGCCATCATGTCAGGTAATAAGTTCAAGACCAAACGTACAGCACCGAAGTAATTGAGTTGCATGGTACGTTCAAAGTCATGGAAACGATCTACCGACTCATGCACGGCACGGCGAATTGAGCGACCAGCATTATTGACCAAAATATCAATATGATCAAAAGATGCTTGGATTTCTTTAGAAACTTGGTCAATCGAGTCCATGTCATTGAGATCGCATGGGAAGACAGAGGCTTGACCGCCTTCAGCTTCAATTTCAGCTTTGACTTCGTCCAATTTTTCTTTGGTACGTGCCATCAAAATGACATGTGCGCCAGCGTTAGCAAGTTGTTTTGCCGCAGTCAAACCAATACCACTTGATGCGCCAGTGATAATGATATTTTTGCCTTCGACTTTTTTGATCAGTTGTTTTTGCAATCTTGAGTTCATAAATGCGTCCTATAGTTCATACAGTTAAATTCTTGGTGTGTTGTAATGCGCAAGACTCCTGATTGATCATCACAACTTATTCTGTACACATGATAGCCAACTTATTCTAGGTGATCTACTCTAAATATATGAAAAATAATAAATTACATAGAGCGATTACTCTAAACTGGTTAGAGTTCCTACTCTATTAATTTGCTAAATCCTTGAGCTAATGTCAATTAATCTCTTGGATATTTGATCAAAGATCCATCTTTATTTGTAAAAAAAATTGTAAAAACTTGCTGAACAATGAATATTCGATTTGATAAAAATTCTTGGCATTTTGATGGAAGATTTTAAACATCGCATCCTCGCCATAAGGTTGAGTCATCTCGATATAAGCGGCAATGATTTCGGTTAAATCTGCGCTAGGTTTATCCATTGGAAAGTTAGATGCGAAGACGATACGATCTTCACCAAATACCTGTACGGCATGGTCAATCATCGGTTGTAGCCGTTCGATAATCTGCATTTTCGTGGCTTTTTGTTTTTTAAGATGAAAATCATGTCCAAGTACAGGCATGAGTAAACCTGAAATTTTGGCATGGACGTTTTGACATTCTGCAAGTGTTGCCAGTTTGACTTTCCATTCTTCAAAGATCGTTTGGCGTGCTTGTGCAGTTTGTGCTGTAGATTTGCCGACGGCACCAAATAGTCCAACAGGTGTGCCGAGATGATCGAGCATGATTTTCGCTTCAGGAAAGCGTTTGGCGAGGGTAGTCACATCATCAAGTTGTGTTGAGTAGCACCATGCGTCGAAGGTGAGATTTTTACGGACGATCTGCTCAAAGCCTTTCAGGAATTTTTTATCACGGTATAGTCCTGCTTGATCGCACCATCGGTAAATGCCTTTATCTTCATGAAACGATGCCATTTTTCGGATACCACGAAACTGCGGACTGGCTTCATGGTGCAGTTGTAATATTTTCTTAAAATCACGTTTCCTTGGGTCAGCAGTGGCAACGATGGCACCTAATTGAATATTTTGTTTACTAAAGGGCAGTTGGTCGATCCAGCGAGTTTCACCGACCACACCAGTGCCTTTGTGATCGTGCCAATTTGCTTCCACATGAACGACACTTTCGACATTAAAATGACCAATGTCTTGCTTATAGTTGCGAGGTAGATACGGCGCAAGTGCATGATCGGTAAGCCCTAAGCTGTCAATCAGCGGTTTGGGTTTGACCAATCGCATTAGCCTATCCATAGCACGAGGATAATTTCCCAAAACCTTCACCAAATGCTGTGCTGCATGTGGTGTATGGTATGGATCCCATTGGTGTATATGTGGGTCAATGATGGGGAAATTGAGTTGCACCACTTCCTGTGTCATGGCTTTGCCTATTTATCGTCCTGATCAGTTCACTATAAACCTGAATGGATGATGAATAAAATGATTCAATTCACATTACTATTATGAATGCATTTCATATTGAGAAAGCGCTTACTGAAAGTCATTTTAAAACAACATCTTAGAAAAAGCCGTCTTGGAAATATGTTGTTGCGGGATTATCTGCGAGCAATGATGAACTTTGTTTTCACTTCACGGCGATTTCTCCTATAATAGTCGGCATTTATGTGTCGCCGTTTATAGTCTGAGAACTTAAATCCTGCTACAGCGTTAACCTCGCTCGAAGTATTACATGTACACCTCCACTCGGTTGCCTTGTATCAGGATTAATTTCTTCGACTATCGTCAAGTTTTTTAATGTGTGATGAAAACTAAAATCACCAACGGCATGAGTTGAACAACTTTAGGAGTCCTACGTGGCCCAATATATTTACACGATGAATCGTGTGTCCAAGATGGTTCCACCAAAGCGTGAAATCCTCAAAAATATTTCCCTATCATTTTTCCCAGGTGCCAAGATTGGTGTACTCGGTCTAAACGGTGCGGGTAAATCAACCTTGCTTCGTATCATGGCTGGTGTCGATAAAGACTTCTCTGGTGAAGCACGTGCCCAAAGTGGCATTAAAATTGGCTATCTTGAACAAGAGCCACCGCTAGATCCAAGCAAAGATGTACGTGGTAATGTCGAAGATGGTTTGCGTGAGCCACTTGATGCGCTCGCTCGTCTTGACGAAGTATTCGCTGAATATGCGGCTGAAGATGCAGACTTTGATGCGCTTGCCAAAGAGCAAGAGAAGCTCGAAGGCATCATTCAAGCATGGGATGCGCATAACCTGAATAACCAACTTGAACAAGCCGCTGATGCGCTACGCCTACCTGCGTGGGATGCGGATGTGAGTTTACTATCAGGTGGTGAGCGTCGTCGTGTGGCGCTGTGTCGTTTACTCTTGTCGAAGCCAGATATGTTGCTGCTTGACGAACCGACCAACCATTTGGATGCAGAGTCTGTTGCTTGGTTGGAACGCTTCTTGAAAGATTTCCAAGGCACGATCGTGGCGATTACCCATGACCGATATTTCTTGGATAATGTCGCAGAGTGGATTCTTGAGCTTGACCGTGGGCATGGTATTCCATATCAAGGGAACTATACCGCTTGGCTTGAGCAGAAAAATGCCCGCCTAGAGCAAGAGCAGAAGCAAGAAGAATCATTCGCCAAAGCCTTGAAAAAGGAATTGGAGTGGGTGCGTCAGAATGCTAAAGGTCAGCAGAAGAAGAATAAAGCGCGTATGGAGCGTTTCGAGGAATTGAACTCGAAAGAATTCCAAGAGCGTAATGAAACCTCTGAAATTTACATTCCACCAGGTCCTCGTCTTGGCAACAAGGTTGTTGAAGTGAACAACATCAGCAAATCTTTTGATGGGCGTTTGCTGTATGAAAACTTGAGCTTTACCGTACCGCCAGCAGCGATCGTTGGTATTGTTGGTCCAAACGGTGCAGGTAAAACCACATTATTCCGTATGATGACTGAAGAACAACAGCCTGATACAGGGACTGTGACGCTCGGTGAATCAGTTAAAGTGGCATATGTTGGTCAGATTCGTGATACGTTGGATAACAACAAAACCGTTTGGGAAGAAGTGTCAGGCGGTTTGGATATTCTCAAAGTCGGCGATTATGAAATTGCTTCACGTGCTTATATCGGACGCTTTAACTTCAAAGGTCAAGATCAGCAGAAGCGTGTCGGTGAACTATCTGGTGGTGAGCGTAACCGTTTGCAATTGGCGAAGATTCTACAGCAAGGTGCCAATGTCATTTTACTCGATGAGCCGTCGAATGACTTGGATGTAGAAACTTTACGTGCGCTTGAAGATGCGATTTTGGTCTTCCCAGGTACAGTGATGGTCGTTTCGCATGACCGTTGGTTCCTTGACCGTATTGCGACACACATCTTGTCTTTTGAAAATGATGAACCAGAATTCTACGACGGTAACTATACTGAGTATGAAGCTTATCGTAAGAAGAAACTCGGTGATGAAGCACGTCCAACACGTGCTAAGTACAAGAAAATCAGCGGTTAACTGATATAGTCAGGCACTTTAAATCTGCTACATCGTTAACCTCGCTCGAAGTACGACATGTACATCTTCGTTCGGTTGCCTTGTAGCAAAGTTAAATTGCGCTGACTATATGTGCCTGATTCCAATAAGGCGAGATAGCCATAAAAAACCGCATCAAGTGATGCGGTTTTTTTTATTGATTGGAATTTAAGTTAATTTAGGTGTCAGATAAAAAAGCAGAATCTTTTAGGCAGGTTCTTGCTGTTTATACGCATAAGTCGGGATTAACCTTCGGTTCGACCTACTTTCCTTTCGGGGAAAGTAGGCAAAGCCATTTTGTCAGTCGCAAACTCGGGCATATATTAAAATCAATCCAACACCTTGCAGAACATCACTTTACCAATAATGTCCTGTCCTCGAACAATGCGACTGACGTTCCCATGTATCAAATGACTTCTACTCGTCAGATAACAAACTAAGATTACTCAGCCAAAGCAATTTCAATCGCTTCTAACAGGCGTGGATCTTCAGCGGTGATGTCAGGCGCAAAACGTGCGATGACTTCACCACGACGATTGACAAGGAATTTTTCAAAATTCCATAGCACTTCGGGTTTTGGATTTGGTGTTAAGCCATATTCCACCAAGTCTTTCCACCACGGACCTTCACCGATACGCTCAGGTTGAGCTTCAATCAATGCTTGAAACAACGGATGTTTATCATCACCTGCAACAGAAATTTTTGAAAATAACGGAAACGTCACATCATAAGTGACTGAACAGAAATCTTGAATCTCTGCATCGCTACCGGGTTCTTGTTCGAGAAAGTTATTGGCAGGGAAGCCTAATATTTCTAAACCTTCCGCTTTTTTCAAACGATACAGTTTTTCCAACGCTTCATATTGTGGGGTGAGTCCACACTTTGAAGCGACATTGACGATCAACGCCACTTTACCCTGATAATCTGCAAGCGTTGCACTCGCACCATCCATTTTCTGAAAAGTGATATCTTGAATCGTACTCATCTTGTGCTCACTCCATGATGTTGGTCAATGAAGTGAAGCCATTAAAAAATGCGTAATGACTTCATCTTCAACACAATATCTTCAATGCAAACTCTTACGGATTATTGTGCTACTTCAGCAGGTGCAGCTTCGGTATTTGCAGCTTCTGCATTTGGTGTTGCAGTTTCAGCACCTTGAGCTGCCGCGCTGTTTGCACCTTCAATTTTGGCATAGATCGCTTGGCTCAGTGTGATCAACTCTTGCTGTGCTTTCATGGCTTTTTCTTGCAATGGTTGTACTTTTTCAACGTCGACATTTTCAGGGTCAGTTTGCATCACCAGCTCGCTCATTTCGATACTGATCAAGCTGTTTTCGATCATTTTTTTACGAAGCTCGTTGACTTCGCTACTTTTAAGTTCGATGGCACGAAGTTCCTTATTGCTTTTTTCAACAAAAGCTTTCAACTCTTTGAAAAGCTTGTCGATTTCAGCTTTGTTCTTTTCTTGCATGGCAGCTTCCATGCGCTGACCAAGTTCTTGAGACTTTTGCTCTTGTGATGCGCCGTAAGTTTGTAGCTTGTCCAAATCGGATTGAATATCTGCTTTATTATCAGTGCTGAGAGATACGGTTTTTGCTTCTTGAGCAGTGGCTGCGCTTTCACCCTCTTTGACTTCAGTGACTGGTTTTGAACATGCGGTAAATGTTGCCATTGAAGCGACTAAAGCAAGTAAAGTTAATTTTTTCATTTGTTTATCCATATATTTGATCGAATTGATCATCTTGTCGTGGGTTTGCTGTATAAAAGATCGTGCAAGATAAGATCAGATACAGTATGTTTAAGATGCGCTTACTATATCTGAAAGTAGATCAAAGTTACGAATACTATTTGCATCGTTTTGCTGTGAATACGTTAACTTTATATTTACTTTGGTCACAGTGGTGCCAATAATGTCTATCTGAAATTTTAGTTGTTTGTTTATTATGTCTTCAGCCGATCACAGCTCATTAATGTTACATCGTTATGTCTACCTATTGCCTCTGACAGCGGTCTTGGTTTGGGCGGTCAATATCGTGGTTACACGTTATGCCGTGGATTTGATTTCACCGATCAGTATTAGTTTTTATCGGTGGTTGATTGCTTTAGTGGTGCTGACACCATTTTGTTTACCCACAGTCATTCGGCGGTGGGTTGATGTTCGTCCGCATTTATTATGCTTAGCTGTGCTCGGCTTCTTTGGTATGGTGTGCTATCAGGGTTTGGCATATACTGCAGCGCATTATACGACAGCCACCAATATGGGCATTATCAATGCCTTTATTCCAATTTTCTCGATTCTGCTTAGTCTAGTGGTGTTGCAGATTCGCACAAGTGCGATGGCGTTGTTTGGTTCGATGATTTCGATCATTGGATTAGGGTACTTAGTGACGCAAGGGAATATTCAGCAATTGCTTCATGGGCAACATATTATTGGTGATTTGCTGATGATATTGGCGGTGATGTTGTATGCAGGCTATGGTGTGTTGTTGCAACATTGGAAGATTGCCTTGCCACTATCCATCATGTTGTACATGCAGATTTGTTTTGCGGTCGTGTTGCATCTACCATTTCTTTTGTACTTCGGCTTAGATGCTTTGAATGCGTCAAACCTTCCGCCTGTGCTCTACGCCGCACTTTTTCCATCTATCGTTGCGCCATTGGTATGGATGATGTCGATCCAAGCTTTAGGTTCGAATAAAAGCAGTGTATTTCTCAATTTGGCACCGATTTTCACCGCCATTATTGCCTATATTTTTCTCAAAGAACAATGGACAACGTATCACTCTATTGGCGGTATCCTGGTCTTGGCAGGGATTTTATTGGTACAGAAAAAGTGAATTTAGAATGGTTGAAAATACCTTTTTCTAAGCGCGGATCACTTGTCCTGTCACCGCATCAATAATACGACTTGGCTCAGGGCTGTCGCCTAATTCACCTGATAAAATGGTCACTTGGTCAGAGAAATATTTTTGTACTTCAGATGCGCTTATCGCAGGAGAAAGTCCCGCAGGATTGGCACTGGTTGATACGACAAAATCATTTAAGCTTCGGCAAAGCTGTTGGCAGAGCGAATGATTGGTGACACGAATCGCTACACGGTTATGATCACCATAAATCCATGCGGGAATCTCATCATTGATCGGCAATAGCCAAGTATGAGCACGTTGATTGTGAGCGTATTTTTCCCATGATGCGATGACTTGGTGACGTATCGTTGTATCTAAGCCCACAAGTAATGGTTCGACACGTTCGATACTTTCACTGAGTAGAATCACGCCTTTTTCGATCGGACGTTGTTTGAGTGTGAGGATTTTTTGAAAAGCGTGTTCTTGGCGTGGATCACAGCCCAATCCCCAAACCGACTCAGTTGGGTAGGCGAGGACATCGCCTTGTTTTAAGGTGTATATGGCTTGTTCAAGATTGATAGTTTGCATAGTTCGCACAAGAAGTAAAAGTACTGTCGGTCAGCGCACAATATAGGCGTTAGCAACGCAGGTAGCGACCTGCATGTTGACGGCATGCGCCGAGGAGTTCTAATTCTACCAAAGCCACGTTCAGTTCGCTGATGGAAGTTTGTACACGTGTTGCGAGTTCATCAATCGATAATCCAACCCAATCCAACTCTGCGTAAAGTTTGGCGAGATGTGCAGGAATTTCAACCTGCGTAGGAATCGCTTGTGTCTGCTGTGGAATGCTCTCTTGTCGCTGAGTCTTCTGGCTTTTTTCAAGCTGTATTGTCTTGTTAGATTGGGGTGTATCGAGCTGTGGATGGTAGGCGTTTAAGTCTTCGAGAAGCTGTTCAGGATGGTCAATCAGCGTTGCGCCTTCACGAATCAGTTGATGGCAACCTTGATGAAACTGACTATATATATGCCCAGGAATGGCAAAGACGGATTTGCCTTGATCAGCGGCGGTTTTTGCAGTGATCAGCGAGCCACTTTTCAAACCTGCTTCAACGACTAAGGTTGCTTCACTCAGTCCGCTAATAATGCGGTTGCGACGTGGAAAGTTTTGTTTGGCAGGTGGTGTGGCAGGGAAGAACTCTGTCACGATGGCACCGCCAGTGTCGATGATCTTTTGCGAAAGTTGCTGATGCTCAGATGGATAGCATTGATCCAAACCTGTACCGATTACGGCAATGCTCTGACCTTGATGAATTGCGCCATGATGTGCTGCGGCATCAATGCCTATCGCAAGTCCGCTGGTCGTGTGATAGCCTCGACTGGCAAAATAACTGGAAAAATCATACGCCACTTGCGCACCGTGTGGGCTAGGTTTACGACTACCGACAATGGCGATTTGCGATTGTTTTAATACATCTTTTTGGCCACGAATAAATAAAATCGGTGGGCGATCATCATAATGACTGAGTTGATCAGGATAATCGTCATTACCATCAAATAAAATATGATCGCAATGGTTTTTGATGAGTTCGAAACGCTTTTCACATTGCGCTTGACCTGAGTCGGTGTGAAAGTCTTTAAAACGCTCAATGTGATTGGTATGAAGCTTTAACTGGTGCCATTTTTCTAAATGCTTTAAATCCAAAGCCTGTTCAGCATCTTGAAAAATATGCAGTAGTTTAAAATAACTGCTGACAGAGTGATGCAAGATATACCAAAGCTTCAGTTTGGCTAACTCTGAGGATGAAAGTTGTTGAAACATTGTATTTATAAACTTTTCAGTTGAGATAGTTTTTTTGAATTTTAATAAAAACAAGTGATTAGACGAATCTAATCACTTGCTAATCGAATTACTCTTCAGACATTGGTACAGCAAGTAGCGCACCTGTTTTGACTGGTAAGCTGCTGTCTAGGATGTACGCATAGCTGATCTGATCAAAGGTACGAAAAACTAAAGCATGACCAATACGTTGGTTTGGAAGCTGTAGATTTTCTTTGGTCTTCGGATCAACCGTTGTTTCACCAAGCTGATCAAGTGCAAAGACTTGTCCAACAGTCACACCTGCTTGTTGACCACGATTCAAAGCAACTACGCTGTGCTTACCTGCGGTACCAATCGAACCAAGCACACGAATCACTTGACCACCATCAGTCACAGCATCGACTGGTACTGGATAGAACAGTGTTGGTAGCATTGGATCGTAAATCGGCATGAGTAAATCGCCTTTACGCACTTCAGCTTTGTAGGTTTTATTGATTTCAAAGGTGCTAATGTCGTTATCGACTTGTGTGACTAGACCTGTTGCGACTTGCGTTAACTCAAGTGCAGCCACATATTCTTTACCTTCGGCATCTTGGAATTTGTACGGATCGCCTTGACGATAGATCGCATACGGCTGACCGATTTGTACGCCATTACCACGCACATAGATACGATCACCTTCAGCTGCGATGACACGGCGCTCAGTCATACCGACAACGTATGGAATATTTTCTAAAGTTTCAGGTGCAATAACGATATTTCGTTCTAACCAATGGCGAATTTCATCGAGCGGAATGACAGGAATCGCATTATTCAGTGATTCGACACGGATTTGCGGTGCAAGTGTTGTTGCGCCAGCACGGCGGAAAATCCCTTCACAACCATCGCCTTCATCACGTCCAATAAGCGTACGTCCATCAAGTGTACAAAGTAATAAACGATCACCTGGATAAATCAAATGTGGATTACGGACATGCTTATTGCTCGCCCAAATCTCTGGCCAGCGCCACGGCTTGGTTAAAAAGCGTCCAGAAATATCCCATAAAGTATCGCCTTTTTTGACGATATAGACATTTGGTGCATCACCACGTAGAGAAGGTGGCGTTGGATTTTTGGCTTGTGCTTCCACTGCAACACCCAATCCGAGTCCAACACTCATTGCGACTGCCAGTACACCCCGTTTCAAAACCGTCGTCATGCTTGTTTGGTTGAGCAAAACTTTTGTCATTATCATAATCCCTAATAATGTGTTTGTAATTCGGCTATAATGTTACCCGATACAAACGCCCCCTAGTGAAGTAAATATTTCATTTTAGATATTTGCTTAACCAATGGCAACTGTGAGGACCATATGGCATTGCTACCTATTTTAAGTTTTCCCGATCAACGATTACGCACCATTGCTAAGCCTGTAGGAGACGTCAATGACGAGATTCGTCAGCTTGCAGCAGATATGTTTGAAACTATGTATGCCGCTCCGGGCATTGGTTTGGCTGCGACACAGGTGGATCGTCATATTCAGCTGATCGTGATGGATCTGTCTGAAGATAAAAATCAACCTATGGTATTCATCAACCCCAAAGTCACACCACTGACTGAACAAACAGCACCTTACGAAGAAGGCTGTCTTTCGGTTCCTCAAATATACGATAAAGTTGAGCGTCCGTCACGTGTAAAAATCGAAGCTTTGAATTTAGATGGTGAAAAATTTGAAATTGTAGCTGAAGATTTATTTGCAGTATGTATTCAGCATGAGATGGATCACTTAAATGGTAAGCTGTTTGTCGATTATCTTTCACCTTTGAAACGTCAACGTGCACGTGAAAAAGTCGAAAAGTTTGTCCGTCAACAGCAAAAGCAAAAAGTGCCTGCAAAACGCTGATTCTGTCATTTAGGCATAAAGAACAAAACATGCGATGAATAAAAAAACTGCCACGAGGGCAGTTTTTTTATATGTAGATGAATTGCTTAGAGTTAATCTGAAGCGGACTGATATGGGTCAATCTTGTTGATCCGCACTCGATCAATCTTATGTCCATCCATGGTCAAAATATCAAAACGGAAACCATCCGCTTCGATGCTTTCCCCATCGCTTGGCACACGTCCAAAATGCCATAGTAAATAACCTGAAAGCGTGGAGTACTCTTCATTATCATCGACGAGATCTTTATCAATCAAGATCGACACATGACGAATATCGCTTGAACCGTCGAGCATCCATACACCTTCTTCGAGCACTTCGGCATCAGGGAGGATGTCGTCCTCATCATCAGGGAACTCACCTGCGATCGCTTCTAAGATGTCGATCGGAGTAGCAATTCCTTCGATTGAGCCGTATTCATTGAGGACAATGGCGATTTGCATTGGCGCATTACGCAACTGTTCCATCAGGGTCAAAACTTTGAGGTTTTCATGCACTACCAAAGGCTGACGCAGATTTTCTTCGATACGAATCTCGCCTGTTTCAAGCAAGTCATTCATCACTTTGTGGGTCAGAGCAACACCTGCCAAATTGTCCAAGTTGTCCTGAGCGATGAGAATCCGTGAGTGTCCAATAGCAAGCAATTGCTCTTTGAGATCAGGATCATTTAGATCAAGCCACTCAAGATCAGGACGTGGTGTCATGATGGATTTGACAGGGCGTTCTGCAAGCGTCAATACACCATGAATCATGCCTTTTTCTTCATTAGAGAACACGTCATTGACTGAAGAATGGGTAGCCAAAATATCTGCAGTTTCAGAGAGATGCTCACCATCATGATGTTCAACATGTCGTCCACCCAATAAGCGGAGTACAGCCGAAGCCGTGCGAGAACGCAAATCGGTGGTGGTGATCATTTTCTCACGGTTACGTTTGGTCGCTTGGTTGATGGCTTCGATCAATACCGAGAAGCCTATCGCAGCGTACAAGTAACCTTTTGGAATGTGGAAGCCAAAGCCTTCGATCACGAGCGAGAAACCAATCATGAATAAGAATGCCAAACACAGAATCACGACGGTTGGATGCTTATTGACGAAGTTCATCAATGGCTTAGATGCAATAAACATGATGATCATGGCAATTGTTACCGCAATCACCATCACAGACAGGTGTGGTACCATTCCCACCGCAGTGATTACACTGTCTAGCGAGAACACGGCATCAAGTACAACGATCTGCGCTATCACCATCCAAAAAGATGCGTGAACAACATTTTCTTCTTTGGCTTCTATCTTGCCTGCGATGCGCTCATGGATTTCCATCGTGGCTTTAAATAATAAGAAAATACCACCAAAAATCAGAATTAAATCTCGCCCTGAGAAGCCGTAACCAAAGACCGTAAACAAATCATCAGTCAAGGTCATAACCCATGAAATGGAGAATAACAAGACAATTCGCATACCCAATGCCAAACTTAAACCAAGTCGGCGTGCGTTATGTCGTTGTTCAGGCGGAAGCTTCTCTGCCAAGATGGCGATAAAGACGAGGTTGTCGATACCAAGGACAATTTCAAGAATGATCAGCGTGGCTAAGCCGACCCAAGCAGACGGATCGGACATCCATTCAAAAATCATGCGCTTGCCTCCTTAAAAAACGGAGTGCACAAGGCAGTATCCCATTGGTTTAAAAAATTATTATTGATCAACATAAAATTATCACAGTAAAAGTGACAACATCGACTACTCATATAAACTTTTGAAGTGGTGAAAGATGTGTTCAGTATATGCAAGTCTGCGTGTGATTTCATTAAAAATTGTTGCGAAATATTGTGTTAAAAATGCACAAAATCGGCGAGTTTCATAAAATTTTCATAAAGTCTATACAAGCTAAGCCCTGACATGCGTATACTGAAAATGAAATAGGAGATGGAGAATGAATAATATGGTGCGAGAACAACACCAAGAAATGAAAAGTGCAGAAGCCACAACTACAGAATCAAAAAACCAAGTAAAACAGCCCAAAGCGATTGCTACACAAACCTTGATTGCACTGTACTGTGGCTCACGTGCAGGCAATAAACCGATCTACCAACAGTCCGCAATTGCACTGGCAAAAGAGCTTGCAGAAAATGGTTTTGGCGCAGTCTATGGCGGTGCAAGCATTGGTCTGATGGGACAAATCGCCGACACCGTCCTTGAATATGGCGGTGAAGTGGTTGGTGTGATTCCTGAGTTTATGTTGGATTATGAAATTGCCAATGAAAAACTCACTGAGCTTCATGTGGTCGATACTATGCACACCCGTAAAGCCATGATGGCAGAACGTGCAAGCGCCTTTATTGCCTTGCCAGGTGGTTTAGGAACTTTTGAAGAAATCTTAGAAGTCGCAACTTGGGGACAGCTCAATCAGCATCAAAAACCAATGATGATTTTTAATGTGAATGGTTATTACGACACCCTCATTGCACAGCTTGATCATGCGGTAGAAGAAGGTTTTTTACCTTTACATCATCGTGCCAAAGTCTTGGTCTGTAATGATATTCAACAAATTATCGAAGTGCTTGAAAATTTAAATTGCCCAAGTCAATTTGCAATTTAAATCTAAACTTTTGATATAAAAATGCCATCAGATAAGATGGCACTTTGTGTGTTGAAGGGGCTGAAATTAGACTTAGCCAATCCAATTATTAATATGTTGATATAACCACGGTAAGCCTGTCGCCAAGAGAATACTGACAGCTAAACCGAGTAAAAGTTTCATGGCATCTTTACTGATATTCCGTGCGGTATAACGACTATCGACGGTGACCATATGCATCGAAATGGCAAACTCACGCCCTGCAAGTAAACCTAAGAATACCCAAGTGGTACTCATTGGAATATTACTCCATTCCTTAAATACAAGCAGAATCAAGGCATAAATAAAGTCGATAATGGTGGCCGCTCGAATATCTTCTACACCAGTTTTAGTATTGATAATATTTTGAATCGCACCGCCACGTTGATAGAAAATCACGCCCATCAATACTACAAAAGTTGCCACCGCAAACAGCATAAATTCAAACGGCACTTGACGTGGCACATAAACAAAGATGTTTGCCAAATCTTGAATCAGCCACTGACTCCATAGAAATGCCGTCGCTCCCCATTGCAATACGATCCAAAAGCGAGTTGGGGATTCGTGCTTGGTTTCAGAGAAATAGACGGTGACTTTACGGATCACAAAACGATATACCAAGATCGCAACTACAAAAGCGACAGCGTAGCCCATCACCGACTTGGTGAGCATGCTACTTAAGCTACTTGGTGAAAAGATGGTGAGAACGAGAAAGGTGGTACTGACAGGAATGCCGTATTTGGTCAGAATAATCAGTAGAATCGGTGGCACAATATATAGCCACGACATACCACCTTCGGGGTAGGGAATGGTTTCTAAACGACCATATGCAGCATCCCCAATACCTGAAGCCCACCAACCATAAAGCAAAACAATTGCTAAAATAGTACTGGCGAATAACCACAGCACCCACCACGGGCGATGCGAATTTGATGAAATAAACGTCCCTAAGGTTTGCGGAACATCATTACCGACGATGGAGTATGCCGCTAAGCAAAATCCAACAATCATCAATAACTCAATGGACATGGTTCATTCCCTTGTGGGGTAACTGTTGTAGCCTAAAAAAGCAAAGATGACTTCGTTTGGAAGTCAATATTGCAAAAATGTGTCTATTTTATGAAAGTTTAATGACAATAGCATCTAAATATTTTGTTTTTATCCAAAAAAATAGCAACCGATAGGTTGCTATTCATTTTTAGAAGATTAAGTGTTTGAAATAAAATTCATTTTTAGTGAAATTATTTCAATGTAATTTGGTAGACCGCAGTCGTTCCACTCACTTCATTCCCCACGATTAAAAGCGGTATACCTGTCGGTGAGTTTTTACCTGATATGAATGTTAAGCCTTCAGGACCAAGATCACCTGCTTCGCCATTTTCATGCTGTTCCTCAGTTGCAGCTGCATCACGAGAGTTAATGTATTGAATAAACTCAGGCGCTTCTGGGTTGCTAACATCATAAACCATGACACCGCCGACACGCTCTAAGCCAACAAAGACAAAAGTCTTTTCACCGATTTTACCGACGGTAACGCCTTCAGGTTCTGGGCCTTTGTTGTCACTACGATCATCGAGTGCAATGCTTTCGTGATCAGAGTTAAATAATTCTGGAAGTTCTTTGGCAATGGTTTGTTCGATTTGATCTTTAGAATCCCAAACTTGTACGCCATGTTCATCCCAAATACTGAATGAACGACCGCCAAAGCTATATAGTTTGTTGTAGGTCATGTAGCCATTCTCATCAAGGATTGGCGTGCCATCAGTATTTTTCAAATAGCCCATGTTCCAGATGATATTTAAACGACCTAGATTTTCATCGTTACGACAGTCACTACCGCAATAGCCAAATACAGAGCTGTCGAGTTTTGCACCTTTTCCAAGCGCATTGAGCTGTGCAGGCATGTCGTCGCCAAGACGACGTGCAAAACCATCTTTGTGCACAAGATGCTTCATGCGTAGCTCATCCATAAAGCCTTTGCTGGTGTCACCATTGTAATAAGCATCTTCGTCACTAATCCATTCACGTGCATCACCTTCATTGGCTGTGATGAGATAAGTTGCACCATCAACTTCATAGCTGGTGATTGCATCAGGCATATATACGCCATATACACCTGCCCATGGTTTGATGTTAATGGCATCATCTGAATCACTGGCATCAATCCCTTGACCTGCAATACCATGATCTTTAAAGCCTAAAGGCAACACGTCCGTGACAGTCGCTGTGGCAAGATCGACTTTTGCAAGTGCATTGTTCTCTTGTAAAGTCACCCATGCAGTTTTGCTGTCGCTTGAGATGGTGATGTATTCAGGTTCTAAGTCTTGTGCAACGCTTGCATTCGGTCCATAGATACGCACACCAGTTTCAGTCAGTTGCATTTTTTTATCATTGAAAGATTTAAAGTCTGCTGTGCGAACAATTGGTTTGCTAATGTCAGTGACATCAATAATGCTGATTGAGCCTTCAGGATCAACCGTGTAGCCGTCATTTGGTTCACCTTCATTTGCAACTAAAACGCTTTTTCCATCAGGACTAAAGGTGAGCATGTCAGGTAATGCACCAACTGGTATTGAACTAATGAAGCTTAAATCTGACGCTTTATAGAACGCCACTAAGCCTGTATCCGTTTTGGTCGGCGCTTGTACTGCAAGTGCAACGATACCGTTATGTACCGCAACACTGTTCACTTCAGAATCAGCCAAAACAGCACGTGCGGAGAGTTCGCCAATATGGGTTAAATTCGCCATATCGCGACCATCAAGTACATCGACCAAACCTTTCTTGGCATTCACCGTAAAGATGCGTTTTGACTCAGGATCAAAAGCAGTGATCTCTGCTGCACTTTCTGCAAACACACCTGATGCATAACGACCTAATAGGCTAAGTTCAATACTTTCAGGTGTTATTTCGGTTTGTTCTTCGGGTTGCTCTGATGCGTTATCGTCATCATTACATGCGGTAAACAGCATTGAAACGCTTAAGCCCATCGCTAAGCAGAGCACTTTTTTGTTCAGTAAATTGGTATTCAACGACATTAATATTCCCCATTAATTGCATAGTTAAAATAAAATCAATCTATGCTAGGAATGCGCTGTGTCATTTACATGACTTTTTGATGACAAACGTATGACAATAACGATTAGTTCTTAAACAATCATAAAGCCTACATATGATTAATGTTTTAAAGCTGTAATTTTCAACCAAGCAGTTTGCAACATGGCAATTTGAACCGTAGCGGTTCTGAAATGAGCAAGGTAAACTGTGTTTCTTATGCTTCAAATTTCAACAGCCAAATTTTCCAATAAGTTAGTGATTTAATGTCATCCAATTCATCAGCAAAACAATCTGCTAGAACATTAGCCCATAAAAGCAAAGTTGCTCCTGAATATCGAGTGATTTTGTGGTTGGCTGCACTTGGCTTTTTTATGCAGGCCTTGGATGCAACCATTGTCAATACCGCATTGCCGAGTATTGCCTATAGTCTGCATGTTGACCCTTTGCAGATGCACAATGTGGTGATTGCATATGTGTTGATGGTGGCGGTGTTTATCCCAGTGAGTGGTTGGTTGGCAGATCGCTTTGGGATTCGCAATGTCTATTTGGCTGCGATTACCATTTTTACTGTGGCATCTTTAGGATGTGCACTCTCACAAACTTATAGCCAGTTGATTATTGGGCGTATTTTTCAAGGCATAGGTGGGGCATTTTTATTGCCTGTTGGTCGGCTTGCATTGCTTCGGATTTTACCAAGAAATCAATTCCTTGCGGCGATGAGTTTTATCTCTATTCCAGGTTTGGTGGGTCCTTTGATTGGTCCGACACTTGGCGGTTTTATGGTGGAATATGCGACGTGGCATTGGATATTTTTGATTAATCTACCGATCGGTATTTTGGGCTTTATCCTGACGTGTACGCACATGCCGAATGTCAAATTGGAAAATTTGCCACGCTTTGATTATCTCGGCTTTGTCTATTTGATCGTGATGATGGTTGCGCTCACTTTTGGCTTAGAACGACTATCACAAGGCGGTTGGTCGATCGTCACAGTGCTGGCGATTTTAGCTTTAGGTGTGTTTGCAGGTTTGATTTATACATGGCATGCACGGCGTGATCTACGAGCGATTTTCCGTCCTGATTTATTTACAGATATTCGCTTTCGGATTGGTATTTTGGGTAATATTTTTACCCGACTCGGCAGTGCGAGTATGCCGTTTATCTTACCGTTGATGTTGCAGTTGGCGATGGGCTTTAGCCCGCTTCACGCAGGTTTGATGCTGGTGCCTTTGGTCTTTGGTTCGATTTTGATTAAAAATTTTGCCACAAAGATGATTCAGCGTTTTGGCTATTATCGGGTATTGGTGGTGAATACCATTTTGGTCGGGCTTGGTATTATGAGTTTTGCAGTGTTGGATGCGCATCCAAATATTTATACGCAATGTTTGCATTTATTTGCTTTTGGTTGTGTCAACTCGATGCAGTTCACGGCGATGAATACTTTGACTTTAAAAGATTTAAGCAAAGCACAGTCGGCGAATGGCAATAGTTTATTATCCATGGTCATTAATGTCTGCATGAGTATGGGTGTGGCATTGGTCGGCGTGCTTTTACATCTGTTTGAGAAAATCGGCGCAGGGCAATCCACCTTGTGGTCGTTTCAGCAGACTTTTATCATCTTGGGTGCGATCACGATCTTGGCAAGTTTGGTATTTCGTCAACTGCGTCAGTTTCGCCTGCAAGATCAAAATCATCCAGTTTCATAACTCGGCTTCGGATATATTAAAGACATGGCGAAGCGTAAAAATAAAAGCAAACGGAGGACGCTGATCATGATTATTGTATTATTGATGCTGACAGCTAGCGGTGGCTTGTTGTTTCATTATTTTGAAAATCCGCAAAAGTTTGAAGAATATGCAGTACACGGCTTCGATGTGTCGCATCATCAAGGTGAAATTGATTGGAAAAAAATTGATAAAAAGTATCAATTTGTCTTTATCAAAGCCACAGAAGGCGGCGATTTTAAAGATCCACGATTTAGCGAAAATTGGAAAAATGCCAAAGATTCAGGCTTAAAGATCGGTGCATATCATTTCTTCCGTAATTGTAAAACAGGGTTAGAGCAAGCTCAGAATTATATCGAAACTGTGCCAAAACAAGCGGATAGCATGCCACCAGTGATGGATTTGGAGTTTCAAGCGAATTGTCCTGATGTTACCGCCGAAAAATTGCAAAATGAAATTGCTAGCATGTCGACAGAACTTGAAAAGCATTATGGTAAAAAACCGATTTTCTACACCACGCCAAACTATTATCAAAGCTATCTCAAAGGCAAATTTGATGATCATGTATTGTGGCTTCAAGATTTAAACAATCCCCCGCCAAGCTTTGATCTGCGTCCGTGGCTGTTTTGGCAATATTCGCAAAAAGGTGAAATCTCAGGTATTGGCAAAGCAGTCGATCTGAATGTGTTTCGTGGTACGACGATGGATTTTGATGTTTTTCTAGAATCAAACAATACGGTTGAGCCCTATGTCCCGAAGCAATAACTTTTAAATTGTTCTGTTGTTGAGTCGGCTTGAGCATTTACGAAAAGAAAGCGTTAGACTAAAGCAGTCAGATCATTTTTCGGTACTGTCACCTCATGTCACAACCGCCACTGCGTAAAATTATTCATATCGACATGGATGCGTTCTATGCTTCGGTGGAGTTGCGTGATCGCCCAGATTTACGTGGTTTACCGATGATTGTGGCGCATGATCATCCACGTTCGGTGGTGACCACAGCGACTTATGAGGCTCGAAAGTTCGGCTTGCGTTCGGCGATGTCTGTGGCATTGGCAAAGAAGAAATGCCCGCAAGTAATTTGCATCGAACCTGACTTTTCCAAATACAAAGCCGTATCCCAGCAGTTGCATCAAATCTTTAGACAATATACTGATTTGATTGAGCCATTGTCGCTAGATGAAGCTTATCTTGATGTGACGCAAAATTTTAAACAGCTTACTTCAGCGACAGCCGTGGCGGAACATATTCGAGCAGATATTTTTCGGGAAACAGGGCTGACCGCATCGGCAGGTGTTGCACCGAATAAATTCTTGGCAAAAATCGCATCAGACTGGAATAAACCGAATGGCTTGTGCGTGGTCAAGCCACATCAGGTCCAGCAATTTATTCAACAACTTGCCTTAGAAAAACTTCCCGGTGTAGGTAAAGTCACTTTACAAAAAATGCACGCCTTGTCGTGGCATACCATTGCTGATATTCAAGTGGTGGAAGAAGCAGAATTGATTCATCATTTTGGTAAATTTGGACGGCAGTTGTTCCTTTATGCACAGGGTATAGATCATCGCAAAGTACAACATCAACGAGAACGTCAGCAGATTTCTAAAGAAGTCACGTTTGAAAAAGACTATTTTTTAAATGAAATTACTGAAAAGTGGCAACCTTTAATTGAGCGTGTCTGGCAACAGCTTCAACAGAAAAAAATGTACGCTCGAGGTGTGCAAATTAAGCTGAAAACTTCTGACTTTAAAACTTTGCAACACAGTCGATCATTTGCACAGCCGTTGCGTAATGCCGAAGAATTTAAATTGGCTGTGGCGCAGTTGCTACAAGAGTTTAACGTCGATAGCACTTTGCAATTTCGCTTGATTGGCGTTGGAGTATTTGCTTTAGAAGATGCTACGGAGCAAGTGCAGTTGTCGTTGATTTAAACTGGTCAATGAAAATATGCTGTTAAATTCTGATCACAGCGTTGTAAAAATAGTGCAACACATTCAATATGAAAGATAGATAATTGCGATGTAATAGACTAAATAATCTTTCTTGAACGCTTCAGGATAAGAAGTCAAGACGAGCCAATATTCGCCTTTGAAAATGTTCGTCAAATCTTGATTTATAGACACTTATAATGCGAAACCAGCCAGAGTATTCAGTATGGAAACCTTTCAACGAACAATCATTTAAAGCTAAATCAGTCACAGTACTACACCCGAACGGCGCAAGTGTTACATTGAGTGATGGCGCTGATCTTTATTTCAGTTAAGACACTGATCTTTTTTATTAGTCGGTTGGTTATGAATAGAGGATACAAATCAAACTAAACAGGTTTTCTAATCAAGTTAACAAGCTAATATGTCAATCTAATGAATGATAGCAACTGACTTCAAAATATTTTGTTGCAGATTTTTTCCGACGAAGACGAATTGTTGATATGCGTTTGCATATTTAGTCGTTGACAAGCTTTTTGGGAGGAGTATAACTTAAAGAGAGGCAGTAATTTTTATAAATAGATCGAGAGAAATTTACGTTAGATCGACATTTACATATTACTGACATACAACTGTGCATCTTTGGCGCAAGATGAAATTTCAGTATCGTCAACCGTCAACGAGAGAGGGAAGATATTTATGAATATTGAAATCCGTACTGATAAAAATATCCATGGTAGTGATCGACTAATCGACTATGTGAAAGACGAATTAAAACAACAATTTCAAAGGTATAGTGAAAAAATAACCCACTTCGAGGTACACCTGAGCGACGTCAATGGTGACCGGGGTGGCGAACTCGATAAGCGTTGTATGATCGAAGCACGCCCTGCAGGATTTAAGCCTGTTGCCGTTACGCATAAAGCAGATAATATTGACCTTGCGATTCATGGTGCGATTGATAAATTGAAGCGTACGATGGAGCATTCATTTGCAAAAACAGATCATGGCCGTGGTGCACGTCCTGACTGGTCTGAAACGACAGAAGCTTAAGTCAGAATTTTAAATGATCAAAAGCTTGAGCAAATTGTAATTAATCACAATTTTTCTATCTGATCAAAACACTTTCCGATATGATGGAAAGTGTTTTTTTATGCGTAAACGATCTATCAATATGCTTGACCTTGCAATTGGTAAGTCAGGCAATCTGTAAGCTATCACCAAATGACCGCAAGGGAGCAGGCAATGTTGAACGCAGAGCAACGACAACTTATTGAGGCGATTGAACAGCTCGACCTTGCACAGGTAGAGCGTATACTTGCGCATGACCTTGATCCGAATTTTATCGAACCTGAAAAAGGACCGCCGATTTCTATTTTGTGTGATGGGTTATTTAAGTGGTGGGAAAATATCTGTCAGGCATATGAAGATAATCAGCCACTGAGCGATCAACAAAAAACCGAAAGTCTACAAGTATATCTCGATATTTTAGATCGTTTGATCGAAGCCAAAGCCAATTTGCACCTTTGGGATAGTGAAGAATTTTATGGCCCACTTTGGGATGCGACCAGTGCGGCATGTGTACCATTCGTGGAGAAGTTATTGGCGCAAAAAGTTGATCCAAACACTCGAGATGATCAAGATTTAACGATTCTTAGCTCCGTCAGTGAGCTGTGGTTTGATTGTGATTTTGACGAGATTGACTGGAGTGAAGCCTTGCCTGAGGAAAAGCAAACGCTAAACTTATTGCGTGAAAATGGTGCTAAAATGACAAAAGAATTGGGAATCAATGCGTGAAACAACGAATGTCTAACATGAGCTCGAATACTGTGAATTTCAAAACCTTGCTATTGAATAGAGTGCTTTTAAAAACAGCGATCATTGCATCAATGGTCATTGCAACATCTCACATGGCTTTGGCAGAATCATTTTCTTTTGATCGACCAGGTGCGAGACTTGGCACAGCGATTGTGCCAAAAGGTCATGTGGCTTGGGAGCAATCAGTACCAACGGCGACCTATGATGAGCGACGTGTTGATGGTGTCGATGAAAGCCAATTGACTTTGCAAGGTGATGCCTTATTCCGCATCGGCGTGGCAGATGATCTTGAGCTTCGTGTGGGTTGGGATGGTCCAATCTGGCAGCGTAAAAAAGATGGTGCGAATGATACAGAAATTGATGGTACGGGTGATGTCATTATCGGCGTGAAAAAAGCCATCGAAACCAATGATGAAAATTTCACTTGGGCGGTACTTGCTGAGGCAAATCTCGCCAATGGCGATGATGAATTCACTGCTGAAGAAGAGATTTATACTGTAGCATCAACGATCGGTTTTAGAGCGAGTGATGATGTCAGTACTGGCATTACTATGGTTTATGACTATCAAGATGGTGACCTTGCTTGGTCTGCCATTCCAAGTGTTGGCTACAATTTTAGTGAAAATGTATCAGGCTTTTCTGAATATGTTTATCGTAAGCAAGAAAGCCAACATTATGAATCAATGATCAATACTGGCGTGATGTGGATGGTGAATGACCGTTTTCAGCTTGATGCGATGATTGGTTATAGTTTCAATCAGCAAAATCCACGCTTTACTGCGGGATTAGGGTTTGGTTATTTATTTTAAGCATTTGAGATAAGAATGCTTAGATGACTTTGAAAA
>NZ_CANLSL010000024.1 GCF_947493735.1 uncultured Acinetobacter sp. | reverse complement strand
CTATGGGAGTCCAAAACAACAGCTCGAAATACTGTTGGATTGGACGGGTATTTGACCTTATCTACTACAGCCCCAATATTTTTATACTATTTTAATTTTACACTTCTAATAATGCAGGCAGTTCTTTACGTGAAATTTCAAAAGCTTCTTTGGCATCTACACCAAGTGCGATCAGCACCAGTTCAGCCATCTCTGAGCCAATATCACGCCATGTTTTATGCCCTTCGAGTACCATGAAAATAGAGGTTAATACACCACCTGCGATCATTGCCATGACCGAGATGAGTTGCTCTTGGCGAAAGCTATATCGCTCATGTTCCAAACCTTGCAATACATCAGGTACGGGAGAATCCTGCCCCGCCCACAATCCAAGCATCGCTTTATTGCTAAAAGCAAATTTGCAGATAAATTTCCCCCAATCAGGCTCTTCATGCGCACGACGTATATACATACGTATACCATTGGCAAGGCGGTAGGCAGGATCTTTTTCATATGCAGAAGTTTTGATCACGCGACTATTCATCTCCTCGCTAAGCTGAGAAGCAATATCTTCGAACAAGCTATCTGGACTTAAGCCATTATTATAAATTGTACCCCTTGCAACACGTGCAGCTTCTGCAAGCTCACTGACCGTAATCACGGTTGAACCTCGCTCTGCAAAAAGACGCAATGCAGCTTTATGGATTCTCGACTGGGAAGAACTATGTGCGACCATCAAAACAACCTTGAACATTTTATATTTTATTGAACACATCATAGCATGTCTGTTCAAAAATTAATGTGTTTTTGACTACTTATTCAACACAGCTTAAATCAACTTTGATCTATATTTACATCGCCTTACTTGAATTCACTTTGAGCTATCTGAATCACAACTTATCTTTTCAAAACCTCACACCTATTGAACTTCTGTTGCAAAAGTCACCGTTCTCACCACGTTTATCAACAAAACTGTCAAACAACTCGATGGTTGTTCACAATGTTCTGCTTCAGAATGCGCCTACATTTCAACAAAAAAGGATGAAATTATGAAGCGTTCAGTAATCGCACTTATCGTTGCATCACTCCCTATGGTGGCATTTGCTGCGGATGAATTGAATGGATCAGTGTGGAAGACTGTTGATGACAAAACCAATCAACCTAAAGCATTGGTGAAATTCAAAGAAAATGGTGATGGCACGTTGTCAGGTACGATTCAAAAAGTATTAGCACCTGATGCAAAACAAAAATGTACAGACTGCAAAGGTAAGTTTAAAAATAAACCGCTTGTTGGCGCAACGATCGTAACAGGTTTAAAAAACGTCGCAGATAATCAATATGCCAATGGCTCGATCGTCGACCCTGAAAGTGGTAAAACCTACAAGTTTAAAGCTGATCTCTCTAAGGATGGTAAAACGTTGAGTGGTCGTGGCTATGTCGGTGTTTCAGCCATCGGTCGTGACCAAACTTGGTATCGTGTGAATTAACATTTATTTCACATGATTTATTTGAAAAGCCCCATCAGTGGGGCTTTTCTATGATTTGCTGGAAAAAGACCTCAACCTAAATTAACGTCGTTCACATACTTTGCATTAAAATCAATACAGCGACGATTGCTAACATTCCGCCAATCGCACGGTTTTTATTTAATTGCTCTTTGAATATTAATACCGCTGCCAAAATACCAAAGCACACCACCATGATATTCATCGAAGCAAAAACCAATGCAGGACTATCGCTAAGCTCTCGATGTGCATAAAGGTAAAATGCAATATTGGCAAAATTCAGCGCACCTAATACCACGCCTGCAAGTAAAGTGTTAAGTGTCAAAGCTTTTGATTGAAATAATGAAGTGATTAAACACAAAAGTGCTGAGCAGATAAAAATCGCATTTAAGCTCATCGCAAACTGCAAGCCTAGACCTGAAGTATATTTGAATAATAAATCAATCACGGCATAGCCAATCCATACACTCAATATACTGAGCCATGTTGTAAGTGATTGATTTGACTTTCCTCGACCCCGCCCAATTAGCATGATCAACACTGAAACCATACCTAGCACGATGCCAAAAATTTTAAGCGATGAAAATTGCTCTTGGTAAATAAGCGTCGAAACTAAAATTGTTAAAACAACTGATAAGCGCTGTGCAATCTCGGTTTTAATTAAGCCTGCATGATGTAATGATCGATCTAAACACCAAAAGATACTCGGCAATAAAACCGCCAAAGCAGCAATCAGCCACCATGAATGTTCAAGCTGCTCAATATTAAATGTGGGTTTAAACCATAAAAAGCATAACACCGATGCGGTGATATAGTTCAGGGTGAGCAAATGGACAATATTGAATCCATATTGTCGATAAAGTTTAAGTGCAATCGACACCGATACACTAAATAAAGCGGCGATAAGGATAAATTGCATTTAGAATCCACAACTTTTTTACATCCGTTTGATGTGTTAGACCATCACATAAATGACAACCACAATTTTGAATTTTAATGAGATTTAAAATTTTTGACCATAAAAAACCCATCTTGCGATGGGTTTTCTGAGATTTCACATCGGATCATTCAATAGAAAATTAATAACGATCAACCATTTTTTCCAATGAAATCGGACGAATCTTGCTGGCATTACCAGCGGTACCAAATGCAGTATAACGATCCACACAGACTTGCTTCATGGTTTCTACCGTCTTCGCCAAGTATTTACGTGGATCAAATTCAGCAGGATTTTCAGCTAAGAACTGACGAACAGCACCCGTTGATGCAAGACGCAAATCGGTGTCAATGTTGATCTTACGTACACCGTGCTTGATCGCTTCAACCAGTTGATCAACTGGCACACCATAAGTTTCGCCAATTTGACCACCGTACTCATTAATCACTTTGAGCCATTCTTGTGGAACCGAACTTGAACCGTGCATCACGATATGTGTGTTTGGCAGTGCTGCATGAATTTCTTTGATACGATCAATCGCCAAAATATCGCCTGTCGGCGGACGAGTGAACTTGTACGCACCGTGTGAAGTACCTACTGCAATCGCCAAAGCATCGACATTAGTATCTTCTACAAACTGTTTAGCTTCTTCCACAGAAGTTAGCAATTGAGAATGATCCAGTACACCTTCTGCACCGACGCCATCTTCTTCACCTGCCAAACCTGTTTCTAAGCTACCTAGACAACCGATCTCACCTTCTACAGACACACCACAAGCATGCGCCATCGCAACGACTTCACGGGTAACACGCACGTTATAATCGTAATCTGTTGGGGTTTTACCGTCAGTCCCTAATGAACCATCCATCATCACTGAGCTAAAACCAAGCTGAATCGAACGCTGACAGATCGCAGGGCTTGTACCATGATCTTGGTGCATCACTACAGGAATGTGTGGCCACTCTTCAATCGCAGCCAAGATCAAATGACGTAAAAATGGCGCACCTGCATACTTACGTGCACCCGCAGAGGCTTGCACGATCACAGGGGAATTGGTTTCATCTGCCGCCATCATGATGGCACGCATTTGTTCTAGGTTATTGACGTTAAACGCAGGAACCCCATACTCATGCTCAGCAGCATGATCTAAAAGTTGGCGTAATGAAATAAGTGCCATAAATATCTCCCAAAATCTAAACGCATTCTAACCCGATAATCATTCTAATTCAGCTAAAATCACGATTTACACATATAAAAAATCCCCGCAGATGCGAGGATTTTAGAAAACTCAATTATTGCGCAACTTCAGTGCTTTCTTCAGTTTGCATTGCAGGATCAACTGCTGGGTCTGCGACTTCTGCATCCATTGTCATGGTTTCAGTGGTTTCCACAGATGCTGTTGGCTCTTCACCTTCGACTGCGATTGCTTCAGGCTCAGGACGATCTAAAGAATCAATCGCCGCTTGTTGCTCAGCTGTAACTGTTTCGTCAACTGGTGCTGTTGCTTCTGCTGGAGTTGCATCTTCAGCTGGTGCTTCTTTTTTTGCACATGCAACAGTGAATAATGGAAGAGTGATTGCTAAAGCTGTTAAAAGTTTAATATTCATCAATATATCCTCATTAAAAAGTTAAATTTCAAAGGTGAATTCAGCCGACATGATGAAGCATCATGTGGTGTTCACCTCGTAAATCAACGAAAAACAAACAAAACTTAGTTTTTCGCACGTTCAAGAAGTATTGCAACGGCAGGTAAAGTTTTGCCTTCGACAAACTCAAGGAACGCACCACCACCAGTCGAGATATAACCAATTTGCTCAGCCACTTGATATTTATCAATCGCTGCCAATGTATCTCCGCCACCTGCAATCGAGAAGCCTGCGCTCTCTGCGATCGCCAATGACAATGCTTTCGTACCTTCACCGAACTGATCCACTTCAAAAACGCCGACAGGACCATTCCACAGTATAGTCTTTGATTGTTTCAACAATGTTGCAAACTGTTGTGCAGTTTCAGGACCAACGTCAAGAATCATATCGTTATCACCAACATCGGCAACTTTTTTTACCACAGCGTTGGCATTGCCTGCTGAGCCTAGAAAATCATCAAAGCTGATTTCTGACGCATCAGCAACCACCACATCGGTTGGTAGTGGCACATCGACTTTGGCAGCGATTTGTTTTGCAGTGTCGAGTAAATCTACTTCGCACAGCGATTTACCGACGTTATAGCCCGCTGCGGCAAGGAAAGTATTGGCAATCCCGCCACCAACAATGAGCTGATCACAAATGGTCGACAATGAAGTTAATACATCCAATTTGGTCGATACTTTTGACCCTGCAACGATCGCCACCATTGGCTTTTCAGGGGTTTGCATGGCACGACCGAGTGCATCCAGCTCTGTCGCAAGCAAAGGCCCTGCAACAGCTTGATCAGCATAACGTGCAACACCTTCGGTTGACGCTTCTGCACGGTGCGCTGTACCGAATGCGTCCATGACGAATACATCGCACAGTGCTGCATATTTCTGTGCAAGTTCAGGGTTGTTTTTCTTTTCACCATGATTGAAGCGCACATTCTCAAGGAGTACCACTTGTCCTGCTTTGACTTCTACACCGTCTAAATAGTCAGTAAATAGTTGCACCTCTTGACCTAGTGCTTCTGTAAGATATGCGGCAACTGGTGCAAGAGATTGTTCAGGTTTTGGTTCGCCTTCCACAGGACGACCCAAGTGAGAAAAGACCATGATCGCAGCGCCTTGTGCGAGGGCTTGTTTTATAGTTGGAATCGCAGCACGTAGACGAGCATCACTGGTAATTTTGCCATCTTTAACTGGTACGTTTAAATCTTCACGAATTAAAACTCGTTTTCCATTTAAATCTAAATCAGTCATGCGCTGAAAATTCATCGGCTTCTCTCATCATTGGTTAATTCAATTGCGCAAATTTTAAATCATTCTCATTAAAAAGGTAGTTCTATTTCGGTAAAATATGAAATTTACTGTCAATATCAATTATCATGATGATGTGAGTGGTTTTAAATCTGAACTTGAAAGGGCTATTTATGTCATATCATCCCGACCCAGAACTCAATCGCCTCAATGTCTTGGGTGGCGCATTGGCTAGCTGTTGCTTTGATCCGATCACAGGCTATTATCGAGATGGTTTTTGTCATACTGGTTATGCGGATGTTGGATTACATACAGTTTGCGCACAGATGACTTCTGAATTTTTAAGCTTTTCACAACGTGTCGGCAATGATTTGACCACGCCATTGCCAGAAGTTGGCTTTCCTGGTTTAAAACCGGGTGATTTATGGTGTATTTGCGTGACCCGTTGGGTAGAAGCCTATCAACATCAGGTTGCGCCACCTGTAAAAATTCATGCCTGTCATGAAAGTGTTTTGCAATTTGTAGAATTAGAAACTCTGATGGAATATGCCGTTTAATGACGCAGATTATCCTTGCTTCAAGCTCTGAAACACGCAAAGCTTTACTTGACCGTTTACAGCTCGATTATTTGGCGATCAGCCCTGATATTGACGAAAGCGCAAAGCCCAATGAAAATGCAGAACAACTTGCACAGCGTTTGAGTTTTGAAAAGGCATTGAAAATTGCCAATGATTATCCCGACGCGATCGTGATTGGTTCAGATCAAGTGGCGTATCTCGCAGAGTCTCCACAGCAATTGATCGGTAAGCCCTATACCGAACAAGGTGCAATTGCACAACTTCAACAGCAATCTGGAAAAATTATCAATTTCGCCACAGGCTTGTCGGTACATAGCCCAAATCAACAATTTGAACAGACTTGCGTTGTGCCCTTTCAAGCCAAATTTCGTGATTTAAGTGATGATGAAATTCGACGTTATGTGACTTTGGATCAACCATTACATTGTGCAGGCAGTTTTAAAGGTGAAAGCTTGGGAATTAGCTTATTTGAATGGCTCAAAGGTGATGATTACACCGCATTAATGGGATTACCGATGATTCAATTGTGCTCAGTTTTACGTCAGCTCAATATTCAAATACCTTAGATTGCAAAATACTTAAACATAAAAAATGCCTACGATGAACGTAGGCATTTTTCTAACCAATTGACAATCTTAATCAAAAAAAATTAAGAGTGTTTATGGTAAATCCGATCCGCTTCTTCAAAGCGTGCCATCGTTTCACTCGATGGTGTTTTCGAGATCAGACTAACGAGGACAATGGCAAAGGTCGATAAGATAAACCCAGGGATGATTTCATAAACTCCCGTATCGCCAAGCAGATTTTTCCAAAAAATCACAGTGGCTGCACCCACGACCATACCTGCCACAGCACCTGATAGCGTCATACGTTTCCACATCAATGACAAAATAATCAATGGACCAAAAGCAGCGCCAAAGCCAGCCCACGCATAAGATACCAGACCAAGCACTTTACTTTCAGGATTACTTGCCATGCCGATCGCAACCGCTGCAATCACCACAACCATGATGCGACCAATCCAAATCAACTCGTTTTGCGAAGCATTTTTGCGGATAAAGACTTTGTAAAAATCTTCAGTAATCGTCGTTGAACAGACCAAAAGTTGACTACTCAAAGTACTCATTACCGCTGCCAAGAACGCTGCAAGAATCACCCCTGCAATCCACGGATTAAAGAGGATTTGCGTCAATTGTAAAAATACCGTTTCTGAGTTGGCAGTCACAGGTGCAGCCAGATCAGGATTGGCTTGGAAAAATGCAATCCCGAAGAAGCCAATACCGACTGAACCCAGTAGACAAATGATCATCCACGACATACCGATACGACGTGCCATGGTAATGGTTTTCACATTTTTCGCCGCCATAAAACGGACTAAAATATGCGGTTGACCAAAATAGCCTAAACCCCAAGCTAATGATGAAATAATCGCAACGCCACTCAGACCTTGCAACATTTGCATTGCTTCAGGGCGAACAGTTTGCACATAGTTAATCACATCATAGCCATCATTGCTGACCGCCAAATAAGCAAAAATCGGCGTTAAAAACAATGCAAATAGCATCAAACCTGCTTGGAAAGTATCGGTCCAACTGATCGCTAAGAAGCCACCAATAGTCACGTAGATAATCGTTGCAATCGCACTGAGCCAAAGCGCAGTTTGATAATCCATGCCGAACAGACTTTCAAACAAACGCGCCCCTGCCACCATACCGGACGCACAGTAAATCGAGAAGAAGATTATAATAATCAGTGCTGATGAAATCCGTAAAATACGTTTACGATCATCAAAGCGATTGTTAAAATAATCAGGCAAAGTCATTGCATTATGCTGCACTTCGGTATGAATACGAAGCCGTCCTGCGACGAACAACCAATTTAGCCACGCTCCGATCACCAAGCCAATGCCAATCCACGCCTCACTTAGCCCAGATAAATAAATTGCCCCTGGCAAGCCCATGAGCAACCAACCACTCATGTCCGATGCCCCTGCCGAAAAAGCAGTGACCAAACTGCCAAAACTGCGACCACCTAAAATATAATCAGAAAAATCTGTGGTTGCCCGATAGGCATACACGCCGATCGCAATCATCAACACAATATATAAAATAAATGTCAGTACGGTTGGGTTTAAATAATTCATAGACTCATCCTATCTTGAATCTGTTTTTCTAGCCAAATCGTCTTGACCTACGAAATACAACTTATATAAAAACAAGCGTGAAAAACGTTAAAAATTCACAAAATAAAGGCAACAGTCTATAACACTTCAGAAAAATGACCAAAAATCTGCCATTTTGAAAATTCGATTCCCAAACAATTACACATTGCAACTCATCGCTTCAAAGCGGAAAATACGCTTATATTTATGGCTTTATTTAAACAACTATGTCTAAGCAAATTTCTCAACCACTTTCCATATTAGGTGGCATCAGCGCCGAACAATTCCTCGCTGAATATTGGCAAAAAAAACCGCTACTTGTGCGTAATGCACTACCTGAAATCGTTGGTATGTTTGAGCCTGATGACATCAAACAATTAGCTTTAGATGACGAAGTCACTGCACGTTTAATTACCCAAAATGGTCAAAATCATAATCAATGGCAGGTAAAAAACTCACCACTTAGCACAAAAGATTTTAAAAAATTACCGCCTTACTGGACGCTGTTAGTCCAAGCGGTTGATCATTACTCTCTAGAACTTGCTGATCTCTGGAAGCAATTTTCCTTTATTCCACAATGGCGACGAGATGACATCATGGTGTCTTATGCACCTCAAGGTGGATCGGTTGGACAGCATTTTGATTTTTACGATGTATTTTTATTGCAAGGTTTTGGGCATCGTCGTTGGCAACTTGGACAATGGTGTGATGAATCCACCGAGATCGTACCAAATCAACCCTTAAAATTGCTCGCTGAAATGCAGGTGGATTTTGATGAAGTGCTTGCACCGGGTGACATGCTGTATGTGCCACCTCGCCTATCACACTACGGTATCGCACAAGATGAATGTCTGACTTTTTCTTTTGGTTTTCGCATGCCAAATCATGCGCAGTTGATCGACCGTGTTAGCGATCACTTTGCCGATCAAGTCTTAACAAAGACACCAATCAGCGATGATCAACGCAAATCTCCGCAATCGATCGGAGAAATTTCACAACTAGAATTCGATACCTTAAAACAGCAACTTTTAGAAGCCATTCAAAATAATGTAGGTTTTGAATCTGCAGTGATGGCACTCATCAGCGAAGCCAAATATGCCGAGCATATTCCTGAACCTGAAGAAATCAGTCTTGTTGAATTAAATGATTATGCTGAAGATGGCTATGGCATAGCTCTTGAACCTGCCAATCGCTTACTTTATCGCACGCTGACTAATGATAGCCCAGAAACCACATTGGAATTTTGGGCGAATGGTGAGTTATTCCCAGTCGATGCAAATTCAATGCAAATCTTTAAAGCACTGGCTGATGGTGAACAATTTTTATTAAATGACTTAGCAAGTCAGACAGCGAATTTAGACGCACCGTTTGAATTAATCGTCGAGGCTTTGAATTTGGGCATCCTGATGCTGATTGAACCTATTGAATCTGACTAAAGTCTTCAATACGTTATCACCTTAGAAATTGATCAGCTATTTTTCCTAAAATCAGGTAGAATAGCTCGCCTATTTTTCCATCTTGATTTATCGCTGTCTAAGCCAATCTTTGTTTCCTATGCGCACTCAATCCATTCCTGTCACCGATCCTGCTGCAGGGCTCAAACTGACCGAGATTTTCTACTCACTACAAGGTGAAGCCAATGAGGCTGGTCATCCGACAGTATTTGTGCGCTTAACAGGTTGTCCGCTACGTTGTGTCTATTGCGATACCACGTATTCCTTTGAAGGAGGCACACGTTATGGTTTGGAAGAAATCATTCAACAAATTTCACGCTACAACGCTAAATATGTCTGTGTGACAGGTGGCGAACCTTTGGCTCAACCAAACTGTTTGGTTTTACTCAAAGCATTATGCGATAGTGGTTTTAATGTATCTTTGGAAACAAGTGGCGCACTTGATATAAGTAAAGTTGATACACGTGTATCACGAATTGTTGATGTCAAAACACCATCAAGTCACGAACAACATCGCAATCTGATTGAGAATTACCAACATCTCACCGCACATGATCAGATTAAATTTGTGATTAGCGATCGTGCAGATTATGAATGGTCAAAAGATTTCTTGATGCAACATCAACTTGCAGACTTTGTGTCTACCGTATGGTTTTCTCCTGCCTTTGCGATTGAGGGTGATGTACGCTTACCGCCTTTAGCACGCAACTTGGCACAGTGGATCTTGGAAGATCATTTACCAGTGAAGTTCCAACTACAACTACATAAACTGCTTTGGCAAGATGAAAAAGGTCGCTAACTTACTTGTTTAATTACTCTATCTTCGATGTATATATTTTGCGCCAAATTCACCATGTAAATTATGTTAAAATCTACGGCTGTTTTTTTAGTGTGAATTAAGGTCGTGTTATGCGTCAAAGAGCCGTCGTCTTATTATCAGGTGGTTTAGATTCAAGTACTTGTCTAGCTTGGGCTGCATCGCAATATGATTGCTATGCGATTAGCTTTATGTATGGGCAACGCTCAACCAGTGAGCTTGAGGCAGCCAAACAACTTGCAGAAAAATACGCACTCGATCATCGCATCATCAATATTGACCTCGGTAATATCGGTGGTTCCGCGCTTACAGATCACAGCTTAGATGTCCCCGATCAACTGCAAGAAGGCATTCCCATCACCTATGTCCCTGCCCGCAATACCATTTTTCTTTCATATGCACTTGCACTGGCGGAAGTCAAAGATGCTCAAGCGATCGTGATTGGGGTAAATGCTGTAGACTATTCAGGCTATCCAGACTGTCGTCCTGAATATATCGACGCATTTACAGAAATGGCAAATCTTGCAACAAAAGCAGGCGTTGAAGGACATCCGATAAAGATTGAAGCACCTTTGTTACATTTATCCAAAGCGAATATCATACGACTCGGCATTGAACATGGGTTAGACTATGCTCAAACAGTGTCATGCTATCAAGCAGATACTGACGGTCGGGCATGTGGTGTGTGTGACAGCTGTCGCCTACGCCATCAAGGCTTCATCGAAGCTGGGGTAAGTGACCCGACACGTTATGTAAACTCACTTTTAGAACAATAGGCTATTTATGAAAAATATGATGTTAAAAACTGCAGGTGCAGTCCTTGTCGCAACACTAGCAAGTCAAACTTTTGCCGCAGACCTAAATACAAGTACCAATATCCGTGGTGATTTAGAAAAGAACTGTCAAGGTTCTTTCACCAAAGCAAAAGTGTTGACTTCAGCAGAAGCTTCAAAGTTCTGTAAATGTACCATTGATAGCCAAGCAAAAATGACCAATGCAGAAGAATGGGAAATTCGAAGTGCGGTCAATGCCAAGAAAGACCCTCGCACCCTTGCAGTGGTACAACGTACTGAAAAGCAAATGGAAACATGTGCAGGTCCAAGCTTGATCAAAAAAGTTCAAAATGCTGCACAAGCGGCATCAGCATCTGCGAAGAAAAAATAATTTGCAGACAAGATTGCAACCATCGAAAAGCCTGCTGAAGCAGGCTTTTTTTATTGGTCGAACTTGTTGATCACAGACTTATTGTTAAGCAAATGCTAAAATCTTTGCAAGATTAAATTTTTAAAGAGAAATCACATGGCAGATCAAATCGAAAAAAGCAAAGAACAACTCGAACAAATTCAATTACCAAGCTTTGCTGTGGAAAGTACACAAGGTGAATTTAAGCTAAGCGACCTACAAGACTGGCTGATTATTTATTTTTATCCAAAAGATTCGACACCGGGTTGCACCACACAAGCCAATGAATTTAGCCAATTTAAAAACGATTTTACCAAACTTGGCGTGCAAATCTTTGGTGTATCTCGTGACTCAATCAAAAGCCATGAACGCTTCACCGAAAAACAAGAGATTAACTTCACACTCCTCAGTGATCCTGATGAAAAACTCTGTCAGCACTTTGATGTAATCAAAGAAAAGAATATGTATGGTAAAAAAGTCATGAGCATCGAGCGCTCAACTTTTATTTTCCACAACGGTGAACTCAAAGCCAGCTTCCGCAAAGTCAAAGCCGCAGGTCATGCTGAGAAGATTTTAGAAGAAATCAAACAGTTACAAAGTGCTTAAGCCATTGTTATAAAAATTTTTTGGGTTTTTAGGGGCGGTATCCCCCCTAAAAACCCTATACGCCATCAGTCACCCAAGGCGACTGATGGCGTGAAATAGATATTATCTGACCTAGTAATCTAAATTTGAGTTTAAAAATACCTATTACTATTGTTGATTGATGTGGGTTTTGCCAGTCAAGGCTTAAAATCATTCAAACAGATTCATCAGGCAAAATAACAGGTGAATCATCCTGCTGTTGAAAGGCATCTTGCAACAGCGGATACCATTCACTATTTTGAAATTCAATTAAAAATTCTTGGACTTCCACACTTAAATGATCTTGATCAATTTCACCTTGATAATATTTGGCACGTAGTGGCGTCGCCGAAAGTTGATTTTTTAAGTTTTCCAATTCGACCAATTGCCACTCAGGAAACAGCGCCAAATAGTACGAACTATCATCTTTAAAGTGACCAATTAAGCCCGTTTTTCGCTCTTTTTCGTTCTCATTTTGATGACGCTGAGCAATAAAATCATTGACGCCATCTTTCACCGCTTTGACCCATTTTTCATCATTATATAAATCAATAACCGGGACAAATTGAATGCGTTGTCGTGTTGCCTCATCGAAGTTCGATAAAATCATCTGCTGACGTTCAGCGATTGAAAAAGGATTTTTAATGCTTCGTTCATCTTGAGCGGAACCAAGCACGAGTATCACTTGCTTCGCCTGCGCTAGCGCAATATCAATGACTTCTCGATGTGCAATATGGAACGGCTGAAAACGCCCAATGAACACCAAATAATCAAACGCTTTGAACTCATGCGACATAAAAACCTCAATTTTTCAACTATACAGCGTGCGCCATCTTTGTTAAAACTACACTCAAGTTTTAAATCAGACAATGGAATACAACGATGAGCTTAGATTGTTTAAACAATAGCAACCCACATTTAAAAGCAGAGTTAGCCAACGGCATTCTTACTTTAGCGATTGACCGTCCAGAAGCCAAAAATGCGCTCTATACTGACCTATATATTGCAATCGAACAAGCACTGTATCAAGCAGATGCGTCAAATGACGTGCGTATCGTAGTTTTACGTGGTGCAAACAACGACTTCTCTGCAGGCAATGACATGCAGGATTTCGCAGCAAGTCTGAAAAAACAAATCAGCCCTGCTGGTGATGGCGCACCATTTTTATTATTAAAATCAGCAGCAAAATTTTCAAAACCATTGATCGTAGGTGTCAAAGGTGTGGCAATTGGTATCGGCGTGACTTTGCTACTCCATGCTGATTTTGTCTATACAGATACTAGCGCAGTGTTCCAAATTCCTTTTGTTAGCTTAGGTTTATCTCCTGAAGGCGCTGCAAGTAAATTGCTACAGCAACGTGCAGGTTATTTATTAGCGGCGGATTTGTTGATGTCTGCACGCAAATTCAACGCTGAAACTGCACTAGATGCAAAACTTGTCACGCAAATCGTCGATGAGCCATATGCTCAAGCGGCGGAAATGGCAGAGCATCTCAACCAACTACCTCTTGCTTCGCTGAAACAAAGCAAAGCCTTGATGAAAGCAGATAAAGATGAGATCGTGGCTTGGATTGATCATGAAGCAGAAATCTTTATGCAACGTGTTAAATCACCTGAAATGGTCGAAGCATTGACTGCATTTAAAGAAAAACGTAAAGCGGATTTTTCAAAGTTTAATTAATTGATTTTTTCTTAAAAAGATCCGATTAGACAAAGCACATAATTTTAAAAGTTGTGTGCTTTTTTTAAATCTCAACAATTTGAATAAACTCTAAGGCAGGCTCTTCATAAGGATGGCTTGTTAATAACGCCTGTTTCACCGCTTGAGCATACTGTTCATCGACAATGGTTTCAACACGCCACTCTTCGACTTGTTCCAACTGATTCAACTGTCCAATAAAAGGCTTGGCTTGACCCACTGGTTTAAACTGACCAATGCCTTTGACCTGCCAAGCACACTCTGCATAATCACCGATACCACCTGCACCCGCTTGGAAAATCGCCTGCTTGGTCACTTCAAGATGCGATTCAGGCACATAATAGATCAGTTTTAACATCGTTTATTCCGTCCTTTGAAATCATTGCAAAATCATCAAATCCCGTCATTCATGGCTTGCCACATTTTGATGGTGTCCGACATGGCTTTGACGTTATGCGTGCGCACCATAGATGCACCCTGTTGGATCGACAGTAAATGTGCTGTGCTACTGGCAATATCACGCTCAGTTGCTTCTGCGCCGTTTAATACCTCACCAATGAATCGTTTACGAGATAGCGCCGAAAGTATCGGATAACCGAGCACGTGCAATTTCCAAAATTCATTGAGTAATTTTAAGTTTTGCGAAGCTGTTTTAGCAAAACCAAAACCTGGATCAATGATAATATTTTCTTTGCGTATGCCTATGGCTAATGCTTCATCAATGCGCTGTTGTAGCTCTGACATGACTTCTGTAGTGACATCTTGATACATCGCCAAATCATTCATGGTATTTGGTTCACCACGCATGTGCATCAAGATCACAGGAATATTTAAATCTGCTGCCGTTTGCATGGCATTCGGACGTTTTAAAGCACGCACATCGTTCCAAATATGCGCACCTTTGGCGACTGCTTCTCGTATCACTTCAGGCGAGCTGGTGTCGATCGAGATCACCACATCATGATCTACCAACTGCTCCACCACAGGAATCACCCGATCAAGCTCTTCTTGCACACTCACAGCATCTGCATGTGGTCGAGTCGATTCACCACCAATATCAATGATGGTTGCACCTTGCTCCATCATCTCCAAAGCATGTGCAATAGCTTTTGAAGTTTGATGAAATTGCCCACCATCACTAAATGAATCAGGTGTGACATTCAGAATCCCCATGATTTGCGGTGTAGATAAATCCAAAGTTTTATTGGCGCAGTGTAGTGTACGTTTTGGCAAGGGATGCAGTTGCATGATGACTCCTTAATCATTCTTATGAGTTTAACCAATTCATCATATAAAAATGAAAATATCTTCAATTCAATTTGCTTACTGAGTTAAAAAACAGTAATAAAAAAAGACCGCTCGGAAGCAGTCTAATTTATTATTTCATCCAGCCAAATTTAGGCTTTAGGCAATGATGGTAGTGGTGGTGGCGTAGATGGAGAGTCATCTTCCTCACCCACAGTTTCATCACCCACCGTAATCGGATTTTCAGGAATATAAACTTTCGGTGGCTGTGGCTCACGACCTTCCATGATGTCACGGATTTGGTCACGATCAATGGTTTCCCATTGCATCAATGCTTTGACCATTTCATGTGCAATCGACTGATTACTCTCTAGAATCTCACGTGCAACTTTATATTGCTCATCGAGGATTCGACGAATCTCTGCGTCAACTTGCTGTTGTGTCGCTTCAGAAATCGTACGATTGCCTACATTACCAAAGAAACCATTTTGGTTTTCATCTTCGTAAACCATGACACCAAGACGATCTGACATACCGTATTTTGTAACCATTGCACGGGCAATTTTGGTTGCACGTTCAAAGTCATTTGATGCGCCAGTCGATTGTTGATTGATAAAGACTTCTTCAGCGATACGACCACCGAACAAAATCGAAATCTCATTCAACATCTTGTCTTTGTAGTTGCTAATCGCATCTTGCTCAGGCAACTGCCAAGTCACACCAAGCGCCCAACCACGTGGCATTATGGTGACTTTGTGCACAGGATCAGTCTTTGGTAACAGTTCTGCAACGATAGCATGACCTGCCTCATGATAAGCCGTGGCACGACGCTCTTCATCACGAATGACCATCGACTTACGCTCAGGACCCATGTATATTTTGTCTTTCGCATCTTCGAAGTCGTGCATATCCACAGTCGTCTTATTACGACGTGCAGCAAACAATGCAGCTTCATTCACAAGATTGGCAAGCTGTGCACCAGAGAATCCAGGTGTACCACGTGCCAATACTTGCGTATCCACACCAGTCACTGATGGCAACTTTTTCATATGTACATTGAGGATTTGCTCACGACCTTTAATATCAGGCAAGCCAACCATCACTTGACGGTCGAAACGACCCGGACGAAGTAAAGCTTTATCCAATACGTCAACACGGTTTGTTGCAGCGATCACGATAATGCCTTCATTACCATCAAAGCCGTCCATCTCAACCAACATTTGGTTCAAGGTCTGCTCACGCTCATCATGACCGCCACCTGTACCCGAACCGCGATGACGACCGACCGCATCAATCTCATCAATAAAGATGATACACGGTGCATGACGTTTCGCTTGTTCAAACATATCACGTACACGAGATGCACCAACACCGACAAACATCTCAACGAAGTCTGAACCAGAAATACTGAAGAATGGTACTTTGGCTTCACCCGCAATTGCTTTTGCAAGCAAAGTTTTACCAGTACCCGGAGGTCCAACCATTAATACGCCACGTGGAATAGATGCACCAAGACGTTTAAATTTTGCAGGATCTTTTAAGAAATCGACAATTTCAACGACTTCTTGTTTAGCCTCGTCAACACCAGCCACATCTTTGAAGGTAACTTTGACTTGGTCTTCTGAGAGCATTTTAGCTTTAGATTTACCAAAGCTCATTGGACCATTTTTACCGCCTGCACCACCACCCATATTCCGCATAAAGAACATGAACAACAGAATGATCAATAAAATAGGGAAACTTGCGATCAACAGTTGCATCAACAACCCTTGACGATGCGGTGCAACACCTTCAACTTCAACGCCTTTTTCAATCAAATTCGGTACAAACTGTGGTTCAAACACGTCTGGACGAATGGTTTCAAATTCTGAACCATTGGCTTTAGTACCTGTGATGCGCTCGCCATCTACAGTGACTTGTTTTACCTGTCCATCATTCACAGCAGTAATGAATTGAGAATAACTCAACGCATCAGTTTTGCCTCGGTCGCTGAAATTACTAAAAACCAGTACCAACACACCGATAATAATCAGCCACAATACGGCATTCTTGACGAAATCGCTCAAAGCTCTATTCCCATATTTATCAAATTTGGTCAGCTGAAAAACAGCTCAACTCACCATCCTAAAAAGCGAAACCACATTTTAACAGCTTTAGTGTACAGATGCTCACAAAAAGTCACTCTGCACATTTGGCTTTATAACGCTACTTTTAAAAGCGACCTTATAAAGACTTGTTACGCCCCTGACCGATCAAAAAAACCTCTTTTGATCGTGCTCGAGAAGCAGCTGGTTTCGCCGTTTTTAACACATCGAAGGTATCAACCATCTGTTTACGGAATTCATCAAAGCCTGTTCCTTGAAAGACTTTGACCACCATCTGTCCTTTTTTTCCAAGCACTTTTTGTGCAAAGTCCAAAGCCAACTCACATAAATAAATTTGACGTGGTTGATCGACAGATCTATTACCTGATGTATTGGGTGCCATGTCGGAAATTACAAGGTCTACAGGTCGTCCATTTAAAATATTTAACAATTTTTCAAAAACTTCTTCTTCTCGGAAATCACCTTGTAAGAAAGTTACATCTGGCAAAGCATCCATCTCTAAAATATCTGAGGCGATCACAATGCCTTTATCACCGACCAGTTTTCCTGCGATTTGCGACCAACTGCCTGGCGCTGCGCCCAAGTCCACCACCGTCATACCAGGTCTGATTAAATTGTATTTTTCTTGAATTTCCAAGAGTTTATACGCTGCTCTTGCACGATAACCTTCTTTTTGCGCTTTTTTGACAAAAGGATCATCCAAATGCTCACGCATCCACGCGCGACTACTTTTAGATAATTTTTGATTGGTAATTTTAGTTGCCATTTGTCATACAAAATTTCAGTGAAAACAGCCTGCATTCTACGTGAAAAAATCGCTTGATGCAGTACATCAGCGCAAATCCAGTCGCGAAATCCCAATCAATTTTTCAATCCAAATGATCGCTAAATTCTAAGTATCTTCAAATGCGCCTGTGACACACCTTAATAAATATATTGTCAAAGCCCTGCAATTTTCATGAAAAGCGTTTAAAATAATGCGTTTTCATCATCGGTTCGCATCATGGCAGCTTTAAAAACTCAAGAACGCAAACGTCTACGTCAGATCGGTCACGCACTACAGCCGGTAGTGATGATTGGTAGTCAAGGCTTGACGGATAATGTCGTCGAGGAAACTTTACGTGCGCTCAATGATCATGAATTGATTAAAATCAAAGTCGCTGGCGAAGATCGCGAAGCACGTGCTGCGGTGATTCAAGAGCTAATCGAACGTACCAAAGCCGAAAGTGTACAGCAGATTGGTAAAGTGGTTTTGCTCTATAAAAAAGCCGCACAGCAAAATCAAAAGCTGTCGAATATTGTGCGTCATGCGCATTTGATTAACGATTAATCGTTTTAAATTATGGCAAGTTTTGAACTCAATGCATTTCAGCCAACGCGTGATCTCAGCATCGTTGCGGCGATTGAATCCCCTGCCAGTGGCATTATTCAGTTAGGTTTTTGGCTGAACGACCCGATGCAACAGATCATTTGGGCGGATAAAGTCGCTGGACATCCACGACGAGATTTTCTGTGGGAACATACTTGCTATGAACTTTTTATTGGTATTCGAGATCAAGATCAGTATATAGAAGTGAATCTTTCTCCATCAGGCGCTTGGCAAAGTTATCATTTTGAAGAATATCGTTATCCTGAAACCACTCCGCCACCGATCAACTCTAAAATTGAGTTGGTCGAACTTAAGCGTACAGGTTTTGGCTTAACAGCGACGATCGATATCAATCTATTTTTGCATCATCACAAGATTGCCATGAAAGACTTGTTTGTTGGCATCAGTGCAGTGATTCAAACAACTGCGAAAACGCATTATTTTGCAATGCAACACAGTAGCCCAGAAGCAGATTTTCATAACAAAAGAGATTGGCTACATCTGTTCTAATCTGCAATAATTTTTTTCATTGAAATAGTTATCGCCATAAAAAAACGAAGCCGAAGCTTCGTTTTTCTCACGATCAAATGAGTGTTTTTCATCTTAAAAATCTATATTTTTAATACTGCTTAGGCTTATTCAATCGTAGATTATAAAACTGCGACTTAAGAAACTTTCGCTTTAACTTCTTCAACTTTTTCTTGAGCCTTTTCTTTCACTTGAGAAAGGTTGATTTTATTGAATGCTTCTACAGCAGTTTCTTTTGAACGCTTGAAAGATTCAGTCAATTGATCTTTATGCTTTGAAGAAATTGACGTAATGTCTTCTTTAATATCTTTAGATACTTTGTTGAAATCTTCCAAAAGCGCAGTAAGCTCAACTTTCAAAGTTTCTTTGAGCTCAACCAATTCAGTTTGAGAAACTGGGAATTGTGCTTTTAAAGTTTCAACACGCTTTAAAAATTCAGTTTTTAGCTCAACGATTTGATCTTGTACACTTTGTGCAAAGTCTTTTTTCGCAACAATTGCTTCAGCTTTTACTTGTTCAGCTTTTTCAGCAACATCAGATGCAACTTGTTCAACTTTAGCAGTCACTTGGTCTACAACTTGCTCTGCTTTCTCTGTTGCTTTAGTCGTTTGTCTAGCCATTTTAAAAATCCTCAGTGAGTAATGTTATTTGGATATTGACTATTAAATACACAAAAACATTTTTATGCTTGATTTATTGTCCGACAATTTAAATTTCCACACAGAATTGGATAAATGGTTAAAATCCAAATTGACGCAAATCTCCCGAATTTTAATTAGACTTTTAAGCAAGTTTTGCGTACAATACTTCTTTAAGTTACAAGCGAGCAGACCGAAGCGGAAAGTCGATTATTTTCCAGCTTCTCGATAAGTCTACTCGCTTTTTTACAGCTTAAAATTCAGGAGCTTTGCTTTGAGCATCCCCGCCATTTTAGCCCTCGCTGATGGGACGATTTTCAAAGGTACGTCGATCGGCGCATCTGGTTCTACGACTGGTGAAGTCGTTTTCAACACTGCCATGACTGGCTATCAAGAGATCTTAACTGATCCAAGTTATGCTCAGCAGATGGTTACTCTCACCTATCCACATATTGGGAATACAGGTTGTAATGCAGAAGACACGGAGTCTGGACGCATTCATAAAGTCTGGGCGAATGGTTTAATCATTCGTGACTTGCCGCTACTTCATAGTAACTTCCGTGCAGAACAATCACTGAGCGACTACCTACAACAACATAATGTCGTCGCGATTGCAGATATTGATACTCGTAAGCTCACTCGTATCTTGCGTGACAAAGGCGCACAGAACGGCTGTATCCTTGCAGGGGAAAATATCACCGAAGCTGAAGCCTTAGAAAAAGCACGTGCCTTTGGCGGATTAAATGGTTTAGACCTCGCTAAAGAATGTTGCGACCCTGAAGGCTTTGAGTGGGCAGAAGGTTCTTGGGCATTGGGCGAAGGTTTTGCCAAACCTGAAATGAAATTCCATGTCGTTGCTTATGATTACGGTGTGAAAACCAACATTCTTCGTATGCTTGCCGATCGTGGTTGTAAGCTAACAGTTGTGCCTGCGCAAACACCTGCGGAAAAAGTTTTAGCTTTAAAGCCAGATGGTGTGTTCTTATCCAATGGTCCTGGCGATCCAGCAGCGTGTGACTATGCGATTGACGCAGTGAAAACCATTGTTGAAACGACTAGCTTACCTGTATTTGGTATTTGCTTGGGTCATCAGATTTTGGCTTTGGCTTCTGGTGCAACCACGATGAAAATGAATCATGGTCACCACGGTGCAAACCACCCTGTGCAAAATCTTGAAGATGGCACAGTAATGATCACCTCGCAAAACCACGGTTTTGCTGTGGATGAAAGCACATTGCCTGCAACGCTCAAAGTCACACATCGTTCATTATTTGATGGCACAAACCAAGGCATTCATCGTACTGATAAACCTGCGTTTAGCTTCCAAGGTCACCCTGAGGCAAGCCCAGGTCCGCATGACTGTGCGCCATTATTTGATCATTTTATCGAATTGATTGAGCAAGCGAAATAATGAAGTTTGCTCTTGGGTTGATCTGTATTCTAAGTTCTTCTCTGATTTATGCACAATCGGAGAGCAAGGACATTACATCTCCATTAATTGTTGATGCGCAGCAGTTGGCTGTACTCACATCTCAAATAAATGAAGGATTTGTTTTTGCAGAAACTGCTGAAAGTGGTCTACCCGAGAGCTCTAAACTTTCTAAATCCCAAGCAATTCAAATCATTCATGATTTATCTTACCCAATTGTTGATTTACACCATCAAATGATGAAGTTAAATCCTTATTGGCCGGGAATAAAAAGTGATCCTTTAGATCAACAAATGCGTTCTTGCTATTTAAGCCATATAAATGATCAGGAGTATTCTTTGTTTCGTAGCAAACAAATCAAAGAATCTTTTGACAAAAATGCAGATCAACTTACTTTTCAAGTTTCTCTTTTAGCGCATAAAGATATTTTTAATTCTTTAAAAACAATCTATCTAGAAGTAAATCCGATGATTCTAGATGGAATCAATATGTTGACTAATCCACCTGCCGATTTAGTCGCTAAAGCGAAAGCCGAAAATGTTGATTTGAAGTCTATGCAAGCTGAAAACTTTCTTAATCTTTGGAATGCTGAAAGCATAATCGACCGTGGCGCTGATTTAGCATTCAATAGTCCTCGAAAGTTGATCGAATCATCTGATCCAAGAAGGTTTGATATCTATGCGATAAGCATGGAACCCAAATTTAGTGATTTAAAGAAATTAATCATAGTTGACGGCAATAGCTTAGTAAAACAGCTATATATGTTTGACGAATATATTTTTAACCAATGCGAATCTGTAAATTAAGTAAATATTTACTCAAGGAATTTTTACATGCCTAAACGTACAGACATAAAAAGCATCTTAATTATTGGTGCAGGTCCTATTGTCATCGGTCAAGCCTGTGAGTTTGACTACTCAGGTGCGCAAGCGTGTAAAGCCCTGCGTGAAGAAGGTTACCGTGTCATTTTGGTCAACTCAAATCCTGCGACCATCATGACTGACCCTTCGATGGCTGATGCAACCTATATCGAGCCAATCACTTGGCAAACCGTTGCACAAATCATTGAAAAAGAACGTCCAAATGCGGTACTTCCGACCATGGGCGGTCAAACGGCATTGAACTGTGCTCTCGCCCTTGACGAACACGGTGTACTGGCAAAATATGGCGTTGAGCTGATCGGTGCAAGTAAAGAAGCCATCGAGAAAGCCGAAGATCGTAAACTGTTTGATATTGCGATGCGCAAAATCGGTTTGGAATGTCCAAAAGCTGCCATTGCAGAGAGCATGGAAGAGGCGCTTGAGATTCAAAGTCGTTTTGGTTTCCCTGTGATTATCCGTCCATCGTTTACTATGGGTGGTTCGGGTGGTGGTATTGCCTATAACCGCGAAGAATTCTTAGAAATCTGTGAGCGTGGTTTCGACCTTTCTCCAACCAAACAACTTTTGATTGATGAGTCATTGATTGGTTGGAAAGAGTATGAAATGGAAGTGGTTCGTGATAAAAACGACAACTGCATCATCGTCTGCGCCATTGAAAACTTTGACCCGATGGGCGTACATACTGGTGACTCAATCACCGTTGCTCCTGCGCAAACTTTGACGGATAAAGAATATCAATTGATGCGTAATGCTTCAGTTGCGGTACTTCGAGAAATCGGTGTAGAAACTGGCGGTTCAAACGTACAGTTTGGTATCTGCCCGAACACTGGTCGTATGGTCGTGATCGAGATGAACCCACGTGTATCACGTTCATCTGCGCTTGCGTCAAAAGCAACAGGTTTCCCAATTGCCAAAGTCGCTGCAAAACTTGCCGTTGGTTATACACTTGATGAGTTGAAAAACGACATCACTGGTGGCGTAACTCCTGCATCGTTTGAGCCGTCGATCGACTATGTCGTGACGAAAATTCCACGTTTTAACTTTGAAAAATTCCCACAAGCTGAGCCAACACTGACTACACAAATGAAGTCTGTGGGTGAAGTGATGGCGATTGGTCGTAACTTCCAAGAATCAATGCAAAAAGCACTGCGTGGCTTGGAAGAAGGCGCATGTGGTTTTGATGAGAAAATCACGGCAGAGACCAGCAACATCAAAGACAAGATTTTGGTTGAGCTGAAAATTCCGAGCCCTGCACGAATTTGGTATATCGCAGATGCATTCCGTCATGGCTTTAGCTTGGATGATGTGTTTGAAGCGACCAAAATTGACCGTTGGTTCTTGATTCAGATCGAAGATATTATTAAAACCGAAACGCAAGTCAAAGCACTCGGTGTTGGTGATTTAACGGCAGAAAATGTACGTTCGTTCAAACGCAAAGGTTTGTCTGATCTGCGCATCGCCAACTTAATGGGTATTTCGCAAAAACAATTCCGTAAAGAACGTTGGAACTTGGGCGTTTATCCAGTCTACAAACGTGTTGATACCTGTGCGGCTGAGTTTTCATCAAATACAGCATATATGTATTCGACTTATGATGAAGAATGCGAAGCCAACCCATCTGATAAAGATAAAATCATGGTCATCGGTGGCGGTCCAAACCGTATCGGTCAAGGGATTGAGTTTGACTATTGCTGTGTCCACGCTGCGCTTGCGATGCGTGAAGATGGTTATGAAACCATCATGGTCAACTGTAACCCTGAAACCGTTTCTACGGATTATGACACCTCAGATCGCTTGTACTTCGAACCAGTGACTTTGGAAGACGTGTTAGAAATCATTCGCACTGAAAAACCAAAAGGAGTGATCGTTCAATATGGCGGTCAAACCCCATTGAAATTGGCACGTGCTTTAGAAGAAGCTGGCGCACCAATTATCGGGACATCGCCTGATGCGATCGACCGTGCAGAAGATCGTGAGCGTTTCCAACAAATGATTCAAAAATTGAATCTACGACAACCAAACAATAGCATTGTCAAATCTGCTGAAGAAGGTATCGCTGAAGCTGCAAAAGTTGGCTTCCCATTGGTAGTACGCCCTTCTTACGTACTTGGTGGCCGTGCGATGGAAATCGTCTATAACGAAGAAGAGCTAAAACGCTATCTCCGTGAAGCCGTTCAAGCATCGAATGAAGCGCCTGTATTGCTTGACCGCTTCTTAGATGATGCGACCGAAGTCGATGTAGACTGCGTATCAGATGGCAAAGAAGTTGTCATCGGCGGGATCATGCAACACATTGAGCAAGCGGGTGTTCACTCTGGTGACTCAGCATGTTCTATTCCGCCATATTCTTTATCTAAAGAAATCCAAGACGAAATGCGCCGTCAAACTGTAGCGATGGCGAAAGAGCTTGGCGTGGTTGGCTTGATGAATGTACAGTTTGCTGTTAAGGGCAATGATGTTTACATTCTCGAAGTAAACCCACGAGCATCTCGTACCGTACCATTCGTGTCGAAATGTATCGGTGAGTCTTTGGCGAAAGTCGCTGCGCGTTGTATGGCAGGTCAATCTTTGTCATCACAAGGCTTTACTAAGGAAATTATTCCAAAGAGCTTTGCAGTCAAAGAAGCAGTGTTCCCATTCAACAAATTCCCAGGGGTTGACCCTGTGCTTGGGCCTGAGATGAAATCGACTGGTGAAGTCATGGGCGTCGGCAAAACCTTTGGTGAGGCTTTCTACAAAGCCGTACTTGGCTCGAATGATCGTCTACCAGGTAAGCCAACTGAAGGTGAAGTGAAACATGCCTTCTTGTCTGTGCGTGACTCAGATAAGCCACATGTCGCTCGAGTTGCTCAACAACTGATCGGTCATGGCTTCAAATTGATTGCCACTGGCGGTACATTTGATGTAATAAAAGAAGCTGGTTTAGAATGTGAGCGTGTCAATAAAGTCACCGAAGGTCGTCCACATATCGTGGATCGCTTGAAAAATGGCGAGATACACCTCATTATCAATACCACAGAAGGCAAGCAAGCTCAGCAAGACTCGTTCTCGATTCGTCGCTCTGCATTGCAAGGCAAAGTGTATTACACCACCACATTAAACGGTGCAGATGCAGTTTGTCAGGCTTTAGGAATTCAGTTGCCAATGGATGTATATCGCTTGCAAGATTTACAAACAGAAGCCTAAACACCATCGACACTTCCGCCATCTCTGACGGAGGTGGCGGATTTTTTTAATTTGAACTGGGCATATTGAAAGTGAATGATCTGTATGTATCATTATCAATCTGTGCTCAGCCTAGTGAAACAGATAGTGAGGAAAATATGCAACGCTATCCAATGACGCCAGAAGGCAAAGCTGCACTGGAAAAAGAATTACAACATCTCAAATCTGAAGAACGCCCACGCATTACGCAAGCGATCGCAGAAGCACGTGAACACGGCGACTTAAAAGAAAACGCCGAGTATCATGCCGCCCGTGAACAACAAGGCTTCTGTGAAGGTCGTATTCAAGATATCGAAGGCAAACTTGGCGCTGCACAAGTGATCGATGTCAAAGACTTAGAACAAAATGGTCGTGTGGTCTTTGGCGTTACCGTGACTATTGAAAATTTAGATACCGAAGAACAAAAGACTTATAAAATCGTTGGTGATGACGAAGCGGATTTTAAACAAAATAAAATCTCAGTGAACTCACCGATCGCACGTGGTCTACTCAGTAAAAATGAAGGTGAAGACGCCAAAATCACCACGCCACAAGGCGAAGTAGAGTATGAAATCGTTAAAGTTGAATATTTATAAATTTTCATCTTTGTCAGAATAAAAAACCTCTCAAATTTGAGAGGTTTTTTAATGAAATTGCTTAGATTAATATTTATAACGCAAACCTAAAGACAGTAACGAATCACGGCTATCCCCTGCATCAGCAGAAGTATCTTTAATGTTATAGCTTGCAACGGCTGCAAAGCTTTGGGTTAAATCCGCAGAGAGTGCGGTACGTGAACGTAAAGTTTGCGCTTCATCACCATATTCATAGCTTAAATCTTGATTGAAACGTACCGATGGTGTGATTTGATATTGATAAAAAGCTGCAACTGTACCGATCGCCTCATCCAAAGTATCTTGTGGTGCCACACGCTCTTTGCTATGACGATAACCTGCACCAATTTCCGCAGATAAAGTTTGAATATCAGTTTTGATAAAGTCTTTTCCGACACCGACTGTTAGGCTCAGCTGATAATCAAATGCACTGCTCAAATCTTTTTCAGCAGATAATTTTGCAAATTGGTATACAGTTTCTGAGCTACGATGTAAAAGCTTGCCAGAAAGTAAATAACGCTCGACATTATTATCAGCGTCATCAACATTACCACTCACCGCTTCCGCAACGACCTCTTGTCCCTAAATTTATTTTTTGACGTTGATAGAGCATGTGGAAGTTTAAATTTTCTTTAGTGGTGCTTTCCCCGTCAGATTCGGTATTATTCACCAAATAGCCAAGATCCGCTTCAAGGCGAAAGTCTTTTTTGACGTCAATCGCACCTGTTTCTGTACGCGTTGGTGCGAGGTCATCTGCAAAAAACGTTGATGAACAGATAGTGAATATACAGCCGAATAAAAGTGTCCCTTTCATAATTTTCTCCGTTAGGAAACTGGAAGCTAACACATTTTGCAATAAGTATCACAATTTATTGATTTAACATGATTTTTAAACCATTTAACGTCTACGTACTCCTCGCCCTCGCCCACGTGCCATCCCACCACCTAAGGCATTGAGCACAGCAAGTTTATTCAAGCTTCCAGAAGCATGCGCATGACAAATAGCCGCTGCCAAAGCATCAGCCGCATCGGCTTGCGGTTTAACAGAGAGATTGAGTAATTTCATCACCATCATTTGTACTTGTTCTTTATCTGCCGCACCATAGCCGACAACAGACTGTTTGATTTGACGTGCGGTATATTCTGCGACTTTCAGATCGAGATTGACCAGTGCTGCAATAGCTGCGCCTCGTGCCTGTCCGAGTTTTAAAGCAGAATCAGGATTTTGCGCCATAAAGACTTGCTCAACCGCAGCTTCGGTCGGTTGATGAAACCGAACAATACGATCAACTCCTGCAAAAATCCGTTTCAATCGCTCAGGAATTTCTTGGCTTTCGGTACGAATCGTCCCTGCATCGATAAAGCGCAGTTTGGTGCCGTCTTTCTCAATGATGCCATAGCCTGTAAGCCTTGAACCAGGATCGATACCGATGATTATTGTCATTTTGCCCTTTAAATTTTTCAAAACGTCACTATTGTTACATAAATCGTTTTAAAAAACCTATGTGCTCGTGCGTTTGGCGTGGTGATGGGTTAAATTAAACGCCATATTTTTTGATTTTAAATTGTCTAAATGAGGTTGCAAAGCACCGAAATGGGTCTGATTTTATTAGTATTGATTGCCATCGTGACCGAGATCGTAACGTGGATCGTGGTCGGTGATTTGGTCGGTAGCGGTTGGTACGTATTCTTTTGGTTTATCTTCGCTGCCATGATTGGCTTTACGATATTGCGTAGTAGCGTCGCGCACATTATGCCGCAGATGCAACAAATTCAAATGTCAGGGCAAATGGCGAATGACCCCAATGTAGGTAAATATTTACCTCGTGCGATTGCAGGCTTACTGCTTGCCATTCCTGGTTTGTGGTCAGATCTCATTGCAGTATTAATGCTTATTCCTGCCGTGCAAACCATGTTTAGAAACTCAGCCATGAAAGCAATGCAAAAGCGCCAACAAGCGATGATGGAAAAAATGATGGGTGGTATGTCTGGTAATACCAATGATCCAAACAATCCTTTTGCCGATATGATGCGTCAAATGCAAGAGATGCAACGCCAGCAAATGGGCGGTCGTGGTGCGAGTAACGACTCAAGCGTCATTGATGGCGAGGCACGTGAAGTTCAGCCTGAACAAAAGCGCATTGATCACAAAGAGAATGACTAAAATTGCAACAATCAAAGGCTGATTTTATATTTTAATGAGTAAAATCCTTGACCTAAGATGTATTAGTCCATACAATCGCTTGCACATTCTCCCATAGCTCAGTCGGTAGAGCGACGGACTGTTAATCCGCAGGTCCCTGGTTCGAGCCCAGGTGGGAGAGCCAAATTTTGAGTGATTCACTCTAAAATGAAAAAGCCTAGATCAATAATCTAGGTTTTTTTGTATTTGACTTCATCAACATTAAGAAGCTGGCATGTTGGCTTCGATAAAGTCCATGATTTGTTCATTACGATCAATAATCGCTTGTGTATGTCCTGCACCCTCAACGAGATCCAATTGCACTTGTGGTGTTGTTCCAAGCTGATTCATACCATTAACTAAAGCTTGAGTGACTTGATATGGGACAGCTGCATCCAATGTACCTTGAACAACATAGATAGGCTTATCGAGTTTCACTGTACCAGGCTGTGAACTTGCTAAAAATTCTGCAATCGTTTCGTTTTCTAAGAAATCGTCAGTTAATGCAGGATAGTCTATCACTTTTGCAGAAGGATTTTGCGCAAGATAAGTTTGAATATCCGTATAATAATTAGCGATCATATCATCCAAACACAATCCATTATCACCATTTGTTCCTTCAGCACTCAATGCTACGTTATAGGCCTGTGAATGAAATATCTCATTATAATTAAAACTTGGCATATACGCTTTGATGCCTACACCAACATACGCAGCATAAGACAGTAACTCTGAATAAACTCGAATTGCATAGTTTTTATTTTGCATTTCTATCCCACTAATCGCCTGTGGAGCAACCTCAGTGATGATATAACCCAAGCTAGAAGCAGGAGCTGTGGCAACTGCACCTTTATAGTTTTCATCATCATTGGCAAATTGTGCTACGCCCAGTGAGGCATGTCCACCTTGAGATTGACCGATCGACATCCAATCCCCTTGCAACTGGCTACCATATTTTTCTTTAAAGGCATCCACCGCATAGATCGCAGAATTGGCTTCACTTTGCAGATTCAAATATGGGTGAATCCCCGCTTTACCCAAACCTTCATAATCTGGCGCAACAATCACATAGCCACGTTCTAATAAATTATTCGCAGTGACTAAGAAGTTTTCATTCATCTCCATCTGACTAGGCGCACAGCTATCACCAACACCCGTCGTACCGTGTGTCCACACCACCACACGCCAGCCATCACTTGGTTTTGCTGTTTTCGGATAGATCACCATAGCCGTGGCTTCGTGGGTATCGCCATCGCTGTATGGCATGTTATAGGTCATGACATCGACTTTGCTGGCATTGGTTGGAATGGTACCAGCGGTATAACTGGTTTCAGAGACATAACTATTGTCATCGCTTTGATAATTATCATCATCGTCATCATCACATCCCGCCATCATCACCGCTGATGCCAACATGGTCATCCCGACGAGATACTTGAGCCCCTTTGCACTTTTTTTTGCACTTTTCGCACCCAAAGCACCGTTGTTATTGGCTATTTTCATTGACGTACTCCTTACATCATGTTGTTTTTTCCAAACTTATTTAGGCATAAAAAAAGTACCGTGTCTACGATACTTTATACCAAATTAAATCATCTTTGTATAAATTGATCAGATCATCATCAGCTATTGTCGGCAAAAATACGCTTATTTAAGCCAGCAATTGTGCCAAAACAATCCCCAGCCAAATGATTAAGCCGACCCAACGATTATGTCGAAATGCCCAAAAACAGATGGCAGGATCACGATCTTTGGTTTTCACTGCTTGATAGATAAAATCAACAGCGACCACAAACAGACCGAGTGCCGCCCACGGCAACAATTGCTCACGCCAAAACGCCCAAGCAAGCAACAGTAAACTGCTCAATTGCAATAGCCCGATGATCTGTAAATCATATTTGCCAAATAAGATCGCTGTAGACTTCACGCCAATTTTAAGATCATATTCCCGATCGGTAATCGCATATTGGGTGTCGTATGCCACCGTCCAAGCCAAATTGCCAAAATACAATAACCAACAGGTCAGATCAGGCGTTTGCCCGACTGCGGTATATGCCATCGGAATTGACCATGAAAATGCCGCCCCCAAAAACACCTGTGGCAAATGGGTATAGCGCTTCATAAATGGATAAATGAAAGCCAGAAACAGCGCACCAAACGACCAATAAAACGTTTCAACGGGTAAGAAAAATAATAGACAGGCACTCGCCAAAACTAGAATTAAAAACACCCAAATCGCTTCGATCGGCTGAATAACACCTGATGCCAGTGGACGAGTTTTGGTACGTTCAACATGACCATCGACTTTACGATCGGCAAAATCATTAATCGCACAGCCCGCCGCCCGCATAAAGATCACACCCAAAACCATCGGAATCAAAATACCGAGTGATGGCATACCTTTCGCTGCAATCCAAAGCGCCCACATAGTCGGCCAAAGCACCAGCTCAGTACCGATCGGCTTATCAAAACGGCACAGATAATAATAGGCTTGGAATCGCTCTCGCCACGTGCTGGCGACTTGTATTTGCATAATACTTTCCGCATTTATTTTTGGATAAATTGTTCAAAAGTGTTTAAGAAAGTTTCTTGTACAATAAATTGACAACCATGCCAAGTATAGCAACTTTGCCGTGTCCAGCCGTCATCTAATTTTAGAATCCGACGCTGGCATAATGGCGTAGTACGTTGAAACAGCAACCGTCCAATCGGCTGTCGTCCGATATGTTTAAAAATTCGAGCTTGTTTATTCAGACTTAAAATTGGAAAAATACTTTTGGCGCTGACCCACGGCGTATCATCGCTACCATACAAATCACTTTCTCTCACCCACGCAATGTGTTGTGCAGGCATATTCATCCACAACGCATCGATCTGCGATAATCGTTGAAAATATTCATTCATCGGAATGACGTGGAATTGTCCGTTCGACAGTTGAGTGAGTTGTTGGGTGAGCGAGCCGTCTGCGATCAGCCACTGTTTTAGCCCAGTAGGCAATTGCAATTGTTGTATCTCTCGCCGTTGGTAAAAACGCATGAATCCGCACCCTAAAAATCAGCGTTTAGTGTAAACCAAAATCGTTGATTGCATAGGGTACGCATGGATGATTTTATGCAACTTTTTCTTTTACCCTCTTATTTTGCTTCCTTATTTACAGTTTTTGATGCGATTTCAGCAGACTCTTTCTTTTTCCAAAGATGTGCATACTTTTTCAACAATGATTTTTTCGCTTTTGGATAGACGTTCACTTTATCCATATCACCGTCATAATGGGCAATGACACGTTCATCCATCAACTTAAACCATAGCTTTGGAATCATCACAGGTAAGAACAAACTCGCATACCCCATTGGCAATTGTGGAACATCTTCATAATGACGTAGCGATTGGAAACTGCGAGTTGGATAGGCATGATGGTCAGAATGACGTTGTAGCTGATAGAGCAAAACATTACTGAATTTACTATTATTATTCCAACTGTGTTCAGGCATGGTGCGTGCATAACGACCGTTCCCCAAATCTTCACGCTTCAAACCATAATGTTCCATATAATTCACCGCTTCGAACAGCGTAATACCCTGCAAAGCTTGCGCAATCTGCGTTGGCAAAATACGTGTACCAAACATTTTTAAGGTCAACGCATGATAAGCAACACTCATCCCCCAACCTTGTAATAGCTCATTTTCCAATGACCAGAATTTTTTGCCTTTACGTTCTAAACGACGAGTTTCAATCTCAATCGCAGATTTAAAGCTACCAACGACAGTGCGAGGCCAAAATTGCCAAAAAGTTTCTCCCATTTGCGATGACGCAGGATCTTCAGGTGTCGCTACACGGCGATGATGCCCATAAGGATGTTCAATACGGAAATGGTTATAACCTGTCGGCGCAAGTGCAAGATGCGACAGATAATGCTCAAGCTTACCAGGTTTATGGCTCAGTTCATGTGCCGTGTTAATTGCGACGCCATTGACCACACCGAGCATATGACCAATGCCAATTTGATCAGCGAGTGGCGTAGATTTTTTACTCGCAAGGTACAAGCCATAAATATTGGCAGCATATTGAAATGGGATGAATAATTTCACCACACGAGCATAGTACGGATCGTCTTCTAAATCTGCAATCGCTTGCTCAGGCGGATTGTCAGGATCGGCACCCATCATTTTATCAATGCTTGGAATGATCACATGCAAGACGAGAGGACCTGCAAAAGCAAATAATTTTTTCGTCGATTTCGGTCCAAACTGATAACCGAGCAATACGGTATTGGCAATATTGGGTACAACGATACCAAGCATCCAAAGACGACGCTTTTTATCCACATACGGCTTGGCTTGCGATAAAACTTGAAGATCAACTGACTGATTCATTATTGTTACTCCTGCACCATCACGGCGTAATTCATGACTTTATTATGCAGAGCTGATCATTTTTTAAGTATTCATATTAAGACAGTAGATAATCATAATAAGACAAGCGATTTAAATGTATGTTAAAAAGAGTAAATACAAAGGAGTTTGAGAAATAACGTATGGATCGAAATATCCCGATTTTCCCTGCGCGCTATTATTTAAAAGTCATTGAACTGCTACAACAGCGTGGCATTGCTGTGGCGGAAATCCTTGTAGAATCAGGCTTGCCAATTCAGAAAATTCTACAGGATGAAGATGCCAAACTGTCTATTTCTCAAATTGAGCGCTTTGTCGAACTGTGTTTGAAGTATCCACAAAATGCCGATTTGGCTTTTGAACTTGGCTCAACACTCAAGCTCAGCTCTCACAGCCTCGTCGGTTATGTGGCAATGACCAGTGAAACTGCACGCCAAGCAATCGAGCTGATTGCACAATATTTCAAACTGATTATTCCAAACTTTCAACTCAAGATCAGAGAAAGCGAAACACAAGTTTTTTTAAGCTTCGAGCCTTCCATGCCGATGAGTACGCTCAATGTCAATTTTCATATTGAAGCGATTGCCATTGCCTTTTATCACAATCTGATTGAACTGCTTGGGCGCAACCATCCGCCCTACCATGTCTATCTTTCGATCGCACAACCACGCCATCTGCAAAAATATCATCAACTCGATCGTGTGACTTTTCATTTTCAACATCTGATTCAGACTGGGATTCAGTTTGTCTTACCCATTACCACTTTAGATATTCGCTTGCCGATGGCAGATATTTATAGTTTAAAAGTCGTTGAACAACGCTGCCAAGAGCTTATGAAACAACTCTCTGATAGTGATGAAATGGAAGCTTGGATTCGGATGATGTTGCAAGAAGCCTATCACATTCCAACCCTTGCAGAATGTGCAAAACTACTGAATCTATCGACCAAAACCGTACAGCGCTATCTGAAAAAACACGGACAAGATTTTCATAGCATGCGCATGCAGATCATCATAGAACGTGCTAAAACCGCTTTAATTGATACAGATAAAAGTATCACTGAAATCGCCGATGAACTGGGCTATTCCACCTCAGCAAACTTTATCCGAGCCTTTAAAACAGAAATGCAAATGACACCAACACAATACCGAGAACAGAACACTTTGCATCACTAATAAAAAAAGCTTCCTTATAGGAAGCTTCGAATTGCACATTTAAATGGATAGCTAAACCATCGTACTTATACGATTAGATTTATACAATCACATTTAATGTCACGTCAATATTGCCACGAGTTGCATTTGAGTATGGACATACGATATGTGCGGCATCAACCAATTTTTGTGCCTCTGCTTGATCCATGCCTTCAAGATGAATATTCAATGTCGCTTCAATCCCAAAACCATTTGGAATAGGACCAATACCGACCTCACCTTCGATATACGCATCTTTTGGAAGTGCAATCTTGTCACGCCCTGCGACGAACTTCATCGCACCCAAGAAACACGCCGAATAACCCGCCGCAAAAAGTTGCTCAGGATTGGTCACCACACCGCCAGCACCGCCCATCTCTTTTGGCACCCCTAGCTGTGCATCCAACGCACCATCGTCAGAACGTACACGACCATCACGACCACCTGTTGCTTTTGCTTTTGCTGTATATACGACTTTTTCTAATGACATGAGAATAACTCCTTAATAACATCGCTCAAAAATATATCGTACACGATATATTTAACATTTCAAGCTTTAAATTTCACTTGAGTGTTAAATAGGGTCTGTTGACATTTCACAGATGCTTGCGACTACGGATGTTTTTTAGGCGATACTAGGCAGGAATGAGGAAGTTTAGTCATTCTAAATAACTCGTTCCTAACGACGTAGCGTCAAAAAACATCCTAGTCCCGAAGGGTTATCGCTAAAACTGCCATAAACTTCGTTATGAAACTTGGCAAGGGAGTGACCATTCCCTTCGTTTCATGCCTCGTTTCTGTGGTTTTAGCTGATAACGCAATGCATGGTTGAAATGTCAACAGACCCTAATGTAACGCCTTATGAATTACTAAACTGTTGTTTATTGTTTCGCTTATTTTTGATTGAGCTGATCTCTTAAATCATTCAAAGATTGTTTAAGCTCAATCAATTGCTCCAAATCACACTCAGTTGCGCACATCACCGCTTCGGGAATCTTTTCAGCTTGCTTTTGTAGAGCTTTGCCCTGCTCTGTGAGATGAATCAACACTTGGCGTTCATCTACATTTGATCGACGACGCTGTAAAAGATTTTGTGCTTCAAGTCGCTTGAGTAAAGGCGTCAATGTGGAGGATTCTAAAAAAAGCTTTTTGCCAATATCGGAAACCGTGAGCTGATCTTTTTCCCATAACACTAACATCACAAGATATTGGGGGTAAGTAATATTCAGCGGTGCGAGCAGTTCTCTGTAGCGTTGATTCAGTGCGAGATTTGCCGAATATAAAGCAAAGCACAATTGATTATCGAGTTTAAGTAATTCATTCACAAAAAATACCATGCCATGTTCATTGATAAGCACATCATTACATCGCTATTATAAAGTCTTTTTGCAAATAAATCGCACACTATTCAATCTTGTATTCAATTTATGATTTATGGCATAAAAAAAGCTCGCACATGGCGAGCTTTTCTTGAATTGCGAATACAATGGATGTATTACAAGCTGTAGTACATATCAAACTCAACTGGGTGAGTTGTCGTGTTCAAGCGACGTACATCTTCAGTTTTCAATTCGATATACGCATCAAGCATTTCTTTAGTGAATACACCGCCTTTGAGCAAGTATTCGTGATCTGCTTGAAGTGCTTCAAGAGCCATATCTAGGCTGTGCGCAACAGTAGGGATTTTCGCTTCTTCTTCAGGAGGAAGATCATACAAGTTTTTGTCCGCAGCTTCACCTGGGTGGATTTTGTTTTGAATACCGTCAAGACCAGCCATCAACAATGCCGCAAAACCTAAGTATGGGTTCATCATTGGATCTGGGAAACGTGCTTCAATACGCTTGCCTTTCGGGCTAGAAACGTAAGGAATACGGATCGATGCAGAACGGTTACGTGCTGAGTAAGCCAACATAATCGGTGCTTCGTAGTGTGGTACCAAACGCTTATATGAGTTCGTTGATGGATTCGTGATCGCATTCAATGAACGTGCGTGCTTGATCACACCACCGATGAAGAACAACGCCATTTCTGAAAGACCTGCGTATTCATCACCTGCGAACAAGTTCTTGCCGTCTTTAGAGATCGACATGTGAACGTGCATACCAGAACCATTATCACCTACAAGGGGCTTCGGCATGAAAGTCGCAGTTTTTGCAAACTGGTGCGCTACGTTATGTACAGCATATTTGAACTGTTGTACTTCGTCCGCTTTACGAACCATAGTGTTAAAGCTTACACCGATTTCCATTTGGCATGATGCAACTTCGTGGTGATGTACTTCGACACGACCTGGTCCCATGATGTCTTCGATTTTCGCACACATTTCTGCACGCATATCTTGACCAGAATCTACTGGTGGCACTGGGAAGTAACCACCTTTCACACGTGGACGGTGACCAGAGTTACCTGCGTCGTATTCATTGCCTGTAGACCAAGCAGCTTCTTCCGCAGATATCGTGTGACGCGCACCAGACATGTCGATGTCCCATTTCACGTCATCAAATACGAAGAATTCTGGCTCTGGACCAAAGAATGCTGTATCACCGATACCTGTAGATTTCAAATATTCTTCTGCACGGCGTGCGATAGAACGTGGATCACGCTCATAACCTTGACCAGTCGATGGCTCGATCACGTCACAAGTCACAACAACTGTTGCTTCTGCGAAGAATGGATCGAGGAATGCAGTTTCTGCATCAGGACGTAAAATCATGTCAGACGCTTCGATACCTTTCCAACCTGCGATTGAAGAACCATCGAACATTTTACCGTCTTCGAAAGAATCTTCGTCGATTGTATCAGCAGGGTAAGTAACGTGTTGTTCTTTACCTTTGGTATCTGTGAAACGGAAGTCTACCCACTTCGCGCCACTTTCTTTGATTAGATCAAGTACTTTATTTGACATGTGCATTACGCTCCAGTTGAATTTGTCCGCACCTGTTCGGTGCTTTTCCAGTTGGCAGTTTGTTTACTTGGATCTAGTATAGCAAATCTCATACCAACTTTTAATTCCTTATCTAAAACATTGATATTGTTAGCACTAACACTATTTTAGAGGTTTGAACCTGCCCATATTATACTGAGCAAATTTTAAAATGCACTATTTAGAAACATCTAATTAAACAAAACATTTTTCACCTAAAAATACGCACCATTTTAAAGCTAACATTTTCTTTGATAGATAAATCGCATCAAAACAGTGCATTATTTTTTAATATTATTTTCTAATTTTATATTCTATGCACCCAGTTGTTGATGAATACTTTGGCTAATGATCTCAGCGGTCGCCATTGAAAGCGTCCAACCCAAATGACCATGCCCTGTATTGTAGAAAACTCGAGGATGCTTGCCCCGTTCAACACGTGGCATCAAGTTTGGTGTCATTGGACGTAATCCACTCCACGGCACACTATTACACGCATTGAGGTGGAAGTTTGTGCGCACCCACTGTAGTAGTGGGAAAATACGATCCGCACGAATATCACGGTTGTAACCATTAAACTCTGCTGTACCTGCAACACGGAAGCGATTTTCACCCAAGCGACTGGTCACAATTTTGGCACTTTCATCGAGCAAGCTCACCCACGGCGCATTTTCTTTATTCGGTTCTGCTTCAAGATTGACCGTGATCGAATAGCCTTTTACAGGATAAATATTCACTCGATCACCAAGTTTCTCAGCCAGTTGATAACTATTCACACCACCACAGATCAGCACGGCATCGGCTTCAATCGTGTGTGCTTCAAACTGCTCCAATGATTCTTCACTCGGTTGAATCATTAATGTCACGCCACCGTCTTGAAGAGTAGAGCCTTTGAGCTTGACATCGGTCACGTCTGTACCGACTTTAAACGTCACACCTAAATTCTCAGCAGCTTGAGCTAAGCCATTGGTAAATTTATGAATATCACCCGTTGCATCATCTGGTGTGTAAAAACCACCGACATATTCGCCTTTCAATGCAGGTTCGATTTGTTTAATTTCTTCAGGACTCACTGCATAACGATCCAAGCCACCTTTACGCAGTAGCTCATTGACTTTCTTAGCGGTTTGAAAATCTGCATCATTATGGAAAAAATGCAAAATCCCTTTCTTTTCCAAATCAAAATCAATGTCCTCTTGCTCTGCGACATCGAATAGACGATAGCGTGCATCGAGTGCTAGCTTAACCGTTTGAATGGTATTGGCTTCATAGTCTTTGATATGCGATACGAATTGATACAGCCAACTGTATTTGTGCATAGAAAATGATGGATTGAGCAACAATGGTGCATCAGCTTTACCAAGCCACTTGATACCTTTACGGATGGTTGCTACTTGATTCCATGCTTCGGCATTACATGCGGAAAGCTGTCCACCATTGGCAAACGAGGTTTCCATTGCAGGTTTGAGATGACGTTCGATGACGGTCACTTGATGACCGAGTTTGGCGAGTGCATAAGCAGAGGTCACCCCTGTAATGCCTGCACCGATGATACAAATTTTTGACATGGCTCCCCCATACCTATTTGATATAGTCGAAGAAATTCATTCTGATACAAGGCAACCGAGTGAAGATGTATAAATAATACTTCGAGCGAGGTTAACGCTGTAACAGGATTTAAGTTCTCTGACTATAGGTTATGCGTTCGCCTCATCTGTCATTTGTACCTGAGAGTTTCGATTCGCTTTATTTTTCTAACACATGAAAAAACATAAGAAAAATAAAACCAACCATCCCCTTCGGTGAGTATTTTTAAACACATTGATCAATATATGAAAAAACAAATACTTTGAAAAATATGTTTAAGCTACTTCTCTCCAGATTGTGAGTAATCATCACGGTCCTTTTGCCTGAGAGTTTCCGAGGCTGTTGCTCCTTCGGCGTGCACTGATATACAACTTAAATATGGTTTAGAAATTTCTAAAAAACTTCCTAAAATATCCATGTTGCATTGCACTCTCCCGCAATGATCATTTCAGCTTACTTTAACTGATTTTCATTATAAACGGTGCATAAAATATGCCACGACTTTAGTTTTAGAACTTAACTACCTAAATTTTAATCATAAAAAAAACAGAACTATTAATTCCGCTTTTTTATCCATACCAAACCAACGCTAAAAAATTGAATCAAAATACCTCAGGCACAGCACTCAAAAATTCTTGACGTGCTTGTTGATTGTCTTTCATCTCACCCAAATACGATACGGTACGTGTGGTGGAATGCTGTTTACCAACACCACGCATCACCATACACATATGCGCAGAGTCGATCATCACCGCAACACCACGTGCACCTGTTGCTTCTTGAATGGCTTCGGCAATTTGCTTGGTGAGATTTTCTTGAATCTGTAAACGTCGAGCAAACATCTCGGTAATTCGCGCAAATTTCGACAAGCCCAATACCTGACCTTCAGGCAAATAGGCAATATGCACACGCCCATAAAATGGCAATAAATGATGCTCACACAGTGAATAAAATTCGATATTTTTCACCAACACCATCTCACGGTTATCCGCAGGGAACACCGCTTTATTGATGACATCTTCGAGTTTTTGTTGATAACCTGAGGTCAAAAATGAGAATGCTTTTGCCGCACGCATCGGCGTATCTTGAAGCCCTGGACGTGCCAAATCTTCACCAATTTCAGTTAAAATTTTTGCGTAATATTGTTGCATACTCATGGGCTTACACTAGGTTTGACAAACAAGGAGCGCATTGTAGCAGAAAGCCATGCAGAATTCAGGTCAATGGATTGATTCATGCGCAATTTCTTATTCGCAAACCATGATAATTATTTGGAAAAACTGATGCATTAAAGCAATGAATGTTCATAAATAAATAAGCAACTATTTCTGTGCATCGTATTTAGGGTTTTTCTCAGCACGTTTTAATAGCACCAAAACAGCGCCAGTGCCACCTTGATTCTCTGGTGCACTGACAAATGCCAACACTTCACGATGTTGACGAAGCCAACCATTGACGCAAGTTTTCAGTACGCCATCTTTGCCTTTGCCATGCACGATTTTCACCACATTTTGATTATTTTCTTTGGCAATGTGCAGCAACTCAAGCACAGCACTTCGAGCTTGTTCGATAGTGCAACCATGCAAGTCCACCGCTTCAAACCAACGCATCTTCCCTGCTTTTAAATCCTCAAATACACGATGTTGCAAAGTGGCAATGCGATAGCTGAGAAAGGCTTGATTCGCCACAGGGTTAAGCAAAGCCTGCATATCGGAGAGCGCCTCACCTTCTGCGATCTCACTGCCCTCTGCAGCCATACGTTTCGCTAAAGTTTGCGCATCGACTTTCTTTTGTTTAGTGGTCTTTTCAGGCTGTGCAATATTATGATCTTTGATCTTTTCTACTCCTTGCATAGCTTTGGAGAATAATTGTGAATCATCTTCTATTGCCTGAGTTTCTGCGAGATTATTTTTAGATATTTTACGCTTTGTCTGGGCGTGACTGTCTGTGCGATCACTATCATTGTGAATTTGCTTTTTAAATTGTTTGAGTAGGTCGAGTTGTGATTTTGAAAGTGAAGTGTCGTGTTTGCTCATGGGGTGAACTATAAAATGAGATGGACAGAGTATAATATAAAATTTTGAATCTTGAGAATTACCAAACTAATCCAAAGATATTGGTTCATCATCGCTTAAAATCTATGTTAAAATACCTATCACAGATACATATCAAATATTAATGGTGATGATGATGGAAGTTGCAAAAATATTCCAAACGGGGCGTAGCCAAGCAGTGAGATTACCTAAAGCCTTTCGATTTAATGCCGATGAAGTCGCTATTAAACGTTTTGGTAATGGTGTACTTCTGCTTCCTATCAACAATCCGTGGGATTTGATGCAGGAAGCCTTAAATGAATTCGAAGATGATTTTCAGCTTGAACGTGCTGATCAAGGTGAGCAAATTCGTGAGGACTTGTTCTAATGTATTTACTTGATACCAATATCTGCATTTATGTGATTAATCATAAACCTGCACATGTATTTGAGCGATTTAAACAATTTCGGCTTGGAGAGTTGGCAATATCAAGTATTACCGCATCCGAGCTTGCTTTTGGTGTTGAAAAATCAGGTTCTATGCGAAATAAGCAAGCACTGAACAAGTTTCTAGCACCATTAGAGATATTACCTTATGACGAGCAAGCTATTTGGTATTATGCACAGCTTCGTCACCAGCTTCAGTCGAGTGGTCAACTGATCGGTAGTTTAGATATGCTGATTGCTGCACATGCTTTGTCTTTGGACTGTTCATTGGTCACGAATAATACGAAAGAATTTGAACGGATAGATGGATTAAGGTTAGAAAACTGGGTGTAGTTTACTGAGGTCATTGATCTTTAGCTTGCACTGTAAAATCAGCAAAATGATCTGAAAATAAAATCCCCTTGGACTAAAACTTGAAGTGCGACACGACCTCACCCATTAAAGGGAAAAGGAGAAATAACGTGTCGTATACTCATC
>NZ_CANLSL010000023.1 GCF_947493735.1 uncultured Acinetobacter sp. | reverse complement strand
GGCAAATGTTCTTGGTGAAAAATCAGCTTTACGAGATTCTAGCATGAGTGCTGTACGATCTTCGAAGCTAAGATGAGTATACGACACGTTATTTCTCCTTTTCCCTTTAATGGGTGAGGTCGTGTCGCACTTCAAGTTTTAGTCCAAGCTGGTATTACAGGGATGGTGGACCCCACGTATATTAATATATTGGTTAATACTCCGACGGGGTATATATACGTTCTTCGTTCTATTAGTTTTGCTCTTTTACTTCTTCTCATGGTGGTTAAAGTTAACAGGAACAAAGGTCAGTTTTCTATAATTGAAAGTTCAATATTTTGTGTTTTACTTATCCCGATTATTTTTAGTTTTTCCCAGCTCGGACATGTCGCTAATTTAACCTTACTTGCTCAAATTTTATTATCAATCCATATTCTAGTTATGTCGTTATGGATGGGGTCTTTATATCCGTTATGGAAAACCAGCCGGGAAATAAGTGGTTTACCTTTAAAAGATCGCATGCATGTATTTGGACGTATTGCTGCTTTCATTGTTGGGATATTAATCGCCTGTGGCGCTAGTGTAGCTCTTCTTTTAATTAAAGATTTTAATACCTTAATCAATACTGCATATGGCTATGGTTTCATGGTTAAAATGTTTTTTGTTATAAGTATTCTACTTTTAGCTGCCTTCAACAAATGGTATTTCACCCCGCGTCTTCAACATCCTAAATTCGCTAAACACCTTAGTCATGCCATTTTATTTGAGATGTTATTAGGTCTATCAATTCTATTAACAACAGGCTATATAACCACTGTCGTGGGTATTGAATAAGAGAATTTCAAAATAAGGGAATTGAGGAAATTTAACATTACTGCATTTATCTTTTGTAGCTGAGCAATAAAGTTTCTACTGGACTGCCAACTTACGACAATCAGAACAGTAAAATCGCATCATGAGGCATTATACATAAAGGTAGTCACCGGTTTTTAGCTTATCTTCAACCCATAACGGTCTCATCTATTCAGTTCACTACCATTGATTGAAATAACTAATCTTATAAATTTCAGAGTGATCGTAGATGACAAAAATGTCATTTTAAAGTCACATTAATGTTGGTTAAGTACTTTTACTGTAGTCATTAGAACACTCTTCTTTGGGATACTCTGAAGAAAACTGTAAGGTTGTAAACAGACCAAGTTACAGCGAGTAACTGATTCAGAAAAAGGCTGGTTGTATGGTGAGAGTTTAGAGTTACTGTTCTAATGTTTTAAACAAATGTTTTGTTAAAAAGGAGCAACATATGAAATTTCACATCGCTAATATGACTTGTGGTGGTTGTGCACGCGGCATTACTACCGCAATTAAAGAGCTCGACTCGAATGCCTCACTCGATATTGATTTACAAAACCGTATTGTTGAAATCAACACAACGGTGAGTCAGGATCAAGTCATTGCCACTCTCAGTGAGCGTGGATTTACAGCTGATCCTGCTTAATCTCTGTTAGAGTAACAGTGGGAATTCCTTACCACTTTTACTCTCTCTTATTTTCCTCATCGTACAGATAAAACCTGTACTTGCTTGAAATAAAAGTAATCCCTGAATTCCCCCTAATCTTGGTTCGAGCTGATCTTCGCATATAGAACTCAGCATATCTAAATGATAGAGATCGTATATGAGTACCGAAATGACTGATACGCCACATTACAGTGAAACATTAGAGATTGAGGGGATGACATGTGCTTCTTGTGTAGGCCGTGTGGAAAAAGCTTTAAAATCTGTTGAGGGTGTTGAATTGGCTCATGTAAATCTGGCTACCGAAAAAGCAGTCATTTATGCGCATCAACCACTTGATCGCGCTACTTTAATTAAAGCCGTAGAAAAAGCAGGCTACGAAGTGGAAGCGCTGCAACCAATAGAGCTTACGATTGAGGGTATGTCATGTGCTTCTTGTGTAGGTCGAGTAGAAAAGGCCTTAAAATCTGTTGAGGGTGTGGAATCAGCTGATGTAAATCTGGCTACTGAAAAAGCGACTATTCAGGCAAGCTCATCTGTCACTCGTGACTCGTTAATTCAGGCTGTCACCAAAGCAGGGTTTGAAGCAAAGTCAGTTCATCAAACTACGGAAAGCTTTCAAGATAAAAAAAATATTGAATTAGAAAAACTTAAAAAAGATTTAATTTTGTCAGTCTTATTGACTCTACCCGTTTTTATTTTAGAAATGAAAGGCTTTGTTGCACAAAGATTTGAAATGCAAAGCGCCCCTAATTGAGCCAAATTTAAGGCGTAACTTGGGTAAATGGTCGACCTAATTCAGTGAATTTATTGAGGACTGCCACACGTGTATGAATCTCATTGACTTGGCTTTGAAAGCTCCTTGCACTCAGTTTATCGCCCAATAATTTAATGCAATGCATCTTGGTTTCTACCAAACTTCGCCGATGATAGCCTGACCATTTTTTCCATAGTGTCCTGCCTGAGAAGCACTGCTTCGCAAGATTAATTGTTCGAAGTAATTCATTTCGTTCTAGCGAGCTACTCTTTGTATCTTTCCATGGTTTCGCATTTTTTCTAGGTGGAATCACCGCATGCCCTTGCCGATCTGCAATGACCTGACGGCATTGCTTGGTGTCATAAGCTCCATCGGTATAAACAGAGTCAATCCGCTCATCTTGTGGAATCTGATTAAGTAAATCACCAAGCACCTGTGAATCACTGACATTATTGGTTGTAAGCTGAACTGCTCGTATTTGCAGGGTTTTAGCATCTATACCAATATGTAGTTTACGCCATTGGCGACGATATTCAGGTCCATGTTTCTTGCGTTTCCATTCGCCCTCACCTAGAAACTTCATGCCTGTAGAGTCCATGAGTAGATGCAGCCCATCGCTACTTTTTTGGTAGCTGATTACAATATCAATATGCTTTTGTCTTCTACAAAGCGTGGTGTAATCTGGAGCTATCCAATTTAATCCGCAAAGTTTAATCAGACTTTGCACAAAGCCAGTGACCATACGTAAAGACAGACGGAATAAGGATTTAATCATTAAGCAGCATTGGATGGCTGCGTCGGAGTAGGTTTGATTTCGCCCTTGTTTGCCTTTTGATGGCGCATACCATTGCGTAGCAGGATCAAACCAAATGGCAATATTTCCGCGACTCATGAGTGCTCGGTTATATGCGGGCCAATTGGTTGTGCGGTAGATTTTGTGTGTAGGCTTCTTCATTTGAAAATTATATCGCTGAAAAAGCCGTTACAGATAGGTTTGTGCAACAAAGCCGTTAATTATGGTAAAAATACATTTTGGTCGCAATTAGGTCGCAATTCAACCAAATGATCAAAAAAAATAGGAATAATAGAATTTAGTGTTGACAGTGAAAGGTCAAAGCAATATAGTACGCAACACCAGAGATGCTGAAGCTTTTATGAAAAAGTTTGGCAAATCAAAGGTTTAGTCAGCCTTACATTGACTTTTGTTCGAATCGCACTATAATTTGTGCACGTTGATGCGGGATGGAGCAGTCTGGTAGCTCGTCGGGCTCATAACCCGAAGGTCGTTGGTTCAAATCCAGCTCCCGCTACCAAGTTTCTGAAGAGAGGCTCACAATGAAAGGTGGGCCTTTTTGCACAGTAACTTTTGAAAAGCGATGTATGTTGAAGTACGGAGATCAGTGAAGTTTGATGATCGTACTATGTAAAAGGGGGCAAATGCGCCCTTTTTTGTTGGCTGTAGTGGCTGATTTTGATTGTGCAATGATTGTGGTGTGTGCCATCAATCGGTCAAATTTGTATGCTTCACTATTAGCGCCTATTAGCCTTAGATTTCTATGACGAGTTTCGATGAAATTATCCAATAAAACGCAAACCTTGTACGATATGATTGCACCTGCTGTGACTGCGTGTGATGTCGAGTTGTGGGGACTAGAGTTTCTCCCGCAAGGCAAGCGTTCGTTATTAAGAATTTATATAGACAAGCCTGTAGATCCAAATGCACCTCCAGTAGAGTCGCACAGTGTTGATGAAAGCGCCCTCGATGAAAATGGTGAGCCTGATCAAGGTCGTGGGATTGGTGTGCAAGATTGTGTCAACGTCACCCATCAAGTCGGTGCGCTACTCGATGTACATGACCCGATTTCTGGTGAATACAGTTTAGAAGTATCTTCACCGGGTTGGGATCGCCCATTTTTTAGTTTGTCGCAGATGCAAGACTATATCGGCCAGCAAGTTGCGTTCCGTTTGATTACAGCGGTGGACAATCGTCGTAAGTTTCAAGCCAAATTGGTTGCTGTGGATGTCGAAGCAGAAACCATTCAGGTTGAAGTGGAAAAGGCACAGGTGTTAGACATTGATGGTCATAACATTGATAAAGCCAATTTGGTTTTTCAGGATTAATGGATTTTTTTGAAATTAGAAAGGTGACTTATGAGCCGTGAGATTCTTACCGTAGTAGAAACGGTTAGTAATGAAAAAGGTGTCGGTCGTGAAGCGATTTTCCAAGCATTAGAACAAGCGCTTGTGGCTGCAACTAAAAAGAAATTCTATGAACATACGACCTCATCAGAAGCGCGTCTACGTGTAGAGATTGATCGTAAAACTGGCGAATATCGTACTTTTCGTCAATGGGAAGTCGTGGCTGATGAAGATCATGAAATGCCTGCTTGCCAAGATGCGATCTCTGATGTTGATCCAGCTGAATGGTCGATTGGTGATATTCGTGAGCTTGAAGTTGAGTCGATAGAATTTGGTCGTATTGCAGCGCAGATTGCGAAACAAGTCATTGTGCAAAAGATCCGTGAAGCTGAGCGTGCTTTAGTTGCAGATGCGTATGAAGATAAGCTTGGTGAGTTGATCTACGGCGAAATCAAAAAGCAAACCAAAGACGGTTTTATTATTGATCTTGGTGATGGCGCAGAAGCGTATTTGGCAAAAGAAGAGTCTATTCCAAAAGAAATGCTTCGTCCAAAACAACGTATCAATGCGATTTTGTTTAATGTCAATCGTGAAGGTCGTGGTGCACAGTTGCAATTGTCACGTGCTCGCCCAGAGATGTTGATTGCATTGATGACTAAAGAAGTGCCTGAGATTGCAGAAGAAATTATCGAGATCAAAGTAGCTGCACGTCAACCGGGTGTGCGTGCCAAGATTTCTGTAAAAACTAACGATCATCGTATTGATCCAGTAGGTGCATGTATTGGTATGCGTGGTACACGTATTCAAGCGGTACAACAAGAGCTCAATGGTGAGCGTATCGATGTGGTGGTCTGGTCTGACGATCCTGCACAGTATATTGCCAGCGCACTTGAGCCTGCAGATGTATCAGGAATCGTACTTGATGAAGATGCGTTGAGCGCAGATATTATTTTTGCTACCAACGAACAGCTTGCTCGTGCAATTGGTTCACAAGGTCAAAACGTTCGTTTGGCTTCAGAATTGACGGGTTATAAGCTCAACATGATGCTTGAAGATGAGTATCGTGAGCGTCAAAGCTCTGAGAATGAGCAGTATTTGAATATGTTCGTTGAGCGTTTGGATATTGATGCAGACTTGGCTGAAGCGTTGGTGGAAATGGGCTTTACTTCACTTGAAGAAGTTGCATATGTCCCTGTGGAAACTTTTGAAGAAATTGGCTTGGATGAAGAAACCGTAAGTGTGCTACAAGAGCGTGCAAAAGAAGCGACCTTAGCGGATGTGCTTCGTGAGCAACAAAATATGCAACACGCCACTGAAGAATTATTGGCAATGGAAGGGATGACACCTGAAGTTGCGCAAGCACTTGCACAAAAAGGCATTTGCACAGTAGATGATCTAGCAGATCAAGCCATTGACGATATTATCGATATCGACGGTTTAGATACTGAGCAAGCTGGTCAGCTGATCATGAAAGCCCGTGAATCGTGGTTTAACTAAGGAGGAGGTCATATATGACGGACAAGACGATACAAGAGTTAGCGAAAAGCGTAGATAGTCCAGTTGAAAAGCTCCTTGAACAAGTTCGAGCTGCTGGTTTACCGCAACGCAAAGCCGATGATGTGATTAGCTCAGATGATCAGGAAAAGCTTGCTCAATTTAATAATGCCACTGGTAAGTTGGGCGCAGGTAAAATTACCCTAAAGCGCAAAACGACGGGTACAGCAAATCTTGCCGACTCATCTGGTCGTACCAAGAAGATCAATGTTGAAGTGCGTAAAAAGCAAACTTTTGTCAAACCTGATCCTGCTCAACTTGCTGCTGATGCAGAAGCAAAGGTAAAAGCTGAAGTTGAACAAAAAGCACAAGTGGATGCGAAAGCGAAACAAGTTGCGACTGAAAATGCGCAAAGTCAAAAGCAAGCTGAAATTGCGGAAAATAAAGCCAAAGCAACCCTAGATGCGATGCGTGCAAATCATGGTACAGAAGCTAAAGCTGAAAAGCCAAAAGCAGCAGTGGTTGTGAAGAAGAAGTCAGCAAAAGTTGAGAAACCGACTGAAACTGACGCTGAAAAGAAAGCACGTGAAGCGCAAACTGCTCAGCTCAAAGCGACTGAAGAAGCTGCTCGTCGTAAAGCGGCTGAAGAAGCGCAGCAACGTACCCTTGAGCAAATGCGTAAAATGGCAACAAAATATGAAGGCAGTAGTGCGCCTTCGATTAAAGTTGTTGATGATACGCCATTGGCTGCAGGTCTCGTTGGTCAAGCTTATGAAGACTCTTTCGAACAAGAAAATCGTGAGATCAAACGTGGTGGCAACACGAGCAGTCGTGGTCAGAAAAAAGGCGGTCGTCACAACCAAGAAGAGCAAAACTTCAATCGCTCAAGTCATAAGCGTGGTTTAAAAACCAGTCAAGGCAATAAACATGGTTTTGAAAAACCTGTGAAAAAGCAAGTTTATGATGTCGAAATCGGTTCAACTATCGTGGTTGGCGATCTTGCACAAAAAATGGCGATCAAAGTCCGTGAAGTCATCAAAACCTTGATGAAAATGGGCGAATTGGTGACACAAAACCAAGCCATTGACCAAGATACAGCGGTACTTGTGGTTGAGGAAATGGGTCACAATCCTGTACTTGTTTCTGATACCGCAGCCGAAGATAACTTGCTTGAGCAAGCTGAGCAAAAACGTGGTGAGCTTTCAACTCGTCCGCCAGTCGTGACCATCATGGGTCACGTCGATCACGGTAAGACATCTTTACTAGATCGTATTCGTCGCTCTAAAGTGGCTTCTGGTGAAGCAGGTGGGATTACCCAGCACATCGGTGCATACCATGTGGAAACTGAGAAAGGCATTATTACTTTCCTAGATACACCAGGACACGCAGCGTTTACTTCGATGCGTTCACGCGGTGCCAAAGCGACTGATATCGTGATTTTGGTCGTTGCGGCAGATGATGGTGTAATGCCACAAACTGCGGAAGCCATTGACCATGCACGTGCGGCGGGTACGCCGATTATCGTGGCAATCAACAAGATGGATAAAGAATCAGCCGATCCTGATCGTGTCTTGAATGAATTGACTGCCAAAGAAATCGTGCCTGAGCAATGGGGCGGTGATGTTCCTGTTGCGAAAGTGTCTGCACATACCGGTGAAGGCATTGATGAGTTGCTAGATTTGATCTTGATTCAATCCGAATTGATGGAACTTCAAGCGTCAAGTGAAGGTGCTGCGCAAGGTGTGGTGATTGAAGCACGTGTTGACAAAGGTCGTGGTGCAGTGACATCGATCTTGGTACAAAATGGTACATTGAATATCGGGGACTTGGTGCTTGCAGGTTCATCTTATGGACGTGTACGTGCCATGACGGATGAAAATGGCAATCGTATCAAGTCAGCAGGACCTTCGATCCCAGTGGAGATTTTGGGTCTACCAGAAGCGCCAATGGCGGGTGATGAAGTCCTGGTTGTGAATGATGAGAAGAAAGCACGTGAAGTGGCTGATGCACGTTCTGACCGTGAACGTCAAAAACGTATCGACCGTCAAAGTGCAATGCGTCTTGAAAACCTCATGGCGTCTATGGGCAAACAAGATGTCCCAACTGTCAATGTGGTGATGCGTGCTGATGTACGTGGTTCACTTGAAGCGTTGAGTGTGGCGTTGACTGAGCTCTCTACCGATGAAGTACAAGTACGTATTATCAGCTCAGGTGTTGGTGCGATCACTGAATCTGACGTGATCTTGGCAGAATCTTCTGAAGCGGTATTACTTGGCTTCAATGTGCGTGCCGATACAGCAGCGCGTCAGCGTTCTGATCAAGACGGCGTGGATATTCGTTATTACAGCATCATTTATGAATTGATCGATGATGTCAAAGATGCCATGAGTGGTAAATTGGCACCTGAACATCGTGAAACGATTCTTGGTGTGGCGCAAGTCCGTGAAGTGTTCCGTTCAAGTAAGTTCGGTGCAGCAGCAGGCTGTATGGTGATGGAAGGTGTGATTCACCGTAACAAGCCAATTCGTGTATTACGTGACGATGTGGTGGTGTTCCAAGGTGAATTGGAATCATTGCGTCGCTACAAAGACGTGGTCGAAGAAGTGCGTGCAGGTATGGAATGTGGTTTAGCGGTTAAAGGCTATAAAGACATTCAAGAACTGGACAAAATTGAAGTCTACGACGTACAAACGATTAAACGGAGTCTGTAATGTCAGGTCAACGCTTAAAGCGGATGGCGGATACGGTTCAGCGAGAACTCTCTGAACTGATTCACTTGGAACTCAAAGATCCGCGTTTAGGTGGTTTAGTCACGATCTCTGCGGTCAAGGTCAGTCCTGATCTTGGCTATGCAGATGTCTATGTGACGGTGATGGGACGAGAACTTGAAGATGACCAATCTGAAGATGCACACAAAGACAGCCTAGATGTATTAAACAAAGCATCAGGCTTCTTGCGTCAAGAGTTGAGTCGTCGGATCAAGACACGGATTACACCACGATTGCGTTTTCATTATGATAAGACCAATGCCTACGGCAACTATATGTTTGGTTTGATTGAAAAAGCAGTGCAAGACTTGCCACCTAAAACTAATCAAAACGATGATGAGTGATTTAGCTCGTTATCCAAGATGATCTTAACAAAACCAGACAAAATGTCTGGTTTTTTTACGTGAATAGTTTCAAAAAATAAAGACAATTAAATGACATCAATTTGATTAAAATCTACTGGATCGAACGGATATTCCTGACCATTAAATGAAATGCGAAAGCTCTCGTTGTGTACCGATTTGGTTGGTTTACACCCTGATTCTTTATGTGCTTCATTATGGGTATAGCGTTGTTTAAAGATTAAGTCTTGCAGACCGTGACTGACTTTTTTATCCAAAATTAACAGGCTATTGATCTCTGCACCCCAAGTCGCTTGATTAGACGGACATTCACCTTTTGCATAAAAAGTTTCACGCATCGGCAGACCTTGTAAGACAAAGCGCATGGTTTGGTTTGGTTTCAAATGCACAAGGTCGATATATTCACTGGTTGAATTAAAGCCATCAAAGTCTTCCCAGCTATGACGAATCCCAATGACATGTTGTCCTGCTAGTGTTGAGAAGTGTGCCTTATCAAAGAATATGGTTTCTCGTTCTTCGACCCGAGAGTTAAGATGTTTTGGGCGAAGGGTTTGCGAAATAATTTTATTATTCTGAATGTTTATTAATCGTACTCGTAGATCATAAGCCGTGGTTTCAAAGCTGTCATCATGTACAGCTTGGCTTGTGGCAAGTAAGACATGCGTGTCATCAATCACGATACAATCTGACTCACCACCCAAAAACTCTTGATGAAAGGTTTCTACTTTATTGAGCTGAGCCATCGTTGCTTCGCTACAGCTTTTATAAAAAGTGGATTGTTGAAGATTATCGGATTCACTTGGTGCATCAGCATAATTGTGCGCTGAAAAAGTCAGTAAGCTGAAATACAAAGCGGTGATTCGTGTTTTCTTGAGCATGGCTTTTATCTATATGAATGCTTTTACTTCAGAATAGGTGCAATGCGATACATCTGTCAATAGGTGTTAATCTTCACTATGGTTTTGGGTCTGATTGTCAGTGCGATATTCGGCACGATTTTCTGAACGAAACAAGGCAGAGCGTTGGCGTTGCCACGGCAATGGACGATCAATCGCTTCGGGCACATCACCACTACGAGAGCGCAAATTGAGATGGATAGCGGCTTGTGCCAAGAGATTTGCAGATACAGGCGCAGTCACAAAAGCAAATAAGGTTAATAGAATTTCAGGAAAGCCAAAGCGTCCATGAAATGCTGCATAAATCATCCCTGCGATCAAAAAGCTTCCTAAGCCGAGTGTGCTTGCTTTGGTGGGTGCATGCAGACGCATAAATAAATCGGGCAAACGCACCATGCCAATGCCACCGACTAGGACGAAGAATGAGCCGATAATCAAAAAGATCGAGATCAAGATTTCCATTATTAACATTAGAATATGCTCCTCAATCAATCACATGACCAGTGGTAAAGTAACGTGCTAAAGCGGCTGTGGATACAAAGCCGAACATTGCAACGAGTAGAGCGGATTCAAATAAATCCGTCGTTGTCCAATACACGCCAAGTACCACGATCAAACAAGTCGCATTCAAAAACAAAGTATCAAGTGCAAGGAGTCGATCTACTACGGATGGACCAATGATCAGACGAACAATACACAATAATGTCGAGATGGTGATGGCAATGATGCTAAACATCAGCACATAAGATAAAAAGATCATCCCTCTGCCTCCCGTGGTTGTGCATGAAAAATCTGAATCAAAGGTTGTTCATAACGTGCTTTGATTTCTGCAATATCTGCTTCGGTATCTAAACTACTTAAGCTATGTACGAGAATATCACCACGTTGTAAATCAATCCCTGCTGATACCGTACCAGGGGTGGTGGTAATGATCATTGCCAATAAAGTATTCACATGATCGTGATTGCTATCGAGTGGCACACGATACCATGCAGGATGGAGCTGATGTGATGGCCCAAGTACCAACTTTGCGACTTTAATATTACTGATGATAATGTCGTACAACACCACAAAAAATAGTTTAAACGCCGTCACCCAATCCAGCTCTGGCGTTCTGGTGATAAATGCTTGCATGATTTTTGGAATCAGTATCGCCAAGATCAAAGCGAGCAAAAGATTGCCTAGACTGACGCTGTGGTTCAGCATCAACCATGCAATAAATACAAAACACGACACTAATGGATGCGGGAACATGCGATTTGACCATGTTGCGGGCAAAACTGGGTCATTAAGTTGATCTGCTTGCGTGGATTCATCTGCACTTGGCTTCGGCGTGATTTGATCAGTCATAACTTACTCCACTGGCACCAGTTTGGCATCATCATCGGGCAATGCAGGAACTTCAGTTGAAATCTCAGGCGCAGTTTTAAGCTCCTCTGGGATATGCTCTCCCGCAAGCGTTTTCGGTGAAATCACAAATGGAATATATTTCGCATAAGGATCATCAATGGTGTCTTCACGATATTTCAAATGCGGTAAATAATATGGATTAAATGGTTGGGTGCTAATCACATCGCCAAGATTATTATTTTTTAATAAGACAGCTTGATATTGTTGTTTATTTTGCAGTTGCTCCGCCGCCGCATATGTATATTGGTAAACGGGCTGTGCCAATAAAGCATAACCCGTTAAACCAATCAGTAGCGCATAGATCACGATGTCCAAACGACGATTTGGTCGATCAGGCAACGCTTGATAAAGTGCATACGCTTCTTCTTTTGGATTGGACTCTGGTGTGCTTGCTCGCCAAAAGATCACGTAGCCTGCACGGACAAATGCCAAGATACTGAGTAAACTCACCAATAGCAGTACCAAAATGATCCAAACTTTTTGTGGATGATACAGCGTGCCTTGCATTAAAAAAACTTTACCAATAAAACCACTAAATGGTGGCAAGCCAGCCATCATCATTGCAACCAGCAAAAACAGTAAGCTGATTAATTTGTGCTGTTTCATTTCAGGTGCAGTCTTGAGATGATCTTTGTGCCCACCACGTTGAATGCTAATCCATTCACCCAATAAGTAGAAAGTCGCGGCAATCACGGTGCTGTGTATTAAATAATACAATCCTGCCGCCCAAGCTTGAATGCTAAACAATGATACAGCGATTAAAATCGTTCCAATCGAGGACAAGATCATAAAGCCGATAAAACGACGTAAACGCTCCGCTGCGATCGCACCGAGTGCGCCATAAATACTGGTGAGTACGCCAATGATCAGAAGCCAATTTTCTAGTAAATATTGCCCTTGCGGATCGCTAAACACTGTGCCGTTGACCCGCAAAATAGCGTAAATCCCGACTTTGGTCATTAATGCAAAAATCGCTGCGACTGGAGTGGCGGCCACAGCATAGGTTTTTGGTAGCCAAAAACCCACAGGCAACATCGCTGCTTTGATACCAAATACTACGAATAGGAGCATTGCACCTGCCATTGCAAGCTGATGTTGATCGCTGTCTAAACGTGGGAATAATCGCGCCACGTCCGCCATATTCAAACTGCCGACACTGCCATAGATCAACCCCAGTCCGATCAAGAACATTGCAGAAGCAAGCAAGTTGATAATGACGTAGTGCAAACCGAGTTTAAATCGTGCCTTATTATGATGATGCAAAAGCAGCACATAGGAAGCAAGGAGCAATACTTCAAAGAAAACAAATAAGTTAAATAAATCGCCTGTCAGGAATGCACCACTCATACCCATCAGCAAAAAGTGGAACATCGTATGGAAGTACCGCCCACGCTGATCCCACTCTGCACTGGCAAACCACAGTACGGGTACAGCGATGATATAGGTCAGGAGTACCATCATCGCCGATAGACGATCGACCACTAAGGCAATACCAAATGGCGCAGACCACTCACCCAAAAAATAAGCTTTAATTTGACCTGTATTGGCAAAGTCCACCATGGCAATGGCGAGGAGCAATCCAATAACTGCTGAGCTTAGACTGATCGCATGACGAATCGGTTGACGAGGGTCAGTCTTTAATGAGCCTGAACCTGGATTGCCAAGTAGAACTAATGCAAAACCTGTAAATGCAGGCAGAAGAATCGAAAGAATCGGAAAATGTTGTTGCCAAAAATCCACAAAAAAACTCATCAAGGCTCATCCTCACGTGGATCGTAGGTAATTTCTGCTTCATCCTTAGAATCCACATGATCATTACCTGACTCGTAACGACTACGTAGGGCGAGCTGTACCACAAAAGCTGTCGTAGCAAAACCAATCACAATCGCTGTTAAGACAAGAGCTTGTGGTAGTGGATCGGAGACTTTAATTGCATCGGTCAAAATCGCAGGGGCATTAAACTCAAGGCGTCCCATGCTAAATAAAAATACATTGACCGCATAACCAATCATGGCGAGCCCCAGTACCACAGGAAAAGTACGCCGACGAAGTAGTAGATAAATCCCTGTTGCGGTCACGAGCCCTACACCTGAGGCGATTAAAAATTCCATACTGATCATGATTGATCTCCTGAAGGTAACGGTCCAGACATACTTGAGTGTCTAGAGTCACCAAGTACCGAGATGAGCAACATGGTTGCGCCAACGACAGTGATATATACCCCAATATCGAATGCGGCCGCAGAAGCCAAATGTAATTTGCCGATTAAAGGTGGATCGACATAGATGTGCGCACTGGTTAGGAATGGTCGACCCCAAGCCCAAGCAGCAACACCTGTTCCGCCTGCAATGACTAAGCCGACACCAATCCATTTTTCATATAGACGTCCAGAGCCTGCTTTGAGAATTTGCTCAGTACGATCTTGACCATATGCCATATACTGAATCACAAGGGCAATCGAGGTGACCAATCCTGCAATGAATCCGCCACCCGGTAAGTTGTGCCCACGCAAGAAGATATACAAACTCACCACCAATGCTAGTGGCATGACCCATGACATCGCCATGCGCATCATTAGAGGAGAAGGATTGAAGCGATAGCTTAAACCTTCGGTCATCGTTGTGCCGTGCGTACGCATACCATCCATCAGACAAAGCGCACCGACCGCAGCAATACCCAAGACGGTAATCTCACCAAAGGTATCAAAACCACGGAAATCAACCAAAATTACATTGACGATATTCGAGCCACCACCGAGAGGAATCGACTGTTGTTGGAAGAACCATGAAATCGATTGATGATCTCGTGTCAGCACTAACCATGTCAGCCAACCTATACCTAAACCACCGACGATCGCTAAAACGCCATCACACCAGCGTTGACTACGTGTCGACTCATAAGGTGTGAGCTGAGGTAATAAAGACAGGCTCATCAGCAATAATACAGTGGTGACAATATCAACAGTGATCTGCGTCAATGCCAAATCAGGTGCAGACAATGCCACGAAAGTCATACTCACTACCAAGCCGATACCGCCACTGATTAATACAGCTTTGATCCGTTCGTGATGGAACCACAACATCATTAAACACGCCGTGATCAGTAATAACCAAAATACAATGGCGGCAGTTGGTGCGTGGCTTAGCTCTCGTGTGCCTTGCGAAATATCATGGCCAAACAGCGGAATGACCACCATCAACATGCTAAAACACAGGATGGCGAATAAATACTTTTGCAATGAACCTGTTTCGGTATATTTCTTCAGGGCACGACTAAATAAGAATAAACGCTTTAAAAATGCGTCAAATAAATATAAACCACGAAACTTACCAAGTGGTGGATCGAGGTCGATCTGACGAATGCGTCCATTTTTGGCCAATTTAAAATAGAACAACACACCACCAATTAAGGCGATGATGCTCATCACGAGCGGTACATTAAAACCATGCCACAGTGCGAGATGCACATGCTCAAAATCATGATGTTGCACAGTCGCAGTAGTCACTTGATTGATGATACCTTGCACAGTTAGCGCAGGAACAATACCAACAATAATACATAGAATCGCTAACAAGGTAACAGGTGCAAGCATGCCTTTGACAGGTTCGTGAATGTCCTGATTTGGCAACGGCTTACCATATTGCGCATCGAAAAATACCCCATGCACAAAACGTACGGAATACGCTACCGCAAAGATTCCTGCCAAAGTCGCCAAGATCACCATGATACTCAGCCAAATGCCTGAATGGCTCGCAACCAACTCAGTGTAGAACATTTCTTTAGACAAGAAGCCATTGGTCAGCGGTACACCTGCCATCGCAGCACAAGTGACCATCGCCAATGTGCCCGTGATCGGGAGGAATTGCCACACACCGCTGAGCTTACGTAAATCTCGTGTACCTGTTTCATGGTCGATAATACCTGCGATCATAAACAATGCCGCTTTAAAGGTGGCATGATTAATAATATGGAAAATCGCAGCGGCAATGGCAAGTGGTGAGCCGATACCGAGTAGGCAAACAATCAAGCCCAAATGGCTAATGGTGGAGTAGGCGAGTAAACCTTTTAAATCTTCTTTAAAGATCGCTAAAAATGCGCCAATACATAAGGTGAGCAAACCAACTGCGGTAACAATACCGTGATAAACACTTGCCCCAACGAAGATCGGCGACAATCGTGCCAATAAGAAAATCCCTGCTTTGACCATCGTTGCAGAGTGTAAATATGCTGAAACAGGTGTCGGTGCCGCCATCGCATTCGGCAACCAAAAATGAAATGGGAACTGCGCACTTTTGGTGAATGCACCCATTAACACTAAAAATAAAATGGGTAAAAAATACGGACTATTTTGAATAATATCGGCACGTTCGAACAACTGATCAATCTGATATGTCCCTGCAACCTGACCAATCAGGATAAACCCCCCAAGCATACACAGACCACCCATGCCTGTGATGGTGAGCGCCATCCGTGCGCCACGTTGTGCTGCGGCATAGCGTTGCCAATAACCGACTAATAGGAAGGATGAAATACTGGTCAGTTCCCAAAAGATCAGCAAAATAATTAAATTATTTGATAATGAAATGCCTAACATCGCCGCCATAAACAGCATCAGTAAGCTATATAGCTTAGCCAGCGAATTTTTTTTACTTAAATAATAATAGGCATAAATAAAAATCAGTGTGCCGATCCCTGAGATCAGCATGCTAAACATCAGACTCAGCGCATCAAGTCGCAGATCAATATTGATTCCTACGCTTGGTAGCCAATCCATGACATAGCGGACAGCACCGCCATTTTGTACATCAGGAAGATATTGCGCTAAGAGAATAAAACACAGAAAACTCAGTGCGCTTGCACCGATTGCAGTCGCTTGGCGTGACAGTTTATCTAAGCCCCAGACCATGGTTGTGCCGAGTAATAAGGGCAAAAGAATAATCAAAAACAGCACAATCGCATCCCATGAGTAGTGTTGTGTTTGCGCATCAAAAATACAGTAAACACAAGATAAAGTGTCAAAACCTAGCAAAAAAAGATTGTATTGCGCAATCGTAAATTCAATCAGTTGAACAAACTATTGCCCTGAACTGAAATATTCATTAAAACCATGCAATCTGCATGAAAAATACCATTTTATTATAGCATGGATAGAGTCACAAGGCTTGATAACAGAAACACTATCAATCCTTTTCTGTGTGCAAATATATCTGATTTGAATTGTGGTTTTGGGGCGTTTTTAGAGAGAGTAGATGTGTAATGAATCGTTTTACTGATTTAAAACCTGTAAAAGCTGTTCCATGTCTTTGATGCGTTTGATCCGTTGCCACAGCTCAGTTGCTTCGGGATAGGCTTTGGTCATCATGCCTAGCCATTGTTTGTAGCGACCGATCAAGCCAATTTCAGTTTTGTAATGTCCATTCAGAAAGGCGACTTGTAAGGTGAGTAAGTCTTGCCACGTCATACGCTGTGAATCATCGGACTGGCGTACACAATTGACCAAGTCAGGTGTAGTCACTGCGCCACGACCGATCATCAAATCTTGGCATTGGGATTGCGCTTGGCAGGCTTTGGCATCGGCAACTGTCCAAATTTCACCATTGGCGATGATCGGCATGTCTACGGCTTCTTGAATCGGTGCAATCTTTTCCCAATACGCAGGTGGCGTATAACCATCGGCTTTGGTACGTGCATGAATAGTTAGCCAACTTGCACCTGCGCTTTGAATCGCAAGCGCATTATCCAAACTATGTGCTTCATCGAGATAGCCAAGACGCATCTTGGCTGATACTGGAATATGCTTTGGCATAGCATCACGCACCGCTTTGACAATATCGAACAGTGTATCGGTTTCATCGAGTAGTACCGCACCGCCACGATGACGATTCACGGTTTTTGCGGGACAGCCAAAATTCAGATCTATGACTGGGGCGCCAAGTGCCACGGCTTTTTCAGCATTGGCGGCGAGCATTTCGATGTTGTTCCCCAAAAATTGCACATGCACAGGTGTACCGTGAATGGTGTTGCCGTTGTTTTGCAGTTCAGGGCAATATTGGTAGTAGATATGATCGGGCAGGATGCTATCGGTGACACGAATAAACTCGGTCACACACCAATCATATTGACCGACTTGGGTCAGAATCTGGCGCATTAATGGGTCGGTCAGACCTTCCATCGGGGCAAGTACCAATTTCACCGCGGGCTACTCATCGTTCGCTACTCTTTGTTTGATCGCACATCGTAAAAATTCAAAGGTGCTTATACGGATTTTTTGGGGGGATGTCTAGCCTAAGGTTCCTTGCTTTTATACATTTTGTCTGCATTGTCATAGATAAGCATATAAACTTTTCTTTCTGTATCGCTGGAATATCTTTCCGATCGATATTCACATCGAGGACATTCAAAATGAATTCCATCATAGTGATTTTGAAAGCCAGTCATAGGTGTTTCACAGTACGGACATGTCGCACAAAGATTTTTGATCTCCCAACGTTGATGAAACTCGTTATACTCCCAGTTCCAACGCCATGTGCAGTTTTTTAATGTATCAGATTGATAATTATAAAAAATAGGCTTGTTGGAACTATTGCTATTTAGCGTTCTAATCACAATAATTAATAAAAGAAAACATATAAATAAAAGCAGTAACCACCAAACTTTGAGCTCAAAATTCATAATTGAAAGAAAACTCTTCCAAGTCCAAATTGATAATTCTGACAGAGTGCTAAAAATAGACACTCCTTTGATCTGACTTAGTAATACTGAAAATATAGAACCAATTAGAGCGCAACCAATGCCGATAGCCCAAGGGGATTTTATCCATGATTGCTTTTCTTGTGTCATTTGTATCAACTTAAAAATTACAACTCATCAGGATTTATAGATTGATCTTGTAGGCTTTGCAAAAGTTGCTGTTGCATACTTGGCGCTAAATTATGAATCAACGCGATCAACTGCGCAAAATCAAGCGGTTCGATACTTTGAGATTCCGCTACTTCTACATCATTTTCATTCGGTAACTTTTCAGCCAATTCATTATTTTCATTTTCAATATTTGAATTCTGCGCTTGGAGCGATTGATAAACTTGTGCCAAACGCTGTTGATGCGCTGACAAGTCTAAACGATGCGCTTGTGCATATTTCAGCTCAAAACACTCCACATCAGACTGAAATTCGACCATATCCGAATGCGTCGCCGTCGCAATAAATTGAACCCGAGGAAAGGCACGATGCAGATGCTGTAAAATCTGCTGACGATGGGTCAGATCAAGATGCGCATCAATATCGTCAATCAAGACAATGCCATCACCCTCAAGACACGGAAATAGGCTGTTCGGATTCAAAATACATAGGCGCCGTACAATATCGCCGACCAGCGCACAGCAGGTTTTCTCGGTCTGCGACAGTTGTAGAAATGGCATGATTTGTCCTTGATATTTCACCATCAGACGCAGTTTCGGCTGATATTCAATGAAAATATCTTCAATCTCAGGCATCACCGTATGTATCGCACTGCGCAAACTGTTCAGACAGCGTTGTGGCGCAAGACGATAGGCATGTTCGATCTGAGAAAATAATTCATCGAATTGCACTTGATCGGCGAGCCGAGTTTGTGGATCGAGATATTGCCGAAGCAGTTGTGCGGATTGCGCATTTTCCAAGTCATGCACTTCACGTAACCACTCAAAAAACTTATTAAAAGTGGTAAAGCTCAGACTGACTTGATCATAAGCTTGATGGATAGGCGTGAGCGCAGACTGGGTATTTTTAATATTGAGATTGACCTCATGCACAAAACGCTCACTCGGATAATAGGCGAGACATGGCAAGGTGAAATAAGGATCGCTTTCCATTAACTTTTGATATTGCGGAATCAGTGCGTCCAAGCCGTTGGTATCGGCTCGACTCAGTGCAATACTGCTCGGTGTACTGCGGATTTTTTTAATCGTCCAATGACATTGCGGTCGTATTGATGGTGCTTTTGCAGAGGATTGTTCAGCGGAATTTTCAGAAGGCTTTTCTTGAGGATTGTCTTGCTGAACTTGTGAATCATCAGGCTTTGGTAACAGCTCGGCAGGGTATTCAATGGTGATTTGAATCTGTGCTTGCAGCGCATCGGTTTGAATATCGCTATCAGGCATGATTGCGCCTGCACTGCGCAAATCTTTGTAGCGTGCAGGAAGCCAGCTCAGCCCATGGAAAATCTGTTTAAGTAAATTGCTTTTGCCTGCATTTTGATTGGCGAGGAATAGGCTGATCGGCAGTTTGGATTGTTTAGATTGCAAGCGCACCGCAAGATGATCAAATTGATTGATGTGTTGCAATTGCACAGCGATCAGACGCATAGCTTAACCCTCAATTTTTTTTGATTTTAAAAGCAAGTTTTGCGGGATTACGCCGATTTTTTCAGTTCATAATTGCGCTTTAGTTGCTGTAATAAATCATAAATATGGTGAATATTTAAGCTCAGTTTAGCACGAGTGCAAGCAACGTACAGCAGACGCAATTCTTCAGGTGTGATTTTGTAGTCCAGTTGGCTGAGTTTGAATTGATAATCATCTTCGAGATGGACACGATTCCATTCTAAGCCTTTGGCTTTATGCGCTGTGGAAATCACATAATCCGCTTGTTCAATCGGCGTGATTTTGGCAAGGGCATTTTTTAGTGGGGAAGTGCCGTGTTCATCGACCAATTTCACCAAAGGCTTGATGTCACTGCCATCATTGGTTTCGCAGTATTCATGCACATCATGCCAAGAGTTAAACCATGCGAGTTCAGGAACATCAGTGACACGCTTGCCTTGTTTGAGCGCCGTTGCAGCATCAATAAATCGGGACAGTCGGGCATGATCGGCTTGCAGGCTGACTTTATCGCCTTTGAGTAATCCGCTAAGTAACAATTCCATTGCTCGGGCGTTGGTACGACATAGGATCGCATCACGCATTTTGGTATGTGGTTTGTTCACCACTTTTGAGGAAATCTCAGAAAAACCATGCAAAGGCACGGTTTCTTTCAGCGCATGCAATAAATAATTCGCCACTTCGGCAATCTCTTCACCAAATCGAAATGAAGTGGTCAGCCGATTTTCAGGTAAGGGTAATTGTTGCATGGCATTGACTGCACCACGCCATGCGTAGATTTGTTGATGGGCATCGCCAACGTAGATCACTTGGGCATTTTTCTGTTTGAGCAAAATCCCGAGCATTAACGGGTCGGCATCTTGTGCTTCATCAAACAGAATATAATCGCTCGGAATACTCGGCTCAGATAACGCCCACAATTTCAAATACACATCATGCCCGATACCTGCCTGATGCTGTGGGTGAATGGAATCGAGCCAACGCCGTTCTAGTGCAGGGTAGAGTGACTTTTGCAAATTTTCCGCATCATCAGGATGCAACCATTCAGGCACAGGAATATGCCGTGGCGCAGGATATTGTGCATTGGTCGAACAGAAGCCACTGACACCATTTGCCACTATGTTTGCCAAACGATTGGGCATCATCAGATAGGATTCATAACGACTGCCCATCAGACGACGTACATTGATCGGTTGCAGTTGATATTCTTTGGCGAGATAGCTTGGGCTTAAACGAGGTAAGCGCAATTTGTCGGTGATGTTGCGAGGCACGCTACGGTATGCCAAAGAGTGAAAAGTTCGACAATCAACATTTTGCTGAAACTTCTGCTGTGCATGGGTGGCAATGGCTTTGTTAAATGCCAAATACAAGCCACGACGTTCAGGCATGGCTTGGCTGATCATCTCTAGCGTGGTGGTTTTACCCGTACCTGCATAGGCGATGATTTTAAATGAATCACCGACGCGTGCGGTATCTATGGCAAGGGCTTGTTCTTTGGTGGCGTACATTAATTGTTAAAAACTTAAGATTGTGTGCGGTTGGCTTTTTCCACCAAACCTGATAAGCCCTGACGACGTGCCAATTCTTCAATGATAATGTTTGGATCAATATCAAAATAGCCGAGCATGACAATGCTATGGAACCACAGATCGGCAGTTTCATAGATCAAGTCATTTTTATTTTCTTCAGTTGCATTGGCATCATAATCTTTGGCGGCTATGATGGTTTCGACACTTTCTTCACCGACTTTTTCCAAGATTTTATTGATGCCTTTTTCATAGAGATTCGCCACATAGGAACGATCGGCATTGGCTGATTTGCGCTCACGCATCAGCGCGCCGAGATAGGCTAAGACATCACTTTGCTCGCCATAAGTTGCGACTTCAAATTCATGGCTTTGATTGGTCTGGCTTGCAGTTGCTTCGGCTTGCTCATCTTTGTGATAAATTTCATTTGGGTCTTTAAGCTGTGCATCAACGATTTCCCAACCATTTGGCGTGAGTTTGCGGTAGAAGCAGGATTCACGACCTGTATGGCAAGCAATCCCACCATGCTGTTCAACTTGCAATGTGATCACGTCGGCATCGCAGTCGAGGCGTATTTCATAGACCGTTTGAAAGTGTCCAGATTCTTCGCCTTTGTGCCATAGTTTTTGACGAGAACGTGAGTAGTAGACCGCTTGATTTTTCTCAGCAGTCAATGCCAAAGACTCACGGTTCATCCAGGCCACCATGAGGATACGACCAGTTTGATGATGTTGTGCAATCGCAGGAATCAATCCATTTTGATCAAATTTGACCTCATCTAACCAGTTCGACATTGTATTTTCCTTTGGTATCAATAGGGCGAGAAAAGCAGTGCGTTCAGTGATCAGAACATTGCAGTGCTTAAAAAATCAGAATGGCAAGTATTATAGACGTTGAAGCTGTACAATGGGCAATTAAATGTTGCACTCCTGGTTTTTCCGTTTCATATGATTAATCTATTTATAGCTATGGTCTGAATTTTATTGGCGTGTGCATTTATGTCCGATCAATCTCCCTCTCAAACTACAGACAGCAAACCACAACTCACCACCTCTACCTTATGGCTCATGGCGATGGTTTGTGGACTCTGTGCAGGGGCAAATTATTTTAATCAACCCTTATTGCATTCGATACAAACCTATTTCCAAGTCGATGCGGCAATGGCACAGCTCACCGTGACTTGTGCGCAAGTGTCTTATGCAGTGGGATTATTATTTCTTGTGCCTTTGGGTGATTTGTTAAAACGGCAATATCTGATTCCAGTACTGATGATTTTAACGGCGATCGGCTTAATGATCAGTGCGTTTGCGCAGAATATTTATATGTTGTGGTTAGGGACGATCATGACTGGCTTGTTTAGTGTGGTAGCGCAAGTGTTGATCCCTTTAGCAACGGCATTGGTTGAGCCCAAGAAGCTCGGTCAAGTGGTCGGTTTCTTGATGAGTGGCTTGCTCATTGGGATACTATTTGCGACGACGATAGCAGGCTTGTTCTCACAGCTGTTCGCATGGAATACGGTGTATTGGGTGAGTGCCATTGTGCTATTGATCCTGATGGCATTGCTTCAGCCACGCCTGCCAAAACTTCCGACTTCGACGCTCAACTATTTTGCTTTATTTCGTAGCATGTTTGAGCTCATGCAAAGTGAAAAACGTCTGTTAATTCGTTCAGGAATTGGCGCTTTGGCATTTGCTTCGATGAGTGTTTTATTTTCGACGATGGCATTGCTCATGGCAAAGTCACCATTTTTTCTGAGTGATTTTCAGATTGGCTTGATCGGGCTATCGGGTATTGTCGGTGCTGTGTTTGCGCAGTACGCAGGGAAATTAGCAGACCGTGGTTTTGCACGGCAGTTGACCATTATTGGCTTTATTGGGATGCTACTGAGTTGGACGACGCTGTACTTTGCACATTGGTATATCGTGGCATGCGTGCTTGGTTTCTGTTTGGTGATGCTGTCGAATAATATGCTCCATGTCACCAATATGAATATCATCTACCAACTGCGTGATGATGCAAAATCGAGAATCAACTCAATCTATATGACGCTATATTTTATCGGTGCGGCGTCTGGCTCGTCACTAGGTGCGGTGGCGTGGAACTATGGCGGTTGGACGATGGCGTGCGTGGTGGGGTTGATTTTGGCATTGCTCAGTGGAGTATTGTGTTTGGTCGATATGCCGAATATGAAGAAATCGCAATAAACCGTATTGAAAAGCTCTGTCTTAAAAAGATCTGCTTGAATTGGTGACTTTGGAAAATTACATCAATCGGCTATACTATGCGCCCTCATATTTCAAACCGCTCATAAGCCATAAATATGGATGCTTTAGATTCGCAACCTACAAAGGTCGCTTCACCTGCTATAGTTTATCCTCGTATTTCTGTTGCCCCAATGATGGATTGGACGACACGAGATTATCGTTATTTCGCACGTCTGTTTAATCCGAATATCGTGCTCTATACTGAGATGGTCACGACAGGGGCGATCATTCACGGTGATGCTTCACGCCACCTCGACTTTAGCAATCAAGAGCATCCGATCGTACTGCAACTCGGTGGCTCAAATCCGTACGATTTGGCGACTTGTAGCAAGATGGCTGAGGATTGGGGCTACGATGAGGTCAATCTCAATGTGGGTTGTCCAAGTGATCGAGTACAGAATAATAAAATCGGCGCATGTCTGATGGCAGAGCCAAACCTAGTCGCAGAATGTATTTATGCCATGCAAAAGGCGGTCACGATCCCAGTGACGGTGAAGCATCGTATTGGTATTGATGAGATGCAGTCCTATGAAGAGATGTTGCACTTCGTCGATACAGTAGCGCAGACAGGTTGTACGCACTTTGTGGTACATGCAAGGATTGCCTTTTTGCAAGGCTTATCACCCAAAGAAAATCGTGAAGTGCCGCCACTTCGTTATGGGGATGTCTATCGTTTAAAAAGAGAGCGCCCACATTTGACCATTGAGATTAATGGTGGTATTAAAACGCTTGAAGAAACCAAAGCACATCTTGAACATGTTGATGGCGTGATGATTGGTCGAGAGGCTTATCACAATCCGTATCTTTTGGCAGAATTGGGCGAGCTATGGCAACTTGATGCACCAAACCGTTTTGAAATCATGGCACAGATGATGCCGTACTTTGAGCAACGTCTTGCACAAGGCGCACCGATGTCAGTGTTAACACGGCATATTTTAGGCTTATTTCAGCATCTTGCAGGTGCACGGAAATGGCGACAAGCCTTGAGTGGTGGTAATGCAAAAAGCATTGCAGATATTGAAAGTGCCATCAAAATGATGCGTCAGTATTCAGAGCAAACGACATAAATTTCTAAAATTTAGATTTGAGCGTAGTCATTATTTAGATGTAATCTGCGCAGGGTCGGTCGCCACTTTTTTACCGACTTTGCGCCACGGATTTTTCTTCATACCGTATTCTTCCAACTGATCTAAACCCCACCATAGTGCAGGGATCAATCTGGTTTTGATCAAAGGCAAGCGTGTCACATCAAGACCTGTCCACGGTAAAAAAGGATTGCGCCGTGCAAATGCCCATAGCTCGATACGCATCGAAGGGCGTGCGCTTAGTCCACGTGCGTGGAAGCCATAAGTATCTGCAATGACTAAAGTGTTTGCGGAAACAGCAAATTTTTTCGGAGCGCCATAGCCCAAATCCACAAGTTCACTTTCTTGGATACGAAATGAACCACGCTGTGACATACGATCACTGTTTTGGATATTGAGCGCACGTTCACGCTCCCAAGCTAATCGCTTGTCATTGAGCAGATGCGAACCCGGTACATAGACAAAAGGGCCTTCATCTTCTACCACATCAGTGAAAAATAACCACGCTTTCATACTTGGGTGAAAGGTGTCGCTATGCAGCGCTGTTTGCGGATCAGGGCGGGATTTGCGTACCTGTGAAATGATCACTTGCACATAGTACAACGGCTGTAGTTTAAAGCTTGCAACATAGTGAATCAGATGTTGCCAATAGCTAGACTCAAGGAGTTTTTTGGTCTGAGGTAAGTTCGGTAAAGTGCGAAAATCGAGCGCCATACGCCTTGTCACGGTGTCACCTTGTAGGGTTTCACGTGTGGGCAATGGGGTTTCAGTGAGTTCTTTTTTTAAGGCTTGAAACTCTGCATCAGGCAAGAAGTTCTCTTTGAGAATAAAGCCATTTTGCTGATATTGCGCAATATCCTCTACGCTGAGAAATTGTGCCAATTTCTCACGGCGAGCTTGGGCAAGGGCAAAGGCCTGTCTGACACGGAACTCATGTAAACCCAAATCATTGAGTGTTTGATTGCCCAAAATCTGGTGATCGACAAAAGAGCTTGAGGTGGAAAGCGTAGATGCAAGCCACCACGGAAATTTAATTGGGTCAGATTTGGCAATATGTTTGAGCTCACGCAAGGCTTGCTGAGTTTGCGTGCTTTGCCAAAATTTCTGAACTTTTTTAAGCTTATTTATCATAGATGATCTTTTTTGATGTGCGTATTATGAGCGTGCTAAGCCAGCTTCAAGCACAGTCTTTTCTAAGTATGCAAATAAGTCGTCTGCGATTGATGTACCAAATTGATTATCTATCTCACGGATACAAGTCGGACTGGTGACATTGATTTCGGTCACATAGTCGCCAATCACATCAAGCCCAACAAAGACTAAACCTTTTTCACGGAGGAATGGTCCGACTTTTTCAGCGATTTTACGGTCATTCTCAGTGAGTGGTCGAGCTTCGCCTCGTCCGCCTGCAGCGAGGTTGCCTCGGGTTTCGCCATTTTGTGGAATACGTGCAAGGCAGTATGGCACAGGCTCGCCGTTGATCATCAGAATACGTTTATCGCCATCAACGATTTCGGGAATATAGCGCTGTGACATGATGGGTAGCTTACCATTTTCGGTGAGCATTTCCAAAGTTGACCCAATATTTGCACCGTCAGCAGTCAGACGGAAAATGCCCATACCGCCCATACCATCTAATGGTTTGACGATCACATCTTGATGGGTTTTGAGAAATTCACGAATGAGCGACTGCTGTGAAGTCACCAAAGTTGGCACTTGTAACTCAGGGAATTGCGTCGCAAATAATTTTTCATTGCAGTCACGTAGCGATTGTGGCTTGTTAATAATCCAAGCACCTTCACGTTCTGCTTGCTCAAGAATGTAAGTCGTGTAGACGAAATTCATGTCAAAAGGTGGATCTTTACGCATCAAGATCACGTCGAAATCTGCCAAAGACTGTGCAGACTTTTCACCGAGTTCATAGTAATGTTTGTAATCTTCAAACACTTGAAGTGGTGCAACTAAGCCAAACGCTTTGCCTTGATCAATATATAAGTCGTGTTGTAGCGCATAGCTGAGCGCATGCCCACGACGAGTTGCAGCCCAAAGCATTGCCATGGTGGAATCTTTTTTTAGATTGACTTGTTCAATAGGATCCATGACTACCAGTACACGCATGATTTTTAACTCAATCTATTTGTCTTTAGGCGTACAGTATAGTCAAAAAATAAGGCACTGAGTATTGCAAATTGAAATACGCAGTGCCCATTATTGTCAATTTTTGTGAAATAGAATTGACGAGAATAAAGTTTTGCTAAGTAATCTTATTTAGTCATTCTTAGGCTTGGATTTACCCTGAACAGTTTCTTCAATTTGTTCAAAGTCGGTGTGGCGAACGTCTAATCCTTTCACCATATAAATCACTTGTTCAGAAATGTTTCGTGCATGATCGCCGATACGTTCGAGAGAACGTAGTACCCACATCACGTTGATGACACGGCTGATATGGCGGGGATCTTCGATCATATAAGTCATGAGCGCACGCATCGCAGAAGAATACTCACGGTCAATATCTGCATCAGCTCGCATGACATGTAGTGCAGCTTCTGCATCAAGGCGAGCAAAAGCATCTAAGGCTTCACGAATCATGATGCGCACTTGATTGCCGATATGACGTGTTTCCATATAGCCACGTGGTGATTCACCATCTTCTGAAAGGGCTTGGGCAATACGGGCGATTTTAGCTGCTTCATCGCCAATCCGTTCAAGGTCGGTATTGGCTTTACTCATCGCCAAGACCATACGCAAATCACTGGCAGCAGGATGGCGACGTGCCAAGATGAGTGTCAAGGCTTCATCAATATCACGTTCGTGTTGATTGACGTTGTTATCAGCCTCTTGCACCTTCACAGCCAAATCAAGGTTGGTGTCCAGCAATGCGTGGATTGCATTGGCAACTTGTTGTTCGACGAGTCCGCCCATTGCCATAAACTTTGCGTTCACGTCTTCGAGGTTTTCGTTAAATTGTGATGAAATATGATGACTAAACACAGAAGTAGATGGTTCCAAGATGAGCACTCCAAAAAATTGTAAACTTTTTAGCCATTATTAAATAGTGGTTTTATGAAGTTTTTATGACAAATTATAAAGCAACAACAATTAAGTGTTGCAAAATATAGTTAAATCGCCTTGTTATCACTTCAGCCATTGGTTGAATTCCATTAAATCTTGTTCTTGCAATTGCCCTGCTTGGGCTTTGAGCCGTAATGCACTGAGAATATAGTCATACTGTGCATTGACATAGTCTTGTTGCGCAGCGTAGGCGTTGCGCTGTGCAAGTAAGACGTCAACCATTGTTTTGATACCTTCACGATAGCTTGCAGAAGACGCATTGGCGACTTGCTGTGCGGACTTTAATGCACTGTGATAAGCATTCAACTGGCTGTAGGCACTACTGACTTGTAAGTATGACCGCTTAATTTCTGTTTGGATTTGACGGCGTGTTGTATCGACATCTGCGAGTGCGGTATTGGCTTCGATTTGTGATTTTTTAATTAAGGCATTGCGTGTACCAGTGTAAGGCGTCCAGTTTAGCTCAATACCAATCTTATCTGTGCGTCCATTACTGCTAATAATGGTTTCAGGGCTTTGCTTATTCCAACCTGTACTTGCAACAGCTTCGACTTGTGGAAAATAATCCGCTTTTTCCATATTGACTTTTTGCTCTGCGACCTTGTGCGCAAGACGGCTTTGGCTGAGATTGAGATTATTTCGCTCCGCCATGTCGAGCCAAGCATTGAGATCATTTGGAATCGGGTTTTGATATTGAAATCCCGCATCTAAATGTGCCAAAGGTGTTTCAATTTCACCGACCAGTTGTTCAAGTTCTTCAAGTGCAAGCTGATATTGAATATCGCTCGCCACTTTTTTGGCAATCGCACTTTGATGCTGTGCTTCTGCCTCGCTGACATCTATCTTGGCAACTAAGCCTTCACGGTACTGCGCACGAATCATGTCGGCTTGCTTGGCGAGGCTATTCACTTCTTGTTGATTGACCTCGACGAGGCGTGTTTGGCGGAGCACATTAAAATATTTTTCAGCGACATTCAGCATCAAATCTTGTTGCTGTGATAACAGCTTGACCTCAGCAAGTTGTGTTGAGATTTTTACTTGTTTGTAAGTTTGCCAAACATCCCAACGGAACAATGGTTGGCGGATACTGAGCCCGACTTGCCGAGTGGTCGATTCATCATTATAAAAGTTAAAGCTTGGTGTCACCGTCCCTTCACCAGTACTACCTGTAGATGAATTGCTTGAATCATCCAAATCTTGATATTGCTTATAAATAGATGCGTTGACACCAACAGTCGGTAGAGCTGCTGCTTTGGCGATACCGAGATTCTGCTGTTCGATTTGAAAACGTAATTGATCCGCTTGCCACGTTGCATCATGTGAAAGCGCACGTTGATACGATTGCACAAGATCAATCGGCCATGTCACATTGCAGAGTGAAATCCCCAAAGCGAGCGTACATACTTTTTTCATCGTAGCTCGTTTCATCGCAGTTCGTTTAGTCGCAGTTTGCTTAATCACGGTTCGTATAGTCGCAATTCGGTTAATCATAGTGTGTTGAGCGAATCCATTTTCTTAGCTTTATCGGTTTCCTAAAATGCTGACAACAGACACTATTCGTCGTATATCAGCGTTATGTATTATTCAAAAAAATCAGGCTCAGAAAAAGTAGCTTATTGTACCGAGCACTAAAAGCGTCGTTGCGCCAACTTCGGCAATGATCAATGCCCACATAAATCCCGAAACTAAGAACGCAGGGAGCTGACCTGATTTGCCGAGGCGATGTGGTTTTTGGAATTGATTGTGCGTATCCTGTAAGAAACCATGCAACACATAGCTAAATACAGATGCAAAGAAAAACAATAAATTGGCAATCACACACCACAGTAAAGTCGTTGCAGATAAATTTGAGAAACTCGCCAAGACAGCTAGAATCAACGATGCAGCTGCATAAAGTAATGCAGAGCGATGTGCAATATCGACATAATAATGCGCGCGAGCATGTTCAGATTGGCGAATTTGTAGATATTTCCATACGCCTGTGAGCATACCAATCAGAAGAAAAATACCGCTGGCAACGATGGCAATCTCAGACGCTAGCGTGAGATCAATTACACGATAATCCATAATTATACATTCTATCCATTTGAAAATTATTCAAAAAAAACTGCTCAACAACGTCCATGAAGGTCAAAACAATCGCACCGCTTTATAAAAATAGTGCTAATATTTTATGACAAATGAACAGTCGTGTTGATTGTAGCTTTTATTTGAAACTGATGCTGAGTTTTTGATATAGGCATAAAAAACCTAGTTAGAAAATTTAATAGTCAGTATATTCAAATCTGAACATCCAAATCAGGATATTAGAGCAAGCGCATCGCATGATACTGCCAACAATTTATAAACGCATTAGATGTCATCGCTTTTGGGGTAGTGCCTATGAAACTTAAATCTCTCACAGTCGCCATGATTGGGTTCTATTTTACGAGCTTAAGCTATGCCAATCAGACAGTACATACCGTTGATGTCGATGCTGCAACGACGCAGATGGAAGCAGCAAGCGATGCACCATCAGTATTGATCGAGCCACCGACAGGGACGGTTTTAGATATTATTCCCAAAACCATTGATAGTGCACCAACGATTTTACCTGAGCAGTCCAATCATAAGATTGTTCCTCCGACGGAGCAGACTAAAGAAGATTCATGGTGGGATCGTACTCAAGATAAGTTTAGCAATAGCTTGCAAAAGCGTGCGCATAGTATCAATGACTGGTTTGGGGAGCCTGATCCAAATCAGCCTGCATGGGCGACGCTACGATTGATCGTGGATACACGCTGGGATGAGTATGATGATTTTTCGGTGAAACCACGAGTGCGAGGAAAGATTAAGCTACCAACGCTTGAGAACAAGCTGAGTGTAGTCTTTGGTGATGATAGTTTGGATAATGAAATCCGAGATAGCGTTGCGATTAATAATGAAAACCCTCGTGGAAACCCTGACGAAACATTAGATAAAAAGCGAGTCAAAGATGATAACTCATCGTTGGCACTGCGTTGGTCACAGTGGAAAAATCCGTGGGGTGTAGATACTGATGCCGATCTTGGTGTGCGCTCTGGCGATGATGTGTACGCACGTCTAAAAGTGTCTAAAGACTGGGATTTAAACAATAATTTTAGTACGCATGCCGAGCAAATTTATCGCTATGGGATAGACAGTAAAGATTATCTGAGAACTAACTTAGAGATTCGTCATGCTCGCCCTCAAGAGGCTTTCTTGAGCAATCAGTTGAGTCTGACCTATACCGATGATGATTTTGAGCAGAACTTCCACTGGGACAATCGACTCTATCGACAACACCAATTTTTCCATGACCATTGGTTTAACTATGGTGTGTACACAGGTGGCGACATTGATGATAAACAACCTGAGCTAGATAGCTATGGACCGTTCATCGGTTGGCGGCAGCCGTTTTTACGTGAATGGCTGTTCATTCAAACAGAAGTGAATTATTACAATGATGATGATTTGGATCGTGATCATCATGTTGGTGCGTTACTTCGTTTGGAAACATGGTTTCAATAACACAGAAATGGCATGTAGTAGAAATTCACCTAATGTGTTTGAAAAAAAAACGTACTTCCGATAAGACTACGTTTTTTTGATTTTAGCTTTTAAAGAAATGTGACAAGTCGGTTACATTCGACACAATTCGATAACGATAAGCGCAAGATTCGTGCGCATTGATTTTGCATACTTATACAGTTCATTTTTTAGGAAGAAGAGGATATAACCATGTTAAAACAAACAATGTCGAAGCAAACGCATAAAACCACAGCTGTATTTGCAAGTTTGGCGATGAGCGCCGCATTATTAGTTGGCTGTGCGAATGCAACACCGTCACAAAATCGCATCGGCGCAGCAGCAGTCGGTGGTGCCGTAGGCGGTGCAGTCGGTCAAAAGGCTGGCGGTCGTACAGGTGCAGGAGTTGGTGCGGCGGCAGGTGCTGGTCTTGGTTCAAACAGTCAAGGCAGTAGTGGCACAGGTTCTACCTCAAGTGCAATCGGTGGCGCAGTTGGTGCGATCATCGGTGAAAAAGTCATTGGCGGTGCAGAAGGTGCAGCAGTTGGTGGTGCGATCGGCGGTGGTGCAGGTGCTGCGATTGGTGAAGGTCGCTAATCGCCAAGCCTTAATTTAACAACCTCGATTTAATAAACTTAATTTGACAATCTGAGTTTAATAAAAGAAGTTGCGTCATTGGCGCAACTTTTTTTATATGCAATTTTTTATGTGTAATTGAACTCGGTCAATCAGATGAAGTCAGTTTTTTAGCCAACTCTATGGTTTGAAATTTTGCATTCTCCGAAGAATTTTTATGGCGTTGATCCGCGAATTCTTGGTATTCAGAGCGAATTTCATAAAAATATTCAATACCAAGATGTTGTAGTGGTCGTTTTGATTACACGTTTTTATTGTTTAGAACGAAACAGCGATCGTGTACCTTTTGGCTTTTTACGGCGGATATAGACGACTTTTTCTACAGCGGCGATCCGTTGTCCTTGTTCATCAATAATGTCGAGATGATAGGTACGGAACACAGGTTCATGATTCAAAGCAAGCTGACGAATTTCTGTGAGTTCTTCAGGGCTGATTCGGACATCAGCATAGACTGTTCCACGACCTGGTGAAAGGAATTGAATCGTCGCAGCTTTATCCCAAACGATATATTTCTCACCCAGTTGGTGCATCAAAATCAACATATAAAATGGGTCAACCATCGCATATAAGCTACCACCAAAGTGCACACCGACGATATTTCGGTTCTTGCGAGTGAGTGGCATTTTGACTCGAATAAAGCCCTCATCGAGGTGCATTTTTTCGATTTCGATCCCTGCTCCACGAAACGGTGAATAAAAATTCAAAATAAACTTAGCTACACTCGGTAGACGATTAATTACTGTACGTATGTCCATAAAGTCAATTTATCTCTTCATCTTTTATTCCATACTAATCTGAGTTTGAGGAAAAACAAGCACAGGTTGATGACAATCCTATGCCGATAGGATTTTACTCAGTCGGTTTATCTCGTCGATTGTTTATTGAACGTGGGTGAACGATATCTTCAGGATTATTTGGGAAGAACTATGCAAGCATTACAGCAATCAAAACAGCAATTACAACAGCAAGCTCAACAATACTGGGTCAAAACCACAGACGGCGAGCAACTTTTTGCGCAAAGCTTCGGTGATGCAAGTAAGCCTGCGATGGTGCTCGTACATGGCTATCCTGACAATCAAGAAGTGTGGGAGTTGGTGATTCCGCATTTACTCAATGATTTCTACGTGATTAGCTACGATGTACGTGGTGCAGGGCGTTCGACCATTCCGAAGAAAGTATCAAGCTATCGATTGCCACAACTTTCTAAAGATTTAAATGCAGTGGTGGAGCAGGTTATCCCAAACCGCCAATTTCATCTTGCAGCGCATGATTGGGGTTCGATTCAAACATGGGAATCGGTTACAGAAGAAGGCTTTCGTGGAAAAACTTTATCCTATTCGACCATTTCAGGACCGTGTTTAGATCATGCTCAGCACTATCTGCAAAAAGCAAAAACGGCTCAACCACTCAATGCGCTAAAAATGCTCAGTAAGTCGTGGTATATCGCTGTATTTCATTTGCCATTATTGGCGCCGACCTATTGGCGTGTAAGCTCAGTGAATCAGTGGCAAAAGTTTTTGAATAATTTGGAAAAAACCAAAGGTCTACCAGTGAGCCAAGCGGTGTTACAAGATGGTCAACATGGTATTGCGCTATATCGTGCCAACTTCATTCCAACCATGCTTAAGCCAAGAAAGCGCTATGCACAGTGTCCTGTACAAGCGATCGTATTGAAGCGTGATCGTTTTGTCAGTCCTGAATATATTGATGAAGTACAACATTGGGCAGATGATTTCAGTCGTGTGGAGGTGGATGCGAATCACTGGGCGATCTTGAGCCAACCGCATCGTATTGCACAGTATATTGCCGATTTTGCATTAAAATATTGATTTACATTTTGCGATTAGAGCTCAATTGAGAACTTTGCTTTGATTGAGTTTTTTTATGCCTGAGGATTAGGGTCTGTTGACATTTCAACCATGTCTTGCGTTATTGGGTAAAATCACATAAACGAGGCATGAAACGCAGGGAATGGTCACTCCCTTGCCAAGTTTCATAACGAAGTTTATGGCAATTTTAGCCATAACCCTTCGGGACAAGGATTTTTTTTGACGCTACGTCGTTATGAATGACTCATTTAGAATGACTAAATTTCTTCATTCATGCCTAGTACCGCCTAAAAAACATCCGTTGTCGCAAACATCTGTGAAATGTCAACAGACCCTATTGAAATGAGCATTTGAGTACATTAAATCTTGTAGCTAATCAGATTTTTTTACCAACTCGCAAAGTGACTGATAGAATAGCGACTGATTCTTTTTAATTGTATGTTTTATGAATGCAGTCGTTATTGCAATTTTACTGATGTTCGCTTTGTCTTTGGCAAGGGTGTCAGTGGTATTTACCTTAGTCATTTCCGCCGTTGTCGGTGGGTTGGTCGCAGGGCTAGGAATTTCTGATACGGTCAAAGCTTTTAACGAAGGCTTAGGTGGCGGTGCGGAAGTGGCGTTATCTTATGCTGTATTAGGTGCATTTGCTTTAGCGCTATCAAAGTCTGGATTGCCAGATGTATTGGCGCATAAGCTGTTGGGTCTGCTTGGACAAGAAGCGGAACACGCCAAAACTGCAAAATTAAAATACGTGCTTTATTCGATTTTATTTGTCGCTGCGATCTTTTCACAGAACTTGATTCCAGTGCATATCGCTTTTATTCCTGTGATGATTCCACCACTCCTCAAAGTCATGAATCATCTCAATCTTGATCGCCGTGGGGTGGCTTGTGTGCTGACGATGGGCTTGGTTGGTACCTATATGCTCCTTCCAGTCGGTTTTGGTGCGATCTTCTTAGAACAAATCCTAATGGGTAATATCAACGAAGTGGGTTCGAAATATAACCTACAGGTTGAGCGTTGGATGTTGCCAGTCGGTATGGCGATTCCTGTTGCGGGGATGTTTTTAGGCATGTTAGTTGCGGTGTTTTTTAGCTATCGCAAACCACGTCAATATCAGATGCAAGCCGTAGCAAGCGTGCAAAAGATGGATTTGGAACAACCGCTGCAAACTGAAAAATATGCAAATGTTGATCTCGCCGAAAAGCTAAAACATGATGGGCAAAGTTTACAATCCGACGCCAAAGATGTCCCACAGATTGCCAAAAAAACCTTACTGATGGCATGCCTTGCCGTTGTCTTGACGATCACTGTACAGCTCTATGCTGGTTCAATGATTTTGGGCGGTTTGATCGGGTTTGCGGTGTTATCTGCGGCAGGTATTTTTAAATGGCAACAAGCCGATGATGTATTCGTGCAAGGTATGCGGATGATGGCATTAGTCGGTTTTATCATGATTGCTGCGTCAGGGTTTGCCTCAGTGATGCAGGCGACTGGTCAAGTCGATAGCTTGATTCAAGGCGTGATGGCACAGCTTGGTGGTCATAAAGCTTTGGCAGCATTTTTGATGTTGTTGATCGGTCTATTCGTGACCTTAGGTATTGGTTCTTCATTTTCGACCGTGCCGATTTTGGCAGTGATTTATGTACCACTGTGCGCACAATTTGGTTTTTCACCATTGGCAACGGTTGCGTTGATCGGTACAGCAGCGGCACTGGGTGATGCAGGTTCTCCTGCGTCGGATTCGACCTTGGGTCCAACGGCAGGGCTAAATACCGATGATCAGCACGATCATATTTGGGATACGGTCGTTCCGACATTTTTGCACTTCAATATTCCATTGATTATCTTTGGTTGGATCGCGGCGATGTATCTGTAAGGTACTGAAAACTTAAATAACTCGCGTTTGATGAAATTTGCAGTGTATGGCTTTGAAAAGGAAAATCATTTTTAGACAAGGTATTGAAGTGTATGCTTTTATGTCGGGATTAACCTTCGGTTCGACCTACTTTCCTTTCGGGGAAAGTAGGCAAAGCCATTTGTCAGTCGCAAACTCGGTCATATATCAAAATCAATCGAATACCTTGAAAAACTTCACTTTACTAAAGCTATGCTGACCTCGAACAGTGCGACTGACGCTCCAACTTGGCATGCAGTTTTTACTCATCATAAGCCGAACTCAGGTTATTTAACCTTATGATAAGCACCATCTGCATATACTCCAAACCCGAAACCACAACTTGACGCATCGCCTTGATGTTGTTTGACCGTAATGAACTGCTCGCTCAGTGACTTATTAGAAAAATCTAAATCAATCTGACAATCTTCATAATGATATTCAGCGTGCGTATTGGTTTTTCCTGCGACTTTCTTTGGCATTTCAATTGTAAACTCACCAAGATTTGGACCATAAATCAGCGCCAATAAACCCATTCTTAAACCATAAAATTGAATCGCATAATGATCACCTTGATCAGACACTTCTAAACGATTCCATGCACCTTGACCTGCATATCGAACATATTCTCCTATGATTTTTTGATCTGAATATAGTTGTTTAGGCAGTTTTGATAAATTGTATTGACTCTTTTTATCCTCTGGACGTAGGGCGTACCATGCTTTTGCCCAAGCATATTGTCCTAGCTTGGTATGGGTTAAACCGACATTGTTATAAGCCGTTGCAAGATTCGCCTCAGTTAAAGTTTGAGCGCTTTTAGTGAATTCATCTTGATTGAGTAAACAGAAATGGGTGTATGCCGCTTGGTTTTCAAAAGCATCCAAAGCTTTCGAATAATTCTTCTGCTGATACAAGCGTGCGCCTTGCTGTTGATAAGTTGGCAGTTGTGCACAGGCTTTTCGAATCTCCGCATTGCGATCGGCATAACTATTCGTTGAAATCATCAATGCCACTCCTACAAGCGCTGAAAAAGAGAGCAACCACTTGCAATTGGTTTGTCGGAGATTGCTTTTAAAGAAACGGTTTGCACTGGTCTTGATCATTGAGTTTTGCCCAAGCGAATGGTTGATCATTAGTGTGCACTATAATCGCCCGAAAAATAGTATGAGAATGTTTAACTGCGAGTCATTGTTGATATATAGATAACTGCAAAGTATTTAAGTTTTTGTTATTTAATATTTTTAAGTGATGAATTTATGATTTGGCATGAAACTTGTTTTAAGTTTTGTAGGAAAAAACGATGCGGAACTGGGTGAGGTTTCTACTGCATAAAAAATAAATTGATGATTTTAATGATCGATGATTTTGTAGCCCACCTACTGCACGACTTGCAGTAGGTGATTTTTTATCTAATGCTCAGAAAGCGATTATTTAGATTCTTTGCCGTCATTGCCTTTGATCACCATATACAATACAGCAAGAATCAACAGCCACGCACCGCCAAACGCACTGGCACAAAATGTCAAAATGCGATCGTATTTATCGAGATGCCAAAGGTTTTGGTGTAATGCCACCATGACAAATATCCATTGAGCCAATGCAAAAACGATCATCACCAAAGCGTGACGACGAACAGCAGGACGCATTGCCATAGCAGTACCTTCATATCGTGTGGGAGTGGTGCATATTATGCCACTTTTGCCACGATTTTGGGTAGTTTTCTGTGTATCTCCAAGTTCATTTACTTTTTGAACGGAAAAGCATACTTCACAATGCGCCCAAGCACTTGTCTAAACTGCTTGGCAAGACTGGCATTGTTGTAATTTAAACCATATTTTTTGCAGACGGCTTCAACCTTCGGCGCCATTTGGCGGTAACGGCGTGCAGGAATATCAGGGAACAGATGATGTTCAATCTGATGACTAAGATGCCCTGAAAGAATATGAAAAGCTTCAGAACCTTTTAAGTTCGATGAGCCACGAATTTGGCGCATATACCAATGTCCTTTTGACTCATTCAGCAAAACGGTTTTTGGGAAAACCTCAACATCTTTGGTGAAATGACCACAGAAGATGATGCTAAATGTCCAAATATTCCGCATACCATTTGCAGTTAAATTGCCTAGAAATACAGGAATTGCACTTGGTCCTGCGATGAGTGGGAAAAATACATAGTCTTTAAACAATTGCTTTGCGACTTTGTTTTGCACAGGTTTCCAATCATTCCAAAGTTGTTGTTTAGTTTTTTTACCAATGAGGAGCTTACCAATTTCAAGGTTCTGAATCGCAACGCCCCATTGAAAAAGTAAGCAAAATGGAATGCTGTACAAAGGTTGTAATAGATAGCCAGCTTTCCAGCGTTGTTCAGGGAATAAGCGCAGTAAGCCATAACCAATATCATCGTCCATGCCTTTAATATTGGTATAAGTATGATGTTTAAAATTATGCGTTTCACGCCAGTTGTCCGATGTGCCGACGGTGTCCCATTCATAGCGTTGACCATTCATATTGGGATCATTCATCCAGTCGTATTGACCGTGCATGAAATTGTGCCCAACTTCCATATTTTCTAGGATTTTGTCAACAGACAATAAGCCTGTCCCAAGCAACCATGCAGGTGGAAACCAACCCGCAAATAGCAATGCTCGACCGACTACACTGCTATATCGCATCGTCGCAATCACACGACGTATATATTTAGCATCTTTCGCTCCGAGATCGTCGAGTACCTCTTGTTTGATGGTATCAAGCTCTTTGGCAAAGCGATCTAACTCGGCAGAGGTCAATTCACGGTATTTCGGATTTTTGATATATTCAATCTTTGCAGGCATGTTCATGATGCATTCCTCAAAATCATTTCAAAATTATCTTTATCGCAGTTCAATGCGCTTCATCTTCACTCGATGAGTTTGTTTTACAGCGCAAGTTTGATATCGCTTTGTGCACTATTGACGCAGATGCGAATTAACTGATTGGCTTCATGATTAGTTTGTTTATTGGCAATATGCTGTGTGCTACCACTGACTTTGCTACATGCACATTTGTTACAAATTCCCATACGACAGCCGTGTTGTGGGCGGATGTTTTGCGCTTCTAAAGCAGTCAAAATAGACTGACCTTTTGGAATTTGCAGGTGTTTGTTCGAACGACTGAGATGGATATTGATCAGTTCGATTTCTGATGAATCTGAATCCGTGATACTAGGCGTAGAAAAGTAAAAAGCTTCACCTTGAAATTGCTTGGCATCTGTACATAGGCTTTGCGCAGTTTCGACAAAACCTGAAGGACCACATGCGAATACAGCGCAGTCATGCAAATCCTGAATGGATTGTAGGTGAGTGGCGTCTAAGCGTTTTGATGTCGTGTCATTGTTGTCTGTATTGCTTTGCGCTTGGGTAGAATAGAAATCAACATTGAACGAAGTATAGCGTTCTTGCCATTGTTTAAATTGCAAGATAAAAGCATGTTTACGTTGAGTTGACGCCCAATATTTCAAATGGATTTGATAGTCTTTTAAACGATTTTGCTTTTCAAGCGCATGTAATACGCTAAATGCAGGAGTGATACCGCTCCCTGCAACGAGCAAGACGAGTCTTTTACTTTGGAAATGATCTAGTGATACTTCACCATAAGGCTCACCAAAGCTTAAGTAATTACCAATATTGGCTTTCGAACATAGCCAATCGCTGACCAAACCACCGTGTACATGTTTGACGTTCAAGGCGATATGTTGGCGATCAAGTTGCGTCAAACTATAACTGCGTTCATAGCGAATCCCATTGATTTCAACAAAGACAGGGTGATGCTGACCTGCTTCCCCAAAATCCATACGTCGATTGCATTTGACTTTCAGCTGATACATATCTTGCGCAATTTGATGGCGAGCAACGATTTGCCCACGTGCTTCGGTGCTCGACCAAAGCGGATTGATTTGTTGTAGCCAAAAGTCAGTTGCCGAGCGATCAAAAACACTAGTAGAAAGCTGATGCAGCAAAGTATTCGATTTGGAAAGTGCCGTCATATTTAGAAGGATGAAAAACTAGATTCGTAATTATTATACACTTGTATATACATGTGTATATAATTTAAGCGTCATTAAATTTATTTTTATGTAAATGGCTACTTTTTTACGACTCAAGATCGGGTCATAAGCATATCAAAATAAATGCAAAAGCCACATTTTAAGAATTTTAATTCACTTAATATTGTGAAAAATAACAATAAAAAATATTTAATCCTGCATTTTCTGCTAAGCATTTCGAGTTTCCTTATTTCTCATCAAAAAGTGCGCCATCTATGATCTCAGGCAAGTTGTTATAACAAGTTGATTGAGATGACCTATTCAGCGAGCGCATTAAGTAGCCAGCCACCACTGTATGACCAAGTCAAGTCAAGTCGCAGTTGCAGTTGCAGATTCAGCTAGGGGAGTATCCGCCACTTGCGCAGTTACCTTCAGAACATGAGATAGACTTAATTTTAAAGTCAGCAAACCCAATGCACATCAAAACATCAGTCAACTACAAGGCTTCGCCGAAGTGATGTCTGTCGATGGGCATCAGATCGTCAATGAAGTGTTGTCTGTTCAGTTTGTCCCTGCACCGATCCAAGTGGCATCTAAGCTCAAACTGTCAGTGCAAAGCCAAGTCACTGATCTGCGGATGTACTTGGGCAATTTTTAGATCAACCGCAAGTTTCTGTAAAGACTGCGATTTTACGTGCGCTGAAACCGCTTCGTGCGGTACAGCTTTATACACATATCGAGGCGGATACAGCGCATGAAAATCCATTGATTCGCTGTGAAGCGGTGAGTGCGCTCAGTTGGTTGCAACAACCACAGGGCATTGCTGTACTTGCCAAAACTGTAGAAAAAGAAACGGATGTGGAAACACGACGTATAGCAACAGGTGGCTTGGCGTATGCAAAACATGCTACGCCGATTGTTCAGTAAGCTTTGCAGGTCGCATTAGTTGCTGAAGATTGGCAGTTGCGAGTTGAATCTGCATTAACCATCGGACGCTTAAAACTGGTTGCACTTGAGCAGATCTTGATTGATACATTGAATGATGATTACTGGCAGGTGCGCATTGCAACGGTACGAAGTCTAGGGCTGATTCGGTCACAACATGCTTTTGAAGAATTGGCGCTAAATTTTAATTTTGAAATCAGTAATTTAAGAAAAAGAAGTTGCTTTGGCACTCGGTGAAATTGGTGGTGATCAAGCAGAACAATTGTTAAATCAACATGCCGAAGACTCTGATCCTGAAGTGCGTAAAGCCATCCGTATCAGCTTAAATCAAATTCAAGTTAAGCAAATCTGAGTTCAGCAAATCCGAGAAAACCAGCATGCAGAATGAACCGAACAGTATTGAATATGATCCACACAGCCAAATGATTCAATTCATTTGGTCGGATGATGATTTGACTTTAGCATTTCAGCCACATCAGTTGCGACTTCATTGTCCATGTGTTTTTTGTCGAGCACAGCGCATACGACAGCCGTTCTTTGTCGTGCAAGAAGACATTGCCGTGAAGGCGATCAATTCACAGCGGTATGGTGTACAAATTTGCTTTAGTGATGGACATGATAAAGGCATATTTCCATGGACATATCTCAAGGAAATTGCTTAAAAGAAAGTCTGCTAAATATCAATGCAGAAAATAGAGATTGGATATAAGCTTGAGCTGATATTCAATTTTTTTTATTTTAAGGAAAAGTATAGAAATGGTGGGTCGTCCGCGACTCGAACGCGGGACCAACGGATTAAAAGTCCGCTGCTCTACCAACTGAGCTAACGACCCTGAGCGAGGTTAAAGCACTGCTTTAAACCGAAGCGCAAGAGAAATTGATGAATTATCAATTTCTTAAACATAAGAAGAAAGTTATCTTATATTTGCTCATATTTAGAAAGAAGATTACTTTCTAAAGCGATTGTTTACACAGAATTTGCAAACAGTTCGAAATAAATGGTGGGTCGTCCGCGACTCGAACGCGGGACCAACGGATTAAAAGTCCGCTGCTCTACCAACTGAGCTAACGAC
>NZ_CANLSL010000022.1 GCF_947493735.1 uncultured Acinetobacter sp. | reverse complement strand
CGAGTGTAAAATTGGGTTTGGCGATTTAATTTTACTATCTCGCTATTTTTTTATACAACAAATGTCAACAGACCCTAATGCTTTTCATCAAGTTAACTCCATAAGAACGTAAACTACATCTTTCATCATCTGCACAAATTACCTCTTTAATCCATGCAATCTGTTTAAATTACAAGCAAAGCAAACATTTCATTTAAAATTTCAAACAATGCCCCTTGTATTTTTTTAAAAATGCTTCACTAATGAATTATGACAAAATAATTTGTCACTCATTAGGAGTGCATATGACTGATATCGTTAAAGACCAAGTGATCGTTGAGGAACAAGAAATTCCTGCAACTTTACCCTTACTCGCATTGCGTGATGTCGTGGTTTACCCACACATGCAGATTGCGCTATTTGTTGGTCGTGAAAAATCAATTAATGCGGTTGAAATCGCTCGCAATAGTGACAATTTGGTGTTTGTAGTTGCGCAAAAAGACTCACTCACCGAAGACATTGACCATAACAACCTGTATCAATACGGTACGGTGGCGCGTATCGTGCAAGTGGTCAATCATGAAAATGATGACAATTGCATCAAAGTGTTGATTGAAGGCTTACATCGCTCAAAATTGGAAACCATCATCGAAGGTGATGAGTATTTACAAGCTGAACATGCGATTAGCCCGATGCACAATCCGCTCAATGAAGATACCCAACTCAATAGAGTTCAAGAGCTTAATGCTTTATTTGCACAATATGCAGAAGCAAAACTGCGTAATGCACGTGAACTGGTTAGTGCTGCTGAAAAGATCACCGATCTTGCACAGCTGATGTTTTTCGTAGCGACTCGTGTCCCGCTGAGCATTGAAGTCAAACAAAAATTCTTGGAAATTGATGACTTTGAAGCGCATCTACAAGAGTTAATGACCTATTTGCTTCAACAGTCTGAAGAGCAAGAGATCGAACAAGGTCTACACGACAGCGTCAAACGTCAGATGGAAAAAAATCAACGTGAATACTTTCTCAATGAAAAGATGAAGGTCATTCAGCGTGAGCTATCTGATATGAACGGTGGCGGTGAAGATGATGTTGCCGAGATCGAAAAGCGTCTTGTCGAAGCAGACTTGCCTGAGCATGTGCGTAAAAAAGCTGAAAGTGAATTCCGTAAGCTCAAAGGCATGCAACCAGCATCTTCTGAGTCTGCTGTGGTGCGTAACTATCTGGAAGTGATCCTTGATACACCGTGGAACAAAGCCAGTAAAGTTAGCATCAACTTGAATAAAGCACAGCAAATTCTCGATGAAGACCATTATGGCTTGGATGATGTCAAAGACCGTATCGTGGAATATCTTGCAGTACAGTCACGTGTGAAAAAATTACGTGGACCAATCCTCTGCTTAGTCGGTCCTCCGGGTGTCGGTAAAACGTCGCTCGGTGAATCTATTGCCAAAGCGACTGGACGAGAGTTTATCCGTATGGCGCTCGGTGGTGTACGTGATGAGGCGGAAATCCGTGGTCACCGTCGTACCTATATCGGTGCGATGCCGGGTAAAATCGTGCAGTCTTTAAATAAAGTCGGCGTGAAGAATCCTTTATTCTTACTCGATGAAATTGACAAGATGGCGCAAGACTACCGTGGTGATCCAGCGTCTGCTTTGCTTGAAGTGCTCGACCCATCACAGAACAACAAGTTTAATGACCATTATCTCGATTTGGACTTAGATTTGTCAGAAGTGATGTTCATCTGTACTGCCAATAGCATGAACATTCCAGAGGCGCTACTCGACCGTATGGAAGTGATCCGCTTGCCGGGTTATACCGAGGAGGAGAAAGTCAATATCGCTGATCGTTATCTTGTACCAAAAGCGATCAAAGATAATGGCTTGCGTGCAAAAGAACTGTCTGTGCATGAAGAGGCGATTCGTGACATCGTGCGCCACTATACCCGTGAAGCAGGTGTACGTAGTCTTGAGCGTGAAGTATCGAAGATCGCACGTAAAGTCGTGAAGCAAGCCGTGGCTAATAAAACCAAAAACTTGCAGATCGACGTGACCCAAGAGAACTTACCTGAATACCTAGGCGTACATAAGTTCGATTACGGTATCGCAGAAACAGAAGCGCAGATCGGTCGTGTCAATGGTTTGGCGTGGACTTCGGTCGGTGGTGAGCTTTTGACTATCGAAGTTGCTGCGGTGAAAGGTAAAGGCAAATTCATCACCACAGGTTCACTCGGTGATGTGATGAAGGAGTCGATTACAGCTGCCATGACCGTAGTGCGTACACGTGCTGATGAGTTGGGCATCGAGTCTTCTCGCTTTGAAGAAACAGATGTGCACGTGCATTTGCCTGAAGGGGCGACACCAAAAGACGGGCCTTCGGCGGGTCTTGGATTGACCACAGCATTGGTATCAGCATTCACTGGGATTCCAATCCGTGCTGACATTGCAATGACAGGTGAAACTTCTCTACGTGGTCATGCCCTACGCATCGGCGGTCTGAAAGAGAAACTTCTTGCGGCACATCGTGGTGGCATCAAGCAAGTGTTTATCCCAGAGGATAATGTCCGTGACTTAAAAGAAGTCCCTGACAATGTCAAAGCAGGTTTAGACATCAAAGCAGTGAAAAGCATTGATGACATCTTGCCACTGGCATTAACTGAGAAACCAAAACCATTGCCAAAAACACCGATCGTCAAAGCGGTGGATGAAGGTAAAGCCGCACGTCATTAAGCTGCTGATGTAAAAATAGATAAACCCTGCGCTACGGCGTGGGGTTTTCTTTTTGGGGAAATAGATTATAAAAATGGCATTTCTAATGCACGTTACCTAAGCAACTTCACTCTCACCCACTAAATTCTCAAGCATAAAGGTTGCTAATCGTGCACCTTGCAATTGATAAAGTAAGGCACTCGGATGAAAACCGTCAGCTGAAATGTAATCAGCATGAAAATCAAAATCCATATCTACAAATTGACAAGCAGTACTCTCAATAGCGAGTTGAGATAAATAAAGATTCATTTGCTGTGATTTATTTGATAAATAAGTACGAAATGAATTTGGTAAATGACTCAGCTTCTGAAATGGTGGCACGGCATTTATAAATATTTTTTGTGGGCAAAAACTTACCTGCAAATAAGTCATTAACTCTGTGACTTGCTTTACCCAATCAGACAATTTCGTCCGCTGTAATATATCATTCGTCCCTAATGAAATCACAATAAAATCAAGTGACTGTTTCGGGACTTCCCTTACTTTTTCAAATATTTGCTTGGTTGTAAAACCTGTAAATGCACAGACTTGATACTGCACCGAGAATTGTTCTGATAATTTTTCTGCAATTACACCCACACTACTTTGAGAAATCTCATCGCAACCCACACCCAGCGCAGATGAATCGCCAACAACGAGAATACGGATGATTTGTTCACTCGATCCAATGTGAACAATTCGCTCACCCTTAGGATCATCCAATTTTTTCATTTTGAAATAAAATAAACCCGCTTGTATCCAAACGAATGGGTAGCTCAACTTTTCATAGATAATTCGCATAACTTAAATCACTCAATGACAGCTTTAATCCGCCTTTCCACTTGTTCAATATAAAAAGCATCTTCGGTGAAGCGATGCATCAAAATTGCGCCCTCATAGTCCGCCACACTCTGCTTTGCAAGTCGCCGTGCTTCTGCCTCATCATGCTTTTCAACGAATAGCGGATACATCGCATTTTCCCAATCTTGGAAAAAGTCACGAATCAACGATTTGGCTTCAGGCAACGCCTGCAAAGACTCAATGGAAATAATCGCCATTAAACAACCCACTTCACCCATAGAAAAATATTGCACCGCTTTGCTGTGCATGGTGGCGAAGCGCTCTGCAACACTCAGACTTTGATCATTCGCAATAGGATTTAAACAACCGATCAACTGCTGATGAATTTCTTGCAAAATATCCATCAACAACTGCTCTTTATTACTGTAGTAATAATAAAATGCACCCTTCGTCAGCCCACAAGACGCTGCCAACATCTGCATACTGGTGCCTGCATAGCCATGTTGCTTAAACTGTTTGGCACAGTGGCTGATAATTTCGCTACGACTCAGTTTATTTGGACGCATGATTTTCCTATTGTCAGTACACTTTTTAAATACTATTGAAATTACAAATATTGCAGACACTGATCAATCACATGATCCCAAATCTGCTCAGCGCCTCGCCTAAAATAACCCATATGCCCAATCTGCTTTAAGCCGAATTGTTGCGGTGTAATATTATCATTGGTCAGTTCTGCATTTTTATAATGCACATGCAAGGCATCACGAGAGATCGGCATTGCCCACTCATCATCGGTCGAAGTCACAGCGATGATCGGCGTGGTCACTTTGGCATATTGCGCATGCAGATATTGCATATCAGGATCGTCAAAAAAATAGTTTGGATATTTGCACCACTGCTTCCACTGCTGATACACGCCTAAAGGCAAATCTGCGCCCATCTTCAGCTTACTCCACGGCACATAGCCATAACCTAGCGCCATCGCAGGAAACACCATATTCCAAATGATCGATACTTTAAAGGCTTCAACTTTAGGCATATAGCCTTTCCAACCCACACCACTACCAAAGGTCATACACGCAGTGAGTTTATGCGAATTATTCACCAAACCGAGCGCCTGCCCGCCAAATGAATGTCCGATGAGAAAAGTTTTAACGCCATCTTTTGCACGTTCATTGGCAACCTGATCAATCACACCTGACAAGTCCAACTGCCCCCAATCGAGATAATCCATTTCAAAGCCTTTCAGCGACTTCGGTGCAGACTGCGCAATACCACGATAATCAAAAGTAAAGACTTGAAAACCTCGCTCTGACATATACAGCGCAAAACGGCGATAAAACGCCTGTGGCACACCTGTCGCATTAGCGATAATCATGTTGGCAACAATCTGCGATTTTGGACGATAGCGAACACCCGACAACGCATAATTGTCTAAGGCTTGAAAGGTCAAGGATTGCTGATCAACCGCTTGTAGGGAGAATTGTGTTTGCGCATTCATCGTATTTCTCTAAATAAAGAAAATGGTTTTGACCAAAATTTCAAATCATAAATTTTAAAATGAATAAATAGAAAGCAACTATTTACCCTGAAAATTTGGTGGACGCTTTTGCATCATAGCCATTACCCCTTCCATCGCATCTTGCGAAGCAAACAAGGCAGGTAGATAACTATTCATCCGATCAAAAGCGTATTGCTGTCCATGCAACTGGGCTTCGGTCGCCGCTGCAATTAGGGCTTTGACCGCAAGCGGTGCAGCTACACTGATCTCTTGTGCCATCTCGATCGCACGTTCAAGTTGCTCACCGTCTTGGGCAATCTCAGAAATTAGATTGAGATCAAGTGCGGTTTTGCTGTCGAACTTTTTCCCAGTGAGTAAATACGGCATAGCTTTTTGCCAACCCGCAGCCTGTACAAAGCGCACCGTCGCCCCGCCAAACGGCATGATGCCACGCTGTACTTCCATCTGAGCGAATTCGGTCTGCTCACTGGCGATGACTACATCGGCATTGAGCATCAACTCAATGCCTGCGGTATAGCAATAGCCATGCACCGCAACGACCATTGGCTTGGTCCGTTGTTTGCCTTTGATTCCCCACGGATTGATGGTTTCTGCGTCAAAATTGAACACACCATCTTTAATTTTTGGCTGTAGCTCCATCAGGTCGAGCCCAGCGGTAAAATGCTGACCGTGTGCAAAGATCACCACACAGCGCAAATTATCATCAGTTTCATAAGCGGTTAACTCATCGGCTAAGGCATGAATCAGATGACTATCAAAGGCATTATATTTCTCTGCACGATCAAGTCCGAGCAATAAAATATGATCATGGATAATTTCACGGCTCACTTTGCCTTGATGATTTTGTTCTGCACGCATTTTACTTTTCCAATATTCTAAATTCTCAACCATATTTTTAAACGGTCGTTCAATAACTGTCAAATGATTTTTATGATGTCGCGTTAAGTCATCCAGTTTTGAAGATGTAAAATCAAAAACCATCAGACTTTAGTCTAAATTTCGCTAAATTAATAATCAATTGGAATAGATAAAGTAATTTTTTTTTATAGGTTTGTTGTACAATCCGCCTCTTTGTTATTTTTTGAAGGCTACTACCAATGCAAACAAAAAAAATCGCCGTCTTGCTACTTATCCAGTCGGCAATGATCGGTACAGCTATTGCAAGCGAACAATCTGAGTCAAAAGGCTTTGTTGAAGATGCGGACGGCTCCGTCTTATTCCGTACTGGCTTTATCCATCGTGATAAGAAAAGTGGGCCAAAAGATGAAAGCTCATATGCACAAACTGCAATTGTGAATTTGGACTCAGGCTACACCAAAGGCATCGTTGGGTTCGGTGTTGGCGCTGTAGGCGATTTTTCTGTTGGACTTGGTGACAATAACAACTCTAACAACAACATGGTGCCACGTAACAATCAAGGCGAACCATACGATCACTGGACACGTGGTGGTGGTAATGTCAAAGCACGCTTCTCAAATACCGAAGTACGTTATGGTTCACAAGTTTTAGATTTGCCTGTTTTGGCAAGTAACACAGCACGTCTAGTCCCTGAGTATTTCACAGGGACATTGATCAATAGCCGTGAAATAGACAATGTCGAACTGATCGCTGGTAAGTTCACCAAAAACCAATTTTCAGATCAAATCTCTACCGATGAAAACGAACTCGATCGTGCAACGGTTTGGGGTGTGAAATATCAACTGAATGATCAAACCAAATTGGCGTATTACGGTGTGGATAATAAAGATCGTTTAGAACGTCATTATGCCAATGCTAATTATACTTACCCAGTTGCGAAAGGTACGTGGACATTCGACTTCAGTGGTTATCATACCGATTGGGATCAAGAAGCCAATGCTGCATTATATTCAGAGCGTGGCAATCCTGATGACGACTATCAAAACTCGATTTGGGGTGTTTCGACGAGCTATAACACTGGTCCACACAACATTATGTTGGCTTACCAACAAAATACAGGTAATGTCGGCTATGATTATAATCGTGGTAAAGGTATGGCTGACGGTGGTCAAACCATCTACATACCAAACTCGTATTTGTCAGACTTTATCGGTAATGATGAAAAGTCGGTGCATTTGCAATACAACTACAATTTTGCCAACTTCGGCTTAAAAGGTCTGGACTGGACAAATGCAGCAGTATATGGGTGGGATATTGATGTTGCAGACGGTGCAGATCGCACTCAACTGGTCAGTGATAACTCTGAAGAATACGAACTCTTTAGCCAAGTAAAATACACTGTACAAAGTGGTTTTGCCAAAGATACAAGCTTACGTGTTCGCCACTCTTACTACCGTGCAGATGACGAATATGATGCAACTTACATTGGCGACACCAACGAATGGCGTTTGTTCTTAGACATTCCTGTGAATTTGTTCTAAGTCGCTTCATATGAGAATCTAAGATATAAAAAAACCGACGCTTTATTGAGCGTCGGTTTTTTATTGATTGATTGAAAAGTTTTGGAGCTTAGCGATAACCACCAATCACCGCAAGAGACACACTCGTCATCACCACACCAAGGATAATCAATGCCAATATCGCCAGTAACGGTGACAAATCAATCATCCCCATATTTGGCATGATCTTACGAAACGGCGCAAATAATGGCTCCGCAAGCTCTTGAATCGCTTCGGTAAATGGCCCACTCTTTTGGGTAAAAAGTGTCACCCAACTCATGATAATTGCCGCAAAAATCAAATAACGACAAAAGGTCAACACACCATCCGTCACTGCCATCAATGTGCCCAGCAACAAACTATCCGCACCTGTAGCTAGATTTTTGTAATGCGCATCAAAAATCGTGATGCCACCAGCCATATTACTCAACACCGATACTTTGACCAAGTACAGTAATATCAGCAATATGATCGCCGCAAGATTGATGCGACCTTTTGCAGGTTGTGGTAGTGAACGATTCAACACATCAACAAACTTAGTCGCCTTGATCGTAGACTGCACCACAGGATTAAAAAAATTAATCCCCGCAAGTTGCATCAAAAATCGCAAGAACACTAATAAAATTAGAACATTGAGTAAGACATTAAGCAGTAGCGCCAAAGGATTTCTCTCAAACTATTAAAAAACTGACCTAATTTATTTGGAATTGAGCTTTTCTGCAAGCTCTTCTGCCAAAGTTGCGCTACGTTTTTCTGCTGCTGCCAATGCCGCTTGGACATGTTGACTGACTTGATAATGGTCAAATGTTTCAATGGCGGCTTGTGTTGTACCATTTGGTGAAGTCACGTTTCGACGCAACTGACCAGGTGTATGCTCACTGGTGATCGCCATTTGCGCCGCACCAAGTGCAGTTTGCAAAGTCAATGCCGTCGCTGTTTTTTCATCTAACCCAAGATTTTTACCACCTTGAATCATCGCTTCCATGATGTAGAAGAAATACGCAGGACCCGAACCTGACACCGCCGTCACCGCATCGATTTTTTTCTCTTCATCGACCCAAATCGTCAAACCTGTTGCCGCCATCACTTGTGACGCCACATCACGATCTTTTTGGGAAATGTGCGATTCTGCATATAAGCCATGCGCTCCACTTTGCACCAGTGCTGGGGTATTCGGCATCACACGCACGATTCGATCATAACCACCAAGTAGAGATTTAAATATGCCAATCGTTGCACCAGCAGCGATAGAAATCACCAACTGATTGGTCATCAACTCTGCCAAAGGGCTTAAAACTTCTGCAAGCATCTGAGGCTTCACCGCAACAACAACGACATCTGCAGTGGCGATCGCTTCGGCATTATTGTCCGTGACATTGATATCTTGCTGACGCAAAACCTCTTGAATCTCAGGCACAGGATCAGACACTGTAATACGGGTTGCAGGCAGCCCTCGAGCGATCATGCCACTGATCAACGCCTGCGCCATGTTGCCACCACCAATAAACGTAATATTCTGATCCATTGTTACATTGACCTCGATGCTTTAACTTTTAAATTAATATTCAAATTGTTAGTTGCTCTTTTACATATATTCATCAGGTGAAAATTCACCCTCAAATATTGGCAACCACCCATTTGGTTCGACAAACTCACTGTCTGCCAACCAAAATCCCAACGGTGTAAACACACCCAACGGCGTATTATGGTACATCAATATTTGAATTTGATGACGAAACCACGGTGCGATTTTGGCTTCTTGTAACATTTTCTTTAATAATCGGTGTTCTTTTCGCCCATTTAAGCGAATTTTCTCCCCACCTTGTCGTGGATTGAGCATTAAAGTCTGATTCAATAAATCCAATTTCAAACCATCTTGTCCATTCTCGACAGGGTTTATTTTGAAACTTTGTCCTGCCAATTTCACGACATGATGCAAAGAAAACTTAATTTCCGTTGGCTGAATCGGTTGCTGAATTGATTGCCATTGCTGTGCTGTATAGCGATATATTGCATATTCATAGCGCATAAAGTACAGATTCGACCAATGCAACACACTATTCGCATCTTCTCGTGCATCAATCACCTCACCATTGAGTCGCTCGACCATCGCCAACGGTGGACGGTAGTTTTTATCAGCTTGCATCCAAGCCGATAAAAGTTGTCGCTGACGTGGCTTAGATAATGTTTTTAAATTGCAAATATTTAAACGCCCTGAATCATCGACACAGTATTGAAAATCTTGAGCTAAAACTTCCTGCAAAATTTGATTGGCATCTTGCATCAAGATTGCAGTTCTCGACAAACTAACTTGTGCATGAGGAATACGCTGCTCAATCAATGGTAAGAGTTGATTGCGATACCACACCCGATCAAACTCATCATCAAAATTCATCGGATCATTGACATAATCAAAACCCAACTGCCCAGACCATTGTTTAGTCCATTGCTGAATCTGTTTTTTTGATAATGATAAAAGCGGTCGCCAAATAAAATAATTTTTAATATCCGATGAATTTAGACTTTGAATTAAACGCATATGCCATTCTTGCATGGCAGACAAACCTCGCACCCCTGCACCTTGAAATAAACGCATCAGCAAAGTTTCGGCTTGATCTTGTTGATGATGTCCGAGGATTAGTACATCATTTTCTTGTAGTTCATTTTCAAAAGCGTGATAACGTGCTTTGCGTGCTTCCGCTTCAAGATTGCCTTCTTGCACATCGACTTGGATGACTTTGCAAGGTACAGCCAGTTTTGCACAATGCTGTAAAACCAAGTTTGACCATTTTGCACTATCGGCTTGAAGCTGATGATCAATAGAAATGACTTTGAATCGACAATGATTCAATTGTTCTGAAGTCAGATCAGCAAATAGATAAAGCAGTAGCATAGAATCCATGCCACCGCTACATGCGAGAACAAAAGTCGTGTCTTGAGAAGTTTGATCGAGTGTTTGCGTTTGAGCGATTAAACGCTGGCGAAATTGTTGCTGCCAAACTTCATCAAACGTTGGTAGCGTGCTTCGCATCTTTCATCTGCATCCATTTGCATAAGTCGGTCAAGTTGGACTTTCAGTTGTTCTTGTAGTGCGTGCATCACTTTGATTGGATTAAGATGCGCCCCCTCACCCTCGTCAATCACCGTTTCAACGATTCCAAGCTGATGCAACCGTTCAGCGGTCAATGCCAAGGCTTGACTGGCTTGCTCTGCTTTCTCTGCAGTTTTCCACAGAATTGAGGCACAGCCTTCAGGAGAAATCACCGAATAAATGCTGTGTGAAAGCATTATCACATGATCGGCAACACCAATCGCAAGCGCACCACCCGAGCCACCTTCACCTAGCACCGTGGCAATCACAGGGACTTTTAACGCAGAAAGCTGTGCAAGATTTTTTGCGATGGCCTCAGCTTGCCCACGTTCCTCTGCACCAACACCGGGATAAGCGCCCATGGTGTCAATAAAAGTAAATACAGGTAAGTTAAAGCGTTCAGCCATTTCAAAAAGGCGTTGTGACTTGCGATAACCTTCAGGATTACACATCCCGAAGTTGTGTTGTAGGCGCTCACGAGTACTACGACCACGATGCTGACCGACCACAATCACAGGTTGACCGTAAAAACGTGCAACACCACCGACTAAAGCACCATCATCACCGAAGACACGATCGCCATGCAAGGTGTCAAAATCGGTGAATATCTCACTTGCATAGTCCAAAAACTGCGGGCGTTCTGTATGACGTGCAATCTGCACCGTTTGCCATGTTGGAGATATTTTTGCCTTGCTATTCATGCGATGCACTCTATCCTTCGGTGGTGTATCCTAATAATGAAAATTTTGAATCATCATTTACATCTAATGCATTCAAAACATTATTAAGATGAACTTACCATTATTAAGCTTCTTCAATGTCCTGATCAGAATCAATAAGCAACTCTACATGCCAATGTTTAAATTGGACTTGTTCATCTTGCAACTCTGCGATCAATAAAGGCCATTGTTTCACATCACCAGAAATGGTCAATTGCCAAGACTGCTCATTTTTCACCTTTAACTCAAATGCAGGCAAGTCCGCATCACTGCGACTATGATTGAGCAAAACTGCCAAGCGAAGCAATAAACATAGATATGCCAAACGCTCAGAACCGACCTTTTTCACATCATGCAAAGCATCTTGACGAAGCTTCCGACGATGATGTGAAACGAGGTGAGACAAATGATTTTGATCGATTTGCGAAAAGCCTGGAATATCTGAATGTTGCAGTAGATATGCGCCATGACGATGATAACCACCATGACTAATCGCCAAGCCAATCTCATGCAAATAGGCTGCACGGCGCAGTAGATCGCCATCTTCAACGGATAAAACTAAAGTCTTTGCGGACTGATCAAAAAGCTGTTGTGCAGTTTCTACCACACGCTCTGCTTGCTTTTGATCAGAACCATAGCGCCCCATCATCGCCTGCACACTACGATCACGAATATCCTCATGACGGAAGCGACCAAGCAAGTCGTACATCACGCCTTCTCGCAGAGCGCCGTCAGAAAATGCCAATTTTTCAATTTTCAACACATCAAAAACAGCATACAAGATCGCCAATCCAGCTGGCAAAACCTGACGTCGATCATCTCGTAAGCCATCAAAATCAATTTTTGAGACATGATCAACTTTTAATAATTTATCTTTGAGCTTATGCAAACCTTCACGAGTGACATTGTCTTGCTCATCGCTCAGATTCATATTCACCATGATCTGACGACACGCTTTGATCGTACCACTTGAGCCAACCACAGTATCCCAACCTGTTTTGAGATAATTGCTAGCAATTGCACTGAGCTCTTTACGTGCAGCAACGACTGCTTTATCAAATGCTTTTTGCGTAATGTCACCATTGGGGAAATACGCTTTGGTATATGCAACACAGCCCATCTGCAAAGATTCGGTGTGCAACGGTTCAAACTCTTCACCAATAATAAACTCAGTCGAACCACCACCAATATCAATCACCAAACGACGCCCGCCATTTGCCATGGTATGTGACACGCCAAGATATATCAGCCGAGCTTCTTCACGCCCGGCAATGATCTCGATTGGTTTGGGTAAGATTTCCGCTGCTTTTTGCATAAATTCGTCGCCATTCTCAGCTTGACGAAGTGCGTTGGTCGCAACGATACGCATACGATTGCGAGGGACTGCGCTTAAACGCCCTACAAATCGTGAAAGACAAGCCAAACCACGCTGTTGCGCAGCCTCACTCAAATAATTATTTTCATCCAACCCTGCTGCAAGTTGCACTTTCTCTGACATTGATGCAACTTTTTTCACTTCACCGTGATCAACACGTGCTATCGCCAAGTGAAAACTATTTGACCCCATATCAATTGCAGCAAGCAATTCATCATCAATCAAAAAATCTGACATTCTCAAAAAAGACCCCAAAATCTCACTTTCATAGCCTAATCGACTATACATCTTTTTAAAAGAATTAATGTTGAAAAAAACATGATGATCGTCTGAATTTTGACGAATTAAATCTTCGCTAAGCATTGAAAAGTCATAAATATCGCCATTAGCGATGATCAGGATTAAAACAATCTATGATGGATTGGGCTGAAAACCTTGAAAAAAAATACAATGCCATCATAATTCCTTTAAGCCAAGTTTCATTGCCTTGAGAATCACAGCAAAAGTCAATGCACTTGAAAACGAATCAAATCAATCATTGGAGCCATCCATGTCAGACAAAATTATTAATACATCTGATGAGCAATTTAAATCAGACGTTTTAGACAGCGACACCCCTGTACTTGTAGACTTTTGGGCAGCATGGTGTGCGCCATGTAAAGCCATTGCACCAGTACTTGAAGATTTGGCTGGCGAATATGATGGCAAACTCAAAATTGCAAAAGTCGATGTGACCACAGCAGAAGACACTGCGGTGAAATACAACATCCGTAATATCCCTGCACTTTTGATCTTCAAAAATGGTGAAGTGGTTGCACAGCAAGTCGGTGCTGTACCCAAATCAAAATTGGTTGAATTTATTGATAGCAATATCTAATCGCCAGTTTAAAATTTAAATTCATCAAAAAAAATGGCAAAAGAATTTCTGTTCTTTTGCTTTTTTTCTCACTATTTTCAGCAAACATCATTTAAATTACCATTCTTCAAAAATCTTCACGAATCCTAAAGTCAGAAAATATTTAATAGAAACTAGACTAAAAAGTTTATTTCTGTATGATTTTCAATTGACAAAGCACCTAGACTCTCTTATAGTCCACAAACAATTAAATCACCATTGATTTACGACGTTTGTCTGGTGATTTGATGAACAATAAGATCGCCACTCGGCTTATCAAATCTCGCTTTTAGCCTCAATAACTATTTTGAATGCATCTGTGCAGGTATCTTGCTATTCGCAATACAGCATTTTTGCAAAGCGACGTGCGAACTTATCATCCCCGCTTTTTTTATATTACTTTTTATCGCAGCCTAAAGCACTGAATATCCTCGTATGAATTTAACTGAACTTAAGAAAAAACCAATCGGCGAATTGATCAAAATTGCTGAATTTATGGGCCTTGAAGGTATGGCTCGTAATCGCAAACAAGACATCATTTTTGCGATCTTAAAACGTCACGCCATGAACGGCGAAGAAATTTTTGGCGATGGCGTATTAGAAATTTTATCTGATGGCTTTGGCTTCTTGCGCTCTGCGGCGGGTTCTTATCTCGCAGGCCCTGATGACATCTATATCAGCCCATCACAGATTCGCCGTTTCAATTTGCGTACAGGCGACACCATTACAGGTACCATTCGCCCACCGAAAGAAAGCGAACGTTATTTTGCCCTATTAAAAGTCAATCAAATTAACTTTGACACGCCTGAAAACTCCCGCAATAAAATTCTCTTTGAAAACCTCACACCACTTTTCCCAACTGAGCAATTAGTCATGGAACTGGGTAATGGTTCGACTGAAGATTTGACTGCACGTGTGGTCGATTTGGTTGCACCAATTGGTAAAGGTCAGCGCTCAATTATCGTTGCACCGCCAAAAGCAGGTAAAACCATTTTGTTGCAAAACATTGCGCAATCGATCGTGCGTAACAACCCTGAAGTTTTCCTGATCGTACTTCTCATTGACGAACGTCCTGAGGAAGTCACCGAAATGGAACGTACTGTTCGTGGTGAAGTTATCGCGTCAACATTTGATGAAGCGCCTGCACGTCACGTACAAGTTGCAGAGATGGTGATTGAAAAAGCCAAACGTCTTGTGGAACACAAAAAAGATGTGGTGATCTTGCTCGATTCAATCACTCGTCTAGCACGTGCTTATAACACAGTGATTCCATCATCAGGTAAAGTCTTGACAGGTGGTGTGGATGCGCATGCTTTAGAACGCCCTAAACGTTTCTTCGGTGCGGCACGTAATATTGAAGAAGGTGGCTCACTGACCATTATCTCGACTGCATTGATTGAAACTGGCAGTAAGATGGATGATGTGATCTACGAAGAATTCAAAGGTACAGGTAACCAAGAAGTTACCCTAGATCGCCGTATCGCAGAAAAACGTGTCTTCCCTGCCATGAATATCAAAAAATCAGGTACCCGTCGTGAAGAGCGCCTGATGGATGAAGATAAGCTACGTAAAGTTTGGATTCTACGTAAATTGCTTCACCCTATGGATGAGCTTGCAGCGATGGAATTCTTATTAGATCGCATGAAAGAAGCCAAAACCAATGACGACTTCTTTGATCAAATGAAACGCAAGCAATAAACACGAAAAGTAGTGAAATGAACGTCAAATTTGCATAAATTTGGCGTTTTTTTATGCAATTTACTTTTGGTTGACAAACATTACACTTTTTTACACTCATTTACGTCAATTATTTGGGCGAACCGTAGTTTTCACTTACAATATTTTTAACTATATTTTTCAATATATTGGGTTAATTATTTAAATTTTAAATCGTGTCATAATTGCCAAATCTGCTTAATTTTGCATTCTCGATTTGTTTTTTTCATCAATCATTACAATTTTGCTAGTAGAAAATAAATTTGCGTGGTGATAGCATAACACCCAAGCTGAATGACTTGTTAGCAAACGTCCAATGCGAGGGATAGTTAACAAATTGTTCTTAACTTTAATCTCAACTTTATAGAGAGAGATGCCATGTTATTCAAAAATATCGCTATTGCAACTGCTATCGCTGCTTCTTTAACTTTCGTTGGTTGTGCTAAGAAAGCTGACGAAGCTGCTGCTGACGCTAACGCTGCTGCTGCTGACGCTACTGTTGCTGCAACTGAAGCTGAAGCTGCTGCTGACGCTGCTGCTGCTACTACTGAAGGCGCTGACGCTGCTGTAGATCAAGCTACTGACGCTGCTGCTGTTGCTTCTGACGCTGCTGTTGATGCTGCTGACGCTGCTACTGATGCTGCTGCTGTTGCTACTGACGCTGCTGCTGAAGCTGTTGCTACTGACGCTCCTGCTGAAGCTGCTCACTAATCAGTTTACTGATCAAGTGAAAAGGAGAGCCATTGGCTCTCTTTTTTTTGTCTGTAATTTCTTCAAAAATATTTTTCACATTTTTATAGCCAGTTTTTCTCATAAATTTCCCTCCCCACCTCAAGACAACAACTATTTTGGTGCAATTTCAAAAATATTCCTATTATTATAAAAAAGTTGGTGCGTTTTTTGCTTTATTTTAGCTCATTGAATGTATGTAAATAGATTTAGTTCTATTCACATGATACTTTTTAACCAATTTGGTGCAAATTTAAACTGATTAATTTAAATGTTCATTTTTAGCACCATTGTTGAGCAAAATATGCAAAATGTAGATCTTTTTTTCTTACTGATGGGCGCTGTTTTGGTTTTAGCCATGCATGCAGGATTTGCCTTTTTAGAACTTGGAACGGTTCGCCATAAAAATCAAGTCAATGCGCTCAGTAAAATCCTAACAGACTTCGCTATTTCGTCGATTGCTTATCTTTTTGTTGGCTACTATATCGCTTATGGGTTGCACTTTTTCCATACAGCGACAGCGCTTACCGAAGATCATGGTTTCAATTTGATGCGCTGTTTCTTCTTACTAACCTTCGCTGCTGCGATCCCTGCGATTGTTTCAGGCGGTATCGCTGAACGTGCAAAAATGCGTTCTCAAGCGATCGCGACTTTGCTACTCGTTGCGCTCGTTTATCCATTCTTTGAAGGGATTGTATGGAACGGTAACTTTGGTCTACAAGATTGGTTAACGCAAAACTTTGGTGCAAGCTTCCATGATTTTGCGGGTTCAATCGTTGTGCATGCAATGGGTGGTTGGATTGCATTTATTGCAGTGATCCTGCTTGGTGCACGTTCTGGACGTTATAAAAAAGACGGGCGGATTGCTGCTCATCCGCCATCGTCTATTCCTTTTCTTGCCTTAGGTTCTTGGATTTTGATCGTTGGTTGGTTTGGCTTCAACGTGATGAGTGCGCAACGTGTCGAAGCAATCTCAGGCTTGGTTGCGATCAACTCATTGATGGCGATGGTCGGTGGTACGCTAAGTGCAAACTTTGTTGGACGAAATGACCCTGGTTTCTTGCACAATGGCCCATTAGCAGGCTTAGTTGCGATCTGCGCAGGCTCTGATGTGGTGCACCCTGTTGGTGCTTTAGTCATAGGTATTATTGCAGGTGCTGTATTCGTTAAACTATTCACATATACACAAAACAAGCTCAAAGTAGATGATGTGCTCGGTGTATGGCCTCTGCACGGTGTTTGCGGTTTATTTGGTGGGCTTGCTGTCGGTGTATTAGGGCAAGAGTACTTTGGTGGGCTTGGTGGCGTAAGTATGATGTCACAGCTCATCGGCTCCACGCTTGCAGTCGTGTTTGCTTTAGTTGGCGGATTTATTGTCTATGGTGGCCTAAAGCTGATCATGGGCTTACGACTTTCTGAAGAAGATGAATTTCGTGGTGCAGACTTGTCGATTCATAAGATTTCTGCCAACTCTGAAGATGCAATGTTCTAAGCCAATATCATCAATATTTGCTTGATTTAACTTTAAGCGAATACTTGCTACGGTGCTTGTCTTTTACTTTTAACTTGTTTAAGATGAGCGCCGATTCAAGGCTTTAATGTGTATAAGATTCGCATTTAAAACAGTGTTTCAGGGCCTATAGCTCAGTTGGTTAGAGCAGCGGACTCATAATCCGTTGGTCGACAGTTCAAGTCTGTCTGGGCCCACCATTAATTTATATTTTTATAAGAAAAAATTTCTGCTTTTATTTTTTCATAGCAAACTTCCCTGTTTACCCTTTTCTTTTCTATTAATTACTTTTTCTTGCTTATACTGATTTGAATGGATAGATACCCATCATCATCACGATTTAAGCGAGAAGTGTATTTGGGCATCTTTGACCGTGTGCAATATCAACGTCGATATGCAACTGTCATAAAAATGCAATACTTATGCCAATTTAAGTTTCTATGCTTGATTTGCATCCTGCCATTTTTGATTTGCTAGCCTTAAATCGAAGTCCAAATTATTACAAACTTCTTGTAAATTGAATAAGCTTCTATCCTCTGGTAATTGCACCAAAATAGGCAACCTACTTACACCATTGCTCCCTACAGGAAAGGCATAATGTCGCTCTTTGTTATTGATTGAAATTAAAGACTCAAACTCTAGGTAAACAGTCAAATGAGGATATTTCTTAGGAATTCGAACAATATCTAAGTAGGCTTCTTCCCTAATCAAAATAGCCTTGTTCTTCAACTCATTCATTTTTTCTTCAGTCTTTTTTTGCTTATTCATCAAATTATTAAAGAATGACTTTGATGTTTCTTTGACTTGTCTTTGATTTTCTCTAATTTCTAAGTGAGTTTCCTTGTAAGTATTCAAAGATTCTTTGCTAATCCTTTTAAGGATGTTTGTTGGCTCACTCATAAGATCATGATTGCTTTGCCATTCTTCATGATTAAAAACGCTAAATACAGATGATTGTCTTTTTTGTAATAAACTTAAATATGCACTCAATCGTGCAGAAAAAAGACTAGCTTGCTTATCAAAAATGATCGCAGGCTGTGCTCGGAAATCTTCAAAATAGCTAATAATATCCCCAAACAACTGCCTCATTGTCATAAACAAATAATCACTCTCATCGATATGGTTCACTAAAGTTTTCAACCCATCAGTTAAGGGTTCTAAAATATTCAACGTAAGCTGTTGTTCAAAATCCCACAATTTTTGCTGAACTACTTTTTCCATGATCAAACCACTAGAGTCTAATGGGCGAAGTAAAAATGGTAATAGTTGTTTACTATTATATTCTTCAATGCTATCAACAAGATCTATCACCTGTTGACTAATCTGTTTTTCCACAGTGACAATTCTAGATACTTGCCATTGAAAATTATTTAAGTGACTCGTATCATTTAATAATCTTAAATCAAGAATCGAACCATTCAAATAAACATTATCTGCGTAAGCAAACGTTTCTTCTTTTAAGAAGCGTCGAATTGAAAAAGGATTAATATCCTTATCTGGACTCGGTGCCAGTGCAAAAATATACTTTGAAGTTTTAATAATTTCTAATTGGCGTATCGTCTGCTGATCTTTGAGAAAATCTTTAAAAATTGTATGCGATTGGCTTTCCAGTTGTCTTGATCTAAGTGTCTTAAAACGAAAACCAAACATTTGCTGTTTCAGAAACACTTCTGAAATATAAGACTTAAGTATCTCAATATCTAAATTTCTGTTGTTTTCAGGAATACAAATTTCATTTTTCTTCGATATAATTTCAGCACAAGAATAAATAAACTCTTTTCGAATTTCCAATTTAGTCTGTTGAAATTGCAAGTTGTCTTCAACATCGATTGCATCAATCTGCCTCAATACACTTTCGATATAATCAGCAATTTGATGAATATCATTATAGCCCTTTAGCTGTGTAAGAGAATTATTGATTTTTGAGGCTAAAGTTTTAATATTCGTATCAGGTATTTTTGAAAGTACTTGTTCAAAATTATACTTACCTAAATACGATATAGTGTTTTTTTCTTTATTCCAAATAATATTCTTTCTTTGAAGTATTTGCTTATCTATCTTATCTCTATCTGCTTCAGATATTTTTGTAAAAATATTCTTGAGTGCCAACTCCCAGTCTAGATCAAGTCTCGGCTCAATTTGAGTGACTAAAGTTCGAAGTTCATATGGAATGTAATCTTTCATTATAGGTATTCACATAAAAGTTTGATTGATTATACCTTGCAAAAAACATGACACTCAACACAAACCATATATTTTTATTAATAATATCGCATATAAAAAATTTGGTATCTTGAACTACTCAAATTATTACGAAATAATCCGCTTTAGCTTCCTAAGACCCTACTTTTAAATATACATACCACCAAAGCTTTGGAATCAAGCAACATAACGATGCGACAAAGATGAATAGCAAAGTTTGAAAATAACCCAAATACTCCGCCAAGCCACCACTCACCACATATAGCCCACCACTCACCATACTCATGATCGCCACATGAAAGGTAAAATCCGTGCCTGCCATATGCTGACGTGCATATCGCATAATCAAGCTTAACATCGCCACCAATGCCAAAGCGGAGCAAAATTCTTCTAAAGCATTGGCAATATATAAGTGAAACTGTGAAAATAAAATATGATTTTCAAAAAGATAGGCTAAAATCACATAATAAATAATCGCTAAACTTTGCAATATTGCAAAGCATACAAACATGCTTTGCAGTCCAAACAGACGAATCATCAAACCTGCCAATAATGCACCAAGCAATGCACAGAGTGCACCAAATACCGTCACATTTAAGCCGATCTGTGCTAGGCTGAGCCCCATATCTATCATCATCGGTTTAATAATTGGACCACTTAAACCATCAGCAACTTTGTAAGTCAGTAACACGAAAAACCATAATTTTAATTCAGTATTTTGCCAAAGATATACCAAGCCTTGATGAAACTTGAGCAGAATGGAATCTTTAGCGACGGAATCTATTGTAATTTTACTTTGAACTTTCAGCGGTTCTTTATAAAACACTACGGGAATACTATTTAGAAAAACCCCAAGACTAAGCAACAAAAACGTCATTTTCCAAGACAGTAAATCGATCGCATACAACACTGCTCCACCACCAATCAAGAAACCGAGCCGCGAGCCAATCACTTGGAAGCTATTGCCCCAGTGGAGTTGCCCCTTCTTTAAAATATTTACCGCCAAGCCATCAGTGGCAATATCTTGTGTTGCACAAAATAGATTGAGACAAAATAGTACCGTAAATAATCCCCATAGAATCGCAGGATTTGCCATTTGATCAATCGGTAAAAATGCCAATGCCAGCAAACAGATCAAGATCAAACTTTGGGTAAAAATAATCCACCCCCGATAATGCCCTAAACGTCGAGACCCAAATTGATCGACTACAGGCGCCCATAAGAATTTAATCGCCCACGGCAACATCAATAAACCTGATGCCCCGATCTCTGCAAGTGATACGCCATAATGACGTAGCAATGCAGGCAAGGCTTGGGTCATAAAACCGACGGGTAAACCTTGCGCCAAATACAGGCTAAGCAATAGCCATAGACTAAAATGCGGATTTTTAGAATATATAGGTTGTGCAGATTGGTTTGGCTGTGCAGATGGTGAGTTGCGTTGCAGTTTGTCGGTCATGAGGTGACTTAATTGTTATATCATCAGTGCAGATCAAAATAGCACAAAAAAATAAGGCTTCAATCGAAGCCCTATTTTTTTTAATTCATATACAAATCGACGATTAGTCATCAATTTGTTCATTTTCCACACGTTGTCTAAACTTCTGACCCGCACGGAAAGTCACAACACGACGTGCAGTGATAGGAATCTCTTCACCCGTTTTTGGGTTGCGACCTGGACGCTGTCGTTTGTCACGCAGTTCAAAATTACCAAAACCCGAAAGTTTGACTTGTTCGCCTTCGATCAAAGCCTGACTCAACTCGTTGAAAAATAACTCAACCAATTGCTTCGCTTCCCTACGATTTAAGTTGGTCTTCTCACTTAAGTGATCTGCCATTTCGGCTTTTGTTAATGCTGTCATGAGGCCCTCAATTTAGCTTTATACGTTGTTTCTAGGCTTTCAATTACACGATCCATCGCTTGTTTAATTTCCGCATCTTCCAATGTACGTGAAGGATGTTGGAAAAGCAAAGCAAAAGCTAATGAACGGTGTCCAGTTTCAACGCCTTGTCCTGTGTAGACATCAAACAACCAACTCGCTGACAAAAACTCACCTGCAGATTGCTTGATCGTTGTTTCTATTGAACTTAACGCAATATTAGCATCAATTACAAGTGCAATATCACGTCGAACCGAAGGAAATCGTGATAATTCTGTAAAATTATATACATACGGTTGCAAAAGCACGCTTTGATCCATTTCGGCAATCCACGTCACGCCGAGATCTAATTCCGCTTCTAATGATGGATGCAAACGTCCGAAATAACCCACAGACTGACCATTAACCACGATCTCAGCCGACTGACCTGGGTGCAACCAAACACGTTCAGAGCGTTGATATTCCACCTTAATATGTGCTGTGTCAATTAACGCTTCGACTTCGCCTTTGAGGTCATAAAAGTCCATGTCTTGCGTTTTGACATGCCATTGCTCAGGTGCTTTTGAACCAACTGCAATCATCGCCAAAGTCGGAATTTGTTTCAGATCATGGATTGATGAAGCCGTTTGATAATCAAAACGTAAGCCAAGCTCGAAGAAACGTACACGATCTTGCTGACGATTTAGGTTGTATTGCACACATGGAATCAAGCTAGACAATAATGTGCTACGCATCACTGCCAAATCGCTAGAAATCGGATTCGCCAAAGCCAAGGCATTGACTTGAGGATTGAGCTGTTTTTCTAGTTTTGCATCGACAAAGCTAAAGCTAATCGCTTCTTGATAGCCGAGCGCCACCAGAGTCTGACGCAACTGCCCAATCTCACTTTGATCTCGATAATTTTCCAAAGTGATTTGCATATTTGGCTTAGTCGTCGGAATATTGTCATAGCCATAGATACGAGCAATTTCTTCGATCAAATCTTGATAAATCGCCAAATCATAACGATGCGATGGCGGTGTCACCGACCAAGTTTGATTGTCTGCATCGCCTTGTGCAACCACATCGCACTCAAGACGAGTCAACACATCTTGGATAAATGAAGCTTCAACATGGAAACCGAGTAATTTATCCACTTGCGCTTGGCTCAGTTGAATTGGTTCACGTTTTGGTAATAGCGCGACGTTTTCAACTGTGGTCACTTCACCAAACTCACCACCTGCCAATTGTTGAATCAATTGACTGGCACGATCCATCGCCAAAGCAGGCAATTCAAAATCTACACCACGCTCAAAACGCTGTGAGGCATCGGTATGTAAACCAAAACGGCGTGCACGCCCTGCAATTGCAAGCGGTGCGAAGAAGGCACTTTCTAGGAAAATATTATGCGTATCATCGGTCACACTCGATGACAGACCGCCCATGATGCCACCGATTGCCAAGACTTTTTGATCGTCTGCAATTACCGTCACATCATCTTGCAATTCCACTTCTTGGTCATTGAGCAAAACCAGTTTTTCACCTTGTGTCGCTTGACGTACATGCACGGCGCCTTCGATTTTATCCGCATCAAAAGCATGCAAAGGCTGACCAAGTTCAAGCAAAACATAGTTAGTAATATCGACCAAAATGCTGTGACTACGAATCCCTGAATTGGTCAGCGCTTGCGCCATCCAGTCAGGTGTCGGTGCTTTAGTATTGACGTTTTGAATTATACGACCGAGATAGCGAGGTGAAGCTTCCGTCGTCACATTCACCGTTTTTTGCGCTGAAATCGTCGCTGGCACGGCTTGAATTTCAGGTGCTTGGGCACTCAGCTTGTTAATCACAGCAACTTCACGAGCGATACCACGAATACTAAAACAGTCGCCACGGTTTGGTGTGATACTGATGTCGATGACACGATCATCGAGCTTGAGATACTCACGGATATTGACGCCAACAGGCGCATCCGCAGGCAACTCTAATAAACCGTCAATTTGATCTTCTAAATCAATTTCCGAAGCACCGCACAGCATGCCGTGTGACTCAACGCCACGCAGTTTGCCTTTTTTAATTTTAAAATCACCTGGTAAAACTGCACCAATAGTTGCCACGGGTGCTTTCATACCAACGGTCACGTTCGGCGCACCACAGACGATTTGCACTGGTTCAGCTTCGCCAATATTCACTGTGGTCACTCGCAAGCGATCGGCATCGGGATGTTGCTCTACCGTCAACACTTCACCGACCACAACGCCAGTAAATGGTTTTGCCACTGGTGAGCTGTCATCAATTTCTAGACCGAGCATAGTCAGTTGATCTGCCAATATGTCGCTGTCTACCGCAGGATTCACCCAAGCACGTAACCAATTTTCACTAATTTTCATTTTTCAATATTCCTTCAATCTCCCCTCTTGCGAAACAATGTTTCTCATCTTTTCAAAGGGGGGATTACTTAATCACTCAATACTTCAAATCTATAAATCTTAATCAGTTCATTAGGCGAATTGACGTAAGAAACGCACGTCATTTTGATAGAACATGCGCAAATCATTCACGCCATAACGAAGCATAGCGAAGCGCTCTATCCCCAATCCAAACGCAAAACCTGAATATTGCTCTGGGTCGATACCGCAATTTTGCAACACCGTTGGATGCACCATGCCACAGCCCATGACTTCTAGCCATTTACCACGCTCATCCATAATGTCCACTTCGGCACTTGGCTCGGTAAATGGGAAATACGATGGACGGAAACGCACGGTGAGTTCTTTTTCAAAAAAGGCTTCTAATAAATTGATGATGATGCCTTTAAATTCGGTAAAGTTGGTATTTTCAGTCACGTACAACCCTTCGATCTGATGGAACATCGGCGAGTGGGTTTGATCCGAGTCACAACGATAGACACGCCCTGGGCAAATAATACGAATCGGCGGTTTTGCCGTTTCCATGGTACGGATTTGCACACCCGATGTATGCGTACGCAATAAATGCTGAGCATCAAAATAAAAAGTATCGTGCATGGCACGTGCAGGGTGATGACTTGGAATATTCAAGGCTTCAAAGTTGTGATAATCATCTTCAACTTCAGGCCCCTCTGCCACCACGAAGCCAGCTTTGGTAAAAAATTGACTGATCCGCTCACGTACTTGAGTCACTGGATGGATGCTACCGACCTGCTGTCCACGACCTGGTAGGCTAATATCAATGGTTTCGCTGGCAAGTTTCGCCGTCAATGCTTGCTGTTGTAGCTCAGCTTGACGTGCGGTCAAAGCATTGTTGATCGACTCACGCACGGCGTGGATTTTTGCCCCTTCAACTTTACGTTGTTCAGGATCCATTTTGCCTAAGGCTTTAGACTGTTCTGCAAGTTGACTCTTTTTCCCTGTAAATTGCACACGGACTTGATCAAGTGTGGCAAGTTCATTGGCTTCGGCAATCGCCGTCAGCGCTTCAGCGGTCAAGGCTTCCAGTGACATAATAACTCTCAAATGTTCATCAATTTTTTTAGAGGCTGTATTCTAACAGTTTTTTCTCAAATATTTTATGAAGAAGATGCAATAAAGCGTATCTGTCAAATAAATTGCACAAACTAGCATTTTCCATCATCGCTATTAAACATTCGTGTCATTGCAGATCAACGTCGATTCTGTACACTACATGCAGGAATTTTTTGAATAGACATAGGAATTGCACATGAGCGAGGCTTATATTTTTGATGCCGTCCGCACCCCACGTGGTAAAGGAAAAAAAGACGGTAGCCTGTACGAAGTCAAACCCATCTCCCTCGTTACCACCCTACTTCACGCCTTAGAACAACGCAATCAACTCGATACCTCCAAAGTCGAAGATGTTATTCTCGGTTGTGTTACACCAATTGGCGATCAAGGTGGTGACATTGCCAAAACCGCTGCCATTGCCGCAGGTTGGAGCGATCATGTATCAGGCGTACAGATCAATCGCTTTTGTGCATCAGGCTTAGAAGCGGTCAATCTCGCTGCACAAAAAGTCCGCTCAGGTTGGGAAGATTTGATCGTGGCAGGCGGTGTTGAGTCTATGTCACGCATCCCGATGGGTTCTGACGGTGGACCATGGGCGCTTGATCCTGAAACCAATCTGAAATCTGCCTTTGTCCCGCAAGGTGTCGGTGCAGATTTGATTGCCACACTTGATGGATATAGCCGTGCCGATGTTGATGCCTTTGCGGTCAATTCACAACAAAAAGCTGCCAATGCACAAGCGAATGGCTATTTTGAAAAATCTATTGTCCCTGTCAAAGATCAGGCGGGTGTGACGATTTTAGATAAAGATGAATTCATCCGTGGCAATACCACAGCGGAAAATCTCGCCAAGCTCAATCCAAGTTTTGAAATGATGGGCAATATGGGCTTCGATGCAGTGGCATTACAAAAATATCCTGAAGCGCAAAAAATCAATCACGTGCATCATGCAGGCAACTCCTCGGGCATCGTCGATGGTGCTGCTTTAGTCTTGATTGGTTCAGAGAAAATGGCTCAAGCGCTGAATCTCAAGCCTCGTGCAAAAATCTTGTCTACTGCATTGGTTGGCACTGATCCAACCATCATGCTTACAGGGCCTGCACCTGCGGCACGTAAAGCCTTAGCCAAAGCGGGTTTAAACATTGATGACATTGATTTATTTGAAGTGAATGAAGCCTTTGCTGCAGTGGTGATGCGTTTCGTCAATGAGCTGAACGTGCCAATGGATAAGGTCAATGTCAATGGCGGTGCGATTGCTATGGGTCATCCGCTTGGGGCAACTGGCGCAATGATTCTCGGGACATTACTTGATGAATTGGAACGCCGAAATTTAAAGCGTGGACTAGCGACATTGTGCGTTGGTGGTGGGATGGGTATTGCCACGATTATTGAGCGAGTCTAAAAACTGGCTACGTGGTACTTGCTTCGTTGCGTTGATCAAAAAAATACTCATTGACCGAATGTCAACTGCGCTTTTTTCGATCTGCCTCGCCTCGCAAGCCCTGCCTCACCGACATTTTTAGTAGTTTAAATTTCAGATTTTAAGTAAATACATCAATATCAGGACATCATAATGAGCGCAATTCAATATCAAAAAGATGCCGACAACATCGTGATTTTAACTTTAGATTCACCGAATCAATCTGCCAATACCATGAATGCAGATTTCCGTGAAGCGTTGGAAGCAACAACGACGAAAATACTTGCAGAGAAAGATCAAATTGCAGGGATTATTTTTACCTCAGCGAAGAAAACTTTTTTTGCAGGCGGTGACTTGGATGAGTTGATCCAAGCCACACCTGAACATGCCACAGAATTTTTCAACATGATTGAAAGCATGAAAGTGCAATTTCGTCAGATCGAAACGCTTGGCGTACCTGTAGTTGCGTGCTTAAACGGTACAGCACTTGGTGGTGGTTGGGAGCTGGCATTAGGCTGTCATCATCGTATTGCCCTGCAAGATCCCAAAGCAAAATTTGGTTTACCCGAAGTCACTTTAGGGCTTCTTCCGGGTGGTGGTGGTATCGTCCGCATGGTACGTTTGCTTGGATTGCAAACGGCTTTTCCGTTCCTCATGGAAGGCAAACAATTTGATGTTGAGCAAGCGGTTCAACTCGGCTTAATTCATGACACAGCAAGCTCTAAAGAAGAGTTACTCGACAAAGCTAAAGCGTGGGTAAAGTCTAATCCAAAAAGTCAGCAACCTTTCGATGTGAAAGGCTATAAAATTCCAGGTGGCGATCCAAAAACACCTGCCGTTGCACAAGTCCTTGCCATTGCCCCTGCGATGCTCCGTAGTAAAACTAAAGGTTGTTATCCTGCGCCTGAAGCGATCATGGCTGCTGCCGTTGAAGGTGCGCAAGTCGATGTCGATACCGCACTACGTATCGAAAGTCGTTATTTTACTCAGCTTGCCACAGGTCAAGTATCAAAGAATATGATCAGTACCTTTTGGCACAGCTTAAATGCGATTAAAGCGGGTGAAAGTCGCCCGAAAAATATCGCAAAATGGCAAGCGACAAAAGTCGGTATATTAGGTGCAGGTATGATGGGTGCAGGTATTGCCTACTCGACTGCGATCAAAGGTATTCCCGTCATTCTCAAAGACGTCAGTATTGAAGCGTCAGAAAAAGGCAAAGCATATAGCCAAAAACTACTCGAAAAGCGTGTATCACGTGGTCGTATGACTGCTGAGAAAAAGGATCAAATTCTTGCGCTCATTCAGCCGACGGCTGATGCCAAAGATTTGCAAGGCTGTGACTTGATCATCGAGGCAGTTTTTGAAAATCAAGCACTCAAAGCAAAAGTTACCGAAGAAGCTGAACAATACCTGATAGACGGTGGTGTGATGGCATCGAATACCTCAACCTTACCAATTACAGGTTTAGCACAAGCCAGTAAAAATGCCAAGAACTTCATTGGGCTACACTTTTTTAGTCCAGTCGATAAGATGCAACTGGTCGAAATCATCAAAGGTCATGAAACTTCTGATGAAACTTTGGCACGTGCCTATGACTTTGTACAGCAGATTGCCAAAACTCCAATCGTCGTGAATGATAGCCGTGGCTTCTTTACCAGTCGTGTGTTCGGCACTTTTGTACAAGAAGGTATGCGCTTACTTGCAGAAGGCGTACACCCTGCCAAGATCGAAATGGCTGCCCTCAAAGCAGGCATGCCAGTTGGACCACTAGCCATTCAAGATGAGGTCAGTCTGAGCTTGAGTGAGCATGTCACCAATGAAACTCGAAAAGCGCTTCAAGCTGAAGGTAAAGACTTGCCGAAATCACCTGTCGAAGACGTGATTGCAGAGATGATTCACAAACATGAGCGCAAAGGCAAAGCTGCTGGTGCAGGTTTCTATGAGTACCCTAGCGATGGCAAAAAATATCTATGGGAAGGTTTGTCACATTGGCAAAAAGACCATAACATCAACGAGCAAGATATGATTGATCGCATCCTCTTTGTACAAGCATTAGATACCTTACGATGCTATGAGGAAAATGTTTTGACTTCGGTGGTTGACGCCAATGTCGGTTCGATCTTTGGTATCGGCTTTGCGCCGTGGACTGGCGGTGCAATACAATTCTTAAATCAATATGGTTTAGACAAAGCATTACAACGTGCTAATGACTTAGAAAGTCGTTTTGGTGAACGATTTAAAGCACCTGAATTGTTAAAAAAACATGCGCTATCAGGTGAGCCAATCCGTTAATTGAATTTAAACTTCAATATTTAAGTAATAAAAAAAGCAGATTTTCAAATCTGCTTTTCTATATCATTTTGAACGATCAACTAGGTTCAAGCCGCATCTAACGCTACGATCTTCTCTGCAAGATAATGATCCAACTCTGCTACTTTATCCGCATGGAATGACAACCCTAGTTTGCTACGGCGCCATAGAATATCCGCACTGTGACGAGCCCACTCATGCTCAATCAGGTAATCTACTTCTTGAGAATACAAGCCCTCACCGAAGTCATAACCTAAATCTTCGACTTTGCGAATATGTGCAAGCATCGACCATACACGTGATCCATAAGCATTGACCCAACGTGTTGCAAGACCTTCTGAAACGCCAACGCATTTCTCTTGAACTTCAGAAATTAACTGTTCAATTGATGTGATATTTTCAGCACCAGGTAAGGCTTCTCTTGCTGTCCAACTTGCTTGCATTTTCTCTTTGAAAAATGGACGCAATTGCTTCATCGCCGACTCTGCAAGTTTGCGATAAGTCGTCAACTTCCCACCAAATACCGCAAGCATCGGTGCTTGATTAGCTTGATCTTGGATCAAAGACAAAGTGTAGTCACGAGTAATCGCCGCAGGATTGTCCGACTCATCATCGCATAATGGACGCACACCTGCAAAAGTGCTCACCACATCTTCACGCTGTAATTGTGCTTTGAAATGTTCATTACTGATTTTGATCAGATAAGCAATCTCTTCTTCGGTGATTGCCACTTTGGCAGGATCGCCATCATATTCACGATCAGTCGTACCAATCATGGTAAATTTATCTAAATAAGGAATCGCAAATACAATCCGACCATCGTCATTTTGCATGATGAAGGATTTATCCAAGTCATGCAGTTTTGGCACGATGATATGGCTACCCTGAATCAGGCGAATACCATATGGTGATTTGATTTGGACATCTTCACGGATAAATTGCGATACCCACGGTCCTGCTGCATTGACCAATACTTTGGCTTTGATTTGGAATTGTCCGTGCGTATTTTCAAGATCAATTACCCACAGCCCATCCTCACGTTTCGCTGACACACAACGAGTTTGCGTCATGATTTGTGCGCCCTTTTCACGCGCTTGCATGGCATTGAGCACCACTAAACGAGCATCATCTACGGTACAGTCTGAGTATTCAAAACCACGAGTAATGGCTGGTTGTAACGGACTGTCTTCTTTAAAGAAGACATTATTCGAACCCGATAATTTTTTACGCTTACCCAAATGATCATAGAAAAATAAACCTGTACGAATCAGCCATGCAGGACGCAAATGCGGACGATGTGGCATGATAAAGCGCATCGGTTTGATAATGTGCGGTGCTTTAGCCAACAGAACTTCACGCTCAGCCAATGCTTCACGTACCAACCGAAATTCTTTATGTTCTAAATAGCGCAAGCCACCATGAATCAACTTACTACTCGCCGAAGAAGTATGACTGGCTAAATCGTCTTTTTCACATAGAAATACCGACAGCCCTCGCCCTGCGGCGTCATTGGCGATACCGACACCATTGATCCCGCCACCAACGACGAATAAATCAAATATACTTTGGGACGATTGAAGTTTTTGCATAGCACACCACGCATCTTATTAATTTTCTATAATGAAAATTATAAACCTTAAAACGAACATAATCAAGCATTATTTTTGAGAAATAACGAATATTTTCGAACATTTTTAGCTTATAGGATTTGTATTACAAAACAATGAAAGTTATTTAAATGGTTAATTTTAAAGATATTAACTCAATCTTATTTGACTTATTCCGCAATAATCAGCGGTATACCGGATGCTTTGATCCGATCAACATATACTTTTTCAGGCATTTCATCGGTATAAATTCGATCGACTTGATCTAAGCTCGCTAAGCGATTCATCGCATTGCGTCCAAACTTGGAACTATCTGCAGCTAAAAATATCTTCCTTGCACCCACCATAATCGCTTGGGACACACAGACCTCTTGAAAATCAAAATCGAGTAATGTGCCATCTTGATCAATACCACTGATCCCAACTAGCGCATAATCGACTTTAAATTGTTTAAAAAAGTCTGCCGTTGCCTGACCAATCACTCCGCCATCGGGACGCACTCGACCGCTAGCGATCATCACTTCAAAGTCTTGCTTACTGCTGAGGATTTTGGCGACATTGAGATTATTGGTAATGACTTTGAGCCCGCTATGTTGCAACAGCGCATGTGCAATCGCTTCAGTGGTTGTACCGATATTGATAAAGATCGAGGCGTGATCTGGCACATCTTTGGCAACAGCCTCGGCAATACGGCGCTTTTCTTCGAGCAACTGTACTGCACGCATGCTGTAATCGGTATTGGCAACACTTGATGAATCATAAGCTGCACCACCATGATAACGACGCAGTAAGCCATCATCCGCGAGTTGATTGATATCACGGCGGATGGTTTGCGGTGTGACATTGAAATGCTGTGCCAACTCATCAATACTGATATAGCCTCTCGACTTGACCAATTCGATGGTTTGTTGATGTCTGAGTATCAAACCCATGTACTACTGCCCTCATGTTGGTAACATTACAATGCACTCAATAAGTGCGGCTATTTTTGTTTTAATCAACCAATATACTTGATTTTCCTCGGGCTTTGAACCAATTATTCAGATTCCCACTCTCGTGTACGTCTTACCGCCTTTTGCCACCCTTTATAGAGTTTTTGGATCTCGTCTTGATCATGCGTCGGCATATAAGTCTCGTCGATGGAAATTTTTTCTTTCAACTCATCAATATCTTGCCAAAAATCTACTGCCAAACCTGCTAAAAATGCAGCTCCCATTGCTGTGGTTTCTTTCAGTGTTGGACGCTCTACAGGGACATTTAAAATATCAGACTGGAATTGCATCAGGAAATTATTCCCTGTCGCACCACCATCTACACGTAATTTTTTCAGGGAAATATCCGCATCATTTTGCATGGCATCAAGGACATCTCTAGTCTGATAAGCGATCGCTTCCAAGGTCGCACGGATAATATGCTCACAGCTTGCACCACGCGTTAAACCAAAAATCGCACCACGTGCATCAGGGTCCCAGTATGGCGCACCGAGCCCTGTAAATGCAGGCACGACATAGACGCCATTACTGTCTTTGACTTTGGTTGCATAATATTCTGAATCATGCGAATCATGAATGACTTTGAGCTCATCACGTAGCCACTGTACACTTGAACCCGCATTGAAGATTGCCCCTTCTAAGGCGTAATTCACTTCACCTTTTTTACCGCAGGCAATGGTGGTAATCAAACCATGTTCCGAACGCACGGCTTCTTTACCTGTATTCATTAACAAGAAACAACCTGTACCATAAGTATTCTTTGCCTGACCAGACTCTACACAGATTTGACCAAACAATGCAGCCTGTTGATCACCCGCAATGCCTGCAATTGGAATGCGAGTTTCTTGCCCACTAATGGTATACGTATGCCCATACACTTCAGAAGATGAACGTACTTCTGGGAGCATCGCTTTGGGAATATCTAAAGTTTTAAGTAGAGTTTCATCCCAATCGAGTTTGTGAATATCGAACAGCATGGTACGTGAGGCATTGGTAAAGTCTGTGACATGCACTTCGCCATGGGTCAATTTCCAGATCAACCATGTATCCACTGTACCAAACAGTAAATCACCTTTTTCGGCTTTTTTACGACTACCCTCGACATGATCGAGAATCCATTTAATCTTTGTTCCTGAAAAATACGGATCAATCACCAACCCTGTGACGTTTTTGACGTGTTCTTCTAAACCTTGTTGTTTCAATTGATTGCAGATTTCGGTGCTTTGACGGCTCTGCCAAACGATCGCATTGTAAATTGGCTTACCTGTGTGTTTATCCCAAACAATCGTAGTTTCCCGTTGGTTGGTAATGCCGATCGCCGCCACTTGTTCACTCGAAATCCCTGCATGTGCCAATGCCTCAACCCACACCGAACTTTGTGTCGCCCAAATCTCCATCGGATCGTGCTCAACCCAACCTGATTTTGGATAGATCTGACTAAATTCACGCTGTGCAATACTGACCACTTTGGCATCATGATCAAACACGATCGCTCTTGAACTGGTGGTGCCTTGATCAAAAGCAACGATATATTTTTTTGCTGTAGCGTTCATGCATTGTTCCAGACTGTATCTTTTGGTTGTTTGCTGTTGATGTTGTGCATGCAATTTTTTCTCATTAATGATGAGTAGCACGGGAATTGGTGCATTTATTAAGCGAACTTCGCCGAACAATACTCTATAAAAAACAATTGCTTTGAATTTAATAAATATCATAGCGAATCTTTTTCGAAAATGAAAATAGCGCAACGCTGAATGTTACATAATATTTTGCAAGTCAAATGCTTAAAATACTAAACATCGCTATAATCTGAAGGGTTAGCGAGGTGGTGCCAATGGACGTACATGGTTTTAAAAATTTCCAGGAAGTCGGTCAAAGCGTTCTCAAGTTTTTACACGCTCGATTTGGCTTTGATCTGTGGATGATTACTCGAGTAGAGGATAAAGACTGGATCGTATTGCAATCTGAAGATTATGCCTATGATGTCAAGCCTGGTCATGTATTTTGTTGGGAAGATTCATTTTGCTCACATATGGTTAAAGGCAAAGCACCCTGTATCGCACCACGCTCTGAAGAAATTCCATTGTATGCCAATGCCCCAATTGCACAGCAAGTTCCGATCAAAGCCTATATCGGACAGCCACTATATCATGAAGATGGCAGTATCTTTGGAACGATCTGTGCAGTCGATCCGCAACCTCAGCCCAAATCTTTACTCAATGAAGCGCCTTTAATTGAACAAATGGCAGCGCTTCTCAGTTATATTTTACAAGCAGAGCTTCGTGCCAGCGCCCAACTTCGCCAAGTAGAACGCCTTCAAGTCGAAGCATTGACAGATCATCTCACGAGCTTGGTCAATCGCCGTGGCTGGGATCAAGTCATTGATGCCGAAGAGGCACGATGCAAACTATATGGGCATCCTGTTGCGATCATCATTATCGATCTGAATGATCTCAAAATCACCAATGATCTATTCGGTCATTCTGCTGGTGATGAATTATTGCAAGCCACAGCCAAGGTATTAAAAGCATCAATCTCGGATCAACATATGATCGCCCGACTTGGCGGTGATGAATTTGCGATTTTGTGTGTCGATACCGTGCTAGTTGATGCGGAAAAAATCTGCCAACATCTCGAAGATGCACTCAAGCACGCCAATATTTCTGCTGCGCTTGGTATGGCAATGCGTGATCCAAGTCGAGGTTTGTTGCATGCAGCACAGCAAGCTGATCTCAACATGTACCAAGCCAAAAAAGAAAAAATACAGACCTGAATCTAAGTACGGCATAAATATTGTTCGGCTGACAGCTTTTTTGCACTTTGGTCTGACTCTAAATCCATGTACTATGAACAGAACAGTTTTACGATGTTTATGCTTATTCACATGATAAATACCCGCACATCTTCCAATCTCATCAAACTGACCAGTATTGCCACGCTAAGCATTGCCATCAGTGCATGTGACTTTGGTAATAAAAAACCAAATCCGATACCTGTACAAAAAGCCCGTGAACCTGTGATAGCCCTTGCGCTCGGCGGTGGTGGTGCCAAAGGTTTTGCCCATATTGGTGTGATTAAAGTTCTCGAATCACACGGCATCAAAGCCAAGATTGTCACTGGAACAAGTGCAGGAAGCTTCGTTGGCAGTATTTATGCTTCTGGAAAAACACCGTATCAATTGCAAGAAATTGCGCTAAAACTTGAAGAGTCTGATATTCGTGATCTCACTTTTAGCCGTCAAGGTTTTGTGGTTGGGCAAAAACTACAAGACTATGTCAATCGTCAAGTCGATAATAAATCGATTCAGCAATTTCCAAAACGCTTTGCCGCAGTAGCGACAGAGCTGAATACTGGCAAAAAAGCAGAATTTATTAAAGGCAATGCAGGGCAAGCTGTGCGTGCATCATGCAGTATTCCAAACATTTTTGTTCCTGTGGAAATTGGCGGTAAAAAATATGTCGATGGTGGCTTGGTCAGTCCAATTCCTGTGAGTACGGCGAAACGTATGGGCGCTGATATCGTGATTGCAGTAGATATTTCTGCACGTCCAAAGAATGCCAAATCGATGAATCTGTGGGGTTTGCTTGATCAAACCATCAATATTATGGGTCAGCAAAGTATCAATAATGAATTACAACAAGCTGATGTGGTGATCCAACCTGCGATTGGGCATCTTGGTGTGCTAGATCTCGAGGCACGCAATGAGTCGATCCTTGAGGGTGAGCGAGCAGCACAACGCCAAATGCCAAAGATCAAAAAAATCATTGCTGAATTCAAACAATCGCCACAAGCCTTTTTAGCACCGCCAAAGGCTCAGTTTTAAAACGCATTCAAGCGAAGTGATCATCACAAGTGGAAACAAGTGTGATGATCACTAAAATCAGCTAAGATGACAAAAAACTTATTTCATAAAAAGGACATTGCGAATGAATTATAATATCGAACCTTGGCACTGGCTGATACTGGGCTTGATCTTGATGGTGCTTGAGATTTTTATTCCAAGTTTTACCATTTTTTGGTTTGGTTTAGCTGCGGTGGTTGTCAGTGGCTTAGTTTGGTTGATTCCGACCTTACCTATCCCCATGCAAATCTTTATTTGGGTGGTTTTATCCGTCGTCGTGATGGTGCTTTGGTTTAAATTTGCTAAACCTGCTCTTTCTAAAGATTTAACCAATGCGGGACTCTCACGTGAAGCGACCATTGGGCAAGTCGGGATGGTCATTCAAGTTCTACCTGAACATAATGAAGCGGTCGTTCGCTTTCCGATGCCTGTACTTGGTGCCGATGAGTGGACGTGTCGAATATTATCACCTGTAGCAGTTGGTGATCGAGTGACTGTCACAGACATCTTAGGCAACCAACTAGTCGTACAGCCACATCAAACAAAATAATGAATACGATGCGAGTGTTTCAATCACTCATCGTCATTGAACAGAATTTTTATAAGAGGAAAATTTCATGGAATTTGTAATTATATTACTGGTATTAGCCGTTGTGGTTGCCTACAACATGGTGGCGATCGTACCGCAAGGTTTTAAATTTATTGTACAACGTTGGGGAAAATACAACCGCACGCTGACACCAGGGATTAACTGGATTATTCCCTTTATGGATAAAGTGGCATTCAAAGTCACCACCAAAGACATTGTACTCGATATTCCTTCTCAGGAAGTCATTACCCTTGATAATGCCGTATTGATCATGAATGCTGTGTCGTACATCAATATCACTACCCCTGAAAAAGCAGTCTACGGTATCGAAAACTATACTTGGGCGATCCAAAATCTAGTCCAAACAACGCTTCGTTCAATCGTTGGTGAGATGAATCTTGATGATGCGTTGTCCTCTCGTGATCACATCAAGGCAAAACTCAAAGCGGCTATTTCTGATGATATTGCCGACTGGGGAATCACTTTAAAAACAGTTGAAATCCAAGATATCAAACCATCACCAACCATGCAGTCTGCGATGGAATCCCAAGCAGCTGCTGAACGTCAGCGCCGTGCAACAGTCACCAAAGCGGATGGGGAAAAACAGGCTGCGATCTTAGAGGCAGATGGTCGTCTTGAAGCATCTAGACGTGATGCAGAAGCACAAGTTGTACTCGCTCGTGCATCTCAAGAAGCAATTGGTCTAGTAACTGATGCAATTGGTGATAAAGAAATTCCTGTGGCGTATTTGCTCGGTGAGCAATATGTCAAAGCAATGCAGGAAATGTCGAAATCGAATAATGCCAAGACTGTGGTCTTACCTGCTGATTTGATGAATACCATCAAAGGTGTGATGGGTAGAAACTAACCCACCAACTTTAAAAATGTAAATTTAAATGGCTTCTATCGTTTACTAATATTGTTGACTGACTAGAAGCCATTTTTATTGCTTTAAAGTTTGCCAAACAATGTCATTCCGTTTGAAAGCCTGTCTGTTTGGTTGAACTCAATTTATAAGCAATAAAAACCGATTTAACGCAGAATAGTTATAATTTCTTTGCAGCAATTAATAACGCAAAATGAAACAAATCCCCTGCTCAAGTCTATACAAATTTTGCACCTATTTTATGATATTATTCACTTATTATTGAAAAAGTTAGATTTAGGCAGAGCTACATGATGCCCGCAAATGAGCTACGTATTGATTTCATCGAAAGCGCTTTAGAAACCTTACAAATTGAGCAACAAGCTTTAAAAATATTGTCACAGCAGATTGATCAACGCTTTGTTGATGCGTGTGAAATTATTTTGAAATGCAAAGGTCGTGTAGTCGTAACAGGCATGGGCAAGTCAGGTCATATCGGTCGTAAAATGGCTGCGACACTTGCTTCAACAGGTACACCCTCTTTCTTTATGCACCCTGGCGAAGCAGGTCATGGCGATTTGGGTATGCTAGTTCGTGGTGATGTGTTAATTGCGATTTCCAACTCTGGTAAAAGCGATGAAATCATGATGTTGATGCCTTTGATCAAACATCTCGATGTACCACTGATTACCATTAGTGCAGACGACACTGGCCCAATGCCACAAAATGCCAATGTTGCATTAACACTCGGTAAAGCTCAAGAAGCATGTCCTTTAGGCTTAGCGCCAACCTCAAGTACCACTGCAACACTCGCACTTGGTGATGCGCTTGCTGTGGCTTTGCTTGAAGCACGTGGCTTTACTGCAGATGATTTTGCACGTTCACATCCAGCGGGCGCATTAGGCAAGCGACTTTTATTGCATGTGACACACCTGATGCACACGGGTGATGAACTTCCAACCGTATCGCCCAACACACCATTGAACAAAGCATTGTATGAAATGACTAATAAGCGTTTGGGAATGACCACCATTGTCGATGAGGAGCATAAACTTCTCGGTATATTTACTGATGGTGACTTGCGCCGTTTATTGGATCATGAACAACAACTTAGCTTAGATGTCCCTGTATCTGAAGTGATGACTAAAAGCCCTTTCACCATCAATGCTAATGCACGTGCAGTATCTGCGCTCGATTCATTGAAAGAAAAGAAAATCAATCAATTCGTCGTGGTTGATGACCAGGACAAAGTCGTTGGTGTGATTAGTATGCATGACTTAATCAGTGCAGGAGTATAAACATGGGTTCTTTTGCACTTCTCGAAAAAGCACTACATATCAAAGCATTAGTTTTAGATGTCGATGGTATTCTAAGTGATGGTTTCGTGACCTTTACCAATAATGGTGATGAGATCAAAAACTTTGACATTCGTGATGGCTTAGGCATGAAGTTTGTGCAATCCATCGGCATGAAAGTCATCATTATCACAGGTCGTAAAAGTAATATCGTCGATAAACGCATGTCTGATCTTGGTGTGGATTTTGTTTTTCAGGGGCGTGAAGACAAAGGCGCTGCCCTGCGAGAAGCCTGCGCTCAGCTCAACCTTTTGCCTGAAGACTGCTTATATATGGGTGATGACTGGCCTGATCTGTCTGCTTTTGCACTTGCAGGTGTCAAAGTCACTGTACCAAATGGTCACGTAGAAGTCCGTCGTAGAGCAGATTTAGTCACTGAGGCACATGGTGGTCGAGGTGCTGTCCGAGAAGTCTGCGATATGTTACTTCATGCAAAGGGTGAATATGAAAACGTCCTTGAAAAATTCCTCTACCCACCACATTAATATACGCATAAAAGGATTGGATAATGTACGCTTCCAATCCAGTACATTGTAATGGAATATTCATCAGCGAACAGGCTTTAACCTATGGATACACGACTGCTTTACAGTATTGCACTGGTCATTGTCACCGTGGTTGCAAGCTTTTATTATTTCAGTGGTAAAAGTAAACGCCTTGAGGCAAATAATCAGTCCAACCTCAACTCCAATGCCAAGAATATCCAAGTCACGCAAACCGATGAACAAGGACAGCTTTATGCCAAGTCCACCATTCAAGGCATGACCTTGAACATGCAAACTGGCGATGCTGTACTTGAGCAGTTGAAAGGTGTGCAGTATGCAGATGGTAAACTCAATGCAAGCTTCCATGCCGATCAAGGCTTTACCACTAATGATTATGAAAATGTAAATCTCGTCGGCAATGTTCGAGTATCAAAGCTCAGTGACCAACAAACGCCAAGCATCACATTTGACACCGATCAACTCAATGGTAATACCAAAACCAATCAAATCTTTACAGATCGTTCAGTAACGATCACCAGTCCACAGGCAAAATTTCAAAGTCAGGGCTTAAAAGCCAATATGAATACTGGCGAATATGAATTTTTTGCAATTCGAGGTCTTTATGAACCAGCGTCCTAAGCGTTTTTCTTCACGATCAGCTTTAACACTGATTGTTGTGGGAACCACATTATTGAGTAGTAGTGCTGTATTTGCTTTGGCAAGCGACCGTCAAAAGCCGATTAGCCTTGAAGCAGAGCGTGCGACCTTTAACGAAAAGACTGGTGTGACGACTTACACGGGCAATGTGGTGATCCAACAAGGCACTTTAAAGCTTCAAGCGGATGCAATCGTTGCCAATCTCAACAGCAATAATCAAATCAAAACCGTCACTGCCAATGGCTCTCCTGCCAAATTTCAACAACAAATGGATAGCAATAAAGGGCTAGCACGTGGCGAAGGCAAACGTATTAATTACAATGCTGAAACTGGCATTATCACTCTATCAGGTAATGCCTTTTTAAGCCAAAATGGTGCGACCTTCCGAGGTGAAAATCTCAAATACAGCATGAGTAAAGGTGACATTCAGGCTGATGGTGGTAGCACTGGTCAGAAGAAAGGACGTATTCAAATCGTCATTCCACCATCTGCACAGCAAAGCCTTTCTGGAGTAAATGATTAATGAGCACTTCTGCCGTGCAAACATTATGTATCCAACATCTCGCAAAGAATTATAGTAAACGCTGGGTGGTCAAAGACGTTTCTTTTAAGATTCAAAGCGGTCAAATTGTCGGCTTACTCGGTCCAAATGGCGCAGGTAAAACCACAAGCTTCTATATGGTCGTGGGCTTGGTACGCATGGACAAAGGTGCAATACACTTAGATGATCAGGATTTATCAAGCTTATCAATGCATGAGCGTGCACGACAGGGGATTGGCTATTTGCCTCAAGAAGCTTCTATTTTTCGTAAATTGACCATTGGTCAAAACATCATGGCGATCTTGGAAACTCGAAATGATCTAAACAAGCAACAACGCAAACAACGTCTTGATGAATTATTGGAAGATTTTAAAATTACTCATATTCGTGATTCACTGGGTATGAGCGTATCGGGTGGTGAACGTCGCCGTGCTGAGATTGCACGTGCCCTCGCCTCTGATCCAAAATTTATGCTCCTTGATGAGCCATTCGCAGGCGTTGACCCGATCTCGGTCAATGACATCAAAGACATTGTAAAAAATTTAAAAGATCGTGGTATCGGTGTACTTATCACCGATCATAATGTGCGTGAAACTTTGGCGATTTGTGAAAAGGCGTATATCGTGTCTGAAGGCAGTGTGATTGCGGAAGGCACACCGCAACATATCTTGGAAAATGATACGGTACGTCGTGTTTATTTGGGTGATGATTTTAAGGTATAAGTAACTTGCCTTTTTTTATGCAGCAATGACTCTCTAAATTAGAGCGACGATTAATAATTTCCGTCGCTCTAAATGTAAACTATGATGTATACATTGCCATATCGGCACCCACTGCAAAATGCACGCCTTCACAGAATAAAAAAACGTATAACGCAAACCAAAAAATCATTCGTTTAAAGACTTTGTCTGACATTGTACTGTCTTGATATTTCGGTGCAGGTGGACGACGATCTTGTGAATTCATGAGTCTTGCTCCTCTATCTTTGTTCTTTAATACCTTTCGATACACAAATTATGTATGCCGACAGATAAAAGGAATAGATACAGTTTTTTGGCAAAAACTATAACAGATAAGGTCTTCCCTTAAAAATCTGTAATATTTTTTGCAAAGTGTTCACTAAAATTCATTTCTTCAAGTCATCAATGGCTTAAGCCTTGAGTACATTATGTGTAAGTCTGCTCAGATCGTCACTAAGATTGAACTTTTAATTAAAAAATGGTGCTTTAAAAGCTCATCAAAAACTGCCCTCTCTGCGTGAACAATCGTTACAGTCAGGTTTTAGCTTGATGACGGTGCTCAGTGCATATCAACAACTTGAAGCGCAAGGCTTGATCTACAGCAAACAGAAGTCGGGATTCTATGTTGCATATACTCTATCCGATCAGACGCAAACAGCACAATCCTTACAACACACTGCCATAATTGAAATCAATTCTCAAGTCTTTCATTACCTCAAAGACACACAACAACAAGACATCATTACGCTGTGCTCTGCTTTCCCAGATCATGAGCTACTGTTTAATCATCGCTTGATGGGCATCATCGCTTTAGGAAAGCTCTATTTTTAAAGTCTTTATGCAACAAAGCCCTTTCTAAGTGATTGAAAGCAGGAATAAAAAAAGCCCCAATCTTTTGATTGAGGCTTTTAGAATTTGGAGCGGGAAACGAGACTCGAACTCGCGACCCCAACCTTGGCAAAAGTCACCCACTTTTTTATAATAAATTTCATTAAGTGACATTATCTGAAATCATTGTATATCAATACATTTAGGAAAAGCAAGCATTCAGAGATCATTTTAAATATCGTTCTGAGATTAAATTTGGTCACTTTTATTTTTCGAAAAATTCAACAATAATCATCCACATTTTTAAAAATAGAAAAATCGTCACTGATAAATTCTCCTCCAAAATAAGGAAAACTCTTCTCTGTGCTAAACTGAATTTTCAAAAAGAGGCGGATTAAAAATAATCTGAACACTTGAGTTAAAAGTATGGAAATTTACTAATGTTAATAAACAATCAATCCTATACTTTTAGTATTTTTGTGGTCTGAAGAAGATCAGGAATTTGTCGGCTTATGTACTGAATTCCCATCTCTATCTTGGCTCGATCAGGATCAGTCGAGTGCTCACGCTAGATAACTAAACTTGTAAGCGAAGTAGTCGCCGATATGTAGCTAAACAATGAAGAAATCCCTGTTTTATGTTCTAAGTAAAACTCAGCTACCTCAGCCGTGAAGACACTTTGCAATCACATCTATAGGCATTTTCCTTTCCATATAACTATTTACAGACCCCAACATTTATTGCACAAACTTATTGTTAAAGTCTTTATTCCGAGCTGAATTATTAATTTATTTGACTCACTCAATGAGTCAAATATACACTGCAATCGACTCACTCCTATTCTTCACTATTTCAGGGGATGACCAAATATGTATGATGACTGGGTTTGGAAACAGCCGAACTGGACAAGCTTTACATGGAAAGATGAAAGTATTCTTCCACTCACCAGACACATTCATCAAAAAATTGGAATCCTGCTTGGACAAAGCCAGCATAACCCTGAAAAAGAATACCTTACACTAGACAACCTGATTGCCAATCTGGTCTCATCCTCAGCGATTGAGAATGAAACGCTGAATGTTTATTCGCTGCGTTCATCTCTGGCAAAACGTCTAGGTGTCTCGCTGGAGCAACCCTATCCAAGCTCTGAACGTTCAGATGGTTTAGCCAATATCATGTTGGACGCCTTAAATAACTTTGAACAAGACTTATCAGTCGAAAGATTATTGCAGTGGCACCAATGGTTATTTAATGAAACTGATTGGACGATACAACGTATCAGGATCGGACAATTACGTGGGTATGAACCGATGCAGGTTGTCTCTGGCCGTATAGATCACCCTACTGTGCATTTTGAAGCGCCACCACGAGAAGGTTTAGAACAACGTGTGGATGAGTTTATCCAGTGGTTTAATACGAGTAGAACCGATACCTTGCTTGACCCATTGATTCGCGCTGGTATTACTCACCTATGGTTTGTGACACTCCACCCTTTTGATGATGGTAATGGACGTATTACACGTACACTGACTGACTTGGCTTTAGCACAGATGGATCAACAGAGTATCCGTCTATATGCGATGTCACCTATTATCTTGAATAAGCGCAAGCGCTATTATGAAAGGGTCTAGATAACTTTAGAGCGGATTGTTTCTCAATTCTTTAAGCAGTTTAGCATAAAGGTTTTCATGTCGATGATTAAATCTAAACTCACATTCTTTGAGGTGGAGATAGAATTTTTCATTAGCGATGCCATT
>NZ_CANLSL010000021.1 GCF_947493735.1 uncultured Acinetobacter sp. | reverse complement strand
ACCATTGGAGGCTTTTTCTCAACTGGTTGATTATCATAGTGCTTTTAAATCTGTCGCACCTCATGTTTGAATTCGCCAGGCTTTTCCTGTGTAGATCGGCTCGAGTGGAAGCTGATACTTTTCATCTATATTTTGAATAAATTCTAATAACTGTCCATCATATTTTGCATAACCACCGAATGTATCGTCAGGATAAATTTGCCAATTATTTTGAGTTGTCCATTTGCGTACTTCATCATTTAAAAAATCACCTTTTAATGCAGAAAATCCGATCACATGTTGATGTGATGCCGATGCGTGAATTAGCCCTGCAATGGTGCCACCGGTTCCCACTGCACAACAGATCACGTCAAAGTTTGCTCGGTCAGAATCCGTTAAAATCTCCGCCGTACCTTTGATCGCTAAATCATTGCTACCGCCTTCGGGAATGATATAGGCATTTGGATAATGTTGTTGTAATTTGGCTAAAAATTCAGGTGTATGCTTACGGCGATAGTCTTGGCGACTGATAAATTGTAACTGCATGCCGAGCTTGGACGCCGTTGCTAACATTGGATTTAGCACTTGATCTTGTAATTCTTCACCTCGAATGATGCCAATGCTGTCAAACTCAAAAGCGTGTGCTGCTTGTGCAAACGCATAAATATGATTGGAATACGCACCACCAAAACTCAGTAATTGTGTATAACCAAGCTTGCGTGCTTCAAGTAGGTTGTATTTGAGCTTAAAGAATTTATTGCCTGAAATGGTCGGGTGCACTAAATCAAGGCGTTTTACACTGAGTAGGATTTCGCCAAAATGATCAAGGTGTTGATTAGAAATTTCTTTGAATTGTTCAAACATGGGAGAAATTCTTTTGCTTTGCTGAAAATCTTGCGACAATGGTGCAAATTCTATCGTGAATCTATCTGCAATGAATAGCTCAATTGTCAATGTATCTCTACCGCTTTATGTCACCAGTGGCGAGCCTGCGGGGATTGGTCCAGATATTTGTTTGGACTTAGCAAAGCGCAAAGTCGTTCGCCCGATCGTGGTGCTTGCGGATATAGATTTGTTAAAACAACGTGCTGAGCAACTTGGTGTAGTGGTTAAGTTGATTGACTATGAAGGGCAGGATTGCGTGGCAGAGGATGGGCAATTATTTGTGCATCATATTGCAGTTGATAAGCCTGTCATCGCAGGGCAACTCAATCCGAAAAATGCCGATTATGTGATTCGTCAGCTTGATTTTGCTGCGCAAATGGCATTGCAGGGTCAAAGTGCAGGTGTGGTGACTGCACCAGTGCAGAAGTCTGTGATTAATGAATCTGGCATTGCATTTAGTGGTCATACCGAATTTTTTCAAGAACAAGCGGGTGTCGATCGTGTGGTGATGATGTTGGCAACCAAGTCGCTTCGAGTGGCATTGGTCACGACACATTTGCCACTTCGTCAAGTCTCGGATGCCATCACAACAGAACGGCTACAGCAAGTCATTGATATTCTGATAGCCGATTTACAGCGCAAATTTCATATTGCTGAGCCGAGAATACTGGTGTGTGGGCTGAATCCGCATGCAGGTGAGGATGGGTATCTCGGCGATGAGGAAATTCGCATCATCAATCCTGTGCTGAAACGTAATCAGCAAAACGGTGTAAACATCAGCTTAGCCATGCCTGCCGACACACTATTTAATCCTGAACATTTAAAAAATGCCGATACGGTACTAGCCATGTATCACGATCAAGGGCTTCCCGTGCTAAAATCACAAGGGTTTGGTGAAGCGGTGAATATCACTTTAGGCTTGCCGTTTATTCGCACCTCGGTCGATCATGGGACAGCGCTTGATTTGGCGGGTACGGGTCGTGCCAGTAGCTCAAGCCTGATGGTGGCGATCGATTTGGCATTGCAAATGGCAAGTGGTGATCAAAGTTGCTCTTTGGGTTGCGATTAAAGTTGTGATCCTCCTCAGGCTCATGGTAAAGAAGCATTCAAACAATTTAAATTAGTTAATACGAAGTTGGATAAGACATGTATCAAATCAATGCCCTCAATCCCAAGCAAGAAGGGCATCAAGCACGCAAACGCTTTGGGCAAAATTTTTTAAATGATCAACGGGTCATTGAAAAAATCGTGCGTGCGGTTAATCCACGCCATGATGATAATGTGGTGGAAATCGGTCCTGGACTTGCTGCACTGACATCGCCGTTAATTGGTGAAGTGGATCGCCTAACTGTGGTGGAGCTGGATCGAGATTTGGCTGCTGGGTTGTCAAGTCGTGTGCCTTTTCCAAATCGCTTAAATATCATTGAAGCCGATGCACTCAAGTTTGATTTCTCACAATTGGCATTAGACAAACCGCTTCGAGTGGTGGGTAATTTGCCGTATAACATCTCTACGCCATTGTTATTTCATCTCGTTGAACAAGGTGACATCATTCAAGACATGCATTTCATGTTGCAAAAAGAAGTGGTCGAGCGGATTACTGCCGCACCGAATAGTAAGACTTATGGTCGTCTTTCTGTCATGCTGCAGTATTATTGTAAGGCGACGTATTTGTTCGAAGTGCCTGCGGGTGCATTCAATCCACCGCCAAAAGTGACCAGTGCGGTATTTCGTCTTGAGCCCTATGCAGAGAAACCGATTAAAGCGCAAAATGAAGCCAATCTTTCGGCTTTGGTGGGACATGTCTTTACTCAGCGTCGAAAAACCTTACGTAATAGCTTAAAAGGAAAGCTGGATGATGACGGTTTTGCCAAAGCAGGTGTAGATCCGATGGCACGTCCTGAAACATTGAGCTTGGCGCAGTTTGTTGCACTGTCGGATGCGTGTATAGCTTTATTCTAAAATATGTCACTAGATAGGGCATTTTAGAAAGTAGTTGTTGCCCTGAATTGTTAAAAATTGGTTAGTTGTAAAATGAAAATTGATTTAACACATTATCGCCATGTGTATGTGATTGGTGATTTGCAAGGCTGTTTTGCAGCACTCAAAGCATTACTTAAAGAAATCCAATTTGATCCAAGCCAAGACTTTATTATTTTTACTGGTGACTTGGTGGCACGTGGTGAGGACTCACTCTCTTGCTTACGCTTTGTGAAAAAACTTTTTGATCAAAAAGCTGCTGCGACAATATTAGGTAATCATGATCTGACCTTGATTGCGACGGCACGAGGCATCAAAAAAATCAAAGAAAAAGATCGTACACAAGATATTTTTGATGCGATGGATGGTAGCGACTTAATTGATTGGTTACGTCATCAACCATTATTTATTGAAACCATTGATTATGCTCCACAACGAGTTGAACCAAAACTTTCTGCGATTGTTCATGCAGGGATTCCACATATTTGGACGATAGAGCAAATCACAGACTATGCACAAGAAGTTGAGCAAGCATTACAGGCCGACATTGAGCGTCTAGATGATTTCCTTAAAGAAATGTATGGCAGTCAGCCGAATGCTTGGAATGATGATTTATCTGGAAATATTCGACTTCGTGTGATCACCAATTATCTAACACGCATGCGATTGAGTGATGCGCAATCTGCGCTTGAGTTTGAATTTAAAGCGGGACTTGATGATGAGATGCCTGAAGGTTATCAACCGTGGTTTAACTTTAATGGTCAAGTAGAACAAACGCATCAAATTATCTTTGGTCATTGGGCGGCATTACAGGCTCAACCAATTCGTCAAAATGTTGTCGCTGTTGATGGTGGTTGCGTGTGGGGAGGGGAGTTGGTTGCGTTTAATCTTAAAAATGAGGAGCAGTTCAAAGTATTCAATCCGCTTTGACTGAACTGTTGAAAATAAAAGCCTGCCAAGGGATACGAAAGATTGGAAATTTGTATTAACTATGATACAAATAAAGTAATAACACAGTATTTTGTTGCACAAAATATAATTCAGATTCACTTGGGGTATTGAGTCAAATGGAAGAAAAACTTCAAAATTTAAAAGTGATGATTATCGATGATTCAAAGACGATTCGCCGTACTGCTGAAACCTTGCTACAACGCGAAGGATGTCAAGTTGTTAGTGCCGTAGATGGTTTTGATGCGCTTTCAAAAATCGTGGATTCTAATCCTGACATTATCTTTGTCGATATCATGATGCCTCGACTTGATGGTTATCAAACCTGTGCCTTGATCAAAAACAATCCAAATTATCAAAATGTGCCAGTAATTATGCTGTCCAGTAAAGATGGTTTGTTTGATCAGGCGAAAGGAAAAATTGTTGGCTCGGATCAGTATTTGACCAAGCCATTTAGTAAAGAAGAGTTGTTCGAAGCAATTAATAATCACGTCGCAGTGTAATACATTTGCGATTTAGTCGAGTAGGGTTTGAGTAATGGCACGCATCTTAATTATTGATGATTCACCGACCGAAACTTTCCGTTTTAAGGAAATTTTGGAAAAGAATGGTTTTGAAACATTAGAGGCGAGTAATGGCGCTGACGGTGTTACGGTCGCAAAAGCAGAGTTGCCTGATTTAATCTTGATGGATGTGGTCATGCCAGGTGTCAATGGTTTTCAGGCGACACGTCAGATTACACGTGCTCCTGAAACACAGCATATTCCTGTGGTAATCGTGAGTACCAAAGATCAAGCGACAGATCGTCTATGGGGAAAGCGTCAAGGCGCAAAAGACTATTTGGTTAAACCTGTCGAAGAAAAGCAATTGATCGATGTGATTCATCAACACTTAAATACATAAAGTGAAAAATTATGGCAACCAAAGGATTTATCGAACTGCTAAGGCTGGCAGATCGTGGAAAGAAAAGACAAGTTAGTCAGATCGATCCTGATCAACGCTGGTCGGGTGTGGCGTTTGAAATGCTAGGGAAGTATTTTGTCGCACCTTTGGGTGATGTTGCTGAAGTGATTTATACACCTGAATGGACGCATGTCCCACATACACAATCATGGTCATGTGGTATTGCCAATATTCGAGGACGCTTGTTGTCTATCACGGATTTACCTGCATTTGTTGCAGATAAACAGTCAGATGTTGGGCGTGCTCGAAAGGTGATGTGCCTTACACATCCTGAACACTATTGTGGTGTGATGGTGGATCAGGTGTTTGGTATTCAGCATTTTAATAAGCAGAGTTATTTTAAAAAGTCAAAAGAACTCAATGGTCAGCTAGAACAATATTGCCAAGGTTATTTTATGGATAGAAATAAGCCATGGCACGTGTTTATGTTGCGAGATCTTTTAAATAGTCAGCGGTTTATGAATCCATCTTTATAAGCAAAAAGCAATTGATGGACTATCGGGTAAAATAGGGGAGAGCTTGAATGGGCTTATGGCGAGGAAAGAAAAATAAACCTTCAAAAGGAAGTAATGCAGCTTCTTTGCGATTTAAGAGTGAGCTTGATCGCGTAGCTGGATTCTTTGGAGAAGACCGACAACGATCAATTCGTTACCTGACAGTTCTTCTGATTGCATTATTATTTGCCATCATTTTCTTTGTGTGGGTGATGTGGACAAATCGTACGGAAACTCAATTAACACGTAGTTTGGGTGAGTTGCAACTTCTATCTCAACAGATTTCACGTCAATCTGCAGAAGCGTCTGTACGTGGTGATCAAGAGATCATGAGTGAGCTACAACAAAGTCGTACTCGCTTTGAAGAAGAGCTAGATATTGTTGTTGATAAGCATTCGGATACAGATACTGTTGAAAAGCTGGTCAATGAATGGTCGCAAGTCGATAACAATATTGAGCTGATTGTTGGTCAACAGCAAACTATTAGTGAGCTACAAGGTTTAGGTCTACAAATTACCGAAGCGATTCCAGGGATTCAGTCGGAATATAACTTACTTGTCGATGAAATGACACGTGGTGGTTACTCTGCATCACAGGTTGCTTTGGCAAAAAACCAAGTATATCTCTCTGAACGTATTCTTCGTTCGATCAATGCGGTATTAACTGGGGATACAAACTCGGTTGAATATGCGGATAACTTCAATGCCGATACTTTAACCTTTGGTGAATATATCGATGGACAGTTAAATGGTAGTACAGAATACGGTGTGGTGCGCATTGCTGAGTCAGATATGCGTGATATTTTGGAAGGTATCAAGACTGAATACGATGAAGTATTGAAAACGACTGCTGCAAAAGTATTGAGTGACTCTGCGAAATTACTTGCAGTACGTCAAGCGACTAGTACAATTTTTACTCAAACTGACAATATGTCAACGCAGTTACAAGAGTTGTCTGATGGTGTAAAACCAATTTGGCATAATTTTTTACCATTGTTCCTTTTGTTGTCAGTTCTAGCACTCGCTTATTCAGTTTATAAGTTGCTACAACTTCGTAACCGTGCCGACCATGTACGTGTAGAAAACCTACAAGAAGAGTACGATCGTAACCAGCACGCAATCTTACGTCTTCTAGATGAAATTGCCGATTTGGCAGATGGTGACTTGCGTTCTTATGCAACAGTATCTGAAGACTTCACAGGTGCGATTGCCGACTCGATTAACTTCGCGATCGACCAATTACGTGATCTCGTTTCTCGTATTAACAGTACTTCTGAGGAAGTGGCAAAGTATACCCAAGAAACACAGCAAGTGACGATGCAGTTGTCTGAAGCATCAGAACATAATGCACAAGAGATTGCAGGTGCATCAACCGCAATCAGTCAAATGGCGGCTTCAATTGACCAAGTATCTGCGAATGCTGCCGAATCAGCAGAAGTTGCGAAGCGTTCGGTAAATATTGCAACCAAAGGTGCAACGGTCGTAAACCGTACAATCCAGGGGATGGATACCATTCGTGAGCAGATTCAAGAAACCTCTAAACGTATTAAACGTTTGGGTGAGTCTTCACAAGAGATTGGTAACATCGTATCGCTGATTAATGACATTGCCGACCAGACCAACATTCTTGCATTGAACGCTGCGATTCAAGCATCGATGGCGGGTGAGGCAGGTCGAGGCTTCGCCGTGGTTGCGGATGAGGTACAACGTCTTGCGGAACGTTCTGCGGCAGCGACCAAGCAGATTGAATCACTGGTAAAAACCATTCAGACAGATACCAACGAAGCAGTTTCATCAATGGAATTGACTACGACAGAGGTTGTGCGTGGTACGACGCTTGCGAAAGATGCGGGTGTAGCACTGGATGAGATTCAAACTGTATCGGGTGACTTGGCGACATTGATTCAAAGTATCTCTGAAGCCGCACGTGAGCAGTCAACTTCTGCTGGTAATATCTCGCAAACGATGAATGTCGTACAAGATATTACGCATCAAACATCGAAAACGACGATGGATGCTGCACGTTCTGTTACGGAATTGTCGCATATGGCGGAAGCATTGCGTGAGTCTGTAACCGACTTTAAATTACCTGAAAACGTATAAACGAAAGTGGATGCAATCTTCGGGTTGCATCCATTGGTGATGATATTTTTCTAACACTTAAATGCTTGAAGAATACAGCTTATATATGGACAAATGTTGAGCAATATTGGAAGCTCAAATATTTAAAGTTGAATTCAAGCATCTTTGGAATGTAAAGAAGCAAAGCTTATGAACGAAGTTTTAAAACAATTAATTAGTCATATTGAGCTTCCAGAGGATCATTTAAAAGATCAAGATCCTGATATACGTGATATTTTTATTGAAGAAGTTGAAGAGATTTTAGAGTTTCAGCAGCAAGCAATTCCAAATTGGTTAGAAAATCCATCTGACCAAGAAATCTTGACAGATATCCGTCGCTCTTTCCATACATTGAAGGGTTCTGGCCGTATGGCTGGTGCTGTTCAGTCAGGGGAGTTGGCTTGGTCGATTGAAGAAATGCTCAATCGGAGCATGTCTGGAACAGTTGCATTGACAAAAGACATGCAGGAATTGGTCTATTCTGTTTCAACGCTGTATGCTACGTTGGTTGAAGATTTTAAAAAGTTGGTGCCACATCAAGTAGATTTTCGAACGTGGATTGCTACAGCGCAACGACTTAGAGATGTTCAAGATGTTGAGCCAGATTTGCGCTATACTATTGATTATTATAAAGACAAGCAAATTCCAGAAAGTGCTCAGCTCCTTTCAGAAGAGATCGTCGCACAAGTCACTGAAGTGGAATCTCAAGTAGAATTTACTGCTACGAATGCTAACTTGGATAAATCTACTGAGCAAAGCATTGAGAACCAAACATTAGAAATATTTATTGAAGAAAGTACAGAGCATCTTGAAACGATTTCGAAATTTCTTAACTTAGATCAAGAGCCTACGATTGATGAGTTTAATCAACTCATTCGTGCGGTGCATACTATACGTGGCAGTTCGGGTATGGTTGGTTTTGATGAAATCTTTACCGCAAGCAGTAATGTCGAAAATGAATATAAAATATTAAATCCTGAGCACTATTTGGAGTACAAAGCTGAGGAACAACTTTTGGCGGATTACTACGAATATATTCGTGCCTATATAGCTGCTTTAGAAACGAAGCAAGATAGAGATTTTTTATCAAAGCTTTCAGCTCAATTTGATTTAACTTGGCAGGCATATAAAGAAAATAATGGGTACGCTACCGTAGAAACGAGAAGTCAAGGTCTAGTTGCGCAGTTACTTGAATTAGATATCAATGATATCTTGGATGCGGAGTTTTCATTTGTAGATCAAGTGAAACAATCTGGGACAGCATATCTAAGCCTACTTAATCAGCAGTCTGCAATCCTAATAGATAACTGTCATGTAAAACAAACAGATGAATTGTGCAAAATTGCTCAATATCTTCAACGGATTTATAAAGCGTTATTAGATAACACGCAGGCAACTGCAAATAGCAATGTAATTGAGCAAATCCAATCGCTACATCAATATTTAATCGATGCATTCGATGGTTTGGCTTCTGGTCAAAATATGGCTTTGACCAACTTGATCGAAGAAGAGTTTGAAGAAGCAATCGAAGCGATCAATACGGTTGAATTACAAGCGGCAGAATCTCTAGCTAATCTAGAATCTCAGGCAAGTTCTCCTGTTGATGAGCCTTTAACGACACACACTTCAAATGTAAATTGCGACTTTGACCCTGATTTATTAAATATCTTCTTGGAAGAGTCGGATGAGTTGGTGGCTGGCATGGATCAAGACTTTAATGTCTGGGAGAAGAGTCCAGAGAATACCAAAGTTCTCAATAATTTATTCCGTTATTTGCACACTTTGAAAGGTGGTGCGAATATGGTTCAAGCGACGCATTTGGGTGATATTGCACATGAATTGGAAAGTATTTATCAGCGTGTAGTTGCAGGGCAACTTAAGCCAAGTGCGCAGACAATGCAGCGCATTCGATATGCTCAAGATGAGATCGCAGTCAGAATCCAAAAGTTGCGTGATGAAGGCATAGATGAGGCAAATCCACAACTGATTGCAGAGTTGCAGCAAGTGCTTTCAGGGGAAACTGTTGAAAATGTCGCTGAGCCAACAAGCAGTGTAACTAATCAGAGTGCTGATCGTGATATTGAGGAAGTCATTGAACAACCATCAATCTCCACAGAGGCAACGTATTCGTTTAGCGAAAATAGTGGTTTGACCGTTGAGAGTCCAAGTCAAGACTTTGATCCAGATCTATTAAGTATTTTCTTGGATGAGTCTGATGAGCTTGTGGCGGGAATGGATGAAGACTTTACGGTTTGGGAAAAGAATCCAGAGAATACGAAAGTTCTTAATAATCTATTCCGCTATTTGCATACCTTAAAAGGTGGTGCAAATATGGTACAGGCGACTCATCTCGGCGATGTTTCGCATGAGCTTGAAACAATTTATGAAAAAATTGTTAAAGGTTTATACCAGCCTGATACAAGAGCTTTGCAGCTTATTCGTTATGCGCAGGATGATATCGCAACAAGATTGCAGAAATTACGTGATCAAGGTGTCGATGAACATAACCCAAGCTTAATTGCAGAATTGCAATCACTTACTGGTCAGTCGAATGTTATTTCGAAAAGCAATGAGTCAGTTGCGATTGAAGCTTCAGAGGAAGCTATTGAACAAGCTATTGTCGAAATTGAAGAGCCTTCTATTATTGCAGCTGAGGATCTATCCACAATTTCGACGGCGGTAGACTCTAAACACATTCAAGAAGAAGCTCGATTCGAGGATGCAAACACTGAACCGACAGCAAAAGAGTCAACAATATCTCAACCAGAAGTAGTCAAGACAAAAGTAAGAGATGATAGTGTTCAGCCAGCAATTCTTTCACAAGCGATTGCATCTGGCGATGAGTCACAAGTGGTGATCGTCGAAACTTACTTAGAAGAAGCAGATGAGTTGCTGGAAGAGACTGAAAAAGCGTTAGAATATTGGAAAGGCGATCGTGGTAATCGAAGCTTATTGTTAAGCTTACAACGTAGTTATCATACCTTGAAAGGTAACTCTCGTATTGTTAACCAGCAAGAGGTTGGTAAAATTGCTTATCAGTTAGAGGTCATATTTGAGCAATTTGCATTCCACCAGTTCACTTCGGATCGATATGATGACTTGATTATTCAGTCACATCAATGGTTGCGAACAGCGATATATGATAATGAAGTTGCAGGATTAGAGAAACTCTACGCTCGTCTACAGAAAGTGGTCTACGATGATAGCGCTGTGTCTGACGATGAAGCCAGTACAACTGAAGTTATTGATTTTGCGGAATATCAAGAAAGTAAAATTGTTCAGGGTGATGGTTCTACACCACCTGAAATGTATGCCGAGAGTTTAACTACGCAAGAGCAAACAGCTCAAGAGCAAATCAGGGTGTCTGCTGATCTTGTTGAGAAGATGATTGATCTATCAGGTGAGAGTGCAATTAACCGTTCACGTATCGAGCTTGATTTGGGACAGATGACGAATACGCTTTCAGAGATGGAATTGGCGATATTACGTCTTGCTGATCAGCTTCGTCGTATGGATGGTGAGCTTGAATCACAGATTATTGCAAAGCATGAAGTAGAAGGGCAGCGCTATGCGGACTTTGACCCATTGGAGATGGATCAATATTCATCACTGAACCAATTGTCAAAATCGCTTGCTGAATCTGCATCGGATTTAATTGATTTTAAAACCACGTTGGCAGATAAGATTCGCGATACAGAAAGTTTGCTACTTCAACAATCTCGCTTGCAAAACGAATTACAACAGAACTTGATGGGTACTCGCCTAGTACCGTTCACTCGTCTAGTGCCACGTCTTCAGCGCTTGGTTCGTCAGGTATCGACACAGTTAAATCGCCCAGTAGATTTTAATATTGAGAATACCGAGGGTGAGCTCGATCGGAATATTCTAGAGCGTCTAGTTTCACCACTTGAGCATATGTTACGTAATGCGATTGACCACGGTATTGAAGATCAAGATCAACGTGCACAAGCTGGTAAATCTGCAACAGGTCGTATCAATCTAAATATTGCTCGTGAGGGGAACGATATTCTTGTAATCTTCTCTGACGATGGTAAAGGGATTGATGTCGATGCCGTAAAAGCCAAAGCAACGAATAATGGTCTGATTACTGCGGATATGCAGGTCAGTGATGAGGATGTGATGCAATACATCTTCCATCCAGGCTTGAGTACAGCGCAAAAAGTCACGCAGATTTCTGGGCGTGGAGTTGGACTCGATGTTGTACAAAATGAGATTAAATCTCTAGGTGGTCACGTCAGTGTGAAATCGACACTTGGTAAGAGCACGGAGTTTACGATTCGTGTACCAACCTCTGTGGCGGTGAGTGATGCCTTGATGGTACGTGTGGGCGATCAACAGTTTGCATTACCACTTGCACAGATCGAACGTATTGTTCGTATATCGCCTGTGGCATTGTCTGAGTATTACGATAGTAAGAAGGAAACCTTTGAACTTGATCGTCAGCAGATTCGTCTACGCTATGTGGGTGAGTTTGTGACTGGGCAAGCAAAACCGATGTTTAGCAATATGGGTTCATCCGTTCCTGTGATTATTTTTAATAGCTCAGGTCGTTCGGTCGCATTACAGGTCGATCAGCTAGTCGGTTCTCGTGCTCAGGTTGTGATTAAATCAATCGGTCAACAGCTATCATCGGTAGGTTATGTCGGTGGTGCCACGATTTTGGCAAATGGTAAAGTGAGTTTGATTCTTGATGGTCAGACCATTGCACGTCGAGTATTGACGACGGCACGCGCACACCAGGTAGAAAAAGCGACATCCTCAAGTACACAGCGTACGGCACGTAAAACGGTCATGGTGGTAGATGACTCAGTCACAGTACGTAAAGTCACTACACGTTTGCTTGAGCGTCATGGCTATGAAGTGATTACTGCTAATGATGGTGTGGATGCGATTGAAAAGCTTGCGCAAGGCATACCTGACTTGATGTTACTTGATATCGAGATGCCTCGTATGGATGGTTTTGAGGTGGCAACGTATGTTCGTCATGACTCAAACTTCAAAGCACTACCGATTATCATGATTACTTCACGGACAGGTGAAAAGCATCGTGAACATGCCTTTAGCCTCGGTGTGAATGAATATATGGGTAAACCATTCCAAGAAGCTGACCTTGTGTCGAATATTCAAAAAGTGTTGGCAAAAACTAAAGCCAATGCGAAATCGTAAATATATGACGGAAATAAATCATGGCTAATAACACACAAAATAGCACAATTGATCTGTCACAAGAGCAGATACAAAGTCTAATCACGACGTCAACAGGGTTTTTAGATGTTTATGAAATCCCTGTACATGGTGATGTGCCGATTCTGATTCCACAAAATATGATTTTGTCAGCGATGAGTGTCAAAGCCAATGAAAAGCAAGTGGAATGGCATGATAAGCAGCTGCCGACCTATGCCGTGCATCAGCCTGACCTTTCAGAAGTGACGGCTTTAGTTGTTGAGGGTGAGCAGGAAGCGACACGTTTTGCATTGCTATGCGATAATATGCCGAACAGCTTGCGGTTGCGTATTTCAGAAGTTGTCGATGTTGATAAAAAGACACCAGCTCGTACCTATCAATATGTGCGAGTCAATGGTGTAGATTATCAAGTACCCAACCTACGTACGATTCAACAGCAAGTTTTCTATTAAAAACGGATTTTGATCTATAAAAAAACGAGAGCTATGGCTCTCGTTTATGGTTCTAGACTATTTAATTTTCTGGGGAATTAAGCAAGCAACTCAATCAGCATTTGCTCATAAATCTCAGCAAGTGGCTCAAGATCATCAACATTCACATGCTCATTGATTTGGTGAATTGTTGCATTGAGCACACCAAGCTCGATCACCTGCGCACCAGTTGGCGCAATGAAGCGACCATCGGATGTACCGCCACTGGTCGAAAGTGTCGTTTCATCACCTGTCACTTTTTTAATACTTGTCTTTGCTGCATTGACGAGCTCGCCAACAGGCGTTAAGAACGGTAAACCAGACAGCGTCCAATCAATGGTGTAGTTCAGATTTTCATGGTCTAAAATCGCCTGCACACGTTGCTTTAATTCTTCAGCCGTGACTTCAGTAGAAAAGCGGAAATTAAAAGTCACTGTTAAAATATCAGGAATGACATTGGTTGCACCTGTACCTGCTTGAATATTTGAGATTTGAAAACTGGTCGCAGGGAAATATTCATTACCTTGATCCCAAATCGTTTTGCACAATTGATCAATGGCTTGTGTGGCAAGATGAATTGGGTTTTGAGCAAGATGCGGATAAGCAACGTGACCTTGTTTGCCTTGTACTTTTAGCACACCGTTGAGTGAGCCACGGCGACCATTTTTGATGATATCGCCAAGCTTTGATGTGCTAGACGGTTCGCCAACTAAGCACCAATCAATTTTCTCCTGACGAGCCTCTAAAGTTTCGATGACTTTGACTGTGCCATTAATCGAGGGACCTTCCTCGTCAGAGGTAATGAGATAAGCAATTGAGCCTTTATGATCAGGGTATTTCTCTACAAAGCGTTCAGTGGCAACAACCATTGCCGCAATTGCTGTTTTCATGTCAGCACTGCCACGACCATAGAGTTTGCCGTCACGGATTTCAGGAGCAAATGGTGCAGAGTCCCATGCGCTTTGATCACCTGTCGGGACGACATCAGTATGACCAGCAAAGCAGAATACAGGTGCTTCAGTACCTTTTCGTGCCCATAGATTATCAACATCATCAAAGCGCATAGATTCAATGTTGAAACCAATTTTTTCTAAGCGTTCAGCCATAATGTTTTGACAGTTGTGGTCCACGGGGGTAACCGATGGCTGACGTAAAAGTTGGAGGCTTAAATCGAGAGTAGCAGAAGAGGTCATGCGCATTTCAAAGTCAAAAAAACAGTCCGCACTATAATAGGCGATTAATCTCTGGAATGCGAAACTTAGCAATAAAAAAACCTTATCAATGGATAAGGTTTTGACGCAAATATTAACTACTTGCGGATTTTATCTTGGGTTTTTTCAGCGGTATTTGATACAGCATGACCAGCTTTAGATACGTCTTGACCTGCACCTTTAATGGTATTACATCCAGTAAATACAATAACTGAAGCGATTGCCAAAGTAGTTAACAAAGTCTTCATAGTTCCTCTCCGAGTAAAATTGTTATGCTTTAAAAACTAGTCATTCGACTAATAATTAATTTATAAATAAATGATTTTAAATACAGTTAATAATGCGTAAGTAATTGTGAGTTAAGTGTAAGTTTTGAGCAGGCTGCATTGCGAACGTTAACGAGAACAATTGTTCAGCATCGAAAGTTTATTAAAACGCATCATGAAATATTGATTGGTTGACGCTAAGTAATACATGCCATTCGTCCAAAATCTGATTGGATATTGGGGTGTTTTTTGATTATTTCTGAGTGCAGGGCTGAGCCATTCTTCACGCTCAAGCCTTCTCCAGTTTGGAGCATTCTCACCATGATGCTTTGGGGCTGTACTTTGCCAAATGCCTAAACGTCTACACCTATTGAGCCATTCGGGTAAGTCTTGTATCGGATTATCAATGGATGTTGGTAAGAATAATTGTCCTTTCATCACGGCTATGCGTCGCTCTATGCGAAAGCCGAGTGCATGATCGAACTGAAATTGCTTTTCTGCAAAATGCGTCAATTTCTGTGCAAATGTATCTTCAGGATTTAAGCCGATCCACGTATAGATATTCAGATTGGCTTCGGCAAGATAAAATTTTAAAGATACTTCCCAGTGTTCAATCGCTTGATCTGCTCGATTACGCACAACAAAATCCATTTCACCTAGAGTTTTGCCACCATGATGGTGCTGAATGCTATGTCCTAATAATTCAAAATATTGATTGTGTGGATCGGCAAGCCAAAACCAAATCAATGCCTCAAAGCGTAAACCTAGTCGAGTGCTTTTAATCTGCTGAAGAAAAGTGTAAAGCGGGGTAGGGTTTTCATCGAGCGCTTTTAAACGAGGTTGGTAGCAGTCATACATGTTTCGCCAAAAAGCATCATCGTGGAATTGAATATCTGTGCGTTGCGTTAATTCGGGTGGAAAAAATTTTAAAAGGTTAAAACTAGCAATCGCAAAACACAGCTGACGTACTAATGGATCATGGTAGTCGTACCACGGTTCAAAATAGTGCGGTTTTAAATTGCACGGTTCGAAATGGTCAGATGATTTAAAATGAGGTGGGTGCATTGTTGTTTTTCTGGCTAGGGTAAGACTTTGAGTATTGACAATAAGCATATCAAATTTTAGTCGATATGTTATATGACAACGCCGAATTAGAAGGTATGATGCTTTATATAGGGAATGATTGAACAGTTGTGTCAATCAAGAAAAATGTATCCAGTTTGGTAGTGTCTTTGTACATTAAAGTGATGGTTGTCGAGATGATCGCAAGTATTGAGCGGATATTTATGAGGAATCAGGTCATACGCTGTATTGTGTTGTTTCTGACCGTATTGATATTGGGCTTTATTGATTATAGTACGGGCTACGAATACTCTTTTTCTGTCTTTTATCTGATCCCAGTGTATTTGGCTGCGTGGTATGCAAGTCGTTTCCTCACGATTGTGATGATTGTTGCTTCAGCCGTAACATGGATTTTTGCAGATTTTATTGCAGGGCGTAATTATTCGAGTGATTGGATTCCACTATGGAATGCTTGCGTAAGTATTGGCTTCTTTAGTATTGTGGCATTTCTACTGTTTAGGGTGCGTTCACACCTCAAAGAAATGACCAATATGGCAATGAAAGATTCGCTCACATCATTAAACAATACGCGTGCATTTGACCTAAAATATCAGCTACTCCGTGCGATGCGCTTTAAGAAAAAAACCCAATGTGCCGTAGGTATTGTAGACTTGGATGGGTTTAAAGCGGTTAATGATAATTTTGGACACAGCAAAGGTGATGAAGTCTTAGTTCAATTTGCTCAGATACTGACAGATGCGACACGAAGCAATGATATCGTTGCACGAATGGGCGGCGATGAGTTTGCAGTGATTTTGCTAGAAACGGATCAATCTGGTGTACAGGAATATGATAAGCGCTTGAGAAAGGTTTTCCAAAATAGTCCATTAAAAAATGATTTTGGTATTGATTACAGTATGGGTATTACCTTATTCGATACCAATAATTTACCTGAAAAGCTGGATGATGCCACACGCTATGCAGATCGACTGATGTACGAGTCCAAAGCACATGGCAAATCACGAACTACGATTCGTGCAATTTAAAAAACCTTGTTTTAATCAACGGTATAAATTTCAACAGCAAAAGACTTGATCGAGCGTATAATACTTTTCGTAAACACTGAATTGAAAGAATAGATTGGTATGCGCATCCTTTTTTGGCGAAGTTTAGTCATTATTTTTATTGCACTCGGTATGATTGGGGCAGTGCTTCCTGGTATGCCAACCACAGTTTTTTTGATTCTTGCACTTTGGGCATCTTCAAAAGGTTGGCCAAGTATGTATGAGCGATTGTTGAGTCATCCAAAATACGGTGCAACGCTGAGAGATTGGCGAGATCATGGAACAGTACCTCGCAAAGCCAAATGGATTGCAACAATCATGATGTCGATCAGTGCAGTCCTGATGTTATTCACCAACGCACCGCTTGCTGTCAAAGTGTTTACTGACCTCACCATGCTTATCGTTGCGATTTGGCTTTGGCTTCGTCCAGAGCCTAAAAATGAAAGCACAACAGTTTAATGAGTCGCTGAACAAGCAAAAGATCAAGTTTAAAATCAAGGTATAAGCGTTATTTTCGCCAATAAGTTTTATTTTTAAACAATCAAACGCAAATTCCAAAAAAATTATGAAAAGCGTTTGACACCCTCATTAGAATCTCTATAATGCACCTCACTAAGTCAAACACTTAGGGCGCTTAGCTCAGTTGGTAGAGCGTCTGCCTTACAAGCAGAATGTCGGCGGTTCGATCCCGTCAGCGCCCACCATAGTTTTGATTCAAACGCTTTAATGCGAAACCTAAGTGCAGCGGTAGTTCAGTTGGTTAGAATACCGGCCTGTCACGCCGGGGGTCGCGGGTTCGAGCCCCGTCCGCTGCGCCATTTATGTTTACGCACATTACGTTTGAAATAGTATCTTTGCGATGCAGCGGTAGTTCAGTTGGTTAGAATACCGGCCTGTCACGCCGGGGGTCGCGGGTTCGAGCCCCGTCCGCTGCGCCATTGCAAAAAGTTTATTTGAGTCGAATACAAATAAAAGAAAGTTAAAACTTTCTCTTGCGTTCGGTTTAGTTTGGCGGTGACGTCAAAGAATGAAGTTGTAATATATATACTACGCACTTCGTTTGTCTTGCACTCATAAAAAAGCAACGCTTTTTTATTCGTTCAGGGCGCTTAGCTCAGTTGGTAGAGCGTCTGCCTTACAAGCAGAATGTCGGCGGTTCGATCCCGTCAGCGCCCACCATATACTTGTATGTTCTTACAGTATACTCCGCAGCGGTAGTTCAGTTGGTTAGAATATCGGCCTGTCACGCCGAGGGTCGCGGGTTCGAGCCCCGTCCGCTGCGCCATTTCTCTTAAGCTATTCAAAATTAAGTTATTAATATTCAAGCTATCTTTACTCAAGACAGTTAAGTCTAAATCATTCAAATCTAATTCATTCAAATCTAATTCATTCAACCTCCAAACTTGAGCATAATTTCTTCATCTTTTTAACAAATGGATGACAAGTTTTGTCATATGCAATTGCTAAAAAATGTTAGTTTGTATTAAGCTATGTCATGAGGCTTAGGCATTCTTTATTTATCCTGTTGCTTTATGAGTTGAAGGTCTTAGGGAAGTCTAAATTTTCCCTCATGTTTGGTTTGGCTAAACATTGATCTCAAAAAATGAAGTTCTTAGACATCTGCTACGCACTTCGTTTGTCTTGAAGTTTTATGAGTCGAATACTATAGGAAAATTTAAATTTTCCCTTGCGTTCGGGCAAAAAATTACAGTGCATATGTTTTGAGAAGTGATGTTTTCACATACTACGCACTTTGTTTGTCTTGCACTTCACTTAAAACAACGTTTTAAGCTCGTTCAGGGCGCTTAGCTCAGTTGGTAGAGCGTCTGCCTTACAAGCAGAATGTCGGCGGTTCGATCCCGTCAGCGCCCACCATACATTTTGTTGCTAGATTTTAGATAGCAGGAAATGTTGTTGTATTTTCAGTTCGTTTGATTTTTTGAAGTTTGGTTTTAATGCGCAATCCGTATACTCGTCGTGGTACTTTATCCGAAAGTCCAAATTTGGATCAAGATCAGCAATACCAAGATTTTTTAAATGCTTTACAACAAGGGGAGGTTGTGTGGAGTATTGCAAAAAATTATTGGACGTTACATCAGAATGATCAAGGCAAAAAAGCCATGTTGATCTGGAATAATAAAGCAGATGCTCAGCGCAATTGCTTATTGTTTTGGCCAGATTCTGAGCCGAAGAGAATTACTCGAGATATGTTGTTTGATGAAATTCTACCTTACCTTGAGCAGCAACATTATTTAGTCGCAATAAATCGCAATGCTAAAGCTGAGTGCATCTTTGTGGCGCCAGAGCGTATACGTCAGGATGGTTTGGCGTTAAAATAATTGATCTAACACGATGAGTAAGAATAGCTTTCATTAAAATTACTACGTTAGATTGATTTAAATGTTGATGAAGGATCGTGAGCATTTATAGAAATATTAAAAAAATACATTGAGGGGAATCTATGCGTAATCCATATCAGGGTGCAAGGCGCTCGCAGAAAAATTCAGTTAATCTCGAACAACCAGTCGATCGTTATCGTTTTTTTATTCGACAGATCATTGAACAAAAGCAAGTTTGGGGTTTGTTTAAAGATGGTTGGGCTATTGGTGCGACTTCGCAAGGCGGTCAGGTATTACCTGTATGGGCTGCGAAACATTATGCTGTAGCGTGCCAAAATCAATCTTGGTCAGGACATCAAGCAATGAATATTAGTCTGGAAAATTTTATTTTCCAAATGCTTCCTTTTGCAGAAAAAGAAAATGTGAAGCTGTCCATTATGATGACACCTGACGGTCAGAGTGTTTTTTTAGATGCGCAAAAAGTGCTGTTGGATTTAAAGAACTTTCTCTATGAAATCTATAGTCAAGCACCACAGTTTTTTCAGCAAAACCCTGATGTGCCTTTACCTCGGAAGATTCGTTTGAATTAATCGCAATTCTTTTGGGCAAAAAAATCCCTCGAACCCTGCGAGGGATTTTTTTATGAGGATTAAAACTTATCTTCAATAGACATCACGACGATAGCGAGATTCTTCACGTAATGTCGTCATGTATTCCTCACCAAAAATTTCAGTCAAGGCTTGATCGACGCCTGATGCCATGCCTTCGATACTACCGCAGACATAGATCACCGCATCATCTGCAATCCACTGTTTTAAACGTTCTGCATGTTCTCGAACAAGATGTTGCACATAAACTCGTTGTTCTTGATCACGAGAGAAAGCAAGATCAAGATGTTGTAGATGACCATCCTGATGCCATGCTTCGAGCTGTGCTTGATAGAAGTAATCAACGGATTGTTGACGCTCTCCAAAGATTAACCAGTTTTGTGAATAGCCGAGTTGCTGACGTTGTTTAAGTAGGCTCATTAAGCCTGCAATACCAGTACCATTACCAATGAAAATGGCAGGGCGGTTGTCATCAATCAAATGGAAACTTGGATTGGTACGGACACGTAACGGTACATTTTCATCAAAAGATGCAAGCACAGTGAGCCAACCTGAGCCTAAGCCAAATTCATTGTCACTAATTTGCTTTTGACGAACCACCAATTGCAAATAACCATCTTCAGGAATACTGGCGATCGAGTATTCACGGCTTGGTAGATTTGACAATTGTTCAATCCAAGCGAGGTCATTACTATCAGGCTTAATGCTTTGCGTTAAATCTTTATAGCGTAGTGCATAAACCAGTGATTCAGTTGCATCAAGCTGATGATGCTCAATGAACAGTGCAATGCGTTCAACACTATTGCCACATTGTACTTCGGCAATATCACCTGCGTGCCAAGTTTCTGCATGTAAAGCTTTAAACTTGAGGTCAAATGCAGGCTCACCTAAGCTATTTGGATTCAGCAGCTCACGTGAAATCAATTGCCATTGATCGAAAGTTTTTTCAGAAATCACCGCTTGAATTTCACTACCTGTAATGCTTGCAAGACCTGCATACCAACGCTCAAGATCAGCAGTGTTGCCATTATCCACTTCAATCACATCCATGACTGAATGTGCTTGATTGGATTGAAGCCATTGATTTAACTCGTGACCAAAGGTACAGAAGGTGTCAGGATATTCTTTTGAACCAAGTGCTAAGACGGCAAATTTCACGGCACTCAAATCAAAACTTTGTTTGAGATGCTTCTTGGCAAAGTTACTCGCCAAATCAGGTGCATCACCAGTACCGTAAGTACTTGCAACAAAGAACACTCGCTCAGCCTGTTGAATATCTGCGATGCTGACATCTTTTAATGCTTTAACTTGAGTTGGCGTGCCTGCTTGCTGTAATGCAGTTGAGGTATTGTAGGCGATTTGCTCTGCCGTACCTGTTTGACTGGCATGGAGAATCGTCCAGCTTTCAGCATTTGGATCAAGGTTTACTACATTTGAACCTTGTTTTGCTTTACGTGTTAAGCGTTTTTGCTTACGACGCTTCAAGTACAGCATCCAACCTGTGATGAAGAATAATGGCATCGCAAACGAAGCAAGCATGGCAAAGAATTGATAAATGCCACCCATGAAGTTGCCACGGTGTACAGGCAACATGCTACTCATGATTTTTTCATTGAGCTTTTTATCTGCGTAGAGTTCGAGCTCTTCGATTTTGCCATCTGCATAGTTGAATGTTGCCGTGTTACGAGCACGTTCATGCTGTGGATCGGCATCAAGGAATTGAATTTCAACTTTTGCATCTGCTGATTTTGGCAGATTAAAAGTCATGGTTGAGTATTCACGATTTAATTGCTGTGGGAATTGTGACCACGTTACAGTTAAAGCGGTGCTGATTTGTTCAGGTGAAAGTTGTACTTTTTCCTCATGTTCATTGCCACGATTATTTGCACGATCAGCACCTTGAGTTTGCGCACCTTGCGAACGACCTTCACCACGTGCTTGTTGACCTTGTGGTGCGCCTTGCCCACCACCTTGCATTGGCGGTCGTTGCATCTGTGGACGTTCAACCCCCATGACTTTGAACATACCGTTACGCCACCAGTCATATGACCAGTACAGTCCAGTCACAGCAAAGATGAGATAAAAGAGAATTACCCAAGTCCCGACAACGGCGTGTAAGTCCCAAATAAAGTTACGACCTTTCAGCTTCGGTTTGACAAAGAGCCATTGGCGAAAAGAATGTTTCTTCGGCCAACGCAGGTAGATACCACTGAGTACAAAATAAATCAGCATCAGTACACATGCACCAGTGATTTGCTTGCCAATTTCACCTGCGGTTAAGCGACGATGTAAATCTTCGACAAATTCAAAGAATCCTTCACCTTTGATCTCGGGAAGCACTTCGGCAGTGTATGGATTGACCAACATGTTGTAACCACGACGATGACCTTCTTTGGCGATGTTGACCGTAGAGGATGCAGATGGTTCAGCCACAATAGTTACACTATTGATTTTTAGATTAGGATCTTGCTGCGAGAAATGTAAATATAGCTCAGCAGGCGTAAGTTTCGGCTGCTCAGGCACGGTGACCACATAACTATCTTCATTGATCCATTTTAAGATTTGTTGCTCATACGAGTAGATCGCACCAGTGACACCCATGATGGACAAGACCAGTCCTGCAGTGATCCCCATAAACCAATGCAGTTGGAAAAATACTTTCTTAAACATAGTCATTTAAATTAACAAAAAAGAAGCTGAATTATACGTCAGCTTTAAGAAGATAATATAGATTATTGCGAATAAAAATGAGCTTTATTTTCATTTAGACTAACTTTTTTATATTTTTTAAACAGTCATAAAAATAGCCCTCATCAAGAAGGCTAGATTTATACATTTTACAAAGTAGTTGTTAGAATTTTTTTGCTGCACCAACGGTTTCATTGAGGTGCTTACGAATGGTATCAAATGAAAATTGCTTGGTGTCCATACGTTTTGGTAAGAAGAATGAGCCATCTTGATCTTTGACTTTGAATGTCATTAATAAAAATTCTTGATTGTCATACCATTCGGACACTTCTTTCCATGCCACATTCATGACACCGGGTTGCGCAATGACTTGTTGCATACCACGTTGCGGAGGCATGTTCATTTGTTGTTGCATCACCATACCATGCGGTTGAATGCCAAGTTTGATGCCCTTGATTTCTTGTGCAGGGAATTCTGCCATTTTGCGTTTTGCATACCATTCCCAAACGAATAGACGTAAAACCAAGAAGATAGCAACAGAGGCCAAAGCCACCCAACAAATAATCGTTGAATAATTTTTAATAAAAATTAAGCCTAAAATCGATAATAACACCACCGCAGCAACGATCGCCCAAGTGCGAGGACGAACTTTATTTGTACTACGCCACATCAAAAGTTGTGCACGACGTTGTTCTTCAGCAGAAATTTCATAAGGTACGGTTTGCAATGTGTAGGCATAACCTGATGCAGAATTGCCTTTTGCAAGTTTTTGGTTAGTAGGTTGCTTGGTTGTCGATTTTTTCTTGGTGGACATGTTGCTTCGCTGTACTCATCAAACTTTGCGCCGATTTTAGCATTAAAGCCTGTCTGATAGAAATGCGTTATGAAAAATTAGCACCTATAAATTAGTTGTAGAAATCTGATGTAGTTTAAATTGAACCGAGTGCGCTTGCTTGGGGGTCATGTTCATAGCTAAGGCTTTGCTTTAATGTGCTGATCTCAGGCAAGATGTTGATAATCAGAGCAATCTGCTGCAACACCACACTTTCAGCAGGATCAAGAGAGGTATCTTGAGCACGGTTAAATAATCGAAGTGCTTCGATCGCTGCATGTGACTTTAGTTGTGGCTTTACATCACGGAGCAGTGCGCCGTGAATATCGTCCAAAGCTTCATCTAAGATTTCGAGCACTTGAGGATGTTTGATTTGTTCACGATGTGCACCAAGTGCAGCGATATAGCTGAGCAAAGTATGATTTAAACTGAGCAATTTAAACGCCTGCTGTTTCTGATTTTGATCAATATCTGGTTCTGTGGCGAGCGTTGAAATGGTTGAGGCGAGATCGGCATCCATAATGTGCGCACGACGACGCACAATCCGATAATCCAAACCATGATTACGCCCTTCGTGATATTGCTTCACGACTTCGGTCAGGTAGTTGCACTGACTGTTGAAGGCTTTATTAATCACCAATGGTAAACGACGGAATTGCCAATCTGGCCAAATAAACATCACACCAAGCCATGCGATAAAACAGCCGACAAAGGTATAAATCGCACGAGGTATTGCAGCATTGAGTTCAGGATCGGCGAGGTGAAAGTTGATCAAAGCAAGCAGGGTGATAAACATGGTTGCTTGCGCATATTGCTGTGCTCGGAGTTGTAAAAAGAACACACCACTCAACACCATGATAAAGAGTTGTCCTTCGATCGACGGCACAAAATGAATGACAAATGTCCCGATGGTAATTCCCGCAAGTGTTCCGATAATTCGTAACCTCAGACGGCGTTTGGTGGCATTAAAGTTGGGCTGACTGACAAATAGCACAGTCAAAAGAATCCAATAGCCATATTCAAAATCAAAAATTTGCACAAAAATATGCGAAATTAACAACAAAATGGATAAGCGAGTGGCATGACGGAACAAGCTCGATTCTGGGCTTAGATTCTGTTTCATGCGTTGCCAAATATCTTGCCAACCACGTAGTCCATCATCTCTGAGTAGATTCTCTTTGCTTGCGTCGTCTTGTGATTTGTTGTTGAGTGCTTGGTCAGATTCAAGGTTGTGCAGTTGTGCGTCAATTTCTTTGAGATTATCACTCAATCCACGTAAGGCATTAATCCATAGATCAATATCTGCATCATTCGCTAGTAGATGATTTGCAGGTTTTTGTGCAATCTCGCCATTTTCCCCAAGCTTTGATTGTTCTGCCAACTCATCTTGTAAGTGTTGTATCGAACGCTCTAAATTTTTAAAGGCATAAGCAAAGCGTTGGTTGTGCAAATAGGGTTGGCGGTTGGCGACCGCATTCGCCAAGTCCTGACAAGCTTTGCCTTGTAAGGTTAAAATCCGTTGAAAACGAAACAGCACATCACGATGTGCAAAGACTTTCGCCAACTTTTGATAGTCGATATGTGCAGAATCGGCACGCTCGTGAATGTCTTGAATGATGAAATAATATTGCAGACTACGACGCGTATCTTTACGTCCACGATCGCCTTTGAGTCGTGTCACCAATGCGACACGTGTTTCATTAAATTTACCGACGACTTTGGAGTTGGCAAGGGATAAATCAATCATCGACTGTTGATAGCTTTTTGGAGTCATATCAACGTCGAACAAATTCGATTTTATAAAGAGAAAATTTCCTACCAATTGATAGCATTGCACCAACTGATCTTGCACAAGACGCACAGGAAAAATCAAAAAACTGATCGAAGAAAGTAGCCCATACCACACCGCACCAGTAACTAATAATGCAGGTTGTTGCCACCATTCTGGGAAAATATCCACGCCGAGCATGCTATAGACTGAGATGACCAAACAACCATAACTAATCGTGGCATAACGCTTACCCAATGAACCCAGTAAAATCAAGCTAAAACAAGAAACAATGAGCGCAAAACCAAACAGTATAGGATGTGGGAAAAGTAGCTCTACTGCCGAAGCTGTGACAAAAAAACCAAAATAGGTAAAAAACAAATTACGCAGATGGATCGAAAAACGATCGTCAATATCACTGAGTGCTGCAGCGATCACGCCTAAAGTGAGTGGAATGGTGAGTAGCTGCTGACCAAGCAAATAGGGGATAAACGCTGTCCCTGCAAAAGCAATCAACATACGCAGTGCATACATCAAATTGGTGTTATAACTAATACGTTTTAGAGAGCGAAGAGTATTCACAGGTCATTCAGCGTTTTCGGTTGATTGAAATTAAATGTGTTGCTTTTCTATAGCTTAACAATTATATGCCAAATTGATGTAAGGCATTGCAAAATACCGAAAATCTTGAAATATTTTAATAGTCTTAGATTAGCATTTGAATAGAAAATTAAAGCGCATTACAAGTAGAAGGGTATGTCAAAAAAGTATTATTGGATGATCTTCATCGTGGTTGGTTATTTGCTATGGATTTGGGTATTTAAGCCCAATCCAAATTTGGCAGATATGCCGACCAGTTCTGCGGTGAGCTCAAGTGCTGAAGTGCAACAGGTCGATGGCTATACCATTACCGCTTTAGAGCACTTTGAGGGGGAGTTTCGTATTCTCAGTCGTGAAAATTATTTGCTCGGACGAGATGCGAAGTTTAGTCCAGTAGACTTTGCAGTGGGTTGGGGCAACATGGCTGATCCAAAAATCTATAAGCAAATCGAGATTAGCCAAAGTGGTCGATGGTATCGTTGGCGTACGAAATCCGCGCCGCCGATTCCAGTACGAGAAATCGAAACCAGTAGTAGCAATATTCATATCATTCCTGCCAATGCTTCGATTGGTCGGCAGTTAGATAAAGTTAAAGCGGATGATAAAGTCTTTCTCAGTGGTGATTTGGTTGAGATCATAGGCGATGATGGTTGGACTTGGAAAAGTTCATTGAGTCGTGAAGACACAGGCGATGGTGCATGTGAGTTGTTGCGAGTAGATCAAGTAATGATTTTAAATGAGTAAATTCAAAGTTCGACCAAATGATGATGTATTCAACCGTTCTTCTTAGATATTAGGCGTATAATACTTTCGGTTTTGAATCGGTGAGATGGTCAATGGCAACAGCAAGCACAGCACAATATTCATTCAAATGGATTGCTTTACTGGGGTTGCTAACAGCATTAGGTCCTTTGTCGATCGACATGTATATGCCTGCTTTGCCTGAAATGGCGACAGAGTTTGACACCACCACGATTCGTATTTCCAATTCTATCCCTGCGTACTTCTTTGGGCTTGCGATCGGTCAGTTGATCTATGGAAGTCTAAGCGATCGCATAGGTCGCAAGATGCCCTTATATATTGGCTTAATCATTTATTGCATCGGTTCGATTCTATGTATTTTTGCTCATAGTGAATGGGCATTGATCTGTGCCAGAGTCCTACAAGCTTTAGGTGGCTGTGTCGGCGTGGTGATGGCACGTGCGGCGATTCGAGATAGTTTTGATGTGCGTACTTCTGCGCAGGCGCTTGCTCACATGGCGATGATTTTAGGCATTGCACCGATCATTGCACCCTTAGTGGGTTCTGTGCTAATTCAGTTTTTTAGTTGGCATTCGATTTTCATCTTATTGGCAATCGTTGGGCTCATTTCATTATGTTGTGTGCATTATTTTTTCCATGAAACATTGCCAGTTGATCGCAGATTAAACCTCAGCTTTAAGCAAGTATTCAACTTGTATGGCAATATCCTCTCTGATCGAAGCTTTCGGACGCCAATGCTTGCGATGGCTTTTTTTTCAGGCATGATGTTTTGTTATTTGACTTCTGCATCGGCACTATTAATGGAAGATTTAGGTTTTAGTCAACATCAGTTTGCACTGGCTTTTGGTTTGAATGCCTTTGGTATCATGCTGTTTTCTTTTACCAATAGCAAAGTTGTCAAAAAAGTGGGACCACTACCACTGCTTCATCTGGGTGGGACTTTGCAGTTGATCGGTGCAATTATTTTGCTGATAGATGCTTTTACGGTGAATGTCGGTACGATATGGATTTTGATTGGTCTGTTTATGGTGGTGTCAGGTGTTGGTTCAACAGGACCTAATGCGACGGCACTTGCATTGTCAGAACAGCAAAATCGAGCAGGGACAGCAAGTGCGTTGATGGGAAGTTTACAATTTGCAATCGGTTTATTTGCAGGGGTGTTATTAACCATTTTCACAGGTTCAGTATTACAAAACATGGCTGTGACCATGTTGATTTTTGCAGTGCTTGGATTGATTTGTGTTTATGTACTGCGAATCCGTGCAAAAAGTTGTACAGCATAAGATAAACCCTCATCAGTAGAGGGTTTATAGGTCAGATTGTCCGTCTAAAATACGATTTTAAAATCGCAGTTCAAATGCATCCTTAGTCTAAAAAGACAGTAAATTCATCCACCTCAACACGAGGTGTAATAAAAGTATTTACAATATGATCAGGATCGGCATAGCCAAGTGCAACTGTGCATACCAATTCCTCATCATCAGGCGCACCCAAGACATCCAGTACGATTTCATGAAAATGATTCCATGCAGCTTGTGGGCAAGTATCTAAACCACGTGCTTTAGCAGCGACCATGACATTTTGAATCATCATGGAAATGTCCATTTTTGAGCCAACTCCCAAGGCTTTATTCACCGTGAAATATAGGCCAACTGGCGCATCGAAGAGTTGATAGTTGCGCAGTTGTTGCGTCGCCATTTTTTCCTTTTCGCCTTTTTGAATACCGAGCAAGCCGTACAATCCCCAGCCATTCTCACGGCGACGGTCAATATATGGCGAAATCCACGTTTCAGGATAGTAGGCAAAAGTTTCGTGATATTGATTAGCCGCTTCAGGACTTTCATAAATTTCTAGTTGCGCTGCGACCACTCGATCGATCATTTCTTGGCGCTTATTGCCTGTTACCACATATACTTTCCACGGCTGTGTATTTGTGCCCGATGGCGCACGACAAGCAACTTGTAAAATGTCTTTGATGGTGGAGACATCCACGGCTTGATCTAAAAAAGCACGTACAGAGTGTCGAGAGGTGATGGCATCATCAACGATAGCAGCATGTTCAGTATTCATAAAAGTCCCTGTTTTGGTTGTCAGTTCTACTCAGAATTGAAGTGTAAAGATGAGCGATGTTAGTGATTCAAATCTAACAGTAGTCAATCGGCTGTGATATGGCAGAACAGCTAAAAAATATCAAATAAAGCCCACAAATTAGTAAAAAGAATTTTGTCTTTCGACCAAAGTCTAAAGAAGCGTTATCCAATCAGGTAGTGCGGAAGAAATTTTTAAAAATGTAATAATTTGATTTTTATTAATATTTTATTTTTTGGAAAAATGAATAATTGAGCTGTTGATTTAGACTTTTGGCTAACGCTACTCACATCGTTATGAACAAATTATTACAATGCAGATCTTGCCAGTAAAAATTTATTTCAACGCATAGGGATAGGCGAGATGTTCAGGTTATTTGGTACTGAAATTGCTTGGCAGGTCTGGGTTGAATAAGGAGTAAAAAATGAATCCAAAATTGAGTTCACAGTTGAATTTTGCAAAAGTCCTCAAGCTTAGTAGCTTAAGTTTGGCATTAGGGGGGATGTCTTCAATGAGCTTTGCCGCAGATAGCGATGAAATCGCACAGCTTCGTGCAGAGATTCAAGAGCTTCGTAGTCTGGTTCAGCAACAAGGTCAAGAGCTTGCTGCACAGCGTTCGGCTCCACCAGTTGCACCACCATCCCATGTACAACATCATGCCCATTCTGCGTCAACAGCGATCAAAGTGGATGCTCAAGATTTAAAAATCACTACCAAAAAAGGCGCAGAAGTTGACCTATATGGTTTCATCCGTGGTGATGCAAACTATATTATCGAAGGTGCAGATGATGATTTTAACAGTGCAGCAAGTAGCGATGGGGCAACGCAAGATAAGCTACGTGCGACAGCTAAAGTGACTCGTTTCGGATTGGACTTTAGCTCACCGATCGCAGGGCAAAACGTCGGTGGTAAAGTCGAAGTTGACTTTGCAAGTGCTGCGGAGAATTTACGTATTCGTCATGCGTACTTAACATTCAATAATTGGTTGTTTGGTCAAACCACGTCGAACTTTTTGAGCAATCATGCACCTGAGATGATCGACTTTAATACCAACATCGGTGGCGGTATATCTCGTATTCCACAAGTACGTTATAGCCATAACCTTGCCCCTGCAACACAAATCGTCTTGGCAGCCGAAGAGGGCAATAGCTCTGCAACAGGTGCAACTACAAAATATAAATTGCCTGTATTGACTGCCAAGTTGAATCAAGGTTTTGCAGAAGGCAAAGGTAATGTCAGTGTTCGTGCTTTGGCTGAACGCTACGAGGCAGACGGCAATAATGATTCAGATGAAACCGCATGGGGCGTTGCTGCAGGTGCAAGCTATCAAGTGACTGATCCATTGAAATTAACTGCTGATGTTTCGCATGTGGAAGGCAATAGCAACTATTTATATGGTGCCAATACCGCTTTTGCAGTCGATGCAAATGGTGATTTGGCGCAAAATGAATTCAATGCGTTCCAAGTCGGTGCAACGTATAAAATCTTACCAAACCTCCGTTCAACGATTGCTTATGGTGCGATGTTTGCCGATGATGACAGTGAATATGCAACACTGAATCCTGCTGGGAATAAAGAAGTTGAACAGGCTTGGATTAACTTTATCTATTCACCTGTGCAACCTGTTGATCTTGGTATTGAATACATCAATGGTAAACGTGAAACGTTTGAGCCAAATGCAAATGGAGAAACGACGTTTAAAGACAACCGTGTTGGCGTCATGGCTCGATACAACTTCTAATTTGAGTAGATGAATTCTAAATAAGTTTTCTGAACAAAGAAAAGCCCTTCAATCGAAGGGCTTTTCTATCTTTCTAAGAAACTCAACGAATAGAACATCGAAATTTCAAAAGCATATGTTATTCCAAGAATTTAACCGTGATGCCTTTTTCCACACGTTTTGCCAAATCTTGCGCATCCCAGTTGGTCAAACGAATACAGCCGTGTGATGCAGTTTTTGAGATGAGCGACGGATTCGGCGTGCCGTGAATACCAAATGAAGGTTTAGATAAACCAATCCACATATTGCCCACTGGATTGTTTGGGCCTGGCGGCAATGACAGAGGCTTCATGTTGTTGCCTTGAACAAAGTTTTTCGGACTATAGCCATACCACGGATTTGGTGCAATATTTTTTACGGTATGTGTACCTGTTGGTGATGGCGTATCACTACTACCAATCGTTGCAGGGAATGATGCAATCATCTTGTTTTTGCTGTTAAAGAGATACAGTTGTTTTGCACCTTTATGCGCAATGATCAGATGAATATCTTCAGGTAAGTTGTTGCGAATATTTGCTACGATGATCTTCTCACCTGCTTTTTTGAAGCTTACGTTTGGATTGATCTGTTGTAAAAAGTTCTCATCCATATGGAAGCGTTCGCCAAGCATTTCCGTAACGCGCGTATAGTACAAACCTTTCATTTTGGCTTGCAGTGCATAGTTCGATGGAATGGATTTGGCATAAGGACCTTTCAAGTCATCTTCTGTGATGGTGTATTCCACAAATACAGGTTCAGATTGACCTGCATTTAAGCTATCCCAAGTCTGTTGATCCATCTTGCCTGTAGCATCGAGGTTGTTCATGGTTTGGTAGGTTGAAATCGCTTTCAGGGTATTCATCCCTGTTGCACCATCAATCGCACCTGGTGAAGCATGTTTACGATTCAGTAAAACTTGGATTTTTGCAAAAACAGGTAGACGACCTTTTTCTATACCATCAACCCAACCAGTTTTATTTAGACCATCTAACGTCCATTTGGCATTTTTTACCGCTTCAGCTTCAGCTGAATCTGCAATTGGCGATGAACCTGCTGTACTATTTTCAATTTCATCCTGTGCAGGATCGGCAAAGCCACTACCTGATGCCACAGTGTTATCACTATTTGATGACGCATCTTGCTCTGCAGGAACTGGGCTATTCGCTTGAGTAGTTGTTGGAACCGGTAAGCTTTGTTGCTGAATGCCTTGTTGTGTGGTTCCTTGTGGAGCAGTCGCTTGTTGAGTCGCTGCTTTTTGTGCTGTATTCGCCGTATTTTGAACAGCGTTTAATTCGATTTGTGCACTTTCTGAGCGCTGACGAAGTTCAGTCGCACCTTGCGCTTTAGATAGACGATAAGATTCGATTGGCACTTCTGTTGCAGGAGTCGGTTTTAAGGTTTGACTTGCAGTATTCTCTGCATGGATGTTGGGGCTAAAAGCGCAGACAAGTCCAATACTCAAACTTAAACTGAGTTTATTGTAGGGTTTACTAGGTGCAAACATGCAATTGTCCTAAGAAAATGTTGTTATCTGCCTAATTATAAAAGAAAGTTTATGTCTTCACGTAATGGTTTTGTAGTCTAAGTTACAACTTTTAAGGAAATGTATGCACGAAGCTGCATTTTTTTATATTTTAAAAACATATATTTAAGCATGTTGTGGATGATGAAGTGAATGTGTTCTCAGTATTTAAATTTGTCTAAATTGTGTGCGGACAGTTTGATTGCGTTAGCGCATTGCATTTTTAAAGAAGAAATCATGAATAGAGCGGACGAGTTTGCTATCATGAGCGACAAATTTTTTGCGAATGATGACAGCCCATGACCGCTTTAAAAAATGACCGATTTTTACGTGCACTCCTTCGTCAGCCTGTAGATACCACGCCAGTATGGATGATGCGTCAAGCAGGGCGCTATTTGCCAGAGTATCGTGCGACACGTGAGCAAGCGGGTGATTTTTTATCGTTATGCAAAAATGCTGAGCTCGCTTGTGAAGTGACTTTGCAACCACTGCATCGTTATGAGCTTGATGCCGCAATATTATTTTCAGATATTCTCACTATTCCTGATGCGCTCGGGTTAGGGCTATATTTTGAAACAGGTGAAGGACCTAAGTTTCAAAAAGTTGTACGTACCGAGCAGGATATTGCACAGTTGCCAAAGCTCAATGCAAGCAGTGATTTGGATTATGTGATGCGAGCGGTTTCGACCATTCGCGCTGCACTTGGCGGTGCTGTACCGTTGATTGGTTTTTCAGGCAGTCCGTGGACACTGGCAACCTATATGATCGAAGGTGGTTCAAGTCGAGATTTTCGATATAGTAAAGAGATGTTATTTGCAAAACCTGAGCTATTGCATGCCTTGCTTGATCATCTTGCAGATTCGGTGATTGATTATCTCAATGCACAAATAGAAGCAGGCGCACAAGCTGTTCAGATATTTGACAGTTGGGGTGGGGCATTAGCACACCAAGACTATGTGGATTTTTCTTTGCAATATATGCAAAAGATTATTAAAGGCTTAACCAAAGAAAAAGATGGACAACGCATTCCTGTGATTGTCTTTACCAAAGGTGGTGGCTTGTGGATTCCTGAGATGCTAGAAAGTGGAGCTGATGCGCTCGGTTTGGACTGGACAACACCACTTGCGCAGGCGCGCCGTCAAGTCGCAGGGCGTGTTGCGTTACAAGGGAATCTTGATCCTGCAACATTGTACGGTACGCCTAAAGCCATCGAAACAGCTGTAAAACGAATGATCGATCAAGCGTATGCCAATGGTGAAAAAACGGGTTATGTGGCAAATCTTGGACATGGTATTACCCAGTGGGTTGATCCAGCGATGCCGAAAATTTTTGTCGATACTGTGCATGAATATAGTCAAAAATATTTGTAATTATCTGCACACTTTAATGCTCTACAATAAAGACTGACGAGTTGAAAATATACGTGGAAATCATTGTCAACGGTGCAAAGCTTGTCGCTGAATTTGTCGCAAAAGCAGTGTGGGCAGCGTTGTTTGGCATATTGTTGTTGCTCGCTTTTGTGATTACAGCACCAATGGGATATGAGCCATTTTATGGCTTGTATCGTTATGATTATTTACTAATATTCGCAGTTTTGGTACAGATTTTCCTTTTGTATTTCAAACTGGAAAGCTGGTCTGAAGCCAAAGTCATTGCGCTATTTCATATCATGGCGATGGGGATGGAATTGTTCCTCACCCATCCTGCGATTGCTTCGTGGCAATATCCACAACCTGCTGTTTTTAAACTCTACACGGTGCCGTTATTTGCAGGCTTTATGTACTCTGCGGTGGGAAGTTTTTTTGCACGGAGTTTGCGTCTATTTCAGGTCAGTATGGTGAATCTGCCGAGTTTTGCCCTCATGTTAGCGTTGGCAGTTGTGTCGTATATCAACTTTATGTCGAAATTTTTTGTTCCAGATATTCGACTACTTTTATTTGTGATTTCAGTGTTGATTTTTTGGAAAACGACGGTGCACTTCCAAGTACAAAAGCACACTTTTAAATTGCCAATGTTGTTCATTTTACTGTGTTTAGCATTTCTGATTTGGATCGCTGAAAATATTAGTACATTTTACCAAATTTGGCTCTATCCATCACAAGTTGATGCGTGGCATATGGTGGGTTGGGGTAAGCTTGGTTCATGGTATTTGTTATTATTGTTAAGTTTAGTATTGGTATTAAAAATCTTAGGTGATCGCAAATTGGATCAGCGCCAACAATTGAATCAAAAGCAAAAATGGATTTGGCAACTAAAATAAGATTGGCGATTAAAGCAGATTTAGTGATTAATTTTTTCAAATTCTAGTGTGTTAATTTCCACAGCGTACTTGATTCCGCTCGTCTGCTTTGGCTTGATAGAGTGCTTTGTCTGCACGCTTAAAGATATCTTCCGAATGTTGATCTGTTGTGGCAACTTCTGAGAACCCAATGCTGACGGTGTAACGAATCTTTTCCTAGTCGTAGTCAAGTGAGTCGTGCTTGATATTCTTTCGTACACGTTCAAAGATTTGGTGTGCTTCTTCGGTGAAACAGGCAGGTAAAATAATCGCGAATTCTTCATCGCCAATCCGTGCGATAAAATATTGTTTTCGTGAGGTTTTCTAATATTTTTAACCATTTTAATGTAAGTCAAAGTGAAATGATCGACCATTACAAAATGCATATATTATACAGTGGTGTTCAGGCAGTCTTCATAAAGAAAAATGCAATAAATTTAATAGATAAATTCTCTGACAATCTATACCTCATAAGAGAAAAATGAGATTTGGTTAGCAAGCGACCAATGGTAGCAAATTTGTACTGGACTACATTGCTTTTATAGAGTTGTGTAGCTATGATGATTCTAGGCATAGATTTTGCTATGCGTGTAATTTTTGGTTTTTCTCCTTTTATTCGATCGAGGCTTATTTTTTCCATTTCGTCTATTTTTGAATGGATTGAGCTGATCTGTCAGACACATAGGTGGATTTATTGCAATGAAGTTATCTGTAGGTTTAAAAGTAGCGAATTCACTGTCGCTTACGCCTCAACTTCAACAAGCCATCAAGCTATTACAACTATCATCTTTAGAATTAGAACAAGAAATCCAATCTCAACTCGATAGCAATCCACTGCTTGAAAAGATCGAAGAAGAATACGGCGAAGCCAAAAAAGAAGAAGTTGATCCAACCCTTCAAGATCAAATGCAACAAGACACCATTCCAGATGATCTACCAGTCGATACAGATTGGGATGATGTCTATACTCATCAATCTACAGCGATGGCGACGCCTGAGTTTGAGGAACGTGAAGATAATCGAACGAGCACGGACAGTTTAGAGGAACATTTGCTTTGGCAAATCAATCTGCTACATCTGAGTGATGTAGAAAAAGTCGTCGCACATTGTATCGTTGATGCGTTAGATGAACGTGGCTATTTGGATTGTGAGCTAGAAGAGATACTTGCGTCTGCACAGCACATGTTGCAACAGGCTGATGTTGTAGAAGAGCTTGAGCTCGATGAAGTAGTGGTGGTGCTGAAATATATTCAACGGCTTGACCCACTGGGCAGTGCCAGTCGCAACTTGGTTGAATGCCTAGCGATTCAACTCGAACAATACCAGCAAAATGCAACGCTAAAACAGCAAGCTAAAATGCTATTGCAAAATGCTGAATTATTGCTGACGAATGATATTAATAAGCTGATGCGCAAAACTCAGCTTGATCTCGATCAACTCAAACAAGCCATGGCTTTGCTCAAATCCTTTGATCCTGCACCGGGAGCAAGATTTCAAGAGCAGGAGCAAGACTATCAAACGCCTGATGTGATTTTGCAAAAGAAAAATGAGCGTTGGCACGTTTTCTTAAATCCTGATGTGTTGCCAAAACTTCGGGTCAATTCTTTCTATGCCGGGATGATTAAACGTGCGGATCAAAGTGCTGATAATCAATATCTCAAAACTCAAATGCTTGAAGCAAAAAACTTCATCAAAAGCATTGATGAACGCCATAAAACTTTATTAAAAGTTGCAACATGTATTGTCGAACATCAACGTGAATTTTTTGAAATTGGCGCAGAAGGTATGAAGCCACTGGTACTCCGTGATGTGGCGGATGAAGTGGAATTGCACGAATCAACCGTATCTCGGGTGACGACCAATAAATATATTTTGACCCCAAATGGTTTGTTCGAACTTAAATATTTCTTTTCCAGTCATGTGGGTACGGCAACTGGCGGAGAATGTTCTTCAACGGCGATTCGTGCCATGATTAAAAAATTGATCGCTGCAGAAAATCAAAAGAAACCACTTTCGGACAATGCGATTGCGAAATTGTTACAAGATGAAGGTATCGACGTAGCAAGGCGTACAGTGGCGAAATACCGTGAATCCCTCAATATCCCATCTTCTTCAGATCGAAAAGTATTGCTTTAAGATAGTTTCTATGATTATTTAGAGTGATGCAGTTGATTGATTTTTTGATCACAGCATGAACAAATCAAACCGTATTAAATCAAAATGGGAGCCCGACATGATTCATTGATATTGCAAGATATGTAGATGATTTAAATGAAAATAGATGTCTTTTTGGTAGTTTAAATTTGATTGATATGAAGTTTGTATAAAATAGTCATTTAAAAATCTTGTCCACTGATCATGTTTGACTTCAATTTCATGGGAGGTGGTACTATGCATATAGCAATTCGTGGACATCATTTGGCGATTACCCCAGCGATTGAAGAACAGATTACTGAGCAATTTTCCAAAATTACCCAACATTTAGACCAAGTGTGTAGCATGCAGGTCAAATTACAAAAAGATCATCGCTTAAACTCAAGAAGTCACAAAGGGCAGGAAAACCATCATGCTGAAGTGATTCTTCGAGTACCGGGCAAAGAGTTGGTGGCCAAGGCAACCGCAGATGATATGTATCAAGCAATTCATAAAATTAGTGAAAAATTAAAGCGACAACTTGCACGGCAAAAGCTCACGCATAATCAGTTGGCGAATAAGCCGTTACACAAATTGGTTGCATAAACTGTATGCATAATTGGATGAAAAATTCAGACAGTTAAATGAAATTGATTTGGAGTATTGTTGATTTTGAGTGTTATGGATTTAGGTATTTTAGCCATCCACTTGAGTTGTTTTTAGATCAGGGCTTTTGTCCTGATTTTTATTTGATTAATCTGTTTAAAAATTCCAGAAAATTTGATAAATCTTTGCCTTTTCTATGCTTTGCTTTTGTAGTCTAGATCAAACTTATAGTAAACTACTCGGTTTAGTCTTGAACGAATTAGAGCCCAGTACCATGAATACTGAACAGCTTAAGAGCTTATTAGCGCAAGCATTTCCTGATGCGGATATTGCCGTAACTGGAGAAGCAGGAAAATTTGACCTACGTATCGTTGATACAGGTTTTGAAGGTAAAAGAACGGTCGCTCGCCAACAAGCTGTATACGCCCCAATCAATGAGCATATTGCCTCTGGCGCAGTGCATGCAGTGACGATTCGTGCGATGACCCCAGAAGAATGGCGCAAAGTCAGCATGTTTGGAGCATAAGGCTAAATGGATAAATTTCTCATTCGTGGCGGTAATGTTTTAAACGGCACAGTCAAAATTTCAGGTGCGAAAAATGCAGCGTTGCCACTCCTTGCAGCGATGATTTTGGCAGAAACACCGATTACGCTAACCAATGTCCCAAATCTTAAAGACGTCAATACTTTAGTAAAGTTGATTGGTGGCTTAGGCATCACCATGACCTATGAAGGGGATACGGTCGTTGCGGATACCAGTACGCTAGACAATTATTTTGCACCATATGAGTTGGTAAAAACTATGCGTGCTTCGATCTTGGTGCTTGGACCACTCCTTGCTCGCTATGGCGAAGCGAAAGTGTCTTTGCCAGGTGGGTGTGCGATTGGTTCACGTCCTGTCGATCAACATCTCAAAGCCCTCGAAGCACTTGGTGCACAGATTGAAGTTGAAGCGGGCTATGTGCTTGCCAAAGTCGATGGTCGCCTTAAAGGTGGCGAGGTGGTCTTTGATATGGTCACTGTTGGTGGTACTGAAAATATTCTGATGGCTGCGGTACTTGCTGAGGGTACAACGACAATTCGTAATGCAGCACGTGAGCCTGAAATTACCGATCTTGCCAATCTACTCAATAAAATGGGTGCAAAAATCTCAGGTATTGATACCGATACATTGATCGTCGAAGGTGTAGAAAGTTTGCAAGGATGTGAATATGCCGTAGTTGCCGATCGTATTGAAACAGGTTCATATCTTGCTGCTGCTGCAATCACAGGCGGTAAAGTCAAAACCACGCATACCGATCCAAACTTGATGGAAGCAGTCCTTGAAAAGTTTGAAGAAATGGGCGCAGAAGTGACGCGTGGCGAAGATTGGATTGAGCTCGATATGCAGGGTAAACGTCCGAAAGCAGTGAGTTTCCGTACGTTGCCACATCCTGAGTTTCCTACTGATATGCAAGCGCAGATCATGGCAGTGAATGTACTTGGGCGTGGCTTTGCAACCATCTCAGAAACCATTTTCGAAAATCGCTTTATGCACGTACCTGAGTTATGCCGTATGGGTGCGAACATTCAGGTAGAGGGCAATGATGCGACTGTCACTGGTGTGGAAAAACTACAAGGTGCGCCTGTGATGGCTACCGATTTGCGTGCGTCATTTTCTCTCGTGATTGCAGCGTTGGCGGCAGAAGGTGAAACCGTGGTCGATCGAATTTATCATATTGATCGTGGTTATGAAGAAGTTGAAGCTAAACTTCAATCTTTAGGTGCTGATATTCAACGCATTCATTAACATGTTGTAATTTCAGTTGATAAAATTTTCACGCAACGATTAAGAAACGCAGTTTAGAAAAAGGTTAAGGTTAAATGTCACAGGAACAAGCGCACTCATCACAAAGCCTCTCTGACAAACGCATCTCAGACGCAGAACTCATGGGGAATTTTGATCATGGTTTGACTTTGGCACTAAGCAAAGGGCGTATTCTCAAAGAAACTTTGCCACTCCTTGCAGAAGCAGGCGTGGAGCTACTTGAAGATCCTGATAAATCACGCAAATTAATTTTCCCAACCACACATCCTCAGGTGCGCATTTTGATTTTGCGTGCCAGTGACGTGCCGACTTATGTGGAAAATGGTGCGGCGGATTTTGGTGTGGCAGGTAAAGATGTATTGATGGAATATGGCTCGGAAAATGTCTATGAGCCACTGGATTTGCAAATTGCTAAATGCAAACTCATGACAGCAGGTAAAGTCGGTATGCAAAAGCCACAAGGTCGTCTGCGTATCGCCACCAAATATGTCAACCTCACACGTCAATTTTATGCCAGTCGTGGCGAGCAAGTTGATGTGATTAAGCTCTATGGTTCAATGGAGCTTGCGCCATTGGTCGGTCTTGGGCATTACATCGTTGATGTGGTGGATACAGGCAATACCTTGCGTGCCAATGGTTTAGAACCTTTGGAAGAAATTTGCCAAGTGTCATCACGTTTGATTGTCAATAAAGCCAGCTTTAAGCGTAAACAGGCTTTGCTAAATCCGATTTTGACGCAACTTGAAGAAGCTGTTCAATCTAGAAATCCATAATTCATTATCATCATAATCCATGAATTAAGTAGAATTTACGGTGCTTCAATCGCCACAAGGGCATAGAAAACAGGTAAAATAACTCTTTTTTTATCAATCTGTGGAATGAATTTAATGCGCCGTTTGTCAACGCAAGATCAAAATTTCCAACAGCAATTCGCTGAACTTTTGGCTTTTGAAACCGTCAATGATCCTGAACTCCTCAAAACAGTAGATCAAATCATTGCTGACGTTCGAGCAAAAGGCGATGTGCATGTGTTGGCTTTGACACAGCAGTTTGATCGACATCCAGCGACGACTTTTTCGCAGTTAGAACTGACTCAAGCACAATTGCAACATGCCTTTGATGGCTTAAGTGATGAGGTTCGTCAAGCCCTTGAGCTTGCAGCAAATCGTATCCGTGAATTTCACCAAGCACAAAAGCAAGATGGCTGGACCTATGTCGATGCATTGGGCAACACGCTTGGGCAAAAAGTTACACCACTCGATCGAGTAGGCATTTACGTACCCGGTGGCTTGGCATCTTATCCCTCATCGGTGCTCATGAATGCGATTCCTGCGCATGTGGCGGGTGTGCCTGAGATTATCATGGTGGTACCTGCACCCAATGGTGAGCTGAATCCACTGGTTTTGGCGGCGGCGTATCTTGCAGGTGTTAGCCGAGTGTTTACTATTGGTGGGGCGCAAGCCGTTGCAGCACTTGCTTATGGTACAGAGACTATTCCGCAAGTGGATAAAATCACAGGGCCGGGTAATCGCTTTGTTGCGGCTGCGAAACGTGCGGTGTTTGGTCAGGTCGGTATTGATATGATCGCAGGACCTTCGGAAATTTTGGTCTATGCCGAAGGCGAAAATAATGCCGAGTGGTTGGCGATGGATTTGTTGTCGCAAGCCGAGCATGACACGGTTGCACAAGCGATTTTGATCACGCCTGATCAAGACTTGCTCGAAGCGGTTGCAGAGAAAATTGAAAGCCATTTAGCAGATTTGCCGAAAGCCGAGATTGCCAAAACGTCGATTGTCAATCGTGGTGCATTGGTCTTGGTCAAAGATCGTGCTGAAGCGATTCAATTGATTAACCAAGTCGCACCTGAGCATTTGGAGCTTTGTTTGGACGAAGCGCAAGTCATGAGCGAGCAGATTCGCCATGCGGGTGCAATCTTTATGGGGCGTTATACCCCTGAAGCGATTGGTGACTATTGTGCAGGACCAAACCATGTATTGCCAACATCAGGCACGGCACGTTTTTCGTCACCGCTTGGCGTGTATGATTTTCAGAAGCGTTCCAGTTTGATCATGTGTTCTGAGGAAGGTGTAAAAACTTTGGCGAAAACGGCGGATATCTTGGCGCAACAAGAAAACTTGGATGCCCATGCACGCTCGGCACGGTATCGTTATCAGTCTTCACTTTAATAACTTCGCCCAATTTTTAAATGTAATACTGTTAAATATTTGATCATCCCCCCTTAATCCCCCCTTGAAAAGGGGGGGGGCTCAATTGAATGATAATGAGGGGGAATTCAATGCTGAGATTGAAAATGTCGATAGAAATTACTACACAGCAAAAGCGTTTTTGGAGTCCTTTGGTACGTGAGCTTGAGCCGTATGTGCCAGGTGAACAACCAAAAATTCAAAATTTATTAAAATTGAATACCAATGAAAACCCTTACCCGCCATCGCCAAAAGTAGCCGAAGCGGTACAAGCGGTCATCGCCAATCAAGCTGATGTACTTAAGTTATATCCTGATCCTGATGCTAGCGTGCTTAAGCAGGCGATTGCAAAACAGCAAGGTGTAGCGGTGGATAATGTCTTTGTCGGTAACGGCTCAGATGAAGTGCTTGCACATATTTTTAAGGCGTTTTTTGTACAAGATAAACCGCTACTTTATCCTGACATTAGCTATAGTTTTTATCCTGTGTATAGTCAGTTTTTTGGTTTAAATACGATTGAAATTCCGTTGACTGATTCTTTTGAAATTGATGTTGAAGATTATCGTCAAGCCAATGGCGGTCAGAACGGTGGCATCATCATTACTAATCCAAATGCACCAACTGGACGAGCGATTGAGATTGATCAAATCAAAAAACTACTTAACGATCATCCTGATTCAGTAGTGGTGATTGATGAGGCGTATGTGGATTTTGGTGCGGAGTCGGCTGTCAGTTTAGTCGCTGAATTTGAAAATCTCGTGGTCTGTCAAACCGCTTCTAAATCTCGTTCTCTAGCAGGGCTTCGAGTCGGCTATGCGATTGCACAACCACATTTGATCACGGCACTTGAATCGGTGAAAAATAGTTTTAACTCCTATCCGATCGATCGTTTTGCACTAGCGTGTGCAGTGGCATCCTTTGAAGATCAGCCGTATTTTGAAGCGCAATGTGAAAAAGTCATTGCCAGTCGGGAGCAATTGATTGCTGAGATGCAAGCGCTTGATTTCAAAGTATTGCCATCAAAAGCTAATTTTATTTTTGCCACACATGGTACGGTTTCTGCGGCGCCGATTGCGCAAAAATTACGTGAGCAGGGTGTGATTGTACGCCATTTCAATCGTCCACGCATTGATAATTATCTGCGCATCACCGTGGGCACGGATGAACAAAATCAACGCTTAATTGATAGCTTAAAGACGTTCCTTTAATTTACGATTGGATTGCTTTACTACGTTTGTAACGCCAGTAGGATGCGTCTTGAGCTCCTCCCTTTTGTAAGGGGAGGCTGGGTGGGGTTATGTAGATGAAGTGTCGGCAAATTGATTGAGAAAATCGAGTAGTGCCGACACTTTATCAAAGCATTCCTGATATTCTGCATCGACATTGGACGCCACAGTAATCCCACCACCAGCCCAAATACTCAGCGCATCGCCGTAGCGTTGTAAGCTTCGAATCAGAATATTAAACCGTCCTGTACCGTCATAATTAAAGTAACCTAGACTGCCACAATACGCACCACGTGCATTGCCTTCGAGTTCGTCAATAATTTGCATGGCACGGATTTTTGGTGCACCAGTAATTGAGCCGCCAGGAAGCGCCTGTAACAGCATTTCTAATGGATTACTTTCAGGTTTTAATTTGGCTTGAATCTCACTCACTAAATGATGGACTTGGGCAAAACTTTCCACTTCAAAGAGTTTTGGGGTTTTCACCGAACCTGTTTCAGCAAATACACTCAGATCATTTCGTAGTAAATCGACAATCATCAAATTTTCCGCTTGATCTTTTTCAGAGGTGGCAAGTTGCAGACGATTCGCTTGATCTGTTTGGGCATCTTTATCCCGAGGAAGTGTGCCTTTAATTGGGCGGGTGCGAATCAGGCGATCAGTTTGAAACTCAATGAATAACTCAGGTGAACAACTCAACAACTCAAAATCATCATGCGCAATATAGCCTGCAAAAGGCGCTTGGCTTAATTCTAATAACTCGGGTAAAAGTTGGATTAATCGTCCTTGAGAAATTTTACTTTGAAATTCTTGAGTGAGATTGATTTGATAGCAGTCGCCAGCATATAAATAATCTTGTACTTTTTGAAATGCAGATACATAGTCTGCTTTAGACCAGCGAGCTTTTATAGATTCTTGCAACTGAAAAGAGTTATCGCTCTGCGTGACAGCAGGATTTTGTAAGTCGTGAATAAGTTTGAGTAATGCAGTTTGATCACTCAATTTCGAGTCAAAAAAAAGCGTCCATTGATTGTTTTTTTGTTGAATAAAAATATCGTATTCACCAATGAGGGCTGTGGGGGAGAGGTGAGGTTGGTTATTTTGTGAATTGGAAATGTATGTAGAACTGACAAAATCATATGAAAAAAAGCAAACGTAGCCACCAGTAAATTGAATATCTGATGAAGAAAGTGATTGACGATCTGAGGTTATCGTTAAGGTTAATTCTAGATTGTCATTGAAGTTAGAGCGGTCATAGGAAAAATCTGTACGACGCAAAAATTGGCTGTTTCTACCAAAAATACTGAGTGACTTTGGAAAGACTGCAAAAAAAGGGTGGTTGTTATCATTAAGAAAACAATATCCATAATATTTACTTAAATATTGATTAAGACTGGATAAATCAAAAGATGAGTGGCACGTCACAGAATGTAAATGCACAGTATTCGCCAAGCAAAGAGTAAACCGAGCGTAGTTTAGCCTGATTTTGTCGATTTGCAAAAAATACCGTTAATCATCGTGAATCCGTTCAGATTAAACCTGCCGTTGTAGATCAGTTTCGAGGTATTGTTCGCCAAGCGTACGACTATAGTTGCGGTTCGGCGGCATTAACAACTTTGATGAATGGTTATGCGGGGATGCAACTGACAGAAAAATAAACTATGGACGGTTTGATGCGATATGGAGAATATAATCGTATCGTTGAGCGTCGAAGTTTTTCTCTTTTGGATATGAAGCGTTTTGTAACAGCTTTGGGCTACTCTAGTGGTGGTTATCGTGGCGAGCTTAAAGATTTAAAGGCTTTAGATAAGCCAGCTATTGTGCCGATTGCCTATGCAGGTTTTAAGCATTTTGTGGTGGTTCCGTTAATTAGACCACTCAATTCAGTCTTATAAGTGATAAATCCGCTCTAAATATTTAAATTATGCTGCCATTACTTTTAGTAAATGTTGGTCATAAAATTCAT
>NZ_CANLSL010000020.1 GCF_947493735.1 uncultured Acinetobacter sp. | reverse complement strand
TAACTATGGGAGTCCAAAACAACAGCTCGAAATACTGTTGGATTGGACGGGTATTTGACCTTATCTACTACAGCCCCAATTATTTAAATTGAAGCGTAGCTTCATACATGAGCAATATTATGACACCACCTTTTTTAATGATATTGCTGTATTAGAGCTTGAAACGCCTACATATATGCTGAAGTGCGGTAAAAATTGTCAAATTATCGAGCCGATTAGCCCGACGATAGAAAGACAAAATCTACGTGCTTCAACTAATTTGTTTGCAGCAGGTTGGGGAGTAATAGAGGACTGCGCGAACAGTGATTCTCCATATTGTGGAACTGAAGAAGAAATGACTGCAAAAGAGTTTCTTGCAACACATCCATACACCTTGCAATATACGACGTTAAATCTAGCAGAGTGTATTTCTCCATTTTCGAACTATCATCCAGCGCAGATTGGTCGAAATATGTTTTGTGTGGAATCGAATGCAACGCCAAAATCTGATACTTGCTTTGGAGACAGTGGTTCTTCACTTAAGCTTAAAGATCGTACTGGGAAATCATATGCTGTAGGGATTACAAGTACTGGTAGAGGCTGTGCGCAAGAAGGTTATCCAGGTGTGTATACAAAAATCTCGAGTTATCAAAGTTGGATTCAAAATACAACTGGCATTCAACTGATTAAACAGACAGAAAAACCAGTAACGTAAACTCCTGAAACAGAGCAACCGACAACCACGACAAGCTCTAGTAAAAGTAGCGGTGGCGGTAGTATGGGTGTGTTTATGCTTATTGGTTTGATTGGCATTAGTCTATTGCGTCATCGCAATCGTACACAGCAGTGATAATGTTGAGTTAATTGTCAGTTGTTGGTTTTTATAAAGTGTTGATGGGTTATAATTCTGCTCATCAACACTTTTTTATTGTCTGTTATGCGTGGTTTATATCTCATCACCAATGATGATCCTTTGGACTTATTATTAGAAAAAATTTCTATCGCAATGGCAACCCATCAAATTGCGCTGTTGCAATACCGTCGAAAGAAAATTGAAAAATCTAATCAAGATGCTGAAATTCAAAAAATTTTAGCGATGTGCAATCACTTTGATGTACCACTCATTATCAACGATGATTTAGCGCAAGCTTATCGTTTTGGCGTACATCTACATCTTGGGCAAGATGATGGCTCTATTGTTGAAGCACGAAAATTATTAGGCGATACTGCGATCATTGGTCGCACCTGCTTAAACGATTTATCTTTAGCTGAGCAAGCAATCAAAGATGTTGCAAGCTATGTGGCATTTGGTGCGATCTATGGCTCAACCACCAAGCCTGAAGCTGGGAATATTGGTTTAGATGTAATCAAACAAGCCAATACACAATTTCAAATCCCTATTTGTGCGATTGGTGGTTTAACAGCGGAGAATTCACAAGCAGTCATCACTGCAGGTGCTGATCTTTGTGCCGTGGTCAGTGATATACTCGGACTTGAAATGAATCAAATTCCACAGCGAATTGAGGCATGGTCAGCCTTATTTAATCACACTTAATCGTATTATGATTTTAGTTCAGAATCGTCTTTAAATTATTGAAATCGAGATATTTTATGTTTACTTCTGCCAAGCAAGCACAACTTTTTGAAGAAGCCTCGAAGCACATTCCAGGTGGTGTGAATTCTCCTGTGCGTGCCTTTAAAAGTGTTGGTGGTACACCTGTATTTATCAAACGGGCAAAGGGCGCATACTTGTGGGATGAAGATGATAATCAATATATCGACTACGTTGGCTCTTGGGGGCCAATGATTTTGGGGCATTCTCATCCTGACGTGGTGCAAGCGGTGCAACGTGCCGCAGAAGATGGCTTGAGCTATGGCGCACCGACGGTTGCGGAAACTTCACTCGCCGATGTGATTTGTGAAATTCTGCCATCGGTCGACTTGATCCGCATGACCAACTCAGGCACAGAAGCGACCATGACAGCGATTCGTCTAGCACGTGGCTATACTGGACGAGATAAAATCATCAAGTTTGAAGGTTGCTATCACGGTCATTCAGATTCGCTTTTGGTTAAGGCGGGCTCAGGTTTGTTGACCTTGGGTGAACCAACCTCGAAAGGTGTACCAGAAGATTTCGCCAAGCACACCATCGTCTTGCCATATAACGACATTGATGCACTAGAACAATGCTTTGCAGAATATGGCGAGCAAATTGCAGGGGTGATCGTTGAACCTGTGGCGGGAAATATGAATTTGGTCTTGCCGAAAGATGGCTTTTTACAAGCAATTCGTCGTGTTTGCGATCAATATAAAGCAGTGTTTATTATTGATGAGGTGATGACAGGCTTTCGTGTGGCACTTGGCGGTGCGCATACGCTGTACAATGTCGAGCCTGATTTGATTACTTTAGGAAAAATTATCGGTGCAGGGCTGCCAGTCGGTGCGTTTGGTGGTAAGCGTGAAATCATGCAATGTATCGCACCACTTGGTGGCGTCTATCAAGCAGGCACATTATCAGGCAATCCGCTGGCGATGCGTGCAGGTTTAGCGATGGTTAAACATATTCGTCAAGATGGATTTTATGCAACACTTGAAGCACAATTGGCAAAATTACTAGCAGGATTGCAAGCTGCGGCGGATGAAGCAGGTATTGCTTTTAAAACCCAACAAGTCGGTGCCATGTTTGGTTTGTATTTCACCGATCAAGATGATTTATCGAGCTTTAGTGCGATGCTGAAATGTGATAGCGAAGCCTTTAAACAATTTTTCCACGGTATGCTCAAACGTGGTGTCTATCTTGCGCCATCCGCATTTGAAGCGGGTTTCATTTCTTCCATGCATAGCGATGAAGATATTGAAAAAACCATTGCCGCAGCGAAGGCGACATTTGCTGAAATGGTAGAAAATGCCTAGTTTTGGTATTTTTTATCAATTTGCCCCGTAAAGTCTAAATGCTACACTTTGCTCGGCTTGCTTCGTATGATGTGGTCTGATTACTGCTGAAGCATAGCCAGTCGAGTATGTTTTGAACAATGAAAAAAGGATTTTTTATGTCATCTTCTTCCGATACAACCCCACAAAAACAAATCAAAATCCCAGCAACTTATATGCGTGGTGGCACCAGTAAAGGGGTGTTTTTTAAGCTGGATGATTTGCCAGCGGCGGCGCAGTCAGCAGGGCGCATTCGTGATCAACTTCTACTGCGTGTGATTGGTAGCCCTGATCCTTATGCCAAGCAAATTGATGGCATGGGCGGTGCAACATCAAGTACCAGTAAGACCGTGATTTTGTCGAAAAGTGAAGTTGCTGATCATGATGTGGACTATCTGTTTGGGCAAGTGTCGATTGATAAAGCCTTTGTTGACTGGAGTGGCAACTGTGGCAACTTAACGGCAGCGGTGGGAGCATTTGCGATTAGTAATGGTTTGGTTGTTGCAGATAACATTCCTGAAAATGGTTTATGTGCCGTGCGGATTTGGCAGAAGAATATTGAAAAAACCATCATTGCGCATATTCCAATCACTGATGGTGAAGTACAAGAGTTGGGTGATTTTGAGCTTGATGGCGTGACCTTTCCAGCAGCAGAAGTGCAAATCGAATTTCTTGATCCAGCCGATGATGGTGATGACGGCGGTGCAATGTTTCCTACAGGAAATGTGGTGGATACGCTTGACGTACCCAATATTGGTAGTTTTCAGGCAACCTTTATCAATGCGGGCATTCCAACCATTTTCTTAAATGCGGAAGATTTGGGCTATACAGGCACAGAGCTACAAGATCAGATTAATAATGATAATGATGCTTTAACAAAGTTTGAAACGATTCGTGCTTATGGTGCATTAAAAATGGGCTTGATCAACGATGTTGCGGAAGCTGCATCACGTCAGCATACCCCGAAAATTGCCTTTGTCGCCAAACCAATTGACTATGTCTCATCGAGTGGTAAACAGGTTTTATCAAGTGATATTGATGTGTTGGTGCGAGCGCTGTCGATGGGGAAACTTCATCATGCCATGATGGGTACGGCGGCGGTTGCAATCGGTACGGCAGCAGCGATTCCAAACACATTGGTCAATCTTGCTGCTGGTGGTGGTGAGCGTCAAACCGTCCGTTTCGGTCATCCATCTGGTACGCTCGAAGTCGGTGCGGAAGCGATACAACACAATGGTCAATGGCAAGTGAAAAAAGCCATCATGAGCCGTAGTGCACGTGTGATTATGGAGGGTTGGGTACGCGTGCCTGCGGATACTTTAAAATAAATTCTCAGTTTGAAGAAGTTGCGCAAATGATTTTGGGCAACTTCGTGTGCTTTTAAATAAAAAAAGAATCATCGACTTAAATGCGATGGCAACGTGGTGAGCAACGAATCGCCAAGCCGTTGGATTTCATCCGCATTGAGGTGTTGATTCAAGCGATGCCATTGCCCATCAAGTAAAATCTCAAGTGGCGCATAGTGCGATTTGTAATTCATCTTATTGGAATGTGGCACCCAATAGCCAAGATAGAGATAATTTAAACCCTGACTTTTGACATAATTGATTTGATTGAGAATGGAATACACGCCCAAACTGCGTTTGGCTTCTTCAGGTTCAAAGAAAGTATAGACCGCAGACAAACCATCATCGAGCTGATCGCAGGTCGCCACACTCATTAAGCGATCATCTTTCCACAGCTCCAGAAAAAAACTGTCCGTACAACTATGTACAAGGAATTTCTCAAATTGTTCATAGCTCGGTGGAAACATATCGCCATCATGATGACGTAAACGAATATAGCGTTCATACAAATCATAATGATAATCTTGCGCCTGCGACGTCGGGACAATACGCATTTCTAAATCTTGATTGCGCTTAATGGCTTTTTTTTGTTGGCTATTCGGTGTGAAAAGTGCTGCTGGCACACGAGAAGAAAGACATTGCCGACACAGATGACATTCTGGGCGATATATAAAGTCGCCACTGCGCCGAAAACCCGAACGAGACAGTTCAGACAGTGTGACAGTGTCAATGCGCTGCATTGGATCGAGAAAAACCATACGTGCCGAACGCTTCACCAGATAACTACAGTCATGCGGTGGCGTGATGTAATATTGCAAATCATCTAAAGAGGTGAATGGCGTATATGATTTCATTGGCAATACCTGTATTGGTCTAGGTTGATTGTCAATTTGATGATACGGATGAATCGTCGCAGATGAGTTAAAAGCGAATGAGATTCATAATGATTGTATCATTGCAAGTCCTTTCGTAGAAAATACACTGTTTTGATATGGTTGCCAATCGATATTGGGCTGAGTGATGGTTTTTTCTAAAGATTGTAAAAAATCAGCTCGAGGCAGGGCAGTTGCACCGAGGCTTATCAGGTGATCATTGACCAATTGACAGTCTACCCACGGCAATTGTTCTTTTTTAGCCAGTAACATCAGCGTATAAAATGCCATTTTTGAGGTATCGACACGCAGATTAAACATCGACTCACCAAAAAAACCACGCCCAAAATTCAGACCGTACAATCCGCCAATCAGATCTTCGCCATCCCACACCTCAACACTATGTGCAAAACCCAGCTGATGTAGCGCTACATATTGCGCAATGATTTCCTCACTAATCCACGTCTCTTGGGCATAGCTACGTGGTGCTGCACATTGCGAAATCACTTTTTCAAAGGCTTGATCAAATCTGATCTGATAATCAAACTTTTTCATGTTGCGCTGCAGGCTTTTACTCGGTTGAAATTGCTCAGGATAAATCACACAACGTGGCTCAGGACTCCACCAACAAATTGGATCATCTTCATTGAACCATGGAAATAAACCCTGCTGATAAGCACAAATTAAGGTCGAAGGTTGCAAGTCGCCACCGATACAAATCAGCCCCTGTCCATGTGGATCAGCCTCGTTAATATCAGGAAAATCATAAGCACAAAAGGCGCTGATTTGACTGTCTGGATCGCTGTGTGATGCGAACATGAGTTGCCTGCTTTAAAATGATTTTGCAAAAATTATAAAGCAAATTCAGACAGTAAAAAACCAAAGCAACATATGTCACTTTGGTTTTGAATGAATGATCTAATAACAGGTGTAGATTACAGATTATCTAAATACACATCTGCATCTAAGGCAGCCATACAGCCAGATCCAGCTGAAGTGATCGCTTGGCGATAGACATGATCGGCAACATCACCCGCAGCGAATACACCTGCAACACTGGTTGCAGTGGCATTGCCTTGTAGACCGCTATTAATCACGATATAGCCATCTTTCAAAGTCAATTGATCTTGGAAGATTTCGGTATTCGGCTTGTGACCAATCGCAACGAATAAACCTTGTACATCAATGTCTTGTGTTGAACCATCTTGGGTCGATTTGATGCGGACACCAGTCACACCTGTTTGGTCACCCAGCACTTCATCCACTTGATTGTTCCAAAGAATTGAAATTTTACCTTCCTTCTCTTTGGCAAAGAGGTGATCTTGCAGAATCTTCTCAGAACGCAAGCTGTCACGACGGTGCACTAAAGTCACATGCGAGGCAATATTGGATAAATACAAGGCTTCTTCCACCGCAGTATTGCCACCGCCAACGACCATGACTTTTTGATTTTTATAGAAAAAACCATCACAGGTTGCACATGCACTGACGCCTTGCCCCATGAATTTTTGTTCAGATTCTAGACCTAAATATTGTGCAGTCGCACCTGTCGCAATAATCAAAGCATCACAGGTGTATTCGCCCATATCACCTTTGAGGACGAATGGACGGGTTTTTAAATCCACTTCATTGATATGGTCGTAAAGTAGCTCTGTGCCAAAGCGTTCAGCATGTTCTTGCATGCGCTCCATCAATGCAGGACCTGTCAAACCATGTTCGCCACCTGGCCAGTTATCAACTTCTGTAGTTGTTGTCAGCTGACCGCCAAGTTGCATACCTGCAATTAGTAAAGGTTTTAAATTTGCACGTGCAGCATACACCGCAGCACTATAACCTGCAGGACCAGAACCGAGAATAATCAATTTTGAATGACGTGCACTCATTTACTTTTCCTTAAATTTAATAGCATTGAAGCATATGCGCCAAGTATACGTGATTTGGCTATGAATTTGGGGCTTTGTTCGACGTGTAATTTGAATCATGAAAATCAGCTTTTTCGATAAGTAATCAATTCATGTTGTCTATGAAGCGATTTGCTTTGATTTTGAATATAAACATAAATTTTGTAGGTTAAGCGGGACATTTGCATAATTTGACAAGATTTTAACATCAAAGCTGTGCATAATATAAAATTGCTGTTTTTTGTGCTGTTCTGAATATCAATTCAAACTGTCATGTGAAAGAATTACAGTGTCAAGGTAATAGTCGGATCGTTACGTTGTATCTCGTTTGTATAGCGTATCTAGGCTAGAGGTTTTAAGAATAATAGGATTGTTCATGAGTGTAGCGACTGGTCAATATGCGCATCGTGTCATTAGTACCATTTTCCTCGTATCATTTGGTATTTATTTGTTTTTGGCGACGGTGACATATACACCTTTTGACCCGGGTTGGATGCGTGTGTCGAGTGATACACAGCAGGTCAGTAATGCCAGTGGTGTCGCAGGGGCTTGGCTTGCCGATATGTTGTATGGCTTATTTGGCTGGGCGGCATTGCTATTGCCTGTGTTTTTGATTATTGAAGCGATCCAAGTTTGGTGGCCTCGTAGCTATTTAACTCGTCCATTTCGCTATGCGGCGCAGTTTTTTATTATCCTAACGACCTCAGCTTTACTTTATTTCTTTTGGCAGGTACCCACGGACTCACTGGTGAATGCCTCTGGTGGCATTATCGGTTATGAAGTAGGACGTAGCTTATCGAGTATGGTTGGCTTGTATATTGCCATTATTTTCTTGGTATTATTTATTTTTGCATTGTGGACTTTCGCCTTCAAAATTGAATGGCTCAAAACAGGGCAACTCATTAAGAATATTCCTGATTATCTGAATGATTTATTCTATAAAAATGTACCTACAGATTCGGAAGACTTTGATCTGAGTCTAGGTAAGCAGTCTACATCGAGCACTGCAACCAATTCATCTCATGCGAAATCTAAGGTACAGACTTTAGATGAGTTTGAAGAACACCACGCAGTTCGCAATTCTGATGAAGATCAAAGTGTGTTGCACAAGCAGTTCCAAGATGAGATTCAACATGATGTGGCAGAACATCAATTAGAAAAAAAGATCGCTACGCAACCGAATGTGCATTCATTTGATGATTCGTTTGCATCGAGTTCTATATATGATAATTCGCAAACTCAAAAACCGATCGCCAATGATACGTATCATAATGATCCATCGCATGATGAAATTAGTCAGTTGATTGCTGAAGCAGATCGTCATTTGCAAGAACAACATACTCGACCAAATTCAGCAGATTTTTCACACACTTCATCTCAACCACAAAAGTCAGTATTAGATTGGAGTGATGATGAAGTATTTGATGAACTTCTTGCTGCTGTACCTGATGCACAACAACATCATCAAGCTACGGCGAAACATGCCATATTTGATCAAAAGCCTGTTGAAGAAGCAGACTTAGATGCAGAGCAACGTGCTTATTTGAATGATAGCTTTTCGCAAGCGGTGCAAAATCATGAGCAACTTGTGCAAAATGAACAGAAAGATTTACATCATTTAAACAAAGAAGAATTCATCGAAGCTTGGCAAGAAACCGCTGGCAAGCCAAAAGAAGAGCAGAGTGATGATTTTTGGGATGATTTGGATGCGCCTTTAACTGATGCGTCAGGTCGTCCTGTGTCTGCTGCCATGCAAGTGGTTGAGAAACGTAAGCATTTATCCAAACTCCCTGAGATGGAATTATTGGATAAAGTTGATCCGAATAAAAAGGTCAATTTTACCAAAGAACAGTTAGATCGCTTGTCTGAGCTGTTAGAAATCAAACTGCAAGACTTTAATGTCAAAGCGACGGTGGTTGAAGCACAGCCTGGCCCTGTAGTAACACGCTTCTTACTTGATCTTGCGCCAGGTGTAAAAGCTTCGAAAGTCACCAATATTTCACGAGATTTGGCACGTTCTATGTCGATGGCATCGGTACGTGTGGTCGAAGTGATTCCAGGGAAACCGTATATTGGTATTGAGATTCCAAATAGTGCACGTGAAATGGTACGTTTGGTCGAGCTTTTGGAAACGCCAACTTATCGTGATCCAAGTGGTTTGATCAGCATGGCGATGGGTAAAGATATTTCAGGTAATCCTGTATTGACCGATCTTGCCAAAGCACCACATATGCTCGTCGCAGGGACAACAGGTTCAGGTAAATCTGTGGCAGTAAATGCCATGATTCTGTCGATGCTCCTCAAATATACACCTGATCAATTACGTTTAATTTTGATTGATCCGAAACAGCTTGAACTTGCCAACTACAATGATATTCCACATCTGTTGACTCCTGTTGTCACAGATATGAAAGATGCGGTCAGTGCGCTCAACTGGTGTGTGAATGAGATGGAACGACGCTATAAGCTAATGTCGTTCATGAAGATTCGTAAGATTACAGACTACAACCGCAAAGTCGAAGAAGCGTTAATTAGCGGTGAAGATTTGATTGATCCAACGTGGAAGCCAAGTGATTCTGCAACGCAAGAACGTGCACCACGATTAACACCGCTACCAATGATCGTCATTGTTGCAGATGAGTTTGCAGATATGATCATGCAAGTCGGTAAAAAAGCGGAAGAAATGATCACACGCCTTGCTCAGAAGTCACGTGCCGCAGGAATTCACTTATTACTTGCGACACAACGTCCATCAGTGGATGTCATCACAGGTTTAATCAAAGCCAATATTCCGACTCGTGTCGCACTTCGTGTAAATAGTAAGATTGACTCTCGAACCATTCTCGATGCAGGTGGTGCAGAGGATTTGCTTGGTCACGGTGATATGCTGTTCTTAGGGCCTGGGAAAATCGAACCTGAACGTGTGCATGGCGCATTTATCAGTGATGATGAAGTGAACCGTATCTGTGACGCATGGCGTGAACGTGGTTCACCTAATTATGTCGATGAAATCCTCACCCCATACGATGAAGAAGGTGGTTCTGCGGGTGGTTATGATTCAGGCGAAGGTTCGGCGGATCGTGATGCCTTGTATGATGAGTGCGTATCCTTCGTACTTGAGTCACGGAAAGTTTCTGTTTCGTCATTACAACGTAAGTTCAGTTTGGGTTATAACCGTGCTGCACGTATCGTTGATCAAATGGAAGAAAATGGTCTAGTTAGCCCGATGGGTGCCAATGGTAAGCGTGACATTCTAGTTTGATCATTTAGTCTAATCAGCCTTAGGGTCTGTTGACATTTCAACCATGCATTGCGTTATAGGCTAAAATCACATAAACGAGGCATGAAACGCAGAGAATGGTCACTCCCTTGTCAAGTTTCATAACGAAGTTTATGGCAATTTTAGCCATAACCCTTCGGGACAAGGATGTTTTTTGACGCTACGTTGTTATGAATGAATCATTTAGAATGACTAAATTTCTTCATTCATTCCTAGTATCGCCTAAAAAACATCCGTTGTCGCAAGCATCTGTGAAATGTCAACAGACCCTAATTTAACGGTCTAAATGATAGAGAATAGTTTTGTCATTTAGACCGTTTTGTTTTTACGGTTTTTTATTTTATAGATGTGTTGAGGAAGCGATGTTTATTGCCTTAGCGACCTTAGTGTTTATTCACTTTTGCGCATTAATTACTCCTGGCCCTGATTTTTTTTTAGTTTCTCAGACGGCGATCAGTCGCTCTCGACGTGATAGCTTCATGGTCGTAGCAGGGATTACGCTGGGTGTGATGATTTGGGCGATGTTGGCATTATTGGGCTTAAATATTTTATTTGAGCAAGTACATTGGTTGAAAAGATTACTCTTTGTCGCAGGTGGGATTTATCTGTGTTGGCTCGGCTATCAGATGCTTCGTTCAGCGTTTGCTCAGCAAGCTGCGAATCGCACAATGCACATTCCAACTTTACCTCAATCCGCTTGGCGTTTCTTTTTAAAAGGTTTTTTGACAAATCTGCTTAATCCAAAAGCAGTGATATATTTCGGTAGTGTATTTTCACTTTTCTTAAATAATCCTATTTTGGATGATATGCATGGCTTACTTTTTGTGATTGTTGCGGTTGAAACTTTTTTGTGGTTTTTTGCTGTGACTTTTATCTTTTCACTGCCTAAGTTTAAGCAAGCTTATGAAAAAGCACAAAAATGGATTGATGGTTTTTCTGGTGGTATTTTTACCGCATTTGGTTTGTATCTTTTAGGTCAGAAGTAATTCAATGCTTTGAATAATTCAAAGATTCCATAAAAAATGCGAGTAATCAAACTCGCATTTTTTAATTTCTAGTATTTTTAATAGCGCTTAATAACGTGGTTTAACACGCCAATAATAATGCACATAACACAACAGCATAATCACGATACAACCAATAAAACTTGCACGCATACTTGGGTCAGCAGCCATACTCAGACCAGTAATCACACAGAAGATACCACCTATAATCGGTACAATTGGATAAAGTGGCGCAGAAAACTTCAAATCTTGACGTGATCGACCTGCCTTATACCATTGGCGACGGAAGTTAAATTGACTGATACAAATCGAAATCCATACAATCACCATCGTGAAAGCGGCGATGTTTAATAAATTGACAAAGATCGCTTCAGGTGCGAAAAACTCAGAAAGCAATCCCGGCAGAGCACCCATCATCGTTGCCATAATGGCGATCAACGGTGTGCCTGATCGTGAAAGTTTGGAAAATACTTTTGGTAATTTATTTTGATCGGATAAAGACCATAGCATACGTGAAGCAGCGTAAAGTCCTGAGTTGGCAGCCGAAAGCAATGCCGTAATGATTACAAAGCGAATGATATCTTCTGCATAAGGAATACCGATGCGTGAAAATACACTGACAAATGGGCTATGACTTAGACCATGTGCACTATCGACCGCAGTCGCTTGATACGGCAATAGAGCACTAATAATGACAATTGTCCCAACAAAGAAAATCAATAATCGCCAAATCGCTGCATTGATCGCCCGAGGAATATTCTTTTCAGGATTTTCTGTTTCACCTGCTGCAACACCGATCAGCTCTGTGCCTGAGAATGCAAAATTCACCACGAGCATGGTTGCAAAGATAGGCCATAAGCCTTCAGGAAACCAACCATGTGCTGTTAGATTGCTAAATAGAGGTGCGGTATCGTAGCCTTGCATTGGCAAAATACCGAAGATCGCTAAACAGCCAAGTAGAATAAATACGATGACTGTGACAACTTTGACCATTGCCAACCAAAACTCAGATTCTGCAAAGAACCGTGTTGAGCTGACATTCAAAATAAAGACCGTCGCCGCAAAGATAATTGTCCATATCCACATAGACACATGTGGAAACCACTCCTGCATGAGTAGTGCAGCAGCAGTAAACTCCGTGCCTAGCGTGACAGTCCACGTCAGCCAATACATCCACGTGATCATATAGCCTGTGGCTGGATTGATATAACGATCTGCATAGGCACCAAATGAACCCGCAACTGGCATATGCACTGCAAGCTCACCTAAGCAAAGCATCACCATATAGGCGATCAAACCACCAAGCGCATAAGCAATGATTGCACCGATGGCTCCAGTTTGGGAAATCACTTCACCAGAACCTAAAAATAAGCCTGTACCAATCGCACCGCCTAGTGAGAGCATCATCAAATGACGTCGTTGCATGGCACGTTTTAATTGTGGAGTAGCTGTATTCGACATTTATGATTCAAACGAAAAAGGAATCTATTGTAGGTGCAGTTTTATTAAGAATAAAGTTTTGAGTGCAATTCGATGGGAAAGTTTGCCGAAACTGACTGTGTATTGATCAATTTTCGGCAAAAAAATTCATTATTTGAAATACAGTGAAAATTATTTTTAAGTTTCTTGTTGCTGAGCAGGCGTATATTGAATCGCATTATTCATCAAATGACAGAATAATTCAGCGGTTTTCTGCGTATCGTACAATGCAGAATGTGCTTCCTTACCATCAAACTCAATTCCTGCTTGAATACATGCACGTGCCAAAACAGTTTGCCCAAATGCAGCCGCACTGAGCGATACCGTATCAAAGACAGAAAAGCTATGAAATGGATTTTGATTCTTCGTTCCTGTACGAGCAATCGCAGCTTGTAAGAATCCCAAATCAAAATGCGCATTATGACCAACAAGGACACAGTGCGTACAGTGCTGAGCACGGCGTAGTTCATTTAAGGCTTTGAAAATACGTTTCAGTGCATCACGTTCATTTTCTGCCATTGCCATACGCATTGGATTAAACGGATCAATCCCTGTGAAATCCAATGAGCGACGGTCAAGATTTGCCCCTTCAAAAGGGTTAATGTGTGCCTGAAATGATTCGCCTTGCGTAAATTGACCATGTTCATCATAGACAATTGGAATACAGGCAATTTCTAAGAGTGCATCAGTTTGTGCATTAAAACCTGCTGTTTCTACATCGACAACAACTGGTAGAAACCCACGAAAGCGCTGTCCAATGACAGGAGTCTGATTTTCTTGCTGATTTGGATTTTCAATACTCATTTTTGAATCTTATCCTTTAAGCAACAGACCAGTCTATCGTTTGTCCTGCATGAAGCGGAATGATGTCATCGTTTGGCAAATAATCCATACGCTCAGCAATGGTTTGTGGTTTACGCACTAAAGTGATGGTATCAGTATTGCGAGCTAGACCATAGAAGTCTGCGCCAAAGTGACTTGCAAAACCTTCAAGTTTTTCAATTTTACCCATTTGATCAAAGGCTTGGGCATATAGCTCAATCGCATAAGGCGCACTATAACAACCTGCACAGCCACACGCATTTTCTTTTTTGCTTTGTGCATGTGGTGCAGAATCTGTGCCTAAGAAAAATTTTGGATTGCCACTGGTCGCCACTTCAAGCAAGGTGGTTTGATGGGTTTGACGTTTTAAAATCGGTAAGCAATAGAAGTGCGGTTTCACGCCACCGACGAGCATGTCATTACGATTAAATAGTAAATGTTGTGGTGTAATCGTTGCTGCGACATTACGGCCTTGTTCTAGGACATAGTTGGCTGCATCAGCCGTAGTAATGTGTTCAAGTACCATTTTTAAGTTTGGGAATTGACGTAATAAAGGTGTCAATACTTCATCCAAAAAGCGTTTTTCACGATCGAAGATATCGACGTGGTTGTGTGTCACTTCACCATGAAGTAAAAGCGGGACTTGATGCTCTTCAAGTTGCTCAATGACATGATAAACCTTGCGAATATCACTGACACCGCTGTCGGAATTGGTTGTTGCGCCTGCAGGATAGAGTTTAATCGCATTGACTTCATTTGAAGCTTTAATCTTTGCTACTTCTTCAGGTGCAGTATGATCAGTGAAATACAGCACCATACGTGGATCAAAGCTCTGACCTTCAGGCACGTGCGCCATGATCCGTGCACGATAGGCTTGTGCTTCGCTCACAGTTTTTACTGGTGGTACGAGATTTGGCATACAAATCACACGATTAAACTGACGGGCGAGATCGGGAACTGTGCGTTTCAAAGACTCACCATCACGAAGATGTGCGTGCCAATCATCAGGTTGTAAAATAGTGATGCTATCCAAGACGTTCATACCACAAATGAGATTGCACACATGATAAAGCAAAATCCTTAAAAATCCTAAGTGTATTGTTCGAAAAGTTTGCAGTCATTTCGGATAATTCTTGTTAGACTGAAAGCAGGTTTTATGAATATTTTGATTGAAAAAATGGCAACACTTTTAGAAATATTGGCGTGGTGCGAACAGACTTTACAGGTTTCGCAGTTTAAAGACTATTGCCCAAACGGTTTACAAATCGAGGGCAAAGCTGAAGTGCAAACTTTGGTCAGTAGTGTGACGGCTTCATACGCTGCGATCGAAGCAGCACTTGATCTAAAAGCTGATGCGCTATTGGTGCATCATGGTTATTTTTGGAAAGGCGAACCTAGCCCATTAACAGGAATTAAAGGCAAGCGTATCAAACAATTGATGCAAGCGGACATATCGTTGATCGCCTATCACTTACCACTCGATGCACATCCAACGCTAGGTAATAATACGGCTTTGGCAGAATTATTAGGTATTCACATCACAGGCGCTTTGGATAGTTCAGAGCGTTTTCCAATCGGGAATGTTGGCGAACTAGATAGTGCATTAACTCCTGATCAATTTTTTAAACGAATTAGTAATGTGTTAGGGCAACAGCCGATTCATATTGCATCAGGCAAATCGACCATTCAAAAAGTTGGCTTTTGTACAGGTGGTGCGCAAGATTTTCTTTATAAAGCAGCCGCTTTAGACTGTGAAGCCTATATCTCAGGCGAGGTGAGTGAGCGTACTTATCATGAAGCTTTGGAATATGGTGTGGATTATTTCGCTGCGGGTCACCATGCGACGGAGCGTTATGGTGTACAACGACTTGCAGAAGCTTTAGTTAAGCAATTTCAATTGACGCATCATTATGTGGAATTGCCAAATCCAATCTAGCTTCATTAAAGTCATCCCAAAGTAATTTTAATGATATGAGTATGTCATTACATTTTGGATTTTGATTTCAGTAAAATCATTGTTAATGAAAGCGAATGAAAAACAAGGTATGCTAAGCAGGCTTAATTAAGGATCACCCATGTATCAGGTACTTGCACGCAAATTTCGTCCACAAAATTTTAGTCAATTGGTTGGACAAAGCCACGTTTCTAGAGCATTAAGTAGTGCTTTGTCACGAGGTCGTTTGCATCATGCGTATTTGTTTACTGGGACTCGTGGCGTAGGTAAAACGACCATTGCGCGGATTTTGGCAAAATGTCTAAACTGTGAAACTGGTGTGACTGCAACGCCTTGTGAGCAGTGTAATGTCTGTAAATCAGTCAATGCAGGACGTTTTATTGATCTGATCGAGATTGATGCAGCGTCACGGACACGTGTCGAAGATACCCGTGAATTGCTTGAAAATGTACCGTATGCACCGACGCAAGGTCGATATAAAGTTTATCTGATTGACGAAGTACATATGCTCTCCACGCATAGCTTTAATGCCTTGCTGAAAACCTTAGAAGAACCGCCTGAACACGTTAAATTTTTATTTGCGACCACCGATCCGCAGAAGTTACCAATTACGGTGATTTCACGCTGTTTGCAATTTACCTTGCGACCACTCGCCAAAGATGAAATTTTTCACCATCTTGATCAAATTTTAAATACTGAACAGATTGAACATGAATCTGATGCGTTGTGGCAACTCGCCGAGTCTGCACAAGGCTCGCTTCGTGATGCACTTTCTTTGACCGATCAAGCGATTGCCTATGGTCAGGGTCAGGTGGCAACGCAAGATGTAATCGACATGTTGGGTCTGATTGATCAAACTTTAGTCTTTGATCTATTGGATGCGATACATCAAAATAAAAAAGGTGTTGTGGCGCAGTTGGTTCAACATATGCGTCAGCAAGCGATTGATGTACAGCATGTTTTGGAACAACTGATTTCAATTTTGCATGAATTGGCGGTCATGCAGATTTTGGGGGATGTGAATCATACACAGACTGTACAAAATGCCGACTATAAAATGAAACTTGCAAAGCAAATCCAAGCGCAAGATTTGCAATTGTATTATCAAATCGCAGTACAAGGTCGAGCTGATCTGAGTCTTGCATTGACACCAGAGCAAGGCTTTGAAATGTGCATCATGCGACTTTTGGCATTTCGTCCATTGTCCGTGAATGAAGTAATTCAGCCGACAATTGAGCATACAACGGTAGCACAGAATGTTATTTCTGACACGCAAATTGCCGAACAGAATCGCAATCTAAGTGATGAGCCTCATCATGAACGGCATGTTGAATCCTTAAATGAGCAGGTTGAATTAGAAAGCCAAAAATTAGTGAAACATGAATTACAAAACCAACAATTAGAAACTCATGACGTTGAATTAGCACTGACACAGGAAGTTGAATCTTCTACTGAAGCGATGCAAAGTGAAACCGATATAAATATTGAAGCGCAAATTGAAAATTCACCTAAATTAAATATTGAAGAAACAAATCAACAGAACGACACAGCGCAAGAATTAATACATGTTCAAGAAATTCAACAAGAAAAATTAGAACCTGAACCAGTTCAATCAGAAGTCTTACAACCTGAATTAGCTCGATTAGAACCAATTCAAAACGATGATTTTCAAGAAGAAATAGATACTCACGAAACGGTTAATCAAAAATTCATTTCTGAGCAGACCATTTCACAGCAGGAAGAAGTTGTTGTTTCAAATCCAATTGAAATGCAGAATATTGAGGATCCACGCACCTTATTACAGCCTCAAATACAAACTTTAGAAGGTGAGTGGGATGTGGCGAAATGGGATTATTGGATTCGTCAATCTTCGTTGTCACCTGCAGTCAAAGAATTGGCGCAACGTGGTGTGATGCAAGGTGAGATCGCACGCAAAAGTACGCTACATATCGAAGCCAACTATTTAAATATGTTGCAAAACTTCTTGCCTGATTTAAAAGATGCTTTAACCGCTTTAAATCCAAATATACAGCTTGAACTGAGCGATACAGTGCTTGATTCAGATAGTCCGATTCAGTTGCAACAACAGCGTAAACAACACGCTTATGAAGTGGCAGAGCAACTGATTTGTTCACAAAATGTGGTGAAACAGTTGCAAGCACAATTCCAAGCGGAACTGATTGATTTAAAATTAAAAACCTAGGCTACTATCTTTAAATTCCCTCTAAATATGGGGGGGAATATTTTAGCGTGTAAAAAGTTAACGCTGAAATAAAACCCATCATGCGAAATTTCAGCGTATAATGCCGAAGCTTTATTAATGTGACTTCCGTTTGTTAGGCATTATCAATAAAGCACTCTGAATTTTTTCGATTTAAGTCAAAGGACAAGACCTTTATTGGTCGCAAAAGCACTCAATTATGACCCGTGGATTTGACCAGTTACAGCTACACCCAAAACTCAAACGTGCGATTGATGCGTTGGGCTATACCCATATGACGCCGATTCAGGACAAGGTGCTTCAATATACTTTGGGTGGTCATGATGCGATTGGTCGAGCGCAAACTGGTACGGGCAAAACCGCTGCATTTTTGATTAGTATTATCAATGACTTACTAAATAAACCGATTGAACAAGATCGCTTTCGTGGTGAACCTCGTGCATTGATTCTTGCGCCGACCCGTGAGCTTGCTTTGCAGATCGAAAGTGATGCCAAAGAGCTAACCAAATTTACTGATTTACACATTGTGACTTTGCTGGGCGGTGTCGATTTTGATGTACAGAAAAAGCGTCTTGATCAAAATTTTGTCGATATTATGGTGGCAACGCCAGGTCGTTTGATTGATTTTGTTGAACAAAAAGAAGTATGGCTCGATCAAATCGAATTTTTGGTGATTGATGAAGCCGATCGTATGCTCGATATGGGCTTTATCCCTGCGGTGAAACGCATTGTGCGTTATTCTGCGCCAAAAGATTGCCGTCAAACCTTATTTTTCTCAGCGACCTTTAATATTGATGTGTTGAATCTAGCACATCGTTGGTTATTTGAGCCGATCACCGTTGAGATTGAACCTGAAAAGAAAACCAATGCCGACGTAGAGCAACGTGTGTATATGGTGTCGAATTCGGACAAATACCGATTATTAGAAGACATTTTGGCAAATGAACCGATCGAAAAAGTCATGATCTTTGCCAATCGTCGTGATCAAGTGCGTCGTTTATTCGATCGTCTGAAAAAAGATGGCTATAAAGTTGGTATGCTCTCGGGTGAGATTTCTCAAGATAAGCGCACCAAGATGCTTGATAATTTTAAGAAAGGCAGTATCAATATCATGATTGCGACTGATGTTGCAGGGCGAGGTATTCATGTCGATGGGGTGTCGCATGTGGTGAATTTTACTTTGCCTGAGCAATCGGATGATTATGTGCATCGCATTGGACGTACAGGTCGTGCAGGCGAGCAAGGCGTGAGTATCAGCTTTTTATCCGAAGATGATGCCTTTAACTTGCCAAATATTGAAAAAGCGATCGGGCAGAAGTTGCCTCTGACACGGCTTGATGGGTATTGTTAATATTTGACGCTTTTAAAAAAAGCGTATTGAAATCAATACGCTTTTTTATTTATACAGTCTTTAGCCAACCCAAACATGAGAATCAAGTCAATTAAGACTTACAATAAAAATCTAGCGTCACTTGATAGTCGGTATCTTGGCTGATGTTGACATCTTTACCTAAAAATACGCCTGCAATCGTACCTGCCTGATTGATCATTTTTCCTGTTTTTTCATCGACGACACCGTTGTATTGCACAGCTTCGTTGGTTACGACTGGCGATGTGCCACGGCTACAGGTTTTTTGTGCGGCTTTGACGGCGTTGTTTTGTGCAGTGAGTTTATCTTTACCAATGCCTGTGATTTGATATTGATTATTTTCTTTTTGCATTGCAATTGTTGTGGTTTCAGTGGTTTGACAGCCAACGAGTGTTACGATAGATAGCACACTTGCGCCAACGACCCATTTGCGTGAATGCGCTTTTACTAAATTTTGCATATGCAATACCTCATTTTTTTCAATTTCATTGATTTAAATCATTATGCCGTTTGCTTTACTTGCTCATGTATGAAAAATGATGATGAATCAGTAGATTGCTGTAAGTAGATCTCCATTATTATTTAGAGCATCAACGTCATATCACAGTTAAAAAGTGCAATCTTAAAGCGTAGTTAATCATAATAACTTTCTCGTTTTTTCGAAAACTTCTCTAACTGTTGTAAAAATCCTGCGAAGTATGCTTTATTTTTATCTTCACTGCGATAGCCTGCATATAAAGTACGGCGCAAGCCATTTTCTGATACAAAGGCAAACCGCCGACTGGCGACCCAGCCTTTTTGCTCATATTCATTGACCACCCAATCAGGTAGAGCAGATATACCCCGACCACTGGCGACCAATTGGATCAGCATTTGCGTGAGTTCGGTGGTGCGAATTTGCTTTGGTTGAACATTTGCAGGGATAAAGATATGCGCCATGATGTCCAAACGATGTTTATCGACTGGATAGGTGATCAGCGTTTCTTCGCTCAAATCCTGTAGCGTGATGTCATTTTTAAGTGATAACGGATGTGTATGTGCTAAGACTAGCCGAGATTCATATTCAAATATGGGAAAATATTCAATGCCTTTCAGTGCGATTGGATCGGCGGTGATAAGTAGGTCAAACTCGCTATTTTGCAATAGCTCATGCGGATTCACCTCAAAAGCTGAAGCAAAATCTAAATCCACATCAGGATAGTTCAGTCGATATTGATTAAGCAGTGGCATGAGCCAATCAAAACAACTATGACATTCGGAAGACAGTATAATTCGTCCAGTTTGCCCATGAACGATACGGGTAATGTCAGATTGAGTGAGTTGCACTTGTGGTAAAATATCATCGGCAAGTTGAAGCAGTCGCAAACCAACCGTAGAGAATTGAACAGGACGGCTTCGACGATTTACAATTTCTACATCGTACCAGTGCTCAAGTTCTTTAAGCTGATGTGAGATCGCAGATGGTGTGAGATTGAGTTCATTTGCCGCAGCTACTAATGAACCGTGATAGCGTAGAGCGCTAAGTGTGCGCAGATGACGAATCTCTATCATGATCAAAATTCAACAGGTAAAATTTATACTTAATAATATTCATCTTAGCATAGATGCAGTGAATTGAATTCAATTAATGTTTCATTCAATTCTACCGAGGCTCAATTTATGAAATGCGATAATGACCTGTAATTTTATACTGCAATAAAATATTTTCTTCCTGTGTACCACGTCCAATATTATGAATGATCAGCGGTACTTGCGTCGAAGATTTTCGATCTGACACGATACCGATGTGTACCAAACCACGACCTAAATCCCAAGTGACGATATCACCCGCTTTAAATAATGCGGTTTTGAAAGGGCTCTTCTGTACACTATAACCTTGACGCGTCATATATTTGGCGATATTGGGAACACGGCGATGATCAATATTACGATCAGTATTTTTTAAGCCCCAAAGCTGTGGATAGGCTTTAAAATTTCGCTTCATATCTTCATGAATGACTTTTTGCAGATCAATATTTTGCTTGCGTAAGGCTCGAATCACCACATCAGTACAGACACCTTTTTGTATCGGCACATCGCCCATCGGATAGCTTAAACGTGTATAAGCAGGATCATAAGTTAAAGTTTGACCAATTTGACTGCGTGCATCTTTAACCAATTGATTTGCAGAGATTGCATAGCTGAAAGTGCTTAAAATCAAACTCAAGCACGTCAGACTCAAAAATAGAATGTACCGAGGAAAATTTTTAAATATTGTCATTACATTGTCTACACAGGGTGAATTTATAGTTCTTTATTTATTTTATCAATATTAAGAAAATAGTCATACAGAGCTGTGTAAAGATTTACTTTAATCACTCGATAAAAAAACGCCACCTGTGTGACGTTTCATTTATTTCAATCAATGATATTAAAATCAATAGATATTTAAAATCAATAGAACAAATTATTCAAGCTCAGCCATCACGTCATCGCTAAACTCAACATTGGTATAGACGTTCTGTACATCATCCAAATCTTCAAGCATATCAATCATTTTTATGATTTTTTTCGCTTGATCAATGTCGGTGATTTCAGCTTTAGTCGAAGGATTCATCACGACTTCAGCGTTGTCAGACTTTAAGCCTGCTTCTGTCAAAGCATCTTGTACTGTACCAAATGTTTCAGGTGTCGTGATGACGAGGATGCCATCTTCAGACACTTCGATGTCTTCTGCGCCTGCCTCTAAAGCCACATCCATGATTTGATCTTCAAGCGATACATCTTCAAAGCTGATCTCACCACGCTTGGTAAATAAGAAAGATACAGAGCCATTCGTCCCTAAATTACCGTCTGTTTTGGAGAAACAGTGGCGTACATCAGGTACAGTGCGATTCAGGTTATCCGTCATGGTTTCGACGATCACCGCAACGCCACCTACGCCATAACCTTCGTAGGTCACTTCTTTTAAGTCGTCATTGTCTTCGCCACCTGCACCACGTTGAATAGCACGGTTAATGACATCACGTGTCATATTGACAGAGAGGGCTTTTTCCACCACAGCACGCAGACGAGGGTTGCTTGCAGCGTCACCTCCGCCAAGCTTTGCAGCAGTGACAATCTCACGAATATATTTGGTAAATACCTTACCACGGCTTGCATCTTGTTTTGCTTTACGATGCTTGATATTTGCCCATTTTGAATGACCCGCCATGTGAAAAGTACTCCGACGTTAAATCAATTACTGAATAAAAAAATGTGGCGAAATCTTAGCATAGCGCAGGATTTTTTGAAAATAGCACGGTGCGGTTTTTATCGGTATAACTGCAACTGTGCTCATCAAAAAAAGTTGTATAGAAGTTTTGTAGTGAAAATTGTATGGCACAACACTGCATGCTATAAATCGCAGAGAACAATTGGATAAAACTTAGATGGAGCAATCTTGTGATCGACTTATATTATTGGGGTACGCCAAATGGCCATAAAATTTCCATAGCTTTAGAAGAAATGAAACTGGCTTATACTGTTCATCCAATCAACATCCTTGCAAATGATCAATTTGATCCTGAATATTTAAAAATTTCCCCAAATAATAAAATTCCAGCGATTGTTGATCATGATACCTTTGACGGTCAGCCGATTTCTATCTTTGAGTCTGGTGCGATCTTACAATATTTAGGGCGGAAAACAGGGCAGTTTTATCCGCAAAATGAACGTGAACGGATACAGGTTGAACAATGGTTGATGTGGCAAATGGGTGGCTTTGGTCCGATGCTTGGACAGAATCATCATTTTTCCAAGTTTGCACCTGAACGACTAGAATACCCAACCAAGCGTTATCAAGCAGAAACTAAACGCTTGTATGGCGTGTTAAATACCCATTTGCAAGATCGTGCATACGTGGCAGGACAAGGTCAAGGCGAGTATTCGATTGCAGATATGGCGATCTTTCCGTGGATGTTGACGCATGAATGGCAAAATATTGATCTCAATGAGTTTCCAAATGTGAAAACTTATTTTGAGCGCATCCACGCACGTGATGCGGTGCAAAAAGCATTAGCTATTTCTGTATGATGGATTACTTTTTAAAATCGTAGCATTTCCCCAAAAGGCATATAAAAGCCCAAATTTATAAAAGAGAAAAATGATGAATACATTTAAAACCAGCAATGCGTTGACCGTCGCTACATTAAGCACAGTACTGATCCTTTCAGCATGTAGTAAGCCCAGTGAATATGCGAGTGGTGATGCGGTTTCAGAGTCAGCAGCTTCGGCGGTATCCGCTACGGACATGAGCCGAGAAAATATAGAGAATCCTGAGCAACTGGTTTCCGATACACAACAACAGCTCGAACAATCACGTCAATTGGTGAAGTCAGCGACGGTGCGTTTTGAAGTAGATAATATTCAAAGCACTACAGCGAAAATTGAACAACAACTCGCAAGCCACAAGGGCTATATTGAAGCGAGAAAGCTACGCTATGAAGTGAATGATTATCGTCGTAAAAACCATAACGATGGTACAGTGACGATTTTTGAGAAGATTGTCCCAACCACAAGTATTACAGTGCGTGTACCAAATGCCGAAGTCGCAAAATTTTTAAATTCCTTACCTGCGATGATGAAATATTTTGATGCGCAGTCATATGAGGCAAAACGCTATCAATTAAAGCTTTTAGAACAACGTCTAAATACAGCAGATCGTACTAATAACGTATCGGAACAGACTGATCGACAATTACAACAACTGACTGAATCGGAGGCAAAAGACCGCTTACAATACAGCACGATTCATCTGAATTATTTCCAAATGCCTGAACTACGTCAACGTCAAGATATGAATCTCGATGAGGTGGTGGCAGAGCATCAAGATGCTTTCCATCATCGGATTTGGTATGCCTTACAAGATGGATTTGAAATGTTTAAAGCACTCATTCTGTGGCTATTTTATATATGGCCTGCATATGTGGTGCTATTGGTGATTTATATTATTTTTCGAGTGATTCGGGCGAAAAAACAAAAGGCGAATATTTAATTCGCCAATGTTCTTTTGAAGTTTAATTTGAAATTTAAATTCAGATTTAAAACAGTGCGGATTACTCAATCCGCACATCTATTCCAAGCTCTGCATAGAGCTGTTTGATTTTAATCAAATCACTTTTTAAATCTGTAGGATAAATCTTGGCAAATAGCCCGCCTTTCTTGGTTTTGGCATGTGCGTAGATTAATACGATCGGTACATTGGCTGCTTTGGCAATATGCCAAAATCCAGTACGAATCGGTTTACGTTCTACACCATTTTTCGCACGAGTCGCCTCTGGTGCGATGACTAAAGTAAACTTTTCATGCTGTGTAAAGACATCGACCATTTGCCCGACGACATCTTTATTATTACTGCGATCGACTGGAATGCCACCAAGCTTTGTCATGATCGGCTTCATGGGACCACGAAACCAATCTTGTTTGATTAAGACATGCGCTTTGAGATCGAGAATCCCAAAAATCGAGTAGGCGAGTATTGCATCTAAGTTTGAGGTATGTTCAAAGCCAATGATCACTTGTTTATCTTCAAGCAGACTTTCATCGACTTGATACTGCCATTCTGCAAGCTTGAAAATTGTTTTTCCAATCCATTTTTTCATTGATGTACACAATACAAAGTAGAATTCGTGAATATTATCATGTGCCTAATCTGCATTAAGCAATGTGATAAAGTGACAAAAATGCAGAAATCAATGATTTAGCTGCGCAGTTGTCAAGCGATAAGTGTTAGTTCAATTTCTCAAAAATAAAATCATTAATCACATGACCTTCTTCCAGCCCACGACGTTCAAACTTAGTCATCGGTCGCCAATCTGGGCGAGGGAAAGCATTACCTTCACCTGCAAGATTTTTCAGACGTTCACGGCTTGAAAGCACTTCGAGCATCCACGCCGCATAATGTTCCCAATCGGTTGCAGAATGAAAAGTCCCGCCAATTTCTAATTTTTCTTCAACCAGTGCCATACGCTTTGGCACTACGAAGCGACGTTTATAATGACGTTTCTTTTGCCATGGATCAGGGAAATACAGTTGAATACAGTTGATGCTATTGTCAGGCATCGCCGTCAGAATTTTAATTGCATCGCCATCTATGACACGTAGATTGTCAATTTCCGAAAGTCCTGCCTCATAAACACATTGCGCAATACCAGGCACATGCACTTCGATGCCGATATAGTTACGTTCGGGATTGGCTTTCGCCATCTCTACCAGCGAGCGCCCCATACCAAAACCAATTTCCACCGTTAATGGGCGTTCAGGATGCGTAAAAGCCTGACGTAGATCACCTGACTTTAACGCTTCAGCAGTACTATCAAGAATTAAGTGTTGATAATCCTCCAGTGCCGTACGTTGTGAAGTATTCAGCGGTGAAGAACGACGCATAAAGGTGACGATCTCACGATGCTCAGTGAGTTCATCGAGATTTTGAATCGCTGCGATTTGATCACGAATCTCTACAGTATTCTGCGGTTTGTTTGAAACAGGTGGCGCACTTTGCTGTGCAAGTGGAGAAGTGTGTTGTTCTGACATGAAAATGATGATGTAATGGCTAAGAATGAAGTGGGCTTTATTCTAAAAGTATCTGATTGATTGTGCAAATTCAGCGTTGATCAGTTGAAGTGAAGTTGAAAATATCGTTTCGCACATTGATCGAAAAAACACAGCGTTATTTTTATAAAAATCTAAAAAACCGATCGTATTGATAAAATCATTCTGTTTTACCAATCATTAAAAACAGCATATTATAGCCTCATTGAGAAGTTTTAACCTTTTACATTTTAGACATTTGGAGAGATTGACGATGTTAGAGCAAAACATTAAAGCACAATTAAAAACTTATTTAGAGCGTTTGGAAGCACCGATTGAAATTATTGCTTCACTCGATGAATCAAATAATGCAGCAAAAATCAAAGAGCTGGTGACTGAGATTACCGAGCTTTCGGATCAAGTCACAGCTCGCTTTGATGGCACACATACACGCCGTCCAAGTTTCGCCATTGCAAAAGTCGGCGAGCAACCTCGTGTGCATTTTGCTGGCTTGCCGATGGGTCATGAATTTACTTCATTGATCTTGGCATTATTGCAAGTCTCTGGTTATGCGCCAAAAGTGTCTGATGAAATATTAAATCAAATCAAAGGTTTGAATTTGAAAGGTGACTTTGATGTGTTCGTATCATTAAGCTGTCACAACTGTCCAGATGTGGTTCAAGCGTTGAATTTGATTGCAATCTACAATCCAAATGCGACTGCGACCATGATCGACGGTGCATTCTTCCAAGATGAAGTTGAACAACGCAAAATCATGGCTGTACCAATGGTATTCAAAGGCGAAGAACAGTTCGGTCAAGGTCGTATGACTTTAGAAGAGATCGTGGCGAAATTGGATACCGACTCTGCCAGTAAAGAGGCCGAGAAGATCAATGCAAAAGAGGCTTTTGATGTGTTGGTGATCGGTGGTGGTCCTGCGGGCGCAACAGCGGCGATCTACGCAGCACGTAAAGGCATTGCGACTGGGATCGTGTCTGAACGCTTCGGTGGTCAGGTCATGGATACCATGGACATTGAAAATTTTACGTCAGTACAGAAAACCCAAGGGCCGAAATTCGCAGCCGATATCGAAGCACACGTCAAAGACTATGATGTCGATATCATGAATTTGCAAAAAGTTAGCAAAATCACAGGTGCCGATCAAACCACTTATGGCATGGTTGAAGTTGAGCTTGAAAATGGCGCAAAACTGGAATCAAAAACCGTGATCTTGGCGACAGGCGCACGCTGGAGAAAAATGGGCGTCCCAGGTGAGAATGAATATGCGACTCGTGGCGTGGCGTACTGCCCACACTGTGATGGCCCATTGTTCAAAGGTAAACGTGTTGCGGTGATTGGTGGTGGTAACTCTGGTGTGGAAGCTGCGATTGACCTTGCAGGAATTGTTGAGCATGTGACCTTGATCGAGTTTGATACCAAACTCCGTGCTGATCAAGTCTTACAAAATAAGCTCAATAGCTTGCCAAATACCGAAGTCATCTTGAATGCGCTGAGTACAGAAGTGATCGGTGATGGGCAACAAGTGACGGCGTTGAAATACCAAGATCGTGCTACAGATCAAGAACATACCCTGGAGCTTGCAGGTATTTTTGTACAGATCGGCTTGTTGCCAAATACTGACTTCTTAAAAGATAGTGCGGTCGAGCTTAGCCCGCGTGGTGAGATCGTGGTCAATGACCATAACGAAACCAATGTGCAAGGTGTATTTGCCGCAGGGGACTGTACTACGGTGCCGTATAAGCAAATCATCATTGCGACTGGTGAAGGTGCTAAAGCGTCACTCAGTGCCTTTGACTATATGATTCGTTCAGGGCAGTAATATTGCACTGAGTGTTTTGTAAAAAGTAATCTACAAATAAAACCCAAAATCATGGTAATGGTTTTGGGTTTTTGAATGCTTGTTTAAGAGGTACTGCGAGATCTAAATAAAATAATGATCCTGTTGCTTACATCGTAAACAACTAAACGACACATATTCTTCAGTCGAATATTCAATGGTCAAATCACGGCTACCACATTGGATACAGTGACATTCTGCGAAAAAGCGTAGCTTTGGCAAGATTATTTGCCATGATTTCCACAGAGGCTGTTGATAGACCCTTTCATCGAGTTTTAAGAAACGATGTAAGAAAATCTCCGTCATCTGCGAGCGTGGTATATCTTGCGGACGTGGTAAATTTTGCGTTTCCCAATGTTGTTCAATGCCACGTTGCCGATATTCAGCTAAAGTTTTACGCAGTCGGTTGGTATTGACGTAGTTTTGATTAGACGGCTGTAATAGCTTCTTTTCTGCTAAATAATTCAGTGCACGATCAATCAGGAAGTAGATTTGAGTTACAGCAAGTTCATTCAGCAATGTATGAAACTGATCAATTAAGGCTTGGTTGCCATAAAACTGCACATGTAAAGCCTGACAGTGATATTGGCAAAAATGCAAAAGTTCATGCGCCAAGATCAATTGCAAGGTCTGTTTTACTTCATTACTACTACGAAAGGGCACGCCTTGACAAAAGTCACGATAAAACCATGCTCGAAGTTGTTCCGTGATACTGAGTAGGCTTGGCTCTCGATAGCCCTGCAATTTCAAATTGGTATAATACTGTTCTGCATTTTCCGAGTGTTGTTTTTCTAAAAGCGGTTTTTCTAGCAAATAGTCATTATGGATTAATTGCTGTTTCAGCATTTTAAACAGTTGATAGCTTGGTGCGATATGCGTTGAACGATAACGTGAAAAATCAATAAACTGATCATGTGCACGATGATCATCCACCATGCCATCAAGTAAACTGAGTAAAAATAATTTCTCCAATAAACTTAAATCATCAAGTAAATATTCCAAATTGTCTTCGGCACGTTGCTTTTTGCGTTGTTGTTCTTTGCGTTCGGTATATAAACTGCTTTGGATGGATTTTTTGCGTTGTTTTAGACAGTATTCGCAGTGGCAATTTTGTCCTGCATTTTGTACGAACTGACAATGATCACAGTGTGAACATTGGTGGTAGCTCATCGCTTGGTGGTAATACTCTGCCTCTACCCAATACATCGCAGCCTGACAGACAGGGCAATGCTGACTGGCATCCAATTGCTTTTGGAAAATTTGGCTGACTTCAGGCATTGCACAGATTTGATGATCGAGTGAAAAAATTGGAATGTGCTATTGTAAAGTATCCAACGTATTTTTTCGTGTAATTTTTTAACCGATTGACATCAAAATATTTAAAATCAACTATAATTTAACGACTTAATCTAATGAGCTGCGCTGGTGGGTGATGTTAAAAAGCTATTTGATTCTTGCCTTTGCGATTGCTTGTGAAGTGATTGCAACTACGGCTTTAGTACGTTCAGAAGGTTTTACTAAGCTGGTGCCAACTTTAATTATGGCGATTGGCTATGGCATCGCTTTTTACTGCCTAAGTATCGTCAGTAAGAGTATTCCGATTGGCATTACTTATGCCTTGTGGAGTGGTTTGGGCATTGTGCTCATTTCGATTGTGGGTTGGATTTATTTGAATCAACGGCTTGATCTGCCTGCGCAGATTGGCATTGCCTTAATTATTCTTGGTGTCATTGTAATCAACTTATTTTCCAAATCTGTTTCACACTAAGCACAAAAAACAATCGTGCTGTAGTCAATGTGCCTTTAAAATTAATGATTCGCCATTACTTAATATTGCATGGTTTAAATTGAATTTACATGAAAGGATAATTATATGAATATTGCTGTTGATAGCCCTAGTGTCCCTGAAACGGTTTATCTAAAAGATTACATGCCCCCTGTCTTTGCGGTGAACAGCATCGACTTGGATATTCGTGTATTTGATACATACAGTGAAGTCACTGCCAAACTGGACATGCGACGCCAGCATGCAGGGGATTTAGTACTACTCGGGCGAGATTTAGAATTAAAATCAATCAAAATCAATGGTCAATCGCTTAGTTCTGAACAATATCAACTTGATAGTGAACAACTCACTATTGCCAATGCACCTGATCAAGCGGTGGTTGAAACGCTGGTGATCATTCATCCTGAATCTAATACACAGCTTGAAGGTCTGTACAAAGCAGGTGAAGATCTTTTTGTTACGCAAAACGAGCCTGAAGGCTTCCGTAAAATTACCTTTTTTCCTGATCGCCCTGATGTGTTGTCAGTATTTACTACGCGTGTCGAGGCGGACAAAAAATTTCCAGTCTTACTTGCTAACGGGAACTTGATTGAAAAAGGTGAGTTAGACGGCGGTCGTCATTATACGGTTTGGCAAGATCCAACTAAAAAGCCAAGCTATTTATTTGCCTGTGTGATCGGTGATTTACAGGTGCTCAAAGACAGTTACACCACCATCGAAGGGCGTAATGTGGCGTTGGAAATCTACGCCGAAGCCAAAGACATTCCGAAATGTCATATCGCCATGCAAGCCCTGAAAGATTCGATGAAATGGGACGAAGTCCATTATTGTCGCCCGTATGATTTGGACAACTATATGATCGTGGCGACCAGTGCCTTCAACATGGGTGCGATGGAAAATAAAGGTCTAAATATTTTCAATACTTCGTGTGTGCTCGCTGATCCTGAATACACCACTGATGCCTCGATCATGCGGGTGCAGTCGGTGATTGCCCATGAATATTTCCATAACTGGACAGGCAATCGCATTACTTGCCGTGATTGGTTTCAACTCTGTCTAAAAGAAGGCTTAACCGTTTTCCGTGATCAATCTTTTTCCGAAGATTTACAGTCGGCTGCGGTTCAGCGCATTGATGATGTGTCGGTATTAAAATCACACCAATTCCCAGAAGATGCAGGACCGTTATCACATCCTGCACGTCCTGATCATTTTGTGGAGATTAATAATTTCTACACCGCAACCGTCTATGAAAAAGGTGCGGAAATCTCTCGCATGATGGCGACTTTGCTTGGTAAAGAAAAATTCCGCCTGGGTACAGACGAATATTTCAAACGTCATGATGGGCAAGCGGTGACAGTCGAGGATTGGGTCGCTGCACTCAGCGCAGGTTCTGGTGTGGATTTATCGGCATTTCTGACGTGGTACAACCAACCGGGTACGCCAACGCTCGAAGTCAATGAAGAATATGACGCAACCACGCATGTCTATACTTTGCGTTTAAAACAAAGTGTCAAGCCACATGCGAAATACCCAAATCTTAAAGCGGTTCCGATTCCTGTTGCGATTGCGCTATTCGATGCGGAAACAGGTGAGCAATTTGAACTCGATAGTGAGTCATTGATCGAAAACCATGTGAAAGATGGAATGATTTTGTTTGATCAAGATGAAGCAAGTATTCATTTTAATCATGTGACCAATCGCCCAGTCGTGTCATTACTGCGTAATTTCTCTGCGCCTGTGAATCTTGAATTTGCCTATAATGATGCCGAGCTTGCGTTTCTGCTTCAACATGAAACCAGTGGCTTTAATCAATGGCAAGCAGCACAGACTTTATTGGAAAATATACTGCTCAAAGATCACGATGCGACCGTATATTTAGATGCAATCACCAATGCAAAACTATTGCCTGAGCTGATTAAAACTGATCCAAATCTTGCTTCTCGATTACTCGATGTGCCGTCAGAAAGCTATCTAGCAAGTCGTATAGATAGCGACTATCGTCCTGAAATTGTGGAAATCAAACGTGAAGCTTTACTCAATGATTTGGCGAAACAATTTGGTGAGTTTTGGAAAAGCATTTACGCAACACTTGATCCAACGTCGCAAACTGAATTTAGCCAAGCAATGGGCATTCGTGCATTAAGAAATATTGCACTCACCATGATGGCTCGACAAGGCTCTACGGAAGTGTTTGATCTAGCCTATCAGCAGTATCAAACGACTGACAATATGACCGAACGTCTTGGTGCGCTTCGTGTCCTCGTCTGGTTTGATTCGCCGCAAGCATCTGATGCGTTGCAAGATTTTTATGATCGTTTTAAAGATGAAGATTTGGCGATTGATCAATGGTTTATGATCCAAGCGGCGCATCCTCGTGCCGATCAATCACGCATAGCGCAATTGGTGGCACATCCTGATTATGATCTCGGTACACCGAATCGTATTCGAGCAATCACAGGCGGGATCGGTTCACGTCCAGTCAACCTCTGGGGAGATGTTGGGACGGCGCACTTTATCAACTTGGCAAAAATTATGGATCAGAAAAATCCAATCGTTGGCTCTCGCATGATCCAAGCCTTGTCACGTTGGTATACCCTGAGTGAGCCTAGACGTACTGAGCTCAAAGAAAAACTGCAAACGCTACAAGGTCAAGCCAAGTCGAAAAATGTGGTGGAAACCATCAATAGTATGTTGAGTGTTTAAATCGACTCACAAAAGATATTACAGAGAATAGATTTCTTGAGAAAGTGCGGTAACTTAGTACAGTAACTTAGCACTTTTAATAAGAATATTTTTCAAATAGAATAAAACCAGTTAAGTTTTACGGTAGTGTAGAATTTCAACTGGTTTTTTTATGATTAAATTAAATATAAAGTGAGTATAAACATGTCTGGACAATACCAATACGCAGGATTCTGGATTCGACTAGCGGCGGTGATCATCGACACCATTATTTTAATGATTATCTTTACTCCAATTGGCTTTTTATTCGCATCAGAAGCGGATATGCAAAATCCATTTGCATGGACGAAAGCAGATTGGATTATGCAAGCAATTGGCATTATCTTTATCGTGTTCTGTTGGGTGAAGTTTGCAGGAACACCAGGAAAGCGACTGCTTAAATTAAAAGTTTTAGATGAAGCGACTGGCAACAACCTCAGTATTGGGCAAGCGATCCTTCGCTATATTGGCTATATCCCTTCCACTTTGGTACTTTTCTTGGGTTACTTTTGGATTATTTGGGACGGCAAGAAACAAGGTTGGCATGACAAGATTGCCAAATCTGTCGTGGTCAAAGAAGTGTCCTAGGATGCTTTACACCGAATAATAAGTGACGCCTAGTGCGTCATTTTTTTTGCGAGTTAGTTTAATCAAGAGTATTTTAAATGTTTTTAGCAAGCTGTTGTTGCAACGCCCAATGTTGATGTTCAAGAACAATATCTTGATGTTGATCATGATCTTGCACAGAAAGTTGTTGAATAATTTCTTCGGAATACGGTGCATTACCCAAAGCGATGGCGACATTGCGTTTAAAACTTTGAAAACCAGTTCGGCGGATTGGACTGCCTTCGGTTTTATTTAAAAAAGTCGTTTCATCCCATTGCCAAAATTCCAGCAGCGACGTGTGGTCTAAGCCATGGCGAGGTAAGAAGTCATCAATGGTCGTGACATGCGCATAACGATTCCACGGACAGACCAGCTGACAATCATCACAACCGAAAATCCGATTGCCGATCTGTGAACGCAGTTCGAGCGGAATACTGCCTTTGAATTCAATGGTTAAGTAAGCGATACATTTGCGTGCATCAAGCTGATAAGGCGCAACGATGGCTTGGGTCGGGCAAATATCAATACAGGCGGAGCAACTGCCACAGTGTGCCGTGGTCGGCTCATCAAATGGCAAGGGCAAGCCACAAAATAATTCACCCAATACAAAAAATGACCCTGAATCTCGATTGATGAGTAAAGTATGTTTACCTGTCCAGCCCATGCCTGCATTTTCCGCAAGGGCTTTTTCAAATATCGGTGCAGAGTCGCTAAATGGACGATTGGAAAATTGCCCGATTTTGGCTTCGATACGCTGTGCAAGTTGTTTCAGTCGTCCACGCATGATTTTGTGATAATCCCGCCCACGCGCATAACGTGCAATGATGCCGACATCAGGCTGTTCTGGCACATAACGACCGTGTGGTTTTTCTTGTAGATAGTTCAGTCTGACGCACAGAATACATTCTGTACCTTCGACCAAAAGTTTTGGGTTGGCACGTTTATCGAGATTTTCCGCCAAATAGTGCATATCGGCGTGATAGCCCTTGTCCAAATAGGCTTGTAGATGCGGAATTTGATCCTCTGTATCGGGACGAGCCACAACACAGTCGGCAAAACCTAAATCTTGCGCCTCGGCTTTGATCCATGCTTTGAGTGCAATCGGATCGTTACGAAGCTGTAAGTTGATACTGGGAATGGCTTTGGACATAAACGTGAGGTGCGTGGAAATAATTCAAAAAATTTAAAAGAAGTATAACAGAATCAATAGGCTTTCACTTTGTTGAGAGATTCTGATGACTTTTAAATTTAGGTGCTAGATGCGTGAAAAAATCTACGTAGCGAATTTGTAAATTTTAAGGCAAAGATATTGAAATAACGATGAAAAAGACCATCAATATAAGCAAGGCATTCAATTATTTGTTTTTTCTGACGCATGGTTTCTGATTTATAGTTTCTAACATCTTTGAGGGGTAAAGCTCATTTGGGTATATCGTTTAAGCGATCGAGTCGAATAGACAAAAAGTCTGATGAAAAAAAAGTACATGATTTAAACCCAGTAAATCATGTGCATAGCGTTGACGAATTTAAACAAGACCAATCAGCAATCATCGCCATTCAACGAGATATTCTCACGCCATTGCTTCATCAACCAAGCAATCTCAGCCATTACGGTGATGCGATTATCCAAGATCAGCAACGCTTCTTAGCACAAGCAAATATTGCGCATTCTGCGGAACTTGGACGACTGATCCAAAATATCATTGCCCAACTGAACCAATCAAAAAAACTCTTTAGCGCCAAGAAATATCATTTCCTACATCGTTGGTTTGGTGTCGATTTAGAGCATCAGGCAGGTTCGATCAACTTCTTAAAAAGTCTTGAAAAAAGCATTGAGCAAGCCACGATTTTAAGCCAATGTGTCTATGGTGAGATCATGCAGTCACAGCATAATTTCAAAGCTTTAGAAGCGAAACGTGAGGATATGTCACAGCATATTCAAGCTGCGGAGCAATTTTTACAGCAATCAAAACGCTTTGCATCGAGCGCACAATATGAGTCATTTTCAGTGCGATTAGACAAAAAAATCAATATGCTGATGACTTCACAACATGCCACAGATCTGGCAATGGCGCAGATTCAACTTAATCAAAATGTGGCGCTGACAATTTTAGACCGTTTTAATGAGGCGAAAAATGTATTAATTCCGCTGTGGTATCAACAGATTCGGGCGAGTCATGCAGGGCAAAGTCCTGCGGAACTGGAAAAACTCAATCGTCTACGTGAGCAATTGATTCAGACTTTAAATATTGAACCATCGCAAGTACAGTCAACATCTATGTATCAAGATCAATCACAGCAAATTCCAAATACTGAGGAAAAATAAAATTATGAGCAACTCAAACCCATCGTTTTCTGATCCGAAAAATCAAGTCATTCAGACGGAAAATAAAATCAGCCAATCCGAATTTGAGCAACTCGATTTACAGTCTTTAGGTTTATCTGAGCAAGACTTTGCACAAGTCCAAGAAGTTAGTCATGAACTCGACGAGTTGGGTCAGTATAGTGTGGCGGAATATGGCAAAAATATCGCTTCAAACACCTCTAGCTATACCGATGAATTGCTACAAATGGTGCAAAGCAAAGACTTGGACGAAACAGGGCAGAAGCTCAACCAAGTAGTCCAAGTTGCACAGCAACTCAATAGTGACAATTTGCTTGCCGAAAATAAAAAGAAAGGGCTGATCGGTACGATTTTGTCGAAATTTAACGGCGCAAAGCAGAGTTTCCAACTGCGATTTAATGACAGCAAAGCGCAAATTGATACCTTGGTCAAAGAGATTGAAACCACACAAGGTGGTCTAAAACAACGCGTGGATATGCTGGATAAAATGTACGGTGCGATTCAAGATGAGTACCGTCAGCTTGGCATCTATATTGCCTCTGGACAGCTCAAGCAGAAACAAATCGCTAATCAAATCAGTCAATTAAGCAGTCAAAACAATGTTCAAAGCAATGATCAAATCAATCAACAGATTGTCAGTCAGATTTATGACCTAAATCATCATGCCAATAATTTGGAAAAGCGTGTGCATGATCTGCGCACACTACAACAGTCTGCACTGCAAACGTTACCGATGATTCGGATTATCCAATCCAATAATCTGATGCTGGTCGATAAGTTTTATGCGATTAAAAACATCACCTTACCTGCATGGAAAAATCAGATCAGTTTGGCTTTGTCCTTAAATGAGCAGAAAAATAGCGTGGAATTGGCAAATACCATTGATGATGCCACCAATGAATTATTGCGTCGCAATGCGGAACTTTTACATGATAATTCGGTAAAAACTGCAAGGGCGAATCAACGTGCAGTGATCGACGTAGAAACCTTAGAGCATGTGCAGAATACCTTGATCAAAACCGTCAATGATGTGATTCAGATTCAAAAAGAGGGCATGCAACAACGTGTCCAAGCCACTGAAAAACTGAAATCTTTACAGTCTAATTTAAATCAATTGGTGATCGAAGATAGTCAGTATGAGATGAAAAAGTCTTAATCTCAACTTATTCAATTTTGAGCATAAATACATATGAGCAAATTAAAAGATAGGTCTTCGGTACATTTATCTGTGCAACAGCAGGTTGAGTTTGAGCAAGGATTAGTCCAACTCAAAGCTCGCCGTAACAAAATGCGTGCTTCGATGATGCTGTCTTTATTGCTTGGCATCATGGCGGTGGTGGCTTTGTATTTTAATCAACAACTGGTCTATGCCTTATTTGAGATTTCACCAACTTTGCAACAGCTCCATGTACCATTTAGTGCGCAATCGGTTCAAGATCGTATCGGCGGACAAAACGATTATTTCAGCCATTTGATTCAGTGGATTTTATGGCTTGGACTCAAGCTCAGTGTGTCTTTTGTTGGCGCGATTTTACTGATTTTCTACGCCAAAAAACTTTCTTTTTTTAAGCAAAAATTTAAAGGCTTTGTACAAACCACTTTGGCATTTGTAATTAGTTTTATCTTGTTATGGGTAGGGTTGAGCTTTGCTCAGTACGAATGGGTTGGTGATGATGCTAAGCAAGAACAGTATCTTGAAGCTGTTGAATATCAAACCAATATTCAGCAAAGTGACGTTTATCGTTATATTCAGCAAAGTAAGATTGATGAACCTGTTGCAGATTACCTTTTAGCACAAACTGCTATTTTACATCGCCCAATAGATCGTGAAGTGGCACTGGCTTATTTATCCAAGCTTGCCAAAGTTGAACAAAATGATGCAAGTCAAATGGTAGCGAATGGTTTTAAGCCTGAACAATTGTGGATGATGCAGCATCAAATCTACGGCAAAGCAGTCACACCTTTTGCCGAAACTGTGCAAACTCAAGTCAATGAAGCGAATCGTATTGTGCAAATCATGCGATTAATATTAGTCGGTTTGATTATTAGCTTTGCTGTGTTGATGATGATTTTTTATCTGCTTAATTGGCGTTTAAGCAAACGGCTAGGGCGGATTGAACAGCAGTTATTAAATTAGTCATTACACTGGAATAAAGCATGTCGGTACGTGAACTAGGTTGTGGATTTAAAATCATTGATGAAAAGTTGATTCTACAATACTCCTCAGAGCGTTTTTGCAAGTTTTATCCGCTGATTGATTTTGCCAGTTTTGAGATTGTGGCACATGATGCCGATCGCACTATCTATTTTCGGGATAAAGATCATCTTTATGTCGAGAGTTATATGTGTCCATTCGCTGTCATTACAGATGCTGCGCCACAGGATTTTAAAATCGTTGACATTGAAAAGGGTTTGATGAGTTTAGGCGCTCAGAATTATTATTTTGCTGAAAAATTAACGTATGACTTTGATGATTTAAAACCATTAGAGGGCTTATATTATCGAGTTAAAGATCAAGTCTACTTTAGTTTTGATAAGCCGTTGCGTGAAGCAGATCTCGATAGTTTTCAGGTGTTTACTCAGCTTAAACATGCCAATCTTGCCAAAGATAAAAAACATGTATATTTTCGAGATCAGATCGTCGAGGGTGTGGATGTAGATAGTTTTGCGTTTTTAGAAGATTGTTTTACATCGGGTTATTATCTTGAGCAAGATCACACTTATTATGCCACAGATCGAAATTTTGCCTACTATATCGACACCATCGCCAAACAAGTCAAAGTGATTAAAACTAAAAGTCTTGACTCGTTTCATTTTAAAGTCATTGATAAGCGAGGTTATGCCTTTGATCGGGAGTATCGTTATGATTTTGGGCGACGGACATCGCTAAAAAAGCTCCAACAGATGGCGACACAGGATAATTCAAGAAAATAAGAATGACGGATCTACAAACTGCATTACTCGAAATTGAAAAAATTTGGCCAAAACCTGATCCCAAGCTGCTCGGGCATGAATGGTATGAAAATGTTTATCAAGAATTTACCATGCAAGGCAAGCACGACAACAGCGAAGCACTGAAACGCATTCAAGCGGAATTTCACGATCCATTTCCAAGCGAGTTGCAAGACTATATCGTCCAAGTCTGCAATCAAAAAGGAGTCACTCTAGATACTGTGGGCAATCCACTGAATTTACTGCCGTTACATGAGTTGAAATTTATTCAGGATGGATATAACTATAATCCAGTGCTCAAAGAAGACATTGACGACTGGCCAGCGCATTATTTTATGATCGCGAATGAAGGAGGCGATCCCTATTTTATTGATTTAAAAAATGGTACGCCCCAAGTGGAAATGCGCATTCATGGTTCGGGTGGTTGGGATTATGGCGACACGGTAGCGGATAATATCGCACAGTTTTTGTTATGCGCTTGCTATCAACATGCCATGCTTAATCATCCCGACTTTGAAATCATTGATGATGAACGAGGTTTTAACTTGGTGGACAGTGTCGCCAAATGGTATTTTCCACAGATGAAAAAATATGCAGGGCAGTATTATTCATTTTGGTGTGAATCTTTTCAAAATGCTTAGTGGCTTAGTGGCTTAGTGGCTTAGTGGCTTAGTGGCTTAGTGGCTTAGTGGCTTAGTTAGTATGATTATTCTTATACAACTCAAAACTCACAAAGAGAACTGATGAACACAGCGCGTAAAGGTGCAAGAAGCACCAAAGATATTCCACAAAGCATTTTAGAACAGCTTAATCGTGGTGAAATCGAATCTGCAAATTTGGTGGAATGGCTTGCTGTCGATCAAGTCGAATTATTGAAAAATTTCTTGGCTGAACTGGATTTATCTGCGCATTTTACCAATCTGAAGAAACAGATTGAAAACCTGAAAAAGCCAACGGTGAATAGTCGAAATGCGTGTATTGGTAGCTTGCTGTATCAGCTTGCTTTGTCGGAACATTCAATAAAATTATTATCGAAAATCATTACACATCAATCAGATATGGTGCGCTGTTGGGCGTGTTATGCAGTTGTACTTAATCCAGAAATGAGCTTATCAGAGCGATTTAGGGTAATTCAGCCATTTGCCCAGGATACCCATTTTGGCGTGCGTGAAGTGGCTTGGATGGCGATGCGTCCCTATATTATTTTACAGCTTGAGCAAAGCATTGAGATTTTGCAAGGTTGGGTGGTGCATGAAGATGCGTTTATACGGCGTTTTGCCACTGAAGCCACTCGTCCACGTGGCGTATGGTGCAATCATATTGAAGATTTAAAAGATAATCCTGAACTGGCGTTGTCATTACTAGTGCCACTTTATCAAGATCCTGAAAAATATGTACAGGATAGCGTAGCAAATTGGCTCAATGACGCCAGTAAAACAAAACCTGAGTTTGTGCAGACTCTATGTGATCAGTGGTTGAAACAAAGTCACGCCAATCCAGAGCATATGAAAGCAACGCAATACATTGTCAAAAGAGCACTCAGAACACTTATGAAAAATGGTGTTTAAGTTTTGGCTAAAAATGCGTTTTACAAATGTGCAGAATTCAAGTTAAATAGACCCTTCAATAAAAACACATTATGGAAATGAAGTTTATGGCACATCAGTTTACTGTCGAAGCAACGATTACTGGGGTTTCACTTGAGCAGTTTAAAACTTTGGTTAAAGATACCGAATTACACGAAGCCGTGTGTCGCCGTATTCCAGGGGAAAAGCTCGAAATTATCGAATCAAATTTGAATGGTAATATTTACACTTTGCGTCGTGAATATAACCTTGATGTGAATATTCCGGATATCGCCAAAAAATTACTCAAAGATGCCTTTCGTCTAAAGCGTAGCGACGTGACCAATGTTGAACAACTCACTTCGACTGTTGAACTTGGTGCAAATCTGCCACTACAAGCAACCAGTCAACGTACAGTCACAGGCGATGCCAATCAAGTGAATTTTAAGCTGAATTGGACGGTTAAGGTGAAAGTGCCACTTATCGGCGGTATGCTTGAAAAACATGCAGAAGGTGAGATTCGTCGTTTTAGCGATTTAGAAATTTCAATCGTTGAAGACGAAATTAAAAAGAAATTGTCGACAGCTTAAGCATTAGGGATTTTTATTTAAAAAATTTCTAATGTGTTTTCTAGATGCAACTTTCTGATAGTTCAGCATATATTTTTTTGATCTGACTGTGCTTTCACTAAAGTTGCATGTTTATCCTATTCGGTCTGTTATACTCTTTTGCACAGTTGTATAAATACTTTATCTCCTATGAATACTTTCCATACCGTCGAAGTGCTTTCTCCTGCTACCCGTTATCAAAATGCTTTAGATTCAGGTCAGTTTAGTCCTGATATTGAACAAGCCAAAGCAGTAGAAAACCTAGAGCGAGTTTGGCAAGAGCTGATTCAACGCTACAAATCTTCAAAAAAAGCATTTCGCCGTTTCCGTCGTCAGGATTCGCCTGATGGTGTCTACATGTGGGGCGGTGTAGGGCGTGGTAAAACGTGGTTGATGGATCAGTTTTATGATGCTGTACCATTTCGCCGTAAGATGCGCATGCACTTTCACCACTTTATGCAACACGTACATCTAGAGCTCAATAAACTTTCAGGTCAGCGTAATCCGCTCGATATCGTTGCCGATCAGATTTATCGTGATGCGGTGGTGATTTGTTTCGATGAATTTTTTGTATCGAATGTTACCGATGCGATGATTTTGGGTGATCTATTCCAAAAGCTATTTAGTCGTGGTGTGACGTTGGTTGCGACGTCAAATATTGCACCTGATGGTCTATATAAAAATGGCATTCATCGTGATCGCTTCTTACCAACGATTGAATTGGTGAAAAAGAATTGTACCGTGCTTAATGTTGATTCAGGTGTGGATTACCGTCTACGTGTACTGAAACAATCACAACTGTTTAAATATCCGCTGAATCGTGAACATGAAGCGTGGATCGAAGAACGCTTTCATAGTTTGACAACCAATCAAGTCAAATCACCTGAGCCGATTTTGGTCAATAACCGTGTGGTCGTAACACGTATGCACACAGAAGATGTATTGTGGTGTGACTTTTCTGAGCTGTGTTTAAAGCCTCGTAGTCCTGCGGATTTTATTGAGATTGCGAATACTTTTAATACGGTTCTCGTGAGTCATATTCCGCATCTTAATGATCATTTGGCGGATGGGACACGTCGATTTATTTATTTAGTTGATGAGTTTTACGATCGTCGTGTGAAATTGATTTTGACCTCGGAAGACTCCATTATCCAATTGTACAAAGGTGAGCGTCTTGCATTTGAGATTGAACGAACTCGTTCACGTTTGCTTGAGATGCAATCCGAGGACTACCTCAATACTGAACATCGTTTGAATGAATCGACCAATGCGACACAGCGTGAGTTGATCTAAAGATTTTTTGATGGATTCATGAATCTTAGGATTTACTCAGCTTTTTTGTTTAAAAGCATTACAAGCTAAAGAAAAGACTATTATTTTCTCAAAACATGTTTATTATTTTACGTGGTAATAGAGGTATGCAGATGATTTTTCATCAGTATACTAGTTGTTTCATTGAATTTTGTGTCGATTGCGCTTGTATAAACACAGGCGAAACTGAACCTTAATCATAAATTCAAAGTATCCAAAAGTTAGGAAGCACAATGACTGAACGTATTCAACAAGGCAAACTTGCGATTGCCAAAGAACTTTACGATTTTATTGAAAATGAAGCACTCCCAGGCAGCGGTATCGACAGTGCAACATACTGGAAAAACTTCGAACAAGTCGTTGTCGACCTTAGCCCAAAGAACAAAGCATTGCTTGAAAAGCGTGAAGCTTTGCAAAAGCAAATCGATGAATGGCATCGTAACAACACGTTTGAACTTGAAGCGTACAAAGCATTCTTAACTGAGATCGGTTATTTAGAGCCTGAAGTTGCAGACTTCCAAATCACTACGGAAAATGTTGATGAAGAGATTGCACTTCTTGCAGGTGCGCAGTTGGTTGTACCAGTACGTAATGCACGTTATAGCTTGAACGCTGCCAATGCACGTTGGGGCTCATTGTATGACGCATTATATGGTTTCGACGTGATTTCTGATGAAGGTGGCGCAGAAAAAGGCAAAGGCTACAATCCTGCACGTGGTGCAAAAGTTATCTCATTTGCGAAGAACTTCTTAAATGAAACATTCCCATTGGCACAAGGTACACACGATGATGTGACTAAATATGCTGTGGAATCGAATGCACTTGTTGTTACGCTGAAAGACGGCTCAACCACGACGTTGAAAAATGAAGCGCAATTCGTTGGCTTCAATGGCGAAACGTCTGCACCGACAGAAATCGTTCTTCTAAACAATGGTCTGCATGTGATCATTGAAGTAGATGCGTCAAGCCCAATCGGTCAAGCGGATTCTGCTGGCGTGAAAGATTTGATCATGGAAGCGGCGATTACCACCATTCAAGATTTGGAAGATTCGGTTGCTGCGGTTGATGCAGAAGAGAAAGTTGAAGGCTATCGCAACTGGTTAGGTTTGATGCGTGGTACGCTTCAAGAGTCAATTGCCAAAGGTGATAAAGTCATCACTCGTACTTTGAATGCGGATCGTACTTGCAAAAACTTGATCGGTGGTGAAACGACGCTTCACGGTCGTTCATTGATGTTGCTTCGTAATGTTGGTCACTTGATGACAAACCCTGCGATCTTAGTGGATGGTCAAGAAATCTTTGAAGGCATCATGGACGCATTGGTTACACCTTTGCTGACGATTGCAGACATCAAAGGTCAAAACGAACTCAAGAACTCTCGTAAAGGTTCGATGTACATCGTAAAACCGAAAATGCACGGTCCAGAAGAAGTTGCATTTACCGTTGAATTGTTCGGTCGTGTAGAGAAAGCTTTAGGTCTTCCTGATAAGACGTTGAAAGTCGGTATCATGGACGAAGAGCGTCGTACTTCTGTGAACTTGAAGAACTGTATCGCTGAAGCGAAAGATCGTACCATCTTCATCAACACAGGCTTTATGGATCGTACAGGTGATGAAATCCATACCTCTATGGAAGCTGCACCAGTCGTTCGTAAAGAAGAAGTTAAAGCACAGAAATGGATTGCAGCTTACGAAAACCGTAACGTCGCAATCGGTCTTGCATGTGGTCTACAAGGTAAGGCGCAAATCGGTAAAGGCATGTGGCCAAAACCTGATAGCATGAAAGACATGCTTGCGACGAAGACTGCACATCCAAATGCAGGTGCAAGCTGTGCTTGGGTACCGTCACCGACTGGTGCAGCACTTCACGCAATGCACTATCATCAAATCAACGTCAAAGCACGTCAAGATCAATTGAAAACTGAACAAATGTTGTCTCTAGACGATCTATTGACACCACCATTTGCACCAGAAACCAATTGGTCAGCGGATGAGATCAACAACGAACTTGAAAATAACTGTCAAGGTATCTTGGGTTATGTTGTACGTTGGGTTGACTTGGGTGTGGGTTGTTCAAAAGTACCTGACATCAACAATGTCGGCTTGATGGAAGACCGTGCAACTTTACGTATTTCATCTCAACACGTTGCAAACTGGTTGCGTCACGGTATCGTGACTCAAGCGCAAGTGGAAGAAGTATTAAAGCGTATGGCGAAAATCGTTGATGAACAAAATGCTAATGATGCACTATACACGCCAATGGCACCAAACTTTGACGGTATTGCGTTCCAAGCAGCATCTGACTTGATCTTTAAGGGTGCAGAGCAACCTTCTGGCTATACAGAGCCACTATTGCACGCTGCACGCTTGAAGTTGAAAGGTTATAAAGGCGACTAATCATTTCGATGATACCGCTTAAAAAAGAAAGACTCAGTTTTTACTGGGTCTTTTTTTTGATGTTTAACACGATAAGATTACGAACCTATTTGCTACATCGACTGATGCAAGTTCAAAACTAACCCTATATTTTTGTGTATAGTTCACGTAAACTATTTGGCGAATTTTTCAATAAAATACCTGTCAAATCGCAATGTTATATTCCTTAGCTCGCCCAATTTTGTTTAAGCTCGAAGCCGAACGTGCTCATGAAGTGACTCTATCTTCACTGAAAATCGCAAACAAACTTGGCTTGATCCAAAATATTTATAAACAATATCAAAAGCCTGTGACCTGTATGGGTATTCAATTCCCAAATCCTGTCGGACTTGCCGCAGGTTTGGATAAAAATGGCGACTACATTGATGCTTTGGCGGCATTAGGTTTTGGTTTTATTGAGATTGGTACAATTACACCACGTCCACAATCGGGCAATCCACATCCACGCTTGTTCCGCCTACCTGATGCCAAAGCAATCATTAACCGTATGGGCTTCAATAATGATGGTGTAGATAAGCTCGTAGAAAATGTTAAAAGTGCAAAATATCAAGGTGTACTTGGCATTAATATTGGTAAAAATGCCGATACACCAGTGGAAAAAGCCACAGAAGACTATTTGATTTGCTTAGAAAAAGTCTATCAATATGCGTCCTATGTCACGGTCAATATTTCCTCACCAAATACCAAAGACTTGCGTAGCTTGCAGAGTGGTCATGCACTGACTGAACTCTTAGAAACTTTAAAAAATAAACAATTAGAGCTTGCAGAGCAATATAGTTTTTATGTGCCATTAGTGCTCAAAGTTGCACCTGATTTAACGGCTGAAGATATTGAGTTTATTGCAGATCAATTGCTCAAATTTAAAATTGATGGTTTGATTGTCACCAATACGACACTAGGACGAGAAGGTGTCGAAGGGATGTTGCATGGCGATGAACAGGGTGGTTTATCTGGTGAGCCTGTCTTCACAAAAAGTACCAAATGCCTCAGTCAGTTTTCCAAAATATTACAAGATCAAATCCCATTGATTGGTGTCGGTGGTATTCTGTCGGGTGAGCAAGCTGCATTAAAACGTGCTTCAGGTGCAAGCTTGGTGCAGATTTATAGTGGTTTGATTTACACAGGTCCGAATCTAATTGCAGATTGTGTTCAATCTTTTTAAATCTGATTTTTAAATTCAATGTTTTAATCCAATTAAAGTGTCGATGAAAGCTTGAGTATTGTTGAGTAGCAATGCATGAACACCCTTGATATTATCATGATCATCCTTATCTTGATCAGTACCATGAATGGTCTGCGTCAGGGTTTTATTCATGCTTTAGCCAATCTGATTGGTTGGGTATTTGCGCTGATTTGTGCAACGAAATTTAGTGAATATATGCGCCCACTGATGGGTTTTATTAGCCAAGATCAGACAGTTCAACACATCGCTGCCTTTATTGCGATTGTTTTGGCTGTTGTGATTTTAACGTGGACACTGGGATACTTGTTGCATCAAGTGATCAAAAAGTTGAAATTGTCTTGGTTTAACCGTTTGGCAGGTGGTGCATTTGGTTTTGCAAAAATGGCTGTGGTATTTTTGGTTGCAATTCATATCTTGCAAGGGTGGGTTGCGCAAACCAAAATGTGGCAAGATTCAAAAATGATCGGATGGCTACAACCTTATGTAGCGCAAACCATTGAATACTCTCAACAGATCGTACAAAAAACGACTGCTGAGTTAGAAAGCTTCAATTCGGATGATCATTCTAAAGCGCAAGATGATATAATATCGCCCTCGAATGGGGAAAATCAGTCTAAGACTGCCAATCCATTTTTATAAAACAATTTGAAAGGCTATTTCGTATCAATTCGAAGAGATGTTCAAATGGTTTTATGTTTTTGTTTTAACACTCGTTTTATCTATAAAGTTCCTAGCCAGTCTGCGAGGTCTCTATGTGTGGTGTGGTTGGTATAGCTGCGAAGTCGCCAGTAAATCAAATGTTATATGATGCGTTAACCATGTTACAGCATCGTGGACAGGACGCAGCAGGGATCATTACCTGCCATGATGGGCGTCTATATCTCCGTAAAGACAATGGCATGGTGCGAGATGTATTTCATACACGCCACATGCGTGCTTTAGTCGGCAACTTTGGTATCGGTCATGTTCGTTACCCGACCGCAGGCTCATCAAGTAGTGCAGAAGCACAGCCGTTTTATGTCAATTCACCATATGGTATTTCGCTTGCGCACAATGGCAATCTGACCAATGCGGCAGATATTCATAAAGATTTATTTAGTGCAGATTTGCGTCATATTAATACGGATTCTGACTCAGAAGTTTTGCTCAATGTCTTTGCACATGAGTTGCAAAAATGTGGCAAGGTCAACCCAAGCGAACACGATATTTTCACCGCAGTAGCAAGCGTGCATGAGCGTTGTAAAGGTGCTTATGGCGTGGTGGCGTTAATCACAGGACATGGCTTAGTCGGCTTCCGTGATCCGAACGGTATTCGTCCTTTGGTTTACGGTTCTCGTGAAACTGATACAGGTATGGAATATATTATCGCATCTGAATCCGTAGCGATTACCTCTCTTGGTTTTAAAGTCGAACGTGACCTTGAACCCGGTGAAGCGATGTTTGTAGATAGCAAAGGTAATCTTTTCCTACAGCAATGTGCGACTGCGCCATTACATCGTCCATGTATTTTTGAATATGTATATTTTGCTCGTCCAGATGCGACACTTGATGGGATTTCTGTCTATAAAGCCCGTTTGAAAATGGGTAAAAAACTTGCTCATAAAATCCTTAAAGAATGGGGTAAAGATCACGAGATTGATGTGGTCATTCCAATTCCAGATACTAGCCGTACATCTGCGCTTGAGCTTGCCAATTATCTTGGTGTGAAGTTCCGTGAAGGTTTTATGAAGAACCGCTATATCGGTCGTACCTTCATCATGCCAGGTCAGCAACAACGTAAAAAATCTGTCCGTCAAAAGCTCAACCCTGTAGAGCTTGAGTTTAAAGACAAGAATGTATTGCTCGTCGATGACTCGATCGTACGTGGTACGACTTGTGAAGAAATTATTCAAATGGCACGTGACTCGGGTGCGAAGCAAGTGTTCTTTGCTTCTGCTGCGCCAATGATTAAATTCCCGAATGTGTATGGTATTGATATGCCTGCAAAATCTGAATTGATTGCAGCGGATCGTACCGTTGAAGAAGTCCGTCAAATTATTGGTGCGGATCGTTTGATTTTCCAAGACTTGGAAGACTTAAAAGCGGCTGTTCGTACTAAGAAAATTCCAAAAATTACCGAATTTGATTGTGCGGTATTTGACGGACATTATGTCACTGAAGGCATTGATGCTGAGTATCTAAAACGTCTTGAACAGAGCCGTAATGACACTGCCAAGAAGAAAAAAGATGGCTACATTGATGTCAATGTCGATGCGGCATCGGTCGATCTTACTGGCATTAAAGAAGACGCTTAATTATAAAGTGATTTTTTAATCATCGGTTGTGTCAATGATTTCAAAGACGTTTAAACTTATCGTTTAAACGTCTTTTTTGATAAGAGTTGTTCATTAAGCAATATAATTTGATGTAGTAGCACTTTGTGCGAATTATTCACTCAACAAACTTGCGATAGCCAATAAAATAAGTTATCACTAAAAATATACGGATAAATTTACTTACACATGCTGTTTTATCACCATCTTTCGGTCTGAATATGATCAGTTTACGGATTCATCTCTTTAAATTGCCTGTGGTCTTTGCTTTGGCGTTGGTTGCCGTCATTGTGGTGCTGAATTTTATATTTGGTTTGATCGTCCATTTTTTTGATAGCTCACAATCTATTTGGTGGCATCTACTTAGTCCTGCTGCGATTATTGGTATATTTTTGTTGTGCGGTCTGAATATCATTTATCGACAGCTTATTTATAAAGGTGATGGACGATTTGTTGCAAAACATCTTCGTGCAAAAGCCATTGAGCGGCTCAATGCAGTACCGAATGAAAGCATTGCGCTACAAATCAATGATGAAATCGCCAGTCTATGTGGTGTCAAACCTGCATATTTATTTGTACTACCTGATGAGCTTGGTATTAATGCATTTACCGTGGGTTTTGGGAAAAATGATGCCAGCATTGTGCTGACATGGGGTGCATTACAGTCAATGGATTATCCTGAGATTAAAGCACTGATTGCTCAGCAGTATGTACATATCAATTCTAATGCATTTGTCGAACATACTCGATTACTCATTTGGTGCAGTGGTCTTTTATTTTTTTCACAGCTTGGTAGTTTATTTGTCGTAAAAGGCACGAAGCGTAAATCGTTGGTCATGGATAGTAAGTTTGCAGCGATCTATGTGGCATGGGGTGGATTTATTTGGCTCTTGGGCAGTCTTGGGGTGCTGACTAGTCGTGTGGTGAAGTTTCTACTTTATGTACGCCGTGAATATCGAGTTGATCAGCAAACTTTAAGCTTCGTTGCTGAAGAGGACCTGTTACACGCACTCAGTCGTATCTATGTGCATACTTACGGCTCACAACTTTTTCGAGTAGAAAGTGAAGCACTTGCACATATCTGCTTTGCTAATGCGTTGACTGAACAAAGTTGGTTTCGAGTGCATGCAATTCTCAGTGATCGAATTGATCAACTGCATGATTTAAATAGCCAGATTTTCAAACTGAAAAATAAAAATAATGTCATTGATAGGAAAAAGCTTGCCACTCGGATTTTATTGCCAACCAATGAAACACGTGTATTGGAAATTTTTGATACCAGCAATCAATTTTCAATACAGCCATCACCTGTACTTCGACTTTCACCGATTAGCTTTGCAACGAAAGATGCGATGAAACCGCTTAGTCTTGTGCTTAGACAAGGCTGGCAACGTCCAGATGTAATTATTCGTGCAATGCAAACTGCTACAGGTAGTCGAGAAGTAATCTTGGCAATATTTATGATTCGCCAATACCGTGAATTTATTCCTGAAGATGCAGAAGTCAGTAGGGCAATCGTTGAGGCGTTATTAAAGGTCGACGGTCGTATTCATTTGCAAATTTTTGATGAGGCTTTGCATTATATTGATCGGATGCCAAATATTATCAGTCATCATTATTTAAAGAAAATTGCTTCTATTATTCAGGCTGATGGTGAGATTGGTTTATTAGACAGTTTGCTCTTTGATCGAGTGAAGTCTACGCAATCTTTGCTTGAGCCTGCACTCCCTGTAATTCGTGAAAATTGTTTAACTGAGTTAGTTGTTCTGGTTGATGCGATGCTGCATGTTCAGCAGATTGACAGCTTGAAGCAATTGAAAGTCAGGCAACGGATTTTAAAGAAAATTCTTAAACATCACGAGTTACAAGCCTATACTCGGATCACTGAACATGAGATAGATTTGGGGCAATGTATTCAAAGCATTTCAGGACTGTTATATAGACAACGGATGTATTTGCTCGCTGTGATTGAACAAGAAATGTGGTCAACTCGATTCATCAGTCAAGATGAACTCGATGTGTTAGAATTGCTCTATTGGCGCTTTGGCTTTGAATCGAATAGCATTGTTGATCGCATGTTAAAACAAAATAGTTTGATGATTTGATACACAGTGATCTGATAAACGGCTTAGAAATGTGCAGTCGAACGGAGAGTGATTGAATTGATCGATGCGCTATGTTATCTTTTGCATCGTCTTGAGAGATTAGACAAATATAGAGGATTGGTGTAATGGTAGCATGACGGTCTCCAAAACCGTTCGTCAAGGTTCGAGTCCTTGATCCTCTGCCAAATTCGAAAAAACCTGCTGTGATTAAGCAGGTTTTTTTATGTCTATACATTTGTTAAAAGCTTTTTTAATCCTTAAAATTTTCAATAATTCATCTGTAACTTGTCGAAAAAATGAATGAAATCCTCATCGGTTATCTCAGCTTATTTTTCAGCGCATTTGGCGCAGCTACGCTACTACCGTTACAGTCAGAAGCTTTGCTACTCGCATTATTATTTTCAGAAAAATATGTGGTTACCTTGTTATTAGCGATCGCAACATTTGGCAATATCTTAGGTTCATGTGTGAATTGGTGGTTGGGTATAAAAATCGAAACATATCGAGATAGGAAAGGGTTTCCAATTTCTTGGCAAAAGCTAGATCAAGCTCAAAAGTTATACGCCAAATATGGCTCGCCGATTTTACTGCTCAGTTGGTTACCGATCATTGGTGATCCGATCACACTAGTCAGTGGTGTCCTCAAAGAAAATTTTTTAAGATTTTTATGCTTTGTCGCAGTTGCAAAATTTTCAAGATACTTTGTGATTTATCTTGCGTATAGCACATATTAAAGCAATAAAAAATCCCTCACAAAGAGGGATTCAATTTTTTGAAAGACTTTAGCCTAGTAATTAACGAAACGATTTAAAACGCTCGCTATCATTCATAAATGTTTTTTCACCTGCAGGTGCTTCGATCGAGCCAAGTACCAACTGCGCACGAAGTTTCCAGTTTGCAGGAATGTCAAAAGTCTGTGCAACTTCTTCATCAACGATTGGATTGTAATGTTGCAATGAAGCGCCGATGTTGATTTCCGCAAGGGCAGTCCATGTTGCAAACTGTGCAATTGCAGAAGAATGCTCAGACCACACCGGAAAGTTGTCTGCATAAAGTGGAAATTGTTCTTGTAAGTTTTTGATCACATCTTGATCTTCATAAAACAATACAGTGGCATAACCTGCTGAAAAACTATCAATTTTTTGACTGGTTGATTCGAAGTTTTCCGCAGGCACCATTTTGCGCAATGTTTCACGCACGATTTCCCAAAACTTAGCATGGGAGTCGCCGTATAAAGTCACTGCACGAGAAGATTGAGAGTTAAACGAAGATGGCGATTGTTTAATCGCTTCTTGAATCACACCATCAAGCTGTTCAGGCGTTTGGCTGACGTTTTTACCAATGGCGTAGATAGAACGACGTTGTTTGATTTGTTCGATAAAAGACATGGTGATATTCCTTCAATCTGTACTGATTGTTCAGCGTTAATTGTTCAGTTAATTTAATTAATTTAACAAGACAAGCGCAGTATAAAGTTGAATGAAATATCTTGCAGTAGTGTATTTACAATACACTGTTTTATATTTGCAACGAATAATTCAAAAGATAAAAAAACTAACTTGAAGCCCATAGTTGGTATGGCTTCAATCAAGTCATGGCAATTTCACATTCCTGGGTTAATTTTTCTGCCAAAAAGTCAATCAATACACGTACCGCAGGTAAAACACCTTTGCGACTTGGATAGACCATATGGAAAATACCATGTTGCGCATGATAATCAGGCAAGACATAGACCAACTCACCTGAGGCAATTTTTTCCGATGTTACAGAATCGGGAAGTAGGGCAATTCCACAGTTCTTGGCAGCCAATTCTGCGAGCATGATCAAGTCTGAACCTAATAATATCGGTTGAATCTGTACTTTTTCCAAAGAGCCATCGGTACATTTCAGTTCAATATTTTGCTGAATAAATTGATCTGACATACTCAATATACGGTGTGTTGCAAGTTCATCAGGGCTAATCGGCATACCATATTGATTCAGATAGGCTTGGCTAGCACATAGATGTTGTTCGCTGATGCCAAAGCGACGAATAATCAAATTACTATCTTCATCAAGCTGTGTGCGGACACGAACTGCCAAATCAATGCCTTCATTGATCAGATCAACACGTCGATTGCTAATTAAAAGCTGTAATCGTACTTCAGGATAACGTGCCAAAAACTCAGGCAGAATTTTTGCAAATTCATTCTGTGCCATTGATGTAGGAATACTGACTTTGACCGTACCACGTGGCGTATCACTTAAATTTTGCACTAAATCTTCGGCAGACTTGGCAGCGTCAATCATGACTTTTGCACGTTCATAGACTTGCATACCCATGTCTGTCACGGAGAACTGTCTTGAATTGCGATGAATGAGGCGAATATCTAAATATTCTTCAAGCTTTTGGATGCGACGGCTAAGTTTTGATTTTGGAATATCTGTGGCACGTTCAGCGGCGCTAAAACCACCATGTTCAACGACCATCGCAAAGCAATAATAATCATCTAAATGTGAAAACATAAATGAAGAATAAAAAGTAATAGATAGCAATCAGTTTAAAAGGAAAACAAAGATTTAAAAAGCTAAAATTTTAAAAGGAGCAATTGCGGCACATTTAATGAAATTGATTAGAAAGGAAAAAATAAAAAGGGAGAAAATTTACAAGAATAATGGCGTCCCTACGGGGATTCGAACCCCGGTTACCGCCGTGAAAGGGCGATGTCCTAGGCCTCTAGACGATAGGGACGTTGTGAGGTGTGCGTATAATATAGAGCTGTCGTGTTGATGTCAAATATATTTCAGCCTTTTAATTGAATTGTCCTGCAATTCAATCATTGTCTTTTCGCAAAACATCTTGAATGTGTTGCATGCCTTTGCTTGCTGTCATATTGATACGTTGATATTGCGGAGGCATTTGCATAGGTGCGTGATGATCTGCTTTTGGATCAATATAAAACGCTTGGCAATGTGTAGGAATCGAGACTGTAAATAAAACTGTGTAAACGCTTAAACTCTCCCTCAACGCTGTTGAGAGTAACACAGGTGTTTACCATGA
>NZ_CANLSL010000019.1 GCF_947493735.1 uncultured Acinetobacter sp. | reverse complement strand
AGTATACGACACGTTATTTCTCCTTTTCCCTTTAATGGGTGAGGTCGTGTCGCACTTCAAGTTTTAGTCCAAGCCTTTTATCAATTGTGGCAATTGATACAGCAAAATCATTTCACTGCATCAACTCGGATTTTATTTATTCATACTGGCGGTTTAAACAGCAATATCCCACCGCATTGATTGGCAGATATTAAACCCAACCATCGCCAATCGGCTTATTATCTAATAACACAACCATGCCTTTGATCACACGGTAGATATACCAAATCCCGACAGCCATCAGCACCAAATATCCAATTAACACGATGAGTAATAAAAAACCTATCACACCACCAATTAACGAATACCAGAAGGTTTTAATCTGCCAATCGAAGTGACTTTCTAGCCAAGTGCCTCGTGCTTCATCACGCTTTAGATAGTTCATGATGACCGCAACAATACTGGTAAAGCCGATCAATAAACTTGCGATATACAGTCCGTAAGTAATCGTGGTGTATTGCTTGAGATCAGGCTGATTAAGATCCGATTGTTTGAAATCATGGTTTGTTTGCTCAGTCATTTTTATTCCTTGTTGGTAAAAATTCTCTCTTTGGAATGATTTAGAAATTAAAGGAGAATTATAGGTTAGTGTATTAATACTTTTTGAACTAAATACTATATGCACTTTTTAGCACAAAAAATAGTATAAAAACAAACCGTAATATTTATTTCTTCTCAATCTCCATACTCGTATTTTTATACTTCATATTACCTAGATACAGCTTATACTACGCCATTCTCAACCAACCGTAATTGATTGTGCGTTATGAACCCAAATCCTCAAAATTTTGCCCATACTCATAATCAATTTTATGATGTCATCGTGATTGGCGCAGGTGCAGCAGGATTGATGTGTGCAGCACAAGCAGGCAAACGGGGTCGCAAAGTCTTAGTCTTAGAAAAAGCCAATAAAGTCGGTAAAAAAATCCTCATGTCTGGCGGTGGAAAGTGCAACTTTACCAACTACAGCATCGAACCTGACAACTACATCTGCCACAATCCGCATTTCGTCAAATCTGCACTATCGCAATATACCCAGTGGGATTTTATTGGTTTAGTGCATGATTATGGTATTGCCTATGAGGAACGTGATTTGGGCAAATTATTTACACTAGATGGCGCCAAACACATCCTCAATCTGCTTCTTGAAGAATGTGCAAAAGCAAATCATGTCGATATCCGCACGTCAGCCGAAGTCACTGATGTCCAAAAAACGACAAAAAGTGATGATCTAAATCTTCAGCTTTTTTTAGTCAAAAGTAGTGTTGGTGATTTTTCATGTCATTCACTTGTCATTGCAAATGGTGGCTTATCCATTCCCACTTTAGGCGGTTCAGGAATTGGTTATCACATCGCCAAACAATTTGGTCATCAGATTTATCCAACACGTGCAGGACTTGTGCCCTTCACCTTTAGCGATCAATTTAAAGAAAGCACAGAAAAACTCAGTGGCAATGCGATTGTGTGCACCTTATCAAACAGCAAAGCAAGCTTTACCGAGCCACTTCTTTTTACCCATCGTGGGCTGAGTGGTCCAAGCAGTTTACAACTGTCGAATTATTGGCAAAGCGGTGAAACGTTCTATATCGACTTTTTACCACAACATGATTTAAAACAAATCTTGATTAACCAAAAGCAAAAACAAGCTAAAGTGCTCTTACGCACGATCTTGAATGACTACTTCCCAAAAAGCATCGTGATTGAATTGCAAAAGCTGATGTGGGCAGAACAGAGCGAACTCGCCATTGGGCAATGGTCAGATCAAAAACTTATTCAGCTTGCCGAACTCATTCATCACTATGCAGTCAAACCATCTGGTACAGAGGGATACCGTACTGCTGAAGTCACCCTCGGCGGGGTAAATACTGATGAGGTTTCTTCAAAAACCATGCAAAGTAAATTGGTCGAAGGCTTATATTTTATAGGTGAAGTGGTCGATGTGACTGGACATTTAGGCGGTTATAATTTTCAGTGGGCGTGGTCTTCTGCTTATGTGGCGGGTGCTGTGGTGTAGCATCCATGCTGTATTTTGATGTTGTGCTATTTCAATTTAAAAGAGCTTAAATTAAAAATAGCTTCCAAAAACCAACAACTTCAAAATATCCTTTGGGAGAGTTTTCAATTTCAAAATTCAAGAAATCTAAGGTCAATAACGATTAGCTATGACGTACTAGATTTGGCTTTCGCTTTGAAATTGCAATGTCTTGGCTTTCGTCTGATTCTTTCTTGTCACGAACAAGATTGATCGCCGTACCAACGACATAGATTGCAGTACCCATCATAAATGCTGGGATAAACTTCAAGTTTGTTGATTGCTTCATATTTTTCAACATGTCATCAACCTCCTTTAGTTGAACAGATTTTATACTAATCATTTTATGCAAAGCTTTTTCTTATCTTGTCTAACAATTTACCTTTTGTGTGATGAAGATAACAAAAAAGCCACCTAAGTGGCTTCTTTTAATACAATCTAAACAAAAGTTTAAATTATGAAGAAATTATGACATTAATAAATCATTATTTATCCGTATCAGGATGCAAATCAATGTCAGCAACATTCGATGGCAAATCTACTTTTGCTTCCGAATCTGTAGATTGAGCAAGCGGATTTGGTTTGTTTGCTTCTGATTCAGCTGTATCCAGTAGCTTAGTCAATAAACGTTCCGCAGGTGCACGACCACCAAGACCAAATGCCAATGCAAAGGCAACTGCAACACCACCAAGTGTCAAGCCAAATGCAAGATTCACGATCGAATCAGCGATACCCATCGCACGAAGACCCATTGCGATAACTAGACCCATCACTAAGATGCGCACCAAGTTACCCAACCAACGAGAGCTATTGTACTCACCACGTTGAATAACATTCGCCACAGTATTTGCAAGCCAAAAACCAATGACAAGAATCACCGCACCAAGCAAGATGCTCGCACCGAATTGGATGAACATGCTGATCAATTCACTCACTTGCGTGAATTCAAGACGATTTGCAGCCTCAGAAGTTGCAAACAACATGGTGAAGAATACGATTAAGAAACCTACGAAGCTTGATACTTTTTGTTCACCCAAAAAGCGTTGCACGTCAAGTTTTGCAGGGATGTTATCTACACCCGTACCTGCTAGAAGCTCAGCAACCAACTGACCAACAAAACGTGATACCACGTATGCAATGATCAAGATAATCGCAGCACCAAGAATATTTGGAATCGCCGCCATGATTTGATTGAGCATCGCAGTCGCAGGTTGAGATATCGCTTCTACGCCAAGTGCATCAAATGCAATGATTAATGCTGTAATCATCACGATAGTGAATACAAATGAACCGAGTAATTTTGGTAGATTTGAAGATTTAAATACACCCAACTTTTCTGCTTGAGCTTGCAAGCCAATACTGCTTAACAAACCTTCGGTAATCCCACGGATGATCTTTGCCAAGATATAACCCGCAAAAACAATGATACCCGCAATGAAAATATTAGGAATAAATGAAATCGCTTCAGTCACCATTACCTGCACTGGTGCAAGCAAACCTGTCAGTCCCAAAATCGACAACACCATCGGTAAAAACAGAAGTAGGATTAACCAATAAGCAATATCCGCAATATTCTTACTGACTGGTGCAACACCAACATCATTACTCAATTTATCATCAAGATTGGTACTTGCTAAAACACGCGTCAAACCTGCACGTACCAATGTCGCCAATAACCAACCAATCAAAGCAACAGCGGCTGCTGCAATCAATGTCGGAATAAATGCAAGCACTTGACCAATCATATTGGAGAAAGGTGCACTCACAGACTGAAGATTCAGCACATTGAGTCCAGCAACGATCGCAATGATCATAATGAACCAAAATATAATTCGAGCAAAAAGTTTCTCGATATCAGTTGACTGCTGTGTAGAGCGGCTAAGCTTGTCATTCAGACCCGCAGAACCCAATAATTTTTTTACACCGCCTGAGACCAGCAATGCAACAATCCAACCCACGATCAGAATAGCAATCGCTCCAAGAATTGGATGGAATTGATCCCATAAATAATGAAAGTTTAGACGGTCACCACCGCCCGCGCCGAAGTAGTCATTCATAAAATGGCTCCCGAATTAAGTTATTGTGATAAAAATCACGCTTTTGCGTAATTTTAACTCGTGTAGACAAGCAACATGAAATCGCAAATAAAGTGGAATGAATATTACAGCTTATTCACTATCCCCACTGTTACTGTCAATAATGACAGGCTCAGGGGCTTGTTCTTGCACAGTTGTTTGATCTTTTGCTTCCTCAGCAGGTGGCTCATCTTGATCACTAATGAACCCTATAGACATGCCGACAATGACCAAAATCAAAAAACCAACGATAGCGATGGTAATAAATTTTGTACGTTTTTTCTTTTCAGATGTACTCATATTGTCAGGATTAGAGCTAGGATGTTGTGATGGCATAAATATATTCCTTAACGTTTTTGTATATTATTTACCCTAACATATTAATTTTAGGTTAAATGTATAATTTTAATAACAATGTGACTGCATTTCATGTTCAATTTATGCCTCAAATTTACATAATCTCCACACATTTTTATTTTAATCACGCCATTTATCATTCTTTTGATGATCATTTATCAATATACTTGCGTGAATAGATGAGCAGTTTATAATGTTCTGTCTTATTTTAAACAGACACTTTCTATGTCTTATCGCCTTACGCCGATCAGTCTTTCGCTTGCAACCGATGTCACACATCGTTGTTGGCTTCATCGTAGCCGTGATGAGCATCTTATTGGTGTAATCGAATTGACGAAACCTGACAGTGAACTGACTTGGAGCGATATAGAATATTGTCGTCGACGTATTGAAGAGCTTTCGGTGATGCCTTTTTCAGATTGCATTAACGCCTTAGTTATTGATTTGCAGTCATTTATTCCTGAGGTTGATCAGGAGTTTATGCTCTTGGCTTGGCGCCTACAAGAAGAAGATTGCCCAATCCGTTTGGTTGTGACAGCTGAACAATTTGAACATTATGCCAGTATTTTTGACCCAATCTTGCTTTCAACAGATGTCCATGATGCAGTGCGTGAAATCCGTCAATCTTTAGATATGTTTGTGCATTAATTTCAGAATTTAATGACCGTGGTATAAGAAGCACTTCAAACTTTTTAGCGTGTTGAAAAACACTTGAAGATCAATGGCGAACAGCTAAGACACATCAACTTTTTTAGTTGATTTATGCAAAGGCTTTTTAGTTACACTTTGCTTTACTGGCCATGTCATGGTAAATCGAGCACCACCTAGCACTGGACTTTGATCAACCTGAACCTTCCCACCAAACCAATAAGCAATGCGGCTCACGATCGACAAGCCCAACCCATAACCACCAGATGCACGCGTCCGACTATCATCTAGACGAGCAAAAGCTTCAAAGACTTTTTCACGATCTTTTTCATCAATGCCCTGCCCATCATCTTCAACGCAGACAAAAGCATAGCCATCTTGTACGCCACCACTCACACGTACCATCGAGTTGCTATAGCGAAGTGCATTACCCACAAAGTTTTGTACAACACGATGCAGATAGCGATACTCCGCTTCCACCTCTACTTCCTGAGCAGGTAGTAGACTGGTGATATTTTTATCTATCTTAATGACAGCCGTTTCATCTATCACTTGTTGAAGTAGATTTTTCAAAACTACTTTTTCAAAGTGCAATGACGGTGTCCCTTGCTCAAGTTTGGCATAAGTCATGATCTCATCAATGAGCTTATTCAACTCTTCGATGTCTTTGTCGATCATTTCCATCTGTGAGATACGTGCATCATAGTCATCAGTATCTGTCAGCATCTCCATACCAAAGCGGACTCGGGCAACTGGTGTTCTGAGTTCATGTGATACTGCACGAGTCAATTCTTGCTGTGCTTCGATCAGACGTTGGATGTGCTCAGTCATCATATTGAAGCTTAAGCCAAGATTCGCCATCTCATCGTTACCCTCAACAGTAACTCGAGTATCAAGATCGCCTTTGCGCACACGGTTTAAGGCCTGACGAACTTTGCCAATTTTTCGCTCGAGTGGCAGAATGAGGAAATACACACCCATAATTAACAAGAATAAGCTAAATAAAACAACTCCCGCAAAGACAGTAAAAGGTAACCAGTTAAAAATTGGTACAGGTCCTAAGACCAAAACCTGATTAGGTACATTGGTGTAGGCAGAAATAACAGAGATTGTCGTGCCTTGCATCGTCGCACTATCACGATACAGCATCAAGGTCTGCGTCTTATCTGTACGCAAGCGACTGATTTGATCCATATCTAGATTCATATCAGATAACTTTTTGAATGCGATCGGATATGCAAAATAAGGTTGTAGCTCTTCTAAACGCTGCTGTTCCGCTCCTGGATAATAACTCAGATCCTCTAACACCAAAATTGCGATCATTTTAATTTGCACTTCTGAAAGTTTATCCACCTTCATATGCAAATAGACATTTGGCTGACCCTCAACTTGGGTATAAATATCACCAATAATTTTACTGGCATCATAACGCACAATAGCACGCCCATCGCTGAGGCGACGACGTTCTGTGCGGGATAAATCGAGCTGGTCACGTGGTACAAAATCGAGTTGCAGTTCGAGCACTCTAGATACATCAGCGAGCCAATCTTCTTGACTTTGTGGTGTCGGCTGTCTTGCCACCACTTCAGAGATCACATGTGCTACACCGTCTGCCATTTGCTCACGGTAATCTTGTGCACGTTGATAATTGATAACTTGAACAATGATGTACGCCAAGATTGCAACCAATGCCACCAAACATACCAGTCCAGCATAGATACGAAGGAAAACACTATGTTTAAATGATGACACGGATGCCTCTTGAACTTATAAAATAATAACTATCGTCAAATAATGCACTTAGGCACTATTTGACTCTTTGACGAATAGATAACCTTTACTACGTACGGTCTTAATACGTTTTGGATTTTCAGGATCATCACCGATTTTGGGACGGATGCGTGAGATACGCACATCGATTGAGCGATCTTGACCGTCATATTCGATACCACGTAGACGCTCAAAAATATCTTCACGAGATAAGATGCGACCTGCATTCGATGCAAGTAACCAAAGCAAATCATACTCTGCACTCGTAAAGTCAACCAACTCACCGCTAAGCGTGACTGAGCGACCGCCATTATCAATAATCAAATCATCAAACTCGACACGTTGTGATACTTCTTCTTCTACAGAGTTGTCCGTACGACGAAGTAAGGCACGAATACGTGCAAGTAGGACACGTGGCTGAACAGGTTTTGGCACATAGTCATCCGCACCCATCTCTAGACCAAGCACCTGATCCATATCTTCGGTACGTGCTGTAAGCATCAAAATTGGATGATGATACTGTGAACGCACTTCACGACAAACGGTCAAACCATCCGCACCCGGCAACATCACATCGAGTACCACCAAATCTGGTTGCTCGCTGATAATACGGCGAATCGCACGATTACCATCTGTTTCCACCCCTACTTCCAAACCATTGCGAATCAGGTATTCTTGCGTCAAATTCGCAAGACGTTCATCATCTTCTACAATTAAAATTTTCGGCAATTTTTCTTCTTGCGACATTTCCATTCCTCTAAATTAATGACGCATCTTATTCAAATTAAATAAAAAATTAGAATAACAACGCATCTTCTGATGCACTCAATATACACGCGTTTACAATGTAAACAAGCCCCCTTTCACCAAAAATTACACTCTCTATAAAATTGTATTGCTTATCATGGTTACATTGTAAGCTTAGGTAAAAATAGCTAAAGAAATTTACACTACGCTTACATTTCAACCTAATGATTTTTTGACGCTCGAATTGTAAAAATTTATATCAACAACTTATCCACAGATTTATCTATACGAGAAATCAAGCTTTCTTGTTAGTCTATTTCTGCACAAAAATATGCACACTTTTTAGCGGAAAAATAATTTTTATTGCTAACTGTAGGAAACTAAATCAATTGCATCAAAAAAAAGATCTGATGCGAAAAGTCAAGATTGAATCACAAGAGAAATTACCGTATCTTGTGTTCCATAGATTAATTCAACACAACTTATAGTGGTTTCATTTTAGAAAACGGTCTTTGATATAAAGCACTTTTAAAAATGGAAGCCATCGACTAAATACATGGAGCAGTGCCGTCATGAGCGTACTCGACACAACCCCAGGCGAATTACGTGTTATCAAACGCACAGGTGATGTTGCCGACTTTAATGCCGAAAAAATTTCTGTTGCGATTGGCAAAGCCTTTCTCGCAGTAGAGGGCGAACACAGTCACGATTCGAGTCGTATCCACGACCGTATCTCTGAGCTCACGCAAATGGTGATGAATACGTTTAAGCGTCGCTTGCCATCTGGCGGTACGATCCATATCGAAGAAATCCAAGATCAAGTTGAGCTTGCCTTGATGCGTACAGGCGAACAAAAGGTCGCTCGTGCTTACGTAATCTATCGTGATAAGCGTCATTCTGAACGTCAAGGTCAAGGTGCAAGTCACCACCCTACACTACAAGTGACCGATGCTGACGGCATGTTAAAGCCACTTGATTTATCAGCACTTGCCAATAGCGCAGAACGTGCAAGCCAAGATCTTGAAGGCATCGACACACAAGCGATCATCGACGAAACGGTGAAGAACCTTTATAACGGTGTCAAAGAATCAGAAATTGCCACCACCATGATGATGGCAACACGTACTCGTATCGAGCATGAGCCAAACTATACTTATGTCACGGCTCGCCTGCTACGTGATGAATTGGTTAAAGTCGGTCTTACCTTCTTAGGACTTGATACAGACACCAATGAAAATGATGCGCTTGAAGCGTACTTGAACAAAGGCGTGAGCTTAGAGCTACTTGATCCTGAACTACTCAACTTTGATTTGAAAAAGCTTGCTGTGGCGATCAAACCTGAACGTAGCAATCAGTTTACTTATTTAGGTCTACAGACTTTATTTGATCGTTATTTCATTCATAAAGATGGTGTGCGTTTTGAATTGCCACAACTCTTCTTTATGCGTGTAGCGATGGGTCTGGCGATCCAAGAAGATGATCGTGAAGCGCGTGCCATCGAGTTCTACGACTTATTATCAAGCTTTGATTATATGGCTTCTACGCCGACCTTGTTTAATGCAGGGACACTTCGTCCACAGCTTTCAAGCTGTTATTTGACCACTGTACCTGACAACTTATTCGGTATCTACGGCGCAATCCGTGACAATGCGATGCTATCAAAATGGGCAGGCGGTCTAGGTAATGACTGGACACCTGTTCGTGCTTTGAACTCCTATATCAAAGGCACCAATGGTAAGTCGCAAGGTGTCGTACCATTCCTCAAAGTCGTGAATGATACAGCCGTTGCAGTCAACCAAGGCGGTAAGCGTAAAGGTGCGGTCTGCGCTTATCTTGAAACGTGGCACTTAGACGTTGAAGAGTTCCTTGAACTGCGTAAAAACACAGGTGATGACCGTCGTCGTACCCATGATATGAACACAGCAAACTGGGTACCTGACCTATTTATGCAACGTGTTTTGGAAAATGCGGAATGGACCTTGTTTAGCCCATCAGATGCACCTGATCTACACGATTTGACAGGGACAGCATTTGCAGAGCGTTATGCACACTACGAAGGTTTAGCCGCGAAAAAAGAAATCTTGCACAAGAAAGTCAAAGCACAAGACCTATGGCGCAAGATGCTTTCGATGTTATTTGAAACGGGGCATCCGTGGATCACGTTCAAAGATGTCTGTAACTTGCGCTCTCCGCAACAACACGTTGGCGTTGTGCATTCATCGAATCTGTGCACTGAGATTACCCTCAACACAGATCAAGACGAAATCGCTGTATGTAACTTAGGTTCGATCAACCTCGTACGTCATATCACTGACGGTCAACTTGACCATGCAAAACTTGAAAGCACAGTAAAAACTGCGGTGCGTATGCTCGATAACGTGGTAGACATTAACTACTATGCTGTTGAGCAAGCACGTAATTCAAACCTCAAGCACCGCCCTGTCGGTATGGGCATCATGGGCTTCCAAGATGCGTTGTATGAATTGAATCTTGCTTATGGTTCTGATGAAGCGGTGGAATTTGCCGATCGTTCGATGGAGGCGATTAGCTACTTTGCAATTCAAACATCGAGTAACCTTGCGGTTGAACGTGGTGCGTACACTACATTCAAAGGCTCGCTATGGGATCAAGGCATCTTGCCAATCGACTCATTGAACAAAGTCGCAGTGACTCGTCCTGAAGGCATGTTTGAAGTCGATCGTTCAATGACTTTAGACTGGGATAGCTTGCGTGCCAAAGTACAAAAAGACGGTATGCGCAACTCGAATGTGATGGCGATTGCACCGACGGCAACCATTTCAAATATTTGTGGTGTATCACAATCTATCGAGCCGACTTTCCAAAACTTGTATGTGAAATCAAACTTGTCAGGTGAATTCACCGTGATCAACCCGTATCTGGTTCGTGCATTGAAAGATCGTGGTCTTTGGGATGTGGTGATGGTCAACGACTTGAAACACTATGAAGGTTCGGTACAGAAGATCGCACGTATTCCACAAGACTTGAAAGACGTATTTGCGACTGCATTTGAAGTTGAGCCTCGTTGGATCGTTGATGCGGCAAGCCGTCGTCAAAAATGGATCGACCAAGCGCAATCATTGAACTTGTATATCTCTGGTGCGAACGGTAAGAAACTCGACATCACTTATAAAATGGCTTGGTTACGTGGCTTGAAAACCACTTATTACCTCCGTGCTTTGGGTGCGACTTCTGCAGAGAAATCAACCATTAACACAGGTGCATTGAATGCAGTAAAACCTGCAACGATGGCAGCAGCAGTTGAGCCTGAGCCAGTAGTTGCTCAAGAGGTTGCGCAACAAGACGACGGCTTCACCACTGCTGCACCTGTACCACAAGCTTGTAGCATTGACAATCCTGACTGTGAAGCGTGTCAATAGAATGTCAATAATAGGCGAATCAATAGATAAATCGTCGCAAAGATCAATCATGGCTCAGCGTGTTTGTCCAATTCAAAACACGCTGACTGTCTGACAAAAAACGATTTTAAGTATTTTGAAATATAGCGAGATTATAATATGTCAATCCTAAGCTGGGACGACTTTGAAGATGATGCACAAAAGCATGCTCCTGCGACATCCCCATCTGCGCCCGTCGCACCGAAAGAAGCGCCTGTACAGAAAGTGGTATCTGATGGACAGCCACAAGCGCAGAGCGTGGCTCCTGCAAAATCCCCTGCACCAACAGCAAATGGAAATGCAACTAATCAAGCCGATACGATGGCTCGAGCATCTGAATCCTTAAAACATTTAGATGTTGCACCAGGTCTTGAAGAGTTGGAAATGGGCGCAGGTCGTGTAGAAGTTGAAGACAAACGTATGATCAACTGTCGTGCCGATCTCAACCAACTTGTACCTTTCCGCTATGAGTGGGCGTGGCAAAAATATCTTGATGGTTGTGCTAACCACTGGATGCCTCAAGAAGTGAACATGAACCACGACATCGCATTGTGGAAGTCTGACAATGGCTTGACCGATGACGAACGTGTGATCGTGAAACGCTCATTAGGTTTCTTCTCTACTGCAGATTCATTGGTTGCGAATAACTTGGTTTTGGCGATCTATCGTCTGATTACCAATCCAGAATGTCGCCAATATATCTTGCGTCAAGCCTTTGAAGAAGCGATTCACACCCATGCGTATCAATACTGTATTGAATCCTTGAGTATGGACGAAGGCGAAATCTTCAATATGTATCGTGAAGTCCCGAGTGTGGCACGTAAAGCTGCTTGGGGATTGAAATACACCCAGTCGCTTGGTGATCCAAGCTTTAAAACAGGTACGACCGAAGATGATCAACAATTACTCCGCAACTTGATCGCATTCTACTGTGTTCTTGAAGGCATCTTCTTCTACTGTGGCTTTACCCAAATCTTAAGTATGGGTCGTCGTAACAAGATGACTGGTGTTGCTGAGCAGTTCCAATACATCTTGCGTGATGAGTCGATGCACGTGAACTTCGGTATCGACATGATCAATCAAATCAAGATCGAGAATCCACAGCTTTGGACGAAAGACTTCCAACAAGAAGTGATCCAAATGATCTTGGAAGGCACCATGCTTGAAATCGAATATGCTCGTGATACCATGCCGCGTGGTGTACTCGGTATGAATGCTGCGATGATGGAAGAATATCTGAAATTCATCTCTAACCGCCGCTTGACACAACTTGGCTTGCCTGAGCAATTCAAGGGTGTAAACAATCCATTCCAATGGATGTCTGAGATGATGGACTTGCGTAAAGAGAAGAACTTCTTTGAAACACGTGTGACGGACTATCAGACTGGTGGTGCGTTGAGTTGGTAAGTTAACTGTTATCAGTTGGAAAATGGATAGCTCAAAATTTGATGATTTTCGCTATTAAATCCTACAACTTAATTGATATTTATCTGCTTTACAGTAAAATATCCATTAGAGTCCTAGGGACTTTAGTGGATCTGAATATTTTCCTTGAGATACAACCCAAAGTTGTATCAACTTGAAACTTAATTTTACCTCAGCTCTCCACGAAATAGACCTGTTCTGCAGGTCTATTTTTAATTAAGAGATTTAATCATGAGTCTAGAAAAGCAATTAAATAATGAAATTCTAAATGAGTGCAATAAATTAATAGCAAGATACTATAATTATTTAGAAAATTTGAACTCTGAGCATGTAAGAAGTTCAAAAAGATTAACAAACCCACCGAAAAAAATAATAAAAAGACCCGAATACTGGTCTACAAATAAAGGGTGTGATCCATTTCATGTAAAGAAAAATATCAAAGCCATCGCAAAAGCAATTGCAAAAAAGATTTCCCAAAAGACTTATGAGCCTTTAAAACCATCAGAGCTTGAAGTTCCTAAAGAAGATGGAAAAACAAGAAAAGTCATAATTTATCAAATAGCAGATGCTGTTGTTTCTAAAATATTCTATAAAAGACTTTTAGCAAAGAATAAACACCGATTTAGTTCATTTTCATACGCATACAGAAATGACCGCAATGTACATTTTGCAATTCAAGACATATCTATCGACTTAAATCGCAATTCAAGATCTTTTGTAGCAGAATTTGACTTTAGTGACTTTTTTGGAAATATTTCACATACATACCTATTTGAGCAATTTGATAAAAATGCTTTTAAAATAAGTCATGAAGAGAGATTTATTATTCAATCATTCCTTAAAAACAGAGATAAAGGTATTCCCCAAGGAACATCAATATCTCTATTTTTAGCAAATCTTGCTTGCTGGGAACTCGATTATAAACTTGAAAAAGAAGGGTTGAAATTTGCACGATATGCAGATGATACACTCATTTGGTCTACTGATTATCAAAAAGTTTGCAATGCTTTCAACATTATAACTTCTTTTTCACAATCTGCTGAAATTCCCATAAATGCAAAAAAATCAGATGGGATTAGTTTATTAATACAAAAGGACTACCCTTCCGAACTTGCAGCTGATAGCACTAAAAATAGTGTTAATTTTTTAGGATATTCTATATCTGTAGATACAATATCTTTCAGAGAAAGCTCAATATTAAAAATCAAAAAGCAGATTTCATATTTACTTTATAGAAATTTAATACAACCATTAAAAAATGGCAATTTTAGAATATATACAAACATTGAAAAAAATAAAGATTACAACTTAATGATTTCACTGATGCAAATCAGGCGATATATTTACGGAGATTTAAGTCATCAACAATTAACCAACTATATTGAAGGACGATCCAAAAGACTACGCTTTAAAGGAGTGATGAGTTTTTACCCTTTAGTTAATAATAAAAAACAATTGGAGGCTCTAGATGGTTGGCTAGTTTCAACCCTATATAGATGTATAAAATTGAGAGAAAAATTATTAATTCAACAACACTATATATTACCAAACACCTATGCATTCCCTATAGATAAAAAGAATTTAGCTGTTAGCCTAAACAAGCTTAAAAAATACGAAATACCTAGCTTTAAGCTGATTCTAGAAGCACTAGAAGTTGGAATTAATAAAGAAGGACTGCCAAAAATAGTGCGTCCAGATACCTATAGTTATAAGTTTGGTGTCTGAACTAAACATGCATTTAAATTCTTGGAGCTTGTGAACTATACTGACTCTGTTAGTTTTTCACATGAAAACTACTTAGTATAGACAACTTGTTTAAGATTCATTTTTATAAAAATGCAAACTACAAAAAACATAAACCCGAATTGAACTCCCTGTCCAATTCGGGCAATATGCGGTTATGCGACGTTTTTTGTTTTTCTGAGGTCTTCCTTACCACATCCGTTCCGTGATGATTTCCATTCAGCTAAAGTCTATCCATAGTGTGGGCTTCCAAACCCGATCCTGTGCTGATGTGGTTATGTTAAGAAAAACTCACTTTCACCGAAAGTCGCAAATCACAACAGCTTTTGTAAGCCATTTCTTACAGTATTTTTACAACAGTACATATCACCCTTTATGGCGCTTGTACTTGACCGTTTGGAATATCAGTTTTTAGGTTCTCAGTCCGAGATTTTTCAATACCTTCTTGGATTTTTTCATCGGCTTCTTCTTGGTCACCCTCTTCCTCTTCGATCTCCTCATGGATGTGCTCATACATACGATCTGTTTGTAGTACGGTATACACAGGGAAATGATCCGAACCGATATGTGGTAGCCGTTCCATTTTTACCAATGCGAAGTCAATGCTGTGGAAGACATGATCCAATGACCAACGGAAGCATGGATAGTCCGCATGAAAAGTATTGATAAATTTGCGCCCAACACGTGGGTCAAGCAAACCACTGATGCGCTGAAAAAGGCGTGTGGTCTTCGACCAAGCCACATCGTTGAGATCACCCATGACGATACAACTTTGATCTATATCTTTGATTGCATCACCAACCATGAGTAGTTCCGCATCTCGCAAAGTAGACTCCGCAGCTTCGGTCGGACTCGGTGGCTGTGGGTGCAAACAATACAAATCGACTTCATTGCCTGAGCGCAAAATCACCGAGGCGTGAATAGATGGAATCTCATCACTGAGTAAATATTTCACCGCAGCATCTTTGAGTTCAAGCTTGCTATACAGGTGCATCCCGTAGAGGTTGTCTAAGGGCACAGCGACACGATAGGGATAATCTTTTTCGATGACATTCAAGGCATTTTGCCAAGATTGATCGGTTTCGAGAGTAAGTAACAAATCAGGTTGCAACTCATCGACCAGATCAATCAGTTTTTGATATTGACGATTTGGTGTCAGTACATTGGACACGATCATGGAGATTTGATTGTCAGGATTGAGGTCTTCTTGGCGCACCAACTTAACTTGGTCTTTCCATATAAACGTATAAGGCAAGATCATTTTCAGCTGATATGCGATTGCGACCATCAAGGCAATGAGTAAAATTTCACGCCAAATCGTCCACGCTTCAGGCCACCAAATCAGCCCTGCCAATGTTAAAATCCCGACAAATAAAATTTGTAATCGTGGAAAATCAGCGATACGAAACCACCATTCATCACGTGGAATCCGTGACGAAATGGTCAGCCAAATCACCAATATTGCCAAAATCACAAACAATAACATGCTGTAAATCCTCAAACTTTTTATTCGTTTTGTTGGTCAAGCTTACTTTAATGCACTGATATTAACCAATGATGGCAAACGCTGCAGAAATTTTTTGTTATTTATCAGGTTTTAAAAAGCTGAATAGATCATCAGAGTTTGGATTGCATTTTATTGCCCGCAAGCTTATAGAATTGTTACCACTTCGTATGATAAATGCTGTGCAGAACCCATCGCATTTGCTACACTTTAGTCCCTTTAGTCCTAATTACTTTTAATTAAAAAACCTGAGGCAAGATGACATGAAAGTAGGTTTGGTTGGCTGGCGTGGAATGGTTGGTTCTGTTCTGATGCAACGTATGGTTGAAGAAAATGATTTTGCGCATTTTGAGCCATTTTATTTTTCGACCAGTAATGCAGGTGGTGAAGCACCTACATTAGGTGGAAAGACAGCCCCTGCTTTGATGGATGCCAACGATATTAGTCGCTTGAAGCAGATGGACGTGATCCTCACTTGTCAAGGTGGTGACTACACGTCTGCGGTCTACCCACAGCTTCGCAAAGAAGGTTGGAATGGCTACTGGATTGATGCTGCAAGCACACTGCGTATGGCGGATGAAGCGATCATCGTACTTGATCCTGTCAATGCCAATGTCATTAAAAATGGTTTGGCAAATGGTGTCAAAACCTTTGCAGGTGGTAACTGTACCGTATCTCTGATGCTAATGGGTCTAGGTTCACTGTTCCAAAACAACTTGGTGGAATGGATGACTGCGATGACTTACCAAGCCGCATCAGGTGCAGGTGCGCAGAATATGCGTGAGCTGATCACTGGGATGGGCTATCTCTACAACAATACCAAAGATTTATTGGATGATCCGAAGTCTGCAATCTTGGATATTGACCGTGAGATCGCCTCACTACAACGTGGTGATAGCTTCCCGAAAGCGAACTTTGGCGTGCCACTTGCAGGGTCATTGATTCCATATATCGACAAACAACTTGAAAGTGGTCAGTCTAAAGAAGAATGGAAAGGTCAGGTTGAAACCAACAAAATCTTAGGTAATACACAGATCGTTCCAATTGATGGGCACTGTGTACGTATCGGTGCAATGCGTTGCCATTCACAGGCATTGACCATCAAACTTCGTCAAGACGTGCCTTTGAATGAGATTGAAGACATGATCGCTCAATCTAACGAATGGGCGAAAGTCGTGCCAAATACACGTGAAGCATCTATGACTGATCTCACTCCAGTGGCTGTGACTGGTACGCTCTCTATTCCAGTGGGTCGTTTGCGCAAGCTAAATATGGGGAAAGAGTACCTCGGTGCATTCACTGTGGGCGATCAACTCCTTTGGGGTGCGGCTGAACCATTACGCCGTATGCTTCGCATCTTGATCGACTACAAATCTTAAACTGAAATAAAAGATTAAATCGACTTGCTTAAACGCAACGAAGCATTGTAAGTTATACCGTAGAGTGAATTCATTTGCTCTACGGTTTTTTTCAACATATTAATGCCTACAAGCACACATTTATACGTGACATTGTTAGATTGAACAGTTGTTAAAGGATGTGAATGACATCACATCCAAAGTGGTACAGTAAAAAATAAGCAAGATGGAACGATCATGGGATTGCAACACAAATTTGGAGTAGCTTTTTTTCAATTGGGCTTAGGGCTAACGATTCTGACGCCTGTTATCAGCCATGCCCTCACCTTAGACCCTGTCAATATTGATTCATCTCGTGGTGAGCCCTTGTACGCAGAGATTCCCTTTCGTCAGGCACAAAGCAAAAAATCAATTAATGTATCTATTGCACAGCCTTTTGAGTCGGGTGAAGTTGCTGTATTAGATGAGGCAAAATACGCCCATTACAACTTCTATGTTCGTCAAAATGCTGATGGCAATGGCGTAATCGTAATTACATCGAGCCGTGCTATTAATAGTGACATTATCGACCTCACACTAAAAATCGACGACGCTGGTCAAACACGCATTCAAAAAGTACGTGGTAGCTTGCCAAGCCGTATTGATCGCTTAAAAAGTAGCTTAAATGACACCGTACTAAAACCTCGCTATGTCACCAATGATCAAGACTTAAAACTGAGCCTACCAGAAGTATCAAATTTACCCGAAGAAAACCAACTCAGAATTGCAAGTGCAGCACCGCCAATGATGCAGAAAAGATCAAACACTCCTGAGCTAAGAAAAAACAGCACAGTCGCATCTACGCCAAGTCTTGTGAGCGCTCCAGCGCAACAAGTGGCTCGCCAAACGAACACTTCGACAAAAGCATCTACACCAAGCACAGCTGTAGCACAATCGAATCCTCAACCAGTCCTTAAAGATAAAAGCACCACGACTACAACAGCTCCATCACCAAAAGGCGAATTAAATATCAACGTCACACGCCGAGATGCAAGCCAACCTGCACCAAAAGCTGAGCCAGTTAAAGTTGCAAAAACTGCAACCCCAGTCGCACAACCTGCTGCAAAAGTTACAGCATCAAGCAAGCCAACAGCTCAACCTAGCGAACCGAAACCCGTCGCCGAAAAAGCAAAGACAAAAACCACAACCGCTAAAAAAGTACAAAAGCAAAGCACTTCGACAACCGCGAATGCAAAAGAAAAGCATCAAGTCCAAGCCAATGAGTCACTATGGGGTATTGCGAATCAAATTTCCAAGCAAGAAAATATTCCGATCTCACAAGTCATGAAGCAAATTCAAGAAAATAATAAGCATGCGTTTATCAACGGTAATGCCAATCAACTCAAGCAAGGTGCTATTTTAAGCTTGAATTATCAATATCAAGTACCGACAGCAAAGCCACAAGCTACTGCACAAGTTGAAAAGCCTAAAGCAATGAAATCCCCTGCGCCACAAAAAGCGCCAACAGCAGCAGAAAAACAGTCACAAGCCCACATGAGCATAGTCGCTGGCGATAGTAAGGGCTCAACGCAAGGCACCAAAGCGAAAGGTAGCGACAAAAAAGTTGCCAATGAGTTAACCGTTCGAGTGAAACAACAACGTGAAAGTGCGCTTGGATTGCAAAATAATGTCCGCAAACTAGATCGTGAACTCGTAGCAAAAGAAAATCGTATTGCGCTGATTAATGCACGTTTGGCAGAGTTGGAACAACAACTTAAAAAGCGCCAAGCAACAGAGTCGAAAACAGTGGAAAAAGTGAAGCCGAATGTCACTTCATATACTGCGCCCAAAGCGATAGCATCGGACAGCTTGCAATACCAAACATTATCAAATATTCATCAATATAAAATCGTTATGCAACAGGGGTTAGTCTAATTATGTCTACTGCAATTTTAGTGATCTGCGGGGTAATGCTGATCGTAGCGATCTTGGTTCGTATTCGTCAGAAAAAAGCGGAAGAAGAGCCACAGCAAAAGAAAACCACCAAAGCAAGCGCTACGAAAACGAGCAAAAAAACGGCTACAGTTGAAGCAAAGCCCGAAAAGAAAGTTCAAGTAAAAGCGAAGAAAGAAGCAAAACGTCCTCAAATTGACATTGATATTCTAACCGCAAAAATTGATGTCATGATTGCTGATCGTCAGTTTGCAAAAGCAGAAGGCATGATCAACCAAACATTGAATCAAGATGCCTCTCATCATGTTTTATATTCAAAGTTGATGAATATCTATGTTTTGCAACATGATGAATTCGCCATGAATCAGTTGCTCAACACTGTGCAAAATCAAAGATTAAATGAGGTTTATCAAGATCTTTTTAGTCGCAAAGAATCATATCTAGAAGAAAAAGTAAACTCGATCACTACAGAACCAAGCAAAGCAGATACTGTTGATTGCACACCATCTTCGGCTAAGAACAACACCTTAGATTTTGACAGTTTAAATGATTTCGCCAGTCCTACACAAACTACAAATAGTGCGCTATTAGAGTTTGATGCTTCTAGTGCAAGTACAACCAGTGATTCGAGCTTCGATGCACTAAACTTAAATATTGATAGTCCAAGTACCGACAACGTAGCACCTACTGATTTTGATCAGTTCAATACTGAATCACAAGCACCAATTTCAAATCAAAGCCTAGATTTCAAGCTAGACAGTGATACGCCGCCATCGCAAACAGAAGCTAACCCTTCTCTAGACTTTAATCTAGATAAACCATCTGCGAAAACTGAATCGCCGAATGTTGATTTTAATTTAGGTGAAGACAGCTCAAATACTGAATCACCGTTATTATATGAAGTGACCCAACCTGATCAACCTACTGAGCTTGGATTTGATCCTTCTGAAGAAATCGCCACTGCTGAAATAGAGTCATCGTTTGTAGATGCAGATGATCCAATTGCACAAGCCTTCCCTACGCTCGCCCAAGTTGATCCAGTCGAGCTAGATATCGAACTGGCAGAACAGTATGTCAGACTTGGTGAGATTGCTGCTGCGAAGCAACTTTTGAATGTAGATCAAGCACAATTGAATGCAGATCAAGCTGAGAAAGTGCAACAACTTTTGCAGAAAATCGCTTAATTTTTATTTAAGAACAGATTTTAAAGCTACAATAAGCAACTTCCGAGTTGCTTATTTTTTTGCGCATGACATCAACACATATTGCAGTGATCTATATGGGCGGTACTTTTGGTAGTATCGGAGCACCTCTCTACCCTATGCCTGCGAAAGCATTCTTAGAAAAACTACAACAGCACAGTGTTCAACACCAGTTTTCTGGCTTACAAGCGCAGAGTTTGCATTTTTTTGAGGCACCAAGTATCAAAGATAGCAGCGAGCTTTCTGCGATAGACTGGCTTGCACTTGCACAGCAAATTTTCGAATTATCGAACCAATTTCAACATTTTATTATTATTCATGGCACAGATACTCTGCACTATGCTTCTGCATTTTTATCGCACTTATTCACTGATCGACTGCATATTATTGTGACTGGTAGTCAATTACCCTTACTAGAACAATCAGGTGCGAGCTTACACCCTAGCAGTGATGCGTGGGCAAATTATCAGTTTTGCATTGAGCAAATTAAAGACATTGCTCAAGGTTGTTATATCGCTTTTGCAGGCAAGCTTCATCATGCCAATCAAAGTATTAAAACACACACCAGTGAACTCAATGCTTTTCAAAGCAATCCTTTGCCAAGAAGCTGGCAAAGCGTAGTTCAAGAGTTTGGTTTACATCAAATTGATCAATGGTTATCCCAAGTTAAAGATATTCGTATCGCTAACTTGTATTGCGTACCATCATCACCTGATCATCTTGCCTCTGAACTGGACACATTTCAAAAAAATTCACCACAGATATTGATTTTACAAGCATTTGGTGCAGGTAATTTGGCTTATTCAGCATCATTAAAATCCGCACTGCAAAACTTGATTGCAAAAAATTATTGGGTGATTATCAGCAGTCAGGTATTATTCGGCGAACTTACAAATGACTATGCTGTCGCTTCATGGTTAACTGAGCTTGGTGTCGTGGTTGATCCACATTATAGTCAAGCTGACTTATATGCTCGTTGTGTGCTTCTATATTTGCAATATGCTGATCAGCCGAATTGGCAAACTTATTGGCGCAATAAAGCTATAAGCTAATTTTTAAGTTTTTAATTGTTTTAACTCGTCTATTAAATCGTTTTGGTAATCTGTCAGTTATGCAACGCTTTGCACTTGGTATTGAATTTTGTGGTACACGCTTTAAGGGTTGGCAAACTCAGCAAGCAGGTGTACGTAGCATTCAAGAAACCATAGAAACCGTCTTAAGTAAAATCGCTGATGAGCCCATCATCGTTCACGGCGCAGGACGCACCGATGCAGGTGTGCATGCCACCAATATGATTGCACACTTTGATACCAATGCAATCCGTCCTGAGCGTGGTTGGATCATGGGGGCAAATTCACAGCTTCCAAAAGACATCGCTTTGCAATGGATTCAACCGATGGGCGAAGATTTCCATGCACGATTTAAAGCCTGCGCACGGCGCTATCGTTATGTAATCTATAATGCACCTCGTCGCCCTGCGCTACTCTGGGGACAAGTCACACATGCACACTACGCATTGGACGTGGAGAAAATGCAACGTGCTGCTCTCAAGTTCGAAGGTACACATAATTTTGAAACTTTTCGTGCAGCAGCCTGTCAATCCAATCAGCCTGTGCGCCATGTAAAACATTGTCGATTATTCCAACATGGCGCTTATTTAGTGCTTGATATTCAGGCGGATGGATTCCTACACCATATGGTGCGTAATATCGTCGGCTGTTTACTGGAAGTCGGACAAGGGTTTTATGATGTAGATCATATTGATGAGATGTTTGCCGCAGAAGATCGAAAAGCCGCAGGCATCACTGCACCTGCACACGGTTTGTATTTTATTCAAGCCTATTACCCTGAACAGTTTCAATTACCCAAAACCGCACTTGGACCATTGTGGCTCAATTTACCAGAATAAAACCCTGTTAAATAAAATTAGTTATTTTGTATCAACTGCTTACGCTTACGATATTCCACTGGCGTTTCATCCGTCCAGCGCTTAAACGCACGATAGAATGTACTTGGCTCAGAGAAACCCGTTAAATAGACAATTCGCTCTACACTCTCATTGGTACTTGCCAACAGTTTTTTCGCCAAGCGGCAACGATAATCTGAAAGAATTTGTTGAAAACTGGTATTTGCTTCACTGAGCTGTGTACGCAAACGACGAGGTGTAATATTGAGCTGACCCGCCACAGTTTCTAATGTGGTTTCCCCACTTTCTAATGTTGAGCCAATCGCACGGCGCACCTCACCGACAAGGTCGTATCTTGCCAATTCTTGCAGTTTTTCGACTGCCAATTGTTCATGCAATTGAAGCAATTCAGGCTCTGCTTGCCACATTGGAAACTCTAAAATCGCAGGGTCAAAATACAAGCGCGTTTCTTTTTGCCCTAAGCTGACTGGACAACCATAGACCCGAAGGTATTCCTCTTCATAGGCGCCATCATCAAAGTTAAAATCAATAAATGCAGGGGTAAAACGCCCTTCTGTCACAAACTTAAAAAACCGCAAAACGCCAGAAAAAATACATTCGCTATAATGACGATTGACCAACGGATCAACGAACTCTTGCATGCCATTGGTGATATAACAATGCGCTTCATTGATGACCAGCTCCGCACTCAGCGCATCACTAATTAAACGCTGATACGCCAAAGCACGTTGTAAACCTTCACCGAAGTTGGCACTACTCATAAACAAATGCTCAATCACTTGACCACGATACAATGGCAAATGTTCACCGAGGTGCAATCCTGCATCTTCATCATTAGTCACTTGCACCAGTGCCGACCAAAATGCATGTTGCGCACTCAGTGGTGTTCTGGCATTCGCCTGCATCTGCCCTTGCGCAACACCTGCTTTAGACAAAATCTCCTCAGTTGGCAAACCTGCCCGACGCATTGCTTGGTAGCCTAAGCGTAAAATGACCGACGCATCAGTTAATTGGCTCACGTCACACATCCTTTATGGTTATGATTTTCATCTATTAAGATTAGCGTCAATTGACCAAACTGACAATGTATCTTGTCTTTTTTTTGCAAAATATTTATTAAAAAGAATACTTATAAGAAATATTCTCCGTGAAATGAAATCCAAGCACCAATTTGACATACTCAAGAATAATTTACGCTGACATTTACTTGAGATTTTGCAGTTTTTTGGCTATAATGCGCACCACTATTTTTCAATCAATTAGGTAGGCCATGGCCAATAAAGAAGAACTCATTGAGTTTGAAGGCGTTGTCACCGAAACGCTTCCAAATACGATGTTCCGTGTTCGTTTAGAAAACGGTCACGAAGTAATCGCTCACATTTCAGGAAAAATGCGTAAACACTATATCCGCATCCTGACTGGCGATAATGTCAAAGTCGAAATGACACCATATGACTTGTCGAAAGGTCGTATTACTTATCGTGCGCGCTAAGCACAGTTTGATTTTTGCATGAAATTATTTTTTGAAGTAATTGAATGAATTAATCGACACAATTAGCCCTTAAATTTTAAAAGCCACAAAATTGAATTCTGTGGCTTTTTTTAATTACCTTTCAAACAATTTTCACATAATCAGGTAGTTAAAATATTTAACTGCCTTGCACCAAACGTCGTGCACTAATAATCCCAGGTTGCTGTTCTAGTCGAGCAAGTAACTTGGACAATTGCGCCAAACCTTTAACTTCAATTAACAGTTTCAAATTAGCGATACCATCACTTTCAGACAACGTATTCACTTCACGTATATTGACATGATCTGCAAAGATGACTTGGGTCAAATCCTTGAGCAATCCACGACGATCGTAAGCTTCCACCACGATTTGTACACTTTGACCACGCGTAGGTTGCATTTCCCAATCAGCTTCAACACTGCGCTCAGGTTCACTTTCAATCATGCGTAAATAGTCTGCACATCCAATTTTATGAATACTCACCCCACGATTGAGCGTGATATAACCACCAATCGATTCGCCATGTACAGGCTGACAACAGCGTGCAATATGGAGCTCGACATTATCCAAACCATCGATCAAAATGCCGTGTGCTGAGAGCGTATGACTGGCACGAGGATTCAGCGTCGGCTTGAGTACAAGCTCTGGCTCATCCGCATCAAGGTGCATTTGCTTATTGATTTGATTCATCAACGAATGCAAACCAATATCACCTGTCACCAATGCCACTAAAATATCGTCGCCAGTTTTGACATTGAAATGATTGACATAATCATTCAAATCAATACTTTTTGGGTGGATCGCTAGACGTGTTAGCTCCTTATGTAAGGTTTCACGTCCAACGTCGATATTTTTGGTACGATCTTGCTGTCTAAACCAATGACGAAGCTTGTCACGTGCTCGTGCTGTTTTGATGTAACCGAGTGAATTGACTAGCCAATCTCGATTTGGCTCTCGATCCTTCTTGGTGAGAATTTCAACTTGCTCACCAGTTTTAAGCACATAGGTCAAAGGCACATAGCGCTGATTGACCCTTGCCGCATAGCAACGATTCCCGACTTCGGTATGTACATGATAGGCAAAATCAAGCACTGTTGAATCACGTGGCAATTCTTTGATATCACCATCACGGCTAAATACATAAATTTTCTCAAAACCTTCAAAATCTTGAAGATTTTCCTGATCTTGCTCATCCTCATCATTGAGGTGTTCAGGTTGTGATTCTTTACGTTCTTGATAGTTTTCAAGTACAGAACGCAATGAATGCAGACGATGATTAAAGCGTTGATCGGTACGCTTCTCACCTTCTTTATAATTAAAGTGCGAACATACACCAAGCTCTGCTTCTTGGTGCATTGCGTGGGTACGTATTTGAATCTCTAGCGACCTATTCTCAGCAATCACCGCAGTATGCAATGAACGGTAGCCGTTGGCTTTTGGATTGGTAATGTAATCATCAAACTGATGCGGAATATGACGCCACATTTGATGCACAATACCCAAAGCGTGATAGCACTCAGGTACATTATTTACCAAAACACGGAGCGCACGAATATCGTACAGCTGATCAAAGCTGAGGTTTTTACTGCGCATCTTGCGGTAAATCGAATAGATATGCTTCGCACGTCCAGTAATTTCCGCATGAATATCATTAAGTTCGAGCTCTTGCTTTAAATGCGCAATCACAGAATGAATATATTGCTCACGCTCGGTTCTTTTTTCATTGAGCAGTGAGGCAATTTCTTTATAACGATCTGGTGAAAGATAGCGAAAAGCTAGATCTTCCAATTCCCATTTCAGCTGTGCAATACCAAGACGGTGCGCAAGTGGCGAGTAGATCGTTAAGACTTCTCGAGCAACACGTTCTTGGCGTTCTTTTGAAGCATTATTCAACTGCCGTAAGCTATATGTACGTTCTGCAAGCTTAATCAAAACCACACGTACATCTTCAGTGACCGAAATCAGCATTTTATAAATGCCTGTTAGATGCTCACGTTTATTATTATTAAAATGATCTTCGAGATGTTCATTTTGCTCAATCAGATCAGACAGTTTCCCCATTGCCAGTGCACCTTGCACGAGCTGTAAAACGTCATCACTAAATTGCTCTTCGACCGTACTTAATTCGACAAAACCTTCACGCACACTACGATACAGCATTGCTGCAACCAATGTGTGCTCATCTACATTAAGATGCGCCAAGATATCCGCCATCCCAACACCCATCGCAAAGGCATTAGTACGGTGCTTGACTGCGCTATTCAGTTCTAACTCAAGTGCTGAATGACTCGCTTGCTTCAACAAATCAAGTGGTTGACCATTGAGCTGTTCGATACGCTCAAGCCAAGCCACCAAGTCGATTTGTGTTTCTGCGGCATGCTCCCCAGTCGTCACTACAGAAAGCTCGTTGAGTCTTCCTGGTAGTTCCTCCCGTACTGTGACCATACCATCCTCCGTATCATTATCACTTGTTGATCTTGCTTTACACCAGTTTTTTCAAATTGGGTTTATCACAACATCTATTGTATCTAAACAATTTATATAAACATCAATACGGCAATTTGAACTACAACACAGAATTTCTAAAAACTTGTAAATTTTTAATCACAATCTCAGATGAGAGTATTCAATTCATTCTGATTTAAAACGTCTATTTAATCGCTCGAATTTAGAATTTAAAGCTTAAATTTCCGTTTTAAAGTCAGTTCTTTCAAATAACGTGATCGACTCTACATGCTCAGTATGAGTAAACATATCTATCACACCTGCTTTGCAAAGTTGATAACCCTGTGCGATCAACATCGCCGTATCTCGTGCCAACGTCGCAGGATCACAAGACACATAGACAATACGTTTAGCATGAAATTTTGCCACGTATTGCATGACTTGTGATGCACCTGCTCTTGGCGGATCAATCAGTAGCGCATCAAATCCCTGATTCGCCCATGCTTGATCAGAAAAATCTGTTGCCAAATCTTGCTGATAAAATTGCACATTGTCGATCTGATTGAGTTTGGCATTCTCAAAACCACGATGTACCATCTCATCCACACCTTCAACTGCAACCACCTGCCCAGTCGCACCAACACAGCGCGCCAAAGCAAAGCTAAAGTTACCCAAACCACAAAACAGATCAAGCACACGCTCACCTACTTTGAGATTAAGCAACTGACATGCCAATGACACCATCTGCTGATTTACATTGGCATTGACCTGCGTAAAATCCATTGGCGAAAATGCCAATTTTAAATCAAACGCAGGCAAAGCATATTGCAAGCGCATTATAGCATTAGGCTGATCAATGCGCCTTAAGCTTTGGTAACTATCTGGCAATAAATACAGCTGCCACGCCCTTGTTTTTACAAAATCTAACAATTTATCAATATCTTGCTGTGGCATATCAACGGTATGACGTAGCACCAGTGCAATATCTTCATCACCGAGTGCAAACTCTAAATGGGTAATTTTTTCCCGAATATCAAGCTGACTGAGGCAGTTTCGTAATGCGTCTAAATGTGCGGATACACGATGATCCAAAACTGTACATTCTGAAATCGGCGTTAAATGATTACTTTGTACTTCCCGAAAGCCAATAATCAATTGCTGTGACTTAGCAAGCCAACGCACACCCAAACGTGCACGACGACGATAATCCGCTTTTTGATTTTGAATTGGTGCAAGCCATTCTAAAGGCTCAACATTGGCAAAGTGTTTGAGATGCGATGCCAATACTTGTTGTTTATGTGCTAACTGCGCTTCAACATCTAAATGCTGTAGCGCACAACCCCCACATCGCCCAAAATGTTTGCAACTCGGCTGAATCCGATCTCTTGATGGTGCACTGAGTAACTCCACCATTTCCGCTTCGTCAAAGCGTTTATGTGATTTGGTGAGTTTGGCTTGAACGGTTTCCCCCGCAAGTGCGTAGCGAATAAAAACTTTTTTGCCTGCCTGTGTGCTTTCATTTTGGTTTAAATCATTTATACCATTTTCATTTGCGCCATACATGGCAACACCACGCCCTTCATGTGATAAGCTCGTTACATGAAATACGATTGGCTCAGATGAAAGCGTTTGAGATGTTGTAGATTTTTGGCGGGAACGGCGATCAACTGGCTTTTGGTGTGGCTGTGACCGTGAATATTTTTTCAAAATGGATACTCAATACACCGACTTTGTGCGGTGAAAATTTTGGAAACTTAATAATGACAGTATATAAAAGTTGTGGGGAAAGCACTATTTAAATGTTGAACGAGTGAAAGCGTTATAAATCCAATAACTATTCCACCTTCTTAGGAGTTTTAAAACAATGAATAAAGCAAACAATCAAAAGCCTGAATGGGTTGATAAAGGTAAGACGATTTCTCAACTAATTAAAGAGTTACAGACATTTGAAGACCAAAGTTTAAGAGTCCATTTATCATTTGATAGCGGAGATACCTGTTTACCAATTAGCCTTATAGGTAAAAAAGGTGACAAATGCTTATTAATGTATATCGATAAATAACTTTTTAAAAATCAACCAAAATCCAGCGCTGTAAATTCACTACTTAGCGAGCTTTTACGCCAATCTTCCAAAAATTCGGCATGTTGCGACTGCGTATTTAAGTATTGAATGGTATGTCCAATCCATTGGCGATGTTGATCTTGCTGAATAAAGCCACGAAGTAACATCCACCGCAAGTACACCAACCACGTATTCAGCACATCACCTTCACAATAACTACTCAGATTCAGCCATTGTGCATTTTTCACATAATCCGCCACATGATAGCCTGAGATGCCACGCTTACCAGGGTAACCGAGGATTTGCGCCACATCGTCGAGCTTTTGCACATAACGCACATTAAAACTCGCCAATACATCCATCAGGTCGGTATGCCGTGGATGGTAGCGATTTTGGTAATTATTATGACGCTTTTGACTATTCCAATCGCCCTGTTCAAATAACTCAGGCGCAGACAAACCGTAATACAAACTACGATACATGATCACAGGCAGATCAAACTGCGCACCATTCCAACTGACCAAAACAGGTGATTTCTTGCTAAAAATCGAGATAAATTTCTGCAAAATTTCTTTTTCGCTGTACTGTTCTTGGGTCCAAGAAAACAATTGAAATTTATCCTCATCAATCCATACACCCGAAATGCACACCACCTCATGCAGTGGCAATCGTGGAAAATCCGTGCCTGATTCTTGACGGCGAATCTTAGCTAAGGCTTGGTTGGCATCGTCATCAGATAAATCCAATTGATAGAGCTGGCGACCTGCTTTCAGCGCAGTCACCGTTTCTATATCAAACACCAAGACAGGATTGCCAAACATCATTTTGGATTTTCCTTTTTAGAAATATTCAATCAATTAGTCATCTTTTTGGGAGAATAGTCCTGTCGATAAGTAACGGTCACCACGATCACAGATAATACATACGATCACCGCTTCAGGATTTTCATTGGCAATTTGCTCAGCGATTTGTAGTGACGCCCACACCGCACCACCTGATGATGTCCCTGCACTAATGCCCTCTTCACGAGCAAGGCGACGCATAGTCACTTCGGCATCTTTTTGATCGACATCCATGACTTGATCGACACGACGTGCATCAAAAATCGTCGGTAAATATTCCTGCGGCCAACGACGAATACCAGCGATCGAAGAACCCTCTGACGGTTGTAAACCAATAATTTGAATCTCAGGATTTTGTTCTTTGAGATATTTCGACACGCCCATGATCGTACCAGTGGTGCCCATTGAGCTGACAAAATGAGTGATTTTGCCTTGCGTCGCATTCCAGATCTCTGGCCCTGTGGTGCGATAGTGCGCATCGACATTATCAGGATTGCCAAATTGATTGAGCACCCTGCCTTTGCCTTCGGCTTGCATTTGTAGCGCCAAATCACGCGCACCTTCCATGCCTTGCGCTTTGGTCACTTCGATCAGCTCAGCGCCATAGGCAATCATGGCATCTTTACGTTCTTGGCTCATATTGTCAGGCATGATCAGCTTCATCTTGTAGCCACGCATCGCAGCCACCATCGCCAAAGCAATGCCTGTATTGCCACTAGTCGCTTCGATCAAAGTGTCACCTGGTTTGATTTCGCCACGCTTTTCCGCTTGCATGATCATGTTATAGGCAGGACGATCTTTAACTGAACCCGCAGGATTGTTGCCTTCAAGCTTCGCCAATACAGTCACATGACTTTTATTCAGTCGCTTCAAAAGCACCAATGGCGTACCACCGACAAAATGATCGAGGGTAAATTCATCGTTATTAAACAGTGCTGAAACTGGATTCAAAGCAGAATTCGAAGGCTGATTGCTCATAATAAAAACTTATTTAGAAATATAAAATTTAGAGGCTTATTGTAGTCAAAAAGTCCAAATTTTGCATCTGTATCTCTGTGTAATGTTTCGCAAAAGTCTTGCGAAGTGAATTGCAAAATGCAATGACTATTATTTAAAGCATGCTAATATCCGTACACAATCATAATTTTTTTACGACGATTTGCGATGCAGCGAAGATCAGAAAGCTTTTGGCACCGATTTAAAATTAGTAATGCCTATGGACAGTTAATTGCACTGATTTTTGTGCCGATCATGATCTTGTCGCTGGCAGGTACTTTTTTAGTCTTGCAAGAAACTTCTCGCTCTATGCAAACTCAGCAAATCACCGCTGCATCTGCGGTTTTGACACGCTATCACAAAACTGCATCCATCTTACTCAAACTCGATAAAAGCAATATTCGTCGCCGAGCAGAAGCGCAACACATCCTGCAATATATTCTCAATGAACCTGAGGTTATTCGTACCGCTTTGGTCGATATACATGGGCAAACTCACCTGAGTGTTGGTCATCGCAATCAACGTGATTGGCCAAATTTTCCAGTGAATATTAATTTCTTCGGCCCTATTGATAATGGTCAAAATCATATCTATGGCATGCGGATCGGCGATGCTGAGCAAGGTCCTGTGTGGCTGATGATCGAGATGGACAACAAACCGCTAACCCTTGCCAAATATCGTGTGTGGTTGGTATTGGTCGTGACTGGATTGTTGACTTTATTATTGCTCTTGTTATGTTTGAATTTTTACGCACGACGTTGGATTGCGCCGATGTACGAGATTCGTTTGCAGTTGCAACGGATGAATGCAGACAGCTTGGGTAAAAGCTTTCAAACCAACTCCACAGGTGAGTTGGCATTACTTCAAAAAGACATTGCGACCTTATTGCGCCGTTTGAACTTTAGTTTTTTAGAGCTCAAAGAACATACCGAACAAACTGAAGATGATTTGCGTAAAACCTTAGACACTCTAGAAGTGCAAAACATTACTTATAAAAAAGCACGTGACCAAGCGATCTCTGCCAATCAATCTAAATCGGTTTTCCTTGCCAATATCAGTCATGAACTACGTACGCCACTGAACAGCATTGACGGTTTTATTCACCTGATGCTGCGCCGTGGTCAGCTTAATGATGAAAACCAAATGTATGTACAAACCATTCGTAAATCCTCTGCACATCTTTTGGCATTGATCAATGATGTGCTTGATTTTTCTAAAATTGATGCAGGGAAACTTGAGCTTGAAGTGGCTAATTTCAATTTGGAAGAAGCGATTTTTGATGTGATGGATATGCTCTCCCCACTCGCTTCTGAAAAACAAATCGACATGGCGATTTATTATGATCATGACTTGCCATTTCAAGTCTGTGGCGATGCACTTCGCTTCAAACAAGTCTTGACCAATCTCGTGTCGAATGCGATTAAATTCACGCCTGAAGGTGACATTATTGTCCGCACACGACTTGAGCGCCAAGAAGCCAACCGTATTACCATGCACTGTACTGTACAAGATAGCGGTATTGGCTTGAATGGGACTGATCGTAATAAATTATTTGCCTCATTTAGTCAGGGTGATACCTCGGTCACACGTCAATTTGGTGGTACAGGACTTGGACTTGCTATCTCAAAACAATTGGTACAACTCATGCACGGTCAGATTGGTTTTGAGGACAATCAAGAACGCAATCCCACAGAAAAAGGCGCAACCTTTTGGTTTAATGTACAGTTTGATCTGCCAAATGATCAACCTGAACTTAGCACTTCTATGGCACAGTTCAATGTGCTCAGCCACATCGCCCACCCTGCGACTGCAAATATTTTAAAACAATATCTCGAAGACTATGACGCACAGCATCATGAATCGAGCTCGATTTTGGACTTGTTTAGCCGTTTAAAACAGTTTAATGAACTCGGTGAAAAAGCATGGGTGATCGTCGATCATTCGGGTGATTTGGATGCCTTGTTACAAGAGATTCGTACACGCTATCAAGGCAATTTGGCGATTTATGGCTATCAAATGCTACTTGATCCGCAAGTCTTGCAGACCCATCATGCGATCGCACTCAATCAACCGCTGAGTCGTCAGAATCTGATCAAATTATTCTTTAATCAGACGCAGACCGTGAGCAATCCTATTTTTAATGGACAAGGCTTACATGTGCTTGCTGTTGATGATCATTTGCCAAATCTTGTAGTTTTAGAAGCGCTACTGAATGAGTTGAATGTTGAAGTCACCACCGCACTTAATGGTCAAACTGCATTAAATCGTATCAAAGAACGACTTGATAAAAATCAGCCACTTTTTGATTTGGTCTTTATGGATATTCAGATGCCCGTCATGTCAGGCCCTGAAACTACGCAAGCAATTCGTGGCATGGAACATCATGCAACACAGACGAATCAACTACCCATCATTGCGCTGACGGCACATGCCATGTCAGATGAAAAAGAAAATCTGATGCACGCAGGCTTTAATGACTATGTGACTAAGCCGATCCAGCTTGAACAACTGATTCAAATTTTAGCCACATGGACAAAAGCTGAAAATCTTCAAACAATGGACGGTTTTGCAAATAGTAATTTGAATAACACCTTAAATAATAGTTTGAATAACAGCCTAAATAACATCCCAGCTAACAACGCATTATCAAATGCTGAAAGCACTGTACATACAGCGAATACTTCATCTCAATCGCAGATTAAACATCATGCAGATGACATCATCTTGGACTGGAATTTAAGCCTACAACTTGCTGCCAATAAAGCTGATCTTGCCAAAGATTTACTACGTATGCTTATTGATAGCTTTGATGAAGAACAGCATGAGATGCAACAACTGATCGAGCTCGAAGACTTTCCGCAGCTTGAGCAAAATCTTCACCGCATCTATGGCGCAACACGTTATGTCGGTACGCCACAGTTGCAAAAGCTCACTGGTGAATTTGAACAATTCGTATCCACACTACGCAAAGAGCAACGCCCTGCCGACGACGACTTTATTGAACAGGTGTTGCAACGTTATAAAGTCTTACTTGAAGCGATGGCGCACGTTCGACTAGCTGCACAGGAATATTTAGCTGAATAATTTTCACCAGTAGAATGAAAATTATAGAGAATGTGATTTCTAGTGAAGATAACCTCGAAAAATCTAGCGAGTAGTATAAATTTCAAGGCGCACCTCGCACAGCAACCGCAGTGTACATGTGGTACATGAGGATTGCGAGCAAGGAGCAACGTAGAAATTTGTCTACGCAGATGATTTTTCGAGCTTATCTAGTGAACTTAGCGTCAATTTCTTATGCACTGACGGAAATACCGACATGCTATGATTCGTAGCAATCTCAAAAACAATCAAAGGAATTCCCCATGTCTTTACTGAGCGTAGACATTAATCCGCAAGGCATTGCAACTGTCAAACTCAATCGCCCTGAAAAGCGTAATGCAATGACCTTTGCACTATTACAAGCCCTTGTCGATACCGCAAAATCATTAAAAAAGAATAAAAAAATTCGCTGTATTATTCTCACTGGTGAAGCAAATGTCTTTAGTGCTGGGATTGATCTGAGTGATTTGAATAATCCAAAAAATCGCCTATTTGCCGCATGGGAACTCATTAAACCGGGTCAAAGTCTATTCCAAAAAGCATTTCTCATTTGGCAAAGCATGCCTGTTCCAGTGATTAGTGCAATTCAAGGCTATTGCTTTGGTGCAGGCATGCAATTGGCACTCGCATCGGATATTCGTATCGCCCACCCGAATACACAAATGTCAATCATGGAAAGTCGTTGGGGACTCGTGCCTGATATGGGCTTAACACGTTCACTCAAAGGCTTAATTGGTTTAGACCTCGCTAAAGAACTGACCCTCACCGCACGTATTTTCGACGGTGCATACGCCAAAGACATCGGCTTAGTCACTCATCTCGATGACGACCCAATGATCAAAGCACAAGCCTTAGCTGAAGAGCTGATTCAACGCTCACCTGACGCACTGCTTGCTGCAAAACGTGTACTTGATGCAATGGAACACCAACCAAGCAAAGCATTACGTTTGGAAAAGATTTGGCAATTCCGCCTCATCGCAGGTAAAAACAGTAAAATCGCACGTAAAAAAGATAAACATCCTGAAACTGATTTTGCACCACGTCAATATAATGGTTAATCTGCTCATCACCGTTAAAATATAAGGTTGTATGTATGCCACAGTTTTCCACTGAATCCGCTATCGCTTTTCTCGGCATGGGTTTGATGGGCACTCGCATGAGCAAACGCTTACTTGATGCGAACTTTACTGTGGCTGTGTGGAACCGTACCGCAAGTGCATGCGATGAGGTCATCGCTCATGGCGCAACTGTTTTAGACCTGCAAAAAATCACTGATTATCCAATTATCATGCTTTGCCTCGCTGATGATCATGCTGTACAAGCAGTGGTTGATCAGCTCATGCCAAATCTGCAAACTGGACAAATCATTATTGATTTTTCTAGCCTGTCTGTGTCACAAACACACGCCCTATCAACGCAAGTTGCAAACAAAAATGTGACTTGGATTGATTCTCCTGTGTCTGGTGGTACCGTAGGTGCAGAGCAAGGCAGTTTAGTGATTTTTGCAGGTGGTTATGCGACTCTAATAAACGCTCTTGGACCAGTCTATGCGCCACTATCTGCACGTGTGACGTGTATGGGTGGTGTTGGTACAGGTCAGGCGACTAAGATTTGCAACCAACTCATCGTCGCAGCGAATAGCACACTCATCGCCGAAGCGGTCGCACTCGCACAGCAGGCAGGAGTCGATGCCAATCTACTTGCACCTGCACTTGCAGGCGGATTTGCCGACTCCAAACCATTTCAAATACTTGCGCCACGTATGGCAAGTCAATGTTTTGAGCCTGTCCAATGGAAAGTGCAAACCCTTGCCAAAGACTTAAATAACGCCACAACTTTAGCAAAAGATCTGGGCTTAAATATTCCTGTGGCAAGTCACGCTTTAGCACAATTACAACAACATCAACAAAATGGCTTTGCAGAACACGACCTTTCGAGCATAATATTAAATATCAACATGGAGATTTAGGAGACTTTCGATGCTTAATCTTGCGGTCAATCTTTCCTTAATCTTTCACGAAGTGCCCTTGATTGAACGCTTTGCCCTCGCCAAAGCACAAGGCTTTCGTGCTGTCGAAATTCAATTTCCCTATGAACTCAGTATTACGCAGATTCAAGATGAATTGGATCGGCATGAACTCGATTTGGTGCTGATCAATGTGCCTGCGGGTGACTTGATGCAAGGTGGTGACGGCTTAGCCTGTGTACCTGGTTGTGAGTATGAGTTTGAAAAAGCGGTACAACTCGCCATTGAATATACAACTGCACTACACGTCCCAACGGTGAATATTTTGGCAGGGAAACAGCCGATTGATGCAGACCTACTCCCTTGCTTACAAACCTTTGCCAACAATTTGAAATTTGCCTGTGATCTCTTTCAGAGTGCGGATATTAGCCCTGTGATTGAGATGATCAACGGCACAGATATGCCACGCTTTTTAATTCAAAATATTGCGCAAGCTCAGGAAATGCTTGAGGCTGTACAACACCCTGCACTTCGTCTGCAATATGACTGCTATCATATGGCAATGATGGGTGAGGACTTACTCAGCACCTTACAAGAAAATATTGATGTCATTGGTCATATTCAATTTGCAGACTATCCACATCGACATGAGCCATTCACTGGCAATATCAATTTCGCCGAGTTTTTTGATTGGATTCAAAATAGTCATTATCTTGGCTACTGTGCCGCAGAATATAAGCCAAGCCAAAACTCAGAGGATAGTTTTGACTGGTTAAAAGCATATATTTGATGCGTTTAAATTGTATAGCCTGCAATTCAGCTTTTTAAATAAAACGATAGACATAAAAAAACCAAGTGATAAATCACTTGGTTTTTTACATCAACATACTTCACTCAACAGATGCCAAGTGAAGCAAGATCATTAACCTTGTTGTTGACGTGCTTGCTGTTCTTTCAACAATTCTTGATAAGACACTTCAGTTTCAGACACTTTTGCACCTTGCAAAATGTGATCAACCACTTGATCTTCAAGAACAACCGCTTCGATTTGCGCACGTTGTTGCTTGTCAGTGGTGAAGTATTCAATCACTTCTGATGGATCTTCATAAGAAGACGCCATATCTTCGATGAACGCTGTTACACGAGCTTGATCTACTTCAAGTTTTGCATCTTGCAATACTTTAGAAATCAATACGCCTAACTTCACAGAACGCTCTGCTTGGTCTTTAAACAAATCATCTGGCAACACGCTAGAATCAAATGCTTTCGCACCTTGCGCACCAAACTGCTGTGTAAACTGTTGAACCATCTGTTGACGTTGACGGTCAATTTCTTGTGCAACCATAGAAGCAGGCACTTCGATATCATTGGCAGCAACAAGTGCATCAAATGCAGCTTGTTTCACTTGGCTACGTAGACCATTTTTCACTTCACGTTCCATATTTTTGCGAACGTCAGCTTTTAATTTTTCTACGCCATCTTCTTCAGACAGACCGAATACTTCTAAGAATTCTTTGTCGATTTCTGGAAGTTTAGACTTTTCAATTTTTTTAACGTTGATTTTGAACTGTGCAGCTTTACCCGCAAGATTTTCAGCTTGATAGTCTTCCGGGAAAGTCACATCAATGACTTTCTCTTCGCCTTTCTTCATGCCAACGATGCCATCTTCAAAGCCTGGAATCATTTGACCTGAACCAAGTACAAGCGTGTAGTCTTCAGCAGAACCACCGTCGAACTTCTCACCGTCGATTGAACCTTCAAAGTCGAAAGTCACTTGCATGTCTTTTTTCGCCATACCTTTGGTTTCAGCCCAAGTTTGACGTTGCTTTTGCAAGTTTTCGATCATGACGTCGACGTCAGCATCTTTGACTTCAGCTGTTTTGCGCTCGATTTCCAAGCCATCAAAACCAGCGACTTCCACTTCTGGATACACTTCAACAGTCGCTTCATAGACCAACGCATCGTCTTTGTTTTCTACTTTTTCGATGTTTGGCGTACCAACAGCGTTGATTTTTTCTTGTTGGATCGCTTCAAATACAGTGTCACGAATGATGTCATTCACAACTTCTTGGTAGATACCCGCACCATATTCACGGCGAACGACATTCACAGGTACTTTACCTGGACGAAAGCCGTTCATCTTCACAGTTTTCGCAGTACGTTGAATACGTGCTTCAAATTTCTCATTCACACGGCTGCTCGGTACTGACACATTTAAACGACGGGAAACACCCGAAACCGCTTCAGAAGTTACTTGCATGGCTTCCTCTATCTTTGGATTAATCATTACAGTTTTAAAAAAAGTGCCACATTATATGACAACATTGGACGATATACAAAACTTGTGCGAAAAATCTTTAGATCATCGCCAACTCAGACCATTAATTCAATATTTATGAATATCCTAATCAGTAAATTAAATCATTATTTAAGGGCTGCGAGCGAAACTGATATTGCAATTAAGAATGATTATTATTAGAATATACACAAATTGTTACATCATGTAGCTGTTTCTCCTTAATCTCTACGGATTTTAAATATGAAAACAATCAAAAGTCGCAAGCATCAATGTGCGCCTCAACTGCTTGCTGTTGCTGCCGCAGCCCTTCCTTTTTCAGCCCACGCTGTAGATCAGGTCATTGAGCTTCCTACAATTCAAGTCACAGCAGAACAAGAAAATTATAAAGTCGACCAAGTGTCTTCTACCAAATTTACCCAGCCTCTAGTCGATACGACACAAACAATATCTATTATCAGTCAAAAAATTTTACAAGAACAATCCGCAAGCACGCTCACGGAAGCATTGCGTAATGTCCCTGGTGTGGGCACATTTGCCTTGGGTGAAAATGGTCGAATGAATACTGGTGATGCAATCACGATGCGTGGTTTCGATGCTGCTAACAGTATCTTTGTCGATGGTATTCGTGATTTGGGCAACATCAGCCGTGATGTGTTCAATATTGAGCAAATTGAAGTATTTAAAGGTCCAGCAGGTACTGACAATGGTCGTACAGCTGCTTCTGGTTCAATCAACCTCAAGTCAAAAGAAGCGCAAGCGCAAGACTTCAATCGTGCCACAATTGGCTTTGGTAGCGACAGCTTTGTTCGTGGTACAGCAGACCTGAATCAATCGATTACTGATAGTACTGCACTTCGCTTAAATGCCATGATCGAAAATGCAGACGCTGTAAAACGTGACCATGTTGAAAATAAAAAATGGGCAATCGCACCATCAATTGGGTTTGGTTTAGATTCAGATACACGTTTATTCTTAAACTACTTATACACTGAACAAGATAATGTGATCGATGGTGGTGTTTCGACCGTCGGACTTGAAGGTTTTGATGCTTCTCGCAATGAAAACTATGCTGACATTGCAGACTATCTTAATAGTAATCGTGTTGATTCTTCTACATTTTATGGCTCTACTGACGATTTTGATGATGTTGAAGCAAACATGGCAACGCTTCGTATTGAGCACGACATCTCTGAAGTAAGCAAACTCACTAGTGCTGTACGTTGGGGACGTATGACCCACAAGTATTTAGCTACGATTCCAACTAGTTTCGTCGTAAATGGTGATGCAGAAGATACGCAAGTCAATCGTAGTGGTAACAATGGTGACACAGTTAATAAAATCTTAACCAGTCAAACAAACTTTACAACATCATTCAAAACTGGTGCATTAGAACACGACCTCAGCACGGGTATCGAAATCACTCAAGAAGAAATGGACAACTATGGCTATGATGCCACCGTTATTCCAACCTCGCTTTACAATCCAGACGCCAGTCTTGCCTCTTCGCTTGAACGTAATCCAAGCTACTCAAAAGGTGAGTTAGACACCTACTCAGTTTATGCATTTGACACAGTGCAATTATCACCACGCTGGGCAATCAATGGTGGTGTTCGACTTGATCACTATAATTTGAATGCAAATGGCGTAAGCAATACTGCTGGACGTGGTCAACCTGCCAATTATGAGTATTCTGAAAGTGAAAATTCTGACAACTTGTTTAATTGGAAAGCAGGCGTGTTGTTTAAACCGACTGAATCAGGAAGCCTCTATGCAAGCTACTCGGTACAACAACAGCCTCCTGGTACGATCACTGGCGGTGATGGCTTGGGTAGTTTAAATGCATTTGCGCCTTCAACCAATGCCAACAGCAACAATAACTTAGACCTTGAGCCACAAGAAACCAACAATGCCGAAATCGGTACAAAATGGGAAGTCATTGATCAACGTTTATTGCTGAGCGGTGCACTTTTCCACACCGAACTGACCAATGAAATGACTGAAGATGATGATGGTACATATTATCAAAATGGCAAAAAAACAGTGAAAGGTGTTGAACTTGGTGCAGTCGGTCAAATTACAGACCAATGGCAATTGAGTGCTGGATATACCTACCAAGACTCTGAAATCGAAAATGTTACACAAGCTGTCGGGACAGGCGCTGTATCAGCAGATGGCTCTGACGAAATTCCATTTACACCAACAGATGCATTTACCTTGTGGTCAACGTATAAAGCTGATAAATGGAGCGTCGGCGGTGGTACACGATATATTGGTGAGATGAAAAAATCACGTGATGACAACCAAGTCGGCCCTGCTGTTGTACCTGATTATTGGGTTGTCGATGCGATGGCAAGCTACCAAATCACCAAAAATATCGGTCTACAACTTAATATCAACAATCTATTTGACGAAGACTATGTGGCAAGTATCAACCGTGGTGGATGGCGCTATATCCCAGGTGCTGAACGTTCATATCGTGCAACGTTAAACTTTAACTTCTAAGTTCGATATTAAGTTAAGGTACAACAGCCTATCTACTGATATCATCACATTGTGGTTTTATCCGTAAGATAGGCTTTTTTTATTATCACATATTGATCTCTGTAGTTACTTAACGCTATTCAGGATCAAATCTATTCTTTGTTATAATAGGTCTTATTAGACATGATTTTACACATTCCCGAAGTGCTGACTAAAGTGCAAGTTCAGCAGTTTTATCAAATCCTCGAACAATCCGACTGGGTTGATGGACGTAGCACAGTTGGTGATCAGGGTGCAAAGGTCAAACGCAACTTACAACTACCTGAGAACGGTGAAGTTGCTCAGCAACTGGGCAAAATCATTCTCGAACAACTCAACAATAATCCCTTTTTCTTTGCTGCTGCCTTACCGCTTCGCATCGTCCCACCATTATTTAATCGCTATGAAGGTGGTGGCGAATATGGTTTTCACGTTGATGGTGCTGTGCGTGGCTTTCACCAATCACCAAACCTACTTCGTACCGATCTGTCTTGTACCATTTTCCTCAATGAACCTGAGGACTACGAAGGTGGTGAACTGATCATCCAAGACCTTTATGGCGAACATGAAGTCAAACTTCCTGCTGGTGATTTGGTGCTCTACCCTTCAAGTAGTATTCATAAAGTCACTCCTGTAACTCAAGGCAAACGTGTTTGTTCATTTTTTTGGATTCAAAGTATGATTCGAGATGATATGAAGCGCACATCGTTATTTGAGCTGGATCAGGTGATTACTCGTATGCGCACCAAAGGTGAAAATGAAGACACTTTGGCATTAGCGAACCACTACCACAACCTTTTGCGCATGTGGGGCGAAATTTGAAAATATTTTCCAATAATATTTATTTTTAAAAAAATATTTATCAAACATAGTTATACTTTTGCATAGATTAGAAATACATTTCCATTTTTTCAGCGTACAATAATAGTTAATCAATCTATTGTCCTTTGTATTATCCACACAAAACGACTCAATGCTGTTTACAGTATTTTAAATTCGTCAAAAGCGGAGCACTCATCATGTTAAAAGATCCTAGCCAAAAATATCGTCGCATGTACCAACGTGTCGATTTACCCGATCGTCAGTGGCCAAACAACGAAATTACACAAGCCCCGATTTGGATGAGCACCGATCTGCGTGATGGCAACCAAGCGATTTTCGAACCGATGAGCATCGAACAAAAATTCAAAATGTTCCAAATGTTAGTAGGCATTGGCTTCAAACATATCGAGATCGGCTTCCCTTCTGCATCGCAAGTCGATTTTGACTTTACCCGCAAATTGATCGAAGAAAATCACATTCCCGATGATGTCTATATCGAGGTCTTGGTGCAAGCACGTGATCACTTGATCGAGCGCACTTTTGAATCGTTAATCGGTGCGAAGCGTGCCATCGTCCACATTTATAATTCAAACTCACCGACTTTCCGTAAAAAAGTCTTGAATGTCGATGAGGCAGGTGCCAAAGCTTTGGCAATCAATGCAGCGACCAAAGTCAAACAAACTGCGGAAAAATATCCTAAAACTGAATGGGTCTTCCAATATAGCCCTGAATGCTTTACTGCAACAGAGTTAGAAGTAGCGAAAGATGTGTGTGATGCCGTGACTGAGATTTGGGAAGCATCTGAGGACAATAAAGTGATTTTGAACTTGCCTGCGACGGTTGAAGTGTCTACACCGAATGTCTATGCCGATCAAATCGAATGGATGCACCGTAATTTACAGCGTCGTGAAGGTGTGATTATTTCTGTTCACCCACACAATGACCGTGGCTGTGGTATCGCGGCTGCTGAACTTGCGTTGATGGCAGGTGCAGATCGTGTCGAAGGCTGTGTATTTGGAAATGGCGAACGTACTGGTAATGTCGATGTCGCAGCCGTTGCCTTGAATATGTACACCCAAGGTGTTGCGCCAAACTTAGACTTCTCCAATGTCAATGAAATCATTGCCACTGTTGAAGAATGCACAGGTTTGCCAGTGCATCCACGTCATCCTTATGCGGGTGATTTGGTATTTACTGCCTTCTCAGGCTCGCACCAAGATGCGATCAAAAAAGGCTTCGAATTCCAAAAAGACGAAGACATTTGGGATATGCCATATTTGCCAATCGACCCGAAAGATTTGGGACGCAGCTATGATGCGGTGATCCGTGTCAACAGTCAGTCTGGTAAAGGTGGTATCGCATACTTACTTGAATCTAGCTATGGTGTGGTGTTGCCGCGTCGCTTACAAATTGAATTCAGTCAGATTGTGCAACAACACACCGATGAACACGGCACCGAAATCAGTGCGGAACAGATTTGGGAATTGTTCAAACAGACTTACATCTATACTGCTCAAAAATATTATCAAATTAAAAATTATCACTTGTCAGATCATAATGGTCGTCAAGCGGTTCAATTTGAAGTATTGGCAGGCGGTGAAGTGCGTCATCTTACAGGTGAAGGCAATGGTCCAATTTCTGCGATCTTGGATGCGATTGCCCTACCGATTGATGTGTTGAATTATGAAGAGAAAAGCATCGGTCATGGTGCCAATGCTAAAGCACTTGCCATGATTGAACTCCAAATCCAAGGACAACCGATCAGTGGTTTTGGTGTAGGTATTCATGACAACATCGTCACTGCATCGATCGAAGCGATCTTGGCATGTATTAATCGCATGATCAAAAATGGTGCGATTGAAGCTGAACAAATTACAGAATCTGCGTAAAAACACAGATTTATATATGGAAGGATATCAATTTATTGGTATCCTTTTGTTATGAATAATCAATCAAGGGATTAGCGTGAGCTTTGCAAGCGATTCAGTCGGTATCGTCAGTCCAGAAAAGTTTAGTTTTGAACAGCCACTTGAGCTTGAGTGTGGTCGAGTATTGCCACGTTTCGAAATCATGGTCGAAACTTATGGGCAACTCAATGCCGATCGCTCTAATGCGATTTTGATTTGTCATGCGCTCTCTGGACATCATCACGCTGCAGGCTATCACCACGAACATGATAAAAAAGCAGGCTGGTGGGACGAATGTATTGGTCCAGGTAAAGCGATCGATACCAATCTCTTTTATGTCGTCGCATTGAATAATATCGGTGGGTGCAACGGCTCTACAGGACCTACCTCTCCGAACCCTGAAAATGACAATCGTCCTTACGGTCCAGATTTTCCACTCGTTACTGTACGAGATTGGGTCAAAACCCAAAAAATGCTCTCTGAGCGTCTTGGTATTGCAGTATGGCATGCTGTGGTCGGCGGTTCATTGGGTGGTATGCAAGCCTTACAATGGTCGGTCGATTATCCTGATGATTTGCGTAATTGTGTCATCATCGCAAGTGCACCGAAGCTCACCGCACAAAATATTGCCTTTAACGAGGTGGCACGTCAGTCAATATTGTCTGATCCTGATTTTCATCATGGGCGTTACCTCGAACATGACAGCTATCCAAAACGTGGCTTGATCTTGGCACGCATGGTTGGTCATATCACCTACCTGTCTGAAGAAGCGATGAAGCAAAAGTTTGGTCGTGATTTAAAACTTGGAAAATTCATGTACGGCTTTGACGTCGAGTTTCAAGTGGAAAGCTATTTGCGCTATCAAGGTGAGCAATTTAGCCGAAACTTCGATGCCAATACATACCTGATCATGACCAAAGCTTTAGATTACTTTGATCCTGCACGTGAGTTTGAGGGTGATTTACCAAAAGCCTTAGCGCAGACCAAATGTCGATTCTTAGTCGTATCATTTACCACCGACTGGCGCTTTGCCCCGTCTCGCTCGCAAGAAATTGTACGTGCGTTGACCTCAAATCATAAACCAGTGAGCTATGTCGATATCGAAGCCGAACAAGGACACGATTCTTTCTTATTTCCTGTGCCGCTGTATGTGAAAACCATGCACAACTTTTTGACCAGCAGTTTGAATAGCATCTCTGCACCACAAACGCTCACTCAAAACACGCCTCAAGGAGAATAAGTATGCGTTTAGATCAACAACTTGCAGAAAAGTGGATCAAACCGAATTCTCGTGTGCTTGATCTCGGCTGTGGCAATGGAGAGTTGCTCGCACATATGCAACAAAAGCACAATGTCCAAGCTTATGGGCTCGAAATTGATCAAGAAAAAATCGCAATTGCCATCGGTCGGGGCTTGAATATTATCCAACAAGACCTTAATCTAGGCTTAAAACAGTTTGCAGACCAAAGTTTTGACTATGTGGTTATGGCACAAGCTTTGCAAGCTGTAGATACACCAGATGTATTACTTCGTGATATGGTGCGAGTTGGGCGAGAGGCGATTATCACCTTTCCAAACTTTGCCCATTGGAAAACACGTTCTTTCCTTGCTTTAAAAGGGAAAATGCCTGTTTCTGAAGCGTTGCCATACATGTGGTACAATACGCCAAATATTCACTTGTGCACCTTTAAAGATTTTGAAGCTTTGTGTGCAGAAAACAATATACGAATTATCAACCGTCTTGCCGTCAATGATAATCAGCAAGGCAGTTTAATTATGAAATACATGCCAAATTTATTTGGTGAAACAGCAATTTATAGAGTCAGTGCCCTATGAAAAAACTCGCTTTAAGTAGCTTATTCGGCGTCCTTAGTGTTGTTGCGATGTCTACTCATGCCGAACTCATCAGCCAACAACCATCTAGTCAGTCTACCGTTGCACAGTATGCGACCATGCCAATCAACCAGTTGGCTCACACTGCACAATCAGGTCAAGCACCTGCGCAATTCTTCTTGGCGGAGCGTTATAAACGTGGTCAAGGTGTTGCCAAAGATATGGATCAAGCGTTCGCTTGGTTCAAAAAATCTGCCGATCAAGGCATCCCTGCAGCACAGCTGAATGTCGGTCAGATGTATGCCAGCGGTAATGGTGTGAAGAAAAACATTGATGCTGCCAAACAATATTTGATGAAAGCCGCTAAGCTTGGTGATAATCGTGCAAGTTACAACTTAGCAGTACTTGAAGAACGTGCTAAAAACTATGTGGGTGCCTATCAATGGTACGAGCTATCGACTCGTGATGGCATGCTCGACTACCGTGTCAAAGATATGTCTGAAAAGAAAATCGTTAAATTGGCTGCCAGCCTGAGTCAAAATGACATGCGCCTTGCGCGTGAGCGTGCTGACAGTTGGATTCAAGCAGACTAACTCTTTTTATTCACAATTTAGATGTCATCAAGCCAATGCAAGTCATCGGCTTTTTTTGCACTTAGGCGTTGCCGATTTATTTTGTGTACAAATGATCACCGACTTATAAGTTTTATTAAACCTTTTTTTCTGATTCCAGCTTGTCATATACTGTGAGCATATTGACTTCCATTGCGTAGTTGCAATGCAACAAAAACTGATGAAATCACCTTATCCAAATTTATTATTTTCAAAACCGTCATTTTCTACACGACCAAAACGCTTGGTCTTGAGCATTGCCATATTCTGCAATAGCATCGTCTATGCGGCGCCTTATAGCTTTGAGCAAGCCGAACAACGTGTTTTTGACGCCTCATATAGCTTGCAGTCGCAACGTGCACTACAACAGGCTAGCGAACTTGAAGCACAAGCAGTCAAGTATTTAGGTTTACCACGTGTCGATTTAAATGCACGAGCTTATGCGTTTCACGCTGAAACTGATGTGCCACTCGATCAATTTAAACAAGGCATTGAAGATCAGCTTTCGCAGCGTGTCAGTGATCGAATTTCTGAACTTGAAAATGCAGGTGTGCCAAGTGGTGCATTAGATGGTGTGCAATCAGGGATTAATAATATTATCCAAGATGGTGTCAATCAGTTTCCAAACTATGCCCATCTTGATTTAGAAGATGAAGTCTTTCGCCCAACGGTTTCCTTTAGCATGCCCATCTACACAGGCGGTTTAACCACTAGCGCCAAAGAGGTTGCGAAAATTCGAGCGCAAGGTAGTCGTTATGATCAGGCACAAGATGAAAATGCACAGCGGTTCCAACTGATCACTCGCTATTTTGATGTACAGCTCCAGCAACAGCTCCTTGCATCAAGTCAAAATAATCTCAATGCGATGCAACGTCATTTAGACAATGCCTTAAAACTCGAACAACAAGGCTTTATCAGCCGTGGTCAACGCATGCAATTCGAAGTGGCTCGCAACAATGCCGATCGTCTGTATCAAAGCGCTCAGCGTCAACTACAAGCCAGTCAATATCAACTGCAAAATCTGTTACATAGCCTCGATGTTATTGAGCCGAGTACGCCCCTATTTGTCAATGAAAAACAGTCTTTGGATCTGACTGCATTAATGGACAGCTATGCAGAAAATTCACCTTTGATTCAGAAATTGCAAAACAATACGGTACTGGCACAGCAAAATGTCAAAGTGAAACAAGCCGCACAAAAGCCTAAAGTATTTGGCTTTGGTGAATATGCTTTAGATGACGAGGAGAATTGGATCGTTGGCGTGATGGCGAGCTACAACCTGTTTTCTGGCGTTGATAAACGCAAACAAGTACAAGCAGCACAGCTGCAAAGCCAAGCAGCACAGCTACTTACCGAACAGAGTAAAATCGAACTTGCCAATGTGATTTATAGTAGCTATCAATCCATGCTTGGCGCACAGCGTAGCCATCAATTATTAAAAGACAATATGCGGGCTGCCGAAGAAAATCTACGCATTCAAACCCTGTCCTTTCGTGAGGATATGGGTACAGCGACCGATGTGATCGATGCCGAAAATAATATCAATGCGCTGCATGCCGAGATAGCGACCAATGCTTATAAATATGTCATGTCTTTGGCGACACTGTTACAAGGTCACGGCTCACTCGATCAATTTCAAAATTTTATCCATGCACCTGATAGCGATAAAATTATTACCACAGTTGCAGGAGGTACACCATGAACGATCAACCAAATGATGATGTACCAGAAAACAATACGCAAAAAAGCAATGCTTCGGATAATCAGAGAAATAGTGACGTAACAAATAACGCATCGCAAAAACAGTCTGACCGTAATTTAAATAACAGCAATTCGAATGCGCAGAAAAAATCAAAGCTGAAAAAAATTATCACTATATTGGTGGTATTGATCTTACTGGGTCTGATTATTTTTGGACTATGGAAAAGCTATCAGCCGAAAACCATTAGCATTCAAGGACGTGTTGAAGCCGATACCATTCATGTCAGTAGCAAAGTCCCGAGTCGCATTGAACAACTCTTTGTGCATGAAGGTGAACAGGTGAAACAAGGTCAGGCGCTGATCAAACTCAGTAGTCCTGAAGTCGAAGCGAAAAAGCAACAAGCCCTCGCCTCACTTCAATCTGCGCTCGCATTACAGTCCACCGCAGAACGCGGCTCGCAACAAGAAAATATCGACACGCTCTACGCCAACTGGCAAAGTGTCAAAGCGCAAGCGACACTGGCAGAAACTACCTATCAACGTGGACAGACCTTATATCAACAAGGTGTGATCTCTCGTCAGCGTCGTGACCAAATGCACGCCGCAAAAATTTCTGCCAAAGAACTGGCGGAAGCATCGTATCAACAATATGCCCGTGCCGAACGTGGTAGCACCACACAACAAAAATCCTCGGCCGACGCACAAGTAGAAATCGCTCGTGCAGCAGTGAGTGAAGCCAATGCTATGGAAGCGGAAACCTTACTGCATGCACCACAAGATGCCACCGTGTCAGAAATCTATGGTGAAACCAGTGAGTTGGTGGTGATGGGCGTGCCGATTATTAGCCTACTGACCGATGATTATTGGGTAAGTTTGAATGTGCGTGAAGATCAATACGCCAATGTCTACAAAAAGAAAAGCCTTGAAGGCTATATTCCTGCGCTAAATCAAAAAGCGACTTTTTTAATCAAAACCATTGATGCTGAAGGTGACTTTGCCACCATTAAGACCACACGTCAGACAGGTGGCTATGATATTCGTAGCTTTAAATTGCATCTTGAACCTGAGCAAAAAATCCCTGATCTCAAAGTCGGCATGAGCGTAATCTTTGAAGTTAAAGGACAATAAAGCGTTGAATTTTGATTCAAATTCGATAGCGCATGGCGATAGGTAAAACATCAATGTGGACTGCACTCAAGCGTGAACTGAATTATTTGATCACTCATCCGTGGGATCTGTGTTTGGTGACGTTGGTGCCTACTTTTTTGATCATTGTATTTAGCGCCATGTTTTTAGACGGCAAGCCTCAACATTTACCCATAGCCTTCATTGATCAAGATCATTCTGAACTGAGCCGAACCATTGAAAAGCATTTGGCGCTCAATCACACCATTCATATCGAGCATGGCATTGAACGGATTGACCAAGCCGAAGATTTGATTAATCGCACTGAAATTTGGGGCTATGTGCATATTCCCGATGGTGCGGAGCGCAATCTGGTGCAGGCGCAAGACCCACAGATTAGCATTGCGTATAATCTGTCTTTTTTCAGTATTGGTAATACGCTGTCTACAGCGGTATCGCTTGCGACCGTGCAAGGCATCGCCAACTACATGAGCAATGCATACTTAGAAAATAGTTTGCCCTATGTCGAAGCACCCACACCAAATGTTAAAATTTCGCCCTTATTCAATCCTACGCTAAGTTATGAATTATATCTTGAGCCGTTTTTAATTCCTGCGATTATGCACCTATTGTTGTGCTGTTGTGTGGCGTTTAGTGTCGGGCAAGAATTCAAATATCAAACGGTAAAAACTTGGCTCGGCGGACACAATATTTTCGCCATTTTATTCGCCAAGACCATGCCATATATCCTGATCTTCTCATTATGGACGTGGGCGTGGATGTTTTGGCTGACAGAAATTCGTGGCTGGTCGATTGCAGGATCATTGTGGTTTTTATTGCTTGGACAATTTTTATTTTACGCTGCATATGCCGTGCTTGCTGTCTGCTTGGTTTTAGGAAGTAAAGATTTACTCAAAACCTTTGGCTTGATTGCAGTATATGGCGGATCGTCCTTGAGCTTCGCTGGGGTGACGTTACCGCTGAATAATGCACCGACCTTTACTCAATTTTGGTCGTACATCATCCCCTATACCCCCTATGCTAGATTGCAGACTGAGCAATGGGTCGTCGGTAGTCCAATTACCACCTCACTACAGCCTTTTGGCTTGTTATTGCTCCATTTTTCAGTGTTCTTGATTTTTGCCCTGTTACTGATCAAAAAAACAAAAAAAGAGGTCAGCACATGAAATCTTTTTTTTGTTATTATCTGCAAACTTTTAAAAATATTGCCAAAAATCAATCGGTGCTAACCACCATGATTTTATCAGTAATTTTTTACAGCTTTTTCTATCCAACAGCCTATGAAGGACAACATGCCGAGTCGTTACCGATTGTGATCGTAGATGAGGAACAAAGCCAGCTCAGCAACCAAATCATCACACAAATTCATAAAAGCCCGAATGTGGAAATTCGTGCCGTCACTGCGAATTTTTTAGAGGCAAAACAACTGGTTCAGGAACAAAAGGCCGATGGGATTCTTTTGTTGCCGAATAATCTGACCAAAAGCATTCGACATGGTGAAAATGGTGGCATTGGTATTTATCTGAGTGCGGCATATTTCCTCAAAACCAAACAAATCGGTGTGGCAATTGCTGAATCTGTGGAATCGACACTGGCTGAATATGCCGATAAATATGCCAATATCAGCGCCTTTGAACCGAGTATTCCGATTCATCAAATTCCCTTATTTAACACCTTATCGGGTTACGGCAGTTATATTTTTCCTGCGGTAGCACCTGTCATCATTCATCAGACCATTTTTTTGGGTTTATGTATGCTCATCGCAGGCTACCGAGAGTCGAACTGGCGACCTCAGCCAAGTGAGTTTTGGGCGATTTTTGCTGTGGCGCTCACCATTGGGAGCTTGGGCTGTTATTACCTATTTGGCTTTACCTTTTGGCTCTATGACTATCCTCGTGGCGGGAATTTTTTTGCAATGCTGATCGCCGTGCCGATCTTTGTGGCGTGTGTGGCAGCTATGGGCATGTTTTTATCCACTTTTCTCGATATCGCTGAACGTGCGGGGCATGTGATTGTGGTGAGCTCGGTGCCTTTATTTATTTTGTCTGGCATCGCTTGGCCACACTCTTCTATGCCGATGTGGATTTCATCTATCGCCACCGCACTGCCCTCAACACATGGCGTTATGCTCTTCGTCAAACTCAATCAAATGGGCGCAACTTTGTCACAGGTGGCTGAGCATGTATGGTTCTTAGCGATCATGGCGATGGTATTTTTAGCTTTGGCGTATTATCGTTTACGCTACAAATAAAATCGTTTTGTAATTAAAGGTGATAACATCACAAATGCTAATAATAAAGCCCAATATCCCCAAGGATAAATATATTCAAATACATTCGTTGATAGTGAACAGAGCCAATGGTTAGGATCAGCTTCACATAATGGTGATCAATTTGGCGACAGAGAAGCCGACGGCGGTTGCAGCAAGCGTTTCAGCGATCAAGGCTGAAAGAACGATCGTGCCTATTCCTTTTTCGCTGAAAATTAAGGCAGCAGCAAAGGTGGAGACGAGAATAAGAGCGATAAAAACGCCGCTTGATAATTATTTTGCCATTCCGTTGCCAGTCGGTTTTACGGTGGCTGCTTCCTGCACAGGCTGTTGATTGATAGCAGTAACTGCCACCCCGCATTTCGAGCAGAACTTGTCACTGACTTCCAAATTTGAGCCGCACTTAGAACAGTACATAATCAATCTCCCCTCTGTGTTGAAGCAGCTAACGCCGCGCTCTGCGGAAATTTGGGAGCGACAGCGAGTAAATTTTCCGTAGCAGCGCCTTGTTAGGCACTACGCAGCCTTATAGGATTCAGTTATACAAGAATTTTCTAACAGGTTTTTGAACGTATTCATAAGCCCTAATACTTCATCTACCATTTCAACGAAATCAGCACTTTCAATTTCAATTGCTTCACCATGAGCAACGTGATTCCGTCTACCAACAAGCTTCAGATCAATCAATTTTTCCTTTGGTTCATAAAACTCATAGCTTAGTCCTAAACACCACATTATTTCTTTTAATACGCTTGTAGATAGATTTGATTGTGTTTCTACAACATTCTTTGTTGGTATTTTTGCCCGAGTGCTCTGGTTATCAATTATGTATCTCGTCACTTCATCGAAGGCTGAATATTTATTTGACTCGCTAGCTTTATCTATCTTCCCTCTTACGAGCAAAGTAACAAAATTACTTCTTAGCTCTGATATATTATGCCTTTGCGATGCAACATATTCTAAGAAATATGTACCTGTTTTTTTTACGAACCCCTCCCAGTGAGCATACAAAAGTGCAATCCCTGAACGGCATAACACTCGTTTTCTGAGGTCAGAGATAGTAGGTTCTTCTATAAGGCTTTTTAGCTCGGATATTTCCCTCAACCTCCAAACGTGATCTTGCCCGATCTTATCGACCAATTCCTCCTTGGTTCTAATTGTTGCCATCAAAAACCTCGCGGCCAAATGGCAATATCCTTGGAAGTCTACGTGTTGCAGTTATCCCAGATCCAGACCAGTCAGTATATCGATCATCGCTCCATATGCCTGCGGCCTTTTGTTTGACATTTTCAACGGAATTACCAGTCTTTAAATTGTATCCAACTCCGTATGCAACAACTTCGTACTGTGACAATAAAAAACCACCAGAAAATTTTTGCTTATCATTGCTATATCTTTTAAATGACTCATCAGAAAGCTCATCTTTTAATAGATCGAATGTTTGCTTAAATAAAGTCTCCCATGAGGCTTTATCAAAGCCCTTATCGCCGGCAATACTTCTCATTCTCTCGGTAATAAATATCCCGACATCCCCTAATTGATCTAGCTCTGCTACGTCAATATCAGAAAATATTAAAAATCTGAGTGCAAGCTCCAGGTCATAAGATTCTTTCAACGGCCGCTCACTTAAAGCTATACACTCCTGAAATGCTGGGTAGGATGCAAGGGCTTGAAGCCAGTTATAGAATTCTTTGTTTAACATTACCAAAATACAATTCCGAACCTCTTGCGGGCTTAAATCAGAACCACCAGTATTTAAGCGTTGAAAGAGATCATATTTAGCTGTTTCGTCACTCTCTTTGAGGACTATGCTTACGTTTATTTTGGAGCGTTTAATGATTAATCTTAGTTCTTGACTAAAAGAATTTTCTACATCATCTGGATTATTCCATTTTTTTCCTTCAAGACTCGGTAAATACTTAGTGCCTGAAAGGATTAATGGGTCAACATTATTTGAGTTTTCATCTTTTAATATCCCCATGAATTGATAAATAGTAGATAGCCTTTGCAATCCATCCACCACATCCCATATTCCATCTTTTCGCTGGCTGACAAATACAGGAGGAATAGGAATCCCCAACAATATCGATTCAATAAGGTTTGTTTTCTGTGAATCACTCCAGCGATAGAAACGTTGAAACTCTGGGTGAATATCAATTTCCTTGCTTTCGTAAAGCGATCCCCACTCACTGATAGACATAGCATACCCATCAGTTCTTATCTCTTTTCTCTTCTCATTAACTTCGTCAATAAGTGACATAGTTTTCTTCCATTTGTTCGTAAATTATGAGTAGCACGTTTTTGTTGCCTAACGCCTGAGTTAAGCCGACCTACGGAGCGGTACGGCGTTGTGGTACACGTTACCGCATGAGCCGGACCGCGAAGCGGGTTCGGCTTGAACGAATTGTTAGGTTGCCTGTTACGGTCGTAGCTGAAATTCGTTGCTCAATGTCAGCTCCGGCTCATACTGAGGCGATCGTACGTCAAGCCCACGGTGTATGCCGCCAACTCTAGCCATGTAAATGGTGTCAGTGCCTAGATCAGGAGCAGTGACGACAAAACTAAGCGTCGATTTGTGGGGAATGATGATGCTTTGAGAGAGACATGCGTCGGTTGCGCCTCCCCACGCTGGGACGTCCGAGTTCTTAGTTAATAGCGAGACAATTATGTGCTCATTGCAGTTGACGATGTAAAGCGACGAATCTCTTGCAGAGATCGAGATTCTTACGCGCTTGCCAGGAAGAGGTTCAGCCAAGACTAAAGTGTTGGTGGAGTAGGCGGGACTACTTTCTTCTGGAGCAATGGTCTCAGGCAGGGACGTGTGGCCTGTGCAGGAGATCAGAAACGTCATCAAGAAACAGAGAAATAGATGTTTCATAGCAACCTAACTACAGTTATACGGCGAATTTGCCGCATAACCAAAATAAATTTGCAACATAACTATTTTGACATCCTATTTTATTCTCGTTATATTTCAAATACCTTACAGAGTAAAAACACACTTGTCAAGTTATGATAATTCAAAATAAGATCCATACACCACCACCAATACTATTAGAACAAGTCGCCTATACAGCACGATACAGACATTTAAGCCTATCAACAGAACGAGCCTATATTCAATGGATTAAACGCTATATCCTTTATCATAACAAACAACACCCGTGCACCTTAAATGAAACACATATAAAAAGTTATCTGGCATTTTTAGTGAATAATAACGGCATAAGCAAATCAACCCACAAACAAGCACTCAGTGCATTACTTTTTCTTTACCACGATGTATTAAATATTACCCTGCCATATATTGATAATATAGAAAGACCTCGGGTCACCGCTAGGCTTCCAGTCGTACTCTCAAAAGAAGAAATAACATTAATTTTTAGTTATCTCAATACAGAAGATCTATTTAAATGTCAGCTACTATATGGCACAGGTATGCGGCTATTAGAAATGTATCAACTTCGCATCAAAGATATAGATTTTGGTTTGAATCAAATTACCGTGCGTGCGGCAAAAGGCGATAAAGATCGAATCACCGTTTTACCGCAAAAATTGCTCGTACCCTTGCAACAACAGATCCAAACTGCAACAGCTATATATCAAACAGATCGGCACTTAAACCGTAACGGTGTGTATCTTCCCGATGCTTTAGAGAAAAAATATCCAACTTATGCAACGCAACTATCATGGTTTTGGTTATTTCCCGCAGCAAAAGAATCGACTGATCCGCGCTCAAAAATCATCCGCCGGCATCATCAACACGAACAAGCATTACAACGCAGTTTTAAAAAAGCAGTGTCCTTATCTGGCATCAATAAACCCGCAACATTGCATACCTTGCGCCACAGCTTCGCCACACATTTACTACAAAATGGGCAAGACATCCGCACCATACAATCCCTACTGGGTCATAGCAGTGTACAAACCACCATGATTTACACACATGTGTTAAAGATTAATCAACTCGGCACAATTAGTCCACTCGATTTTTAGGCTTAATTATTTTTCTCCCCACAGTAAAACCCCCCACCTAATAAGGTGGGGGGTTTTGAAATTAAAAGCTGGCGATGACTTACTCTCACATGGGTAACCCCACACTACCATCAGCGCTAA